>NZ_JAAKZF010000159.1 GCF_011045125.1 Allomesorhizobium camelthorni | reverse complement strand
CTCTAACCCATATAACCGATCAAAATTCCAGAACGGAGGATCTCCTCCGAGCCAAGTGTTTGATGATGCCCAACTGGCGACGTTCTCCTTGTACTCGTTCAGCCATTCTGGCGTGGCCTGTGCTGTTTTGGCATTAAAGCCGAGAAGGCCAGGGTCGAAAAGCTGTTCGACAGTTTCGGAATCAAATAACGCGTTGGAAAAGACAAAGTCGGTGATCTCATCATCACTTACTTCACCACTCAATTCGTCATATTTATCCGCTTCGCCGAGAGATAGTCGGCGAACTTGGATTGATTGAGTGATCACTTCTGCAATGATGTCGCGCAATTGCTGCGCAGTAATGAGGACTTTATCTGCCAAGAGAACCTCACACCCCCTGTACAAACCCGTCCAGCACCCGCTTTTGTCCCGCCTTATCAAAATCGATGGTGAGCTTGTTGCCGTCTATGGCGACGACATTGCCGTTGCCGAATTTCTGGTGGAAGACGCGGTCGCCGACGGTGAAGGGGGAGGGCGTGTCGGAGACGCTCTTGGCGACGAGTTCGCCGTCTATGGTGCGGCCCTTGACTGAGCCGCGACCGGCGCCGTAGCCGCTGTCGGTTTCGCCGTAGCCGATGCGCTCGACGGCGTGGCCGGAGCGCGTGCCCCAGTTGCGGTCCGTCGCCTCGGTGCGGTTCTGCTGGGCGCGCTGCCAGCCCGGCGTGGCGTAGGTGTTGGAGAAGGCGCCGCCGCCGGAACCACCGCCGCCAGCGCCGGCGCCTGAGCCGCCGAGATTGTCGAAGCGCGACGCGCCATATGGGTTCTGGCGACCGCCGCGGCCGGAGGCGAAAGCGCCGCCGCCATAGGACGAGCCATAGCCGCCATAGGAGCTTCCGCCCTCATCGACCTCGACATGGGCCTCGGGCAGTTCGTCGAGAAAGCGCGAGGGGATGGTCGATTGCCAGAGGCCATGGATGCGGCGGTTGGAGACGAACCAGATGTGCAGGTTCTTCTTGGCGCGGGTCAAACCTACGTACGCGAGGCGGCGCTCTTCCTCCAGGCCGGAGCGGCCGCCCTCGTCGAGCGAGCGCTGGTGCGGAAACAGGCCTTCCTCCCAGCCGGGGAGAAAGACTGTCTCGAATTCGAGGCCCTTGGCCGAGTGCAGCGTCATGATGTTGACGGCGTCGAGATTCTCCTGTTGCTCGGCATCCATGACCAGCGCGACATGCTCGAGGAAGGAGCGCAGCGACTCGTATTCCTCCATCGAGCGGATGAGCTCCTTCAGGTTTTCGAGCCGGCCCGGCGCTTCGGCCGAACGGTCGTTCTTCCACATGTCGGTGTAGCCGGACTCTTCCAGGATAGTCTCGGCAAGTTCGGTGTGCGGCGTGTGGTCGAGCGCTGCCTGCCAGCGGGCGAAATTGGCGGCGACTTCGCGCAGGGCGGCGCGCGGCTTCGGCTTCAGCTCGTCGCTTTCGGCGAGTTTCGAGGCGGCCTCCAGCATGGGCACGCGCAACGCACGCGCGGTGTCGTGGACCTGGCGGATGGCCGCTTCGCCGAGGCCGCGCTTGGGCACGTTGACGATGCGCTCGAAGGCGAGGTCGTCGGCGCCCTGGGCGACCACGCGGAAATAGGCGAGCGCGTCGCGGATCTCCTGGCGCTCATAAAAACGCGGGCCGCCGATGACGCGGTAGTTCAGGCCGAGCGTGACGAAACGGTCCTCGAATTCGCGCATCTGGAACGAAGCGCGCACCAGGATCGCCATGTCGTTCAGATTGTGGTTTTCGCGCTGCGCCTGCTCGATGGTCTCGCCGACGGCGCGGGCTTCCTCCTCCGAATCCCAGGCGGCGTGCACATGGACCTTGGCGTCGTCGGCCTCGATCTTCTCGGTGAAGAGGGTTTTGCCGAGCCGGCCCTCATTGTGGGCGATGAGGTGGGAAGCCGCGCCGAGGATATGGGCGGTGGAGCGGTAGTTGCGCTCCAGCCGGATGATGGTCGCGCCCGGGAAATCCTTGTCGAAGCGCAGGATGTTGTCGACCTCGGCGCCGCGCCAGCCATAGATCGACTGGTCGTCGTCGCCGACGCAGCAGATGTTTACGGCGGTTCGACCGGGCGCGGCCTTTCCCTCCCCCTTGCGGGGAGGGTGGAGCCGCCTCCGGCCGCTGCGCCAACAGCCGCAGCCACATATATTGCGCGGTGTTGGTGTCCTGGTACTCGTCGACGAGGATATATTTGAAGCGGCGGTGATATTCCTTCAGAACGTCCGGATAGGCGCGGAAGATGCGGATGGGATGGCAGAGCAGATCGCCGAAGTCGCAGGCGTTGAGCGTCCGCAGCCGGTCTTGGTAGGCCTGGTAAAGCTGGCGGCCCTTGCCGTTGGCAAAGGAGCGGGCGTCGCCCTCGGGGATTTCCGAGGGGCCGAGGCCCTTGTTCTTCCAGCCGTCGATCATCATGGCGAACTGGCGCGCCGGCCAGCGCTTGTCGTCCAGGCCCTCGGCCTGGATGAGCTGCTTGATCAGGCGCACGACATCGTCGGTGTCGAGGATGGTGAAGCCGGATTTGAGGCCGGCAAGCTCGGCGTGGCGGCGCAGCATCTTGACGCCGATGGAATGGAAGGTGCCGAGCCACGGCATGCCCTCGATGGCTTCGCCCACCAGCATGCCGACGCGCTGCTTCATCTCGCGCGCGGCCTTGTTGGTGAAGGTGACGGCGAGGATCTGGCTTGGAAAGGCGCGTCCGGTGGCGAGGATGTGGGCGATGCGGGTGGTCAAGACGCGCGTCTTGCCGGTGCCGGCGCCGGCCAGAACCAGCACCGGGCCCTCCGTGGTTTCGACGGCGAGGCGCTGCTCGGGGTTCAAACCCGCGAGGTAATCAGGCGCTGAGGCCTGGCGCGCGGCCATGGCGCGCGCGGCGATGCCCGAAGGCGCGTGGCCGCTCGCCGGGCGGGCGGGCGGCGCGCTCGGTTCGTCGAAAAAAGGCATGTCGTCCGGGAAACCTGGCATTGACACCGAATGTAGCGATTCGGGGCGGAAAGACCAGCAGCGTTTCCGTTTTGTGCCGGCAGGCGCGGCGTTTGGCCCGATGCTGGGCGGCGGCGTGGCGGCAGGGCAACGCGGAGCGTCAAATGGCTGGGAGCGCACTTTCCGAAGCTGCCGCTCGCGCTAGTTCGAGAATCAGGGACGCGAACGACAGACAATTCATGGCAGGCAGGACAAAGGCTCAGGAGAGCGAGGGCGGTCGCCCGGAGAAGCCGGCGTCCGCCGCGCCGGAGCCGCACGTTGAGGGTGCGGTGGATCAGTCACCCGCCGAAGAAGCGGCCTTCAGCCGAACCGGCAGGGCGGCGGCGGAACTCGCAAGAGCTTTGCCCCACGATCTCGGTATTGCCGCGCGGCGGGCGGGGAGGGCGGTCTCAGTGGGCGTAAGGCGGCTGGGCAAACGAACACGCGAGGCAGATTATTCGCGCATGGAGGCGCGGATCGGCGCGCTGGCCGGCTCGGTCCGCGGCCTGCCTGGGCTGTTCGGGTCGCCGGCGGAGCGGTTGCGCGGCTTTCGCGCTGTCCGCGAAAACGGCGATATTCTACCGGAGGTGGGACGTCGCAGGCGATTTACATGGCTGCGGGCGGCCGTGCTGTCGGTGCTGGCTTTGGTCGTGGTCTCGGTCGGCATCCTCTGGTGGGCGCTGCGCGACGTGCCCTGGCAGGAGATCGCCGAAGGCTCGCTGAAGCCGGTCGTTGTGCTGGAAAGCGCCGACGGCGCGGCGATCGTGCAGCAGGGGCCGTATCAGGGCGCCTACGCCAAGCGCGAGGAGTTTCCGCCGCATCTGGTCGACGCGGTGCTGGCGGTTGAGGACCGCCGCTTCTACGAGCATTACGGCATCGATTTCCGCGGCGTCGGGCGGGCGGTCTGGCGCAATCTTTTGGCCGGCGAGGTGGTTGAGGGCGGCAGCACCATCACCCAACAGCTGATAAAAATCCTGTATCTGGAGAGCGACCGCACCTTCAAGCGCAAGATCCAGGAACTGGTCATCGCCTTCTGGCTGGAGGCGCGGCTCGGCAAGGACGAGATCCTGACGCGCTATCTCAACAACATCTATCTCGGCGCGGGCGCGACGGGCGTTCCGGCGGCGGCGCGGGTCTATTTCGACAAAGGGGTGAACCAGCTGAACTTAAGCGAATCCGCGCTGCTCGCCGGCATCATCAGGTCGCCGTCGCAGCTGAGCCCGCTCACCAGCCCGCAGGCCGCCGCCAAGCGGACCGAGACGGTGCTCGACGTGATGATGGCGAGCGGCGCGATCGACGAGGCGGAGGCGAGGGCGGCGCGGGCGCGGACCGTGACGTTGAACCCGGCGCGCCCGGCGCACCGCGCCGGCAGCTGGTTCTCCGACTGGGTGCTGGACGATGCGCGCGAGATCGCCGGGCCCTATCGCGGCACGATCAAGGTGCGCACGACGATCGTGCCGAAGCTGCAGGCGCTGGCCGAGGAGGCGGTGCGCGAGGGGCTGGGCCTCTGAAGGTGCCGCAGGCGTGGGGCAGGCCGCGCTCGTCGCCATGACGCCGGACGGGGCGGTGGTGGCGATGGTGGCGATGGTGGGCGGGCGCGACTATGCCGGCAGCGAGTTCAACCGCGCGGTGACGGCGATGCGGCAGCCGGGCTCGGCCTTCAAGCTGTTCGTGCTTTATGCCGCGCTGAAGGCCGGCTATTCGCCGCGCGACCGGGTGAGGGACGAGCCGGTCGAGATAAACGGCTGGACCCCGGAAAATTTCGGCGGCGAGTATAATGGCCGCGTTTCCCTCGCCGAGGCCTTTGCACGGTCGCTGAACGCCGCGATGGTCAATCTGGCGCAGGAGGTGGGTTTGAAGAATGTCGTGGCGGCGGCGCGCGAGCTCGGCATAGACGCGCCGCTCATCGAGACGCCGGCGCTGGCGCTGGGCGCCTCGGAGGTCAGCCTGCTGGACCTCACCGGCGCCTACGCCTCGGTGCGGGCGGGGCTCGCGCCGATCGAGCCGTGGGGCATCGTCTCGTTCCAGAGCGAGGGCCAGCCGCAGGCTTTCCGGGTCGGGCCGTCGAAGCAGCCGGAGGTCGATCTGCGCGGCGTGCAGCGCGACCTGGTTGGGCTGCTGCAGCTGGTGGTCGAGCGCGGCACCGGCAAGGCGGCCGGGCTGGAGGGTTTCGCCGCCGGCAAGACCGGCACCAGCCAGAATTATCGCGACGCCTGGTTCATCGACTTCAACGAGCCGCTGGTGGCCGGCGTCTGGGTCGGCAATGACGGCGACACGCCGATGAACGAGATCACCGGCGGCTCGCTACCGGCGGCGATCTGGAAGCATTTCATGTCGGCCGCGCTCGCCGAGGCGGCAAAGGGCAAGCCTGGGGCGGAGGCGATGACCGCGTCTGCGGAGGAAGAAACGCCGGTGTCGTGTAACGTACGCGCCTGCTCGCGCGCCTACCGCTCGTTCCGGGCCGAGGATTGTACGTTCCAGCCGTATAGCGGGCCTAGGAGACTGTGTGAGAAGTAGGGGGCGCCTACGACGAATTTACGCCGCCAGCAGCCGCCGCATCTCCTCCTCGAAGTCGAAGCAAAGCTGCTTTGCTTCGTCTTCGGGCAGCCACAGCACCATCTGCGGCACGATCTTGCGGTAGAGCCGAACGCTGTCCTCGTCCCAAGGCAGGGTCTCGGCCGCCCGCGCCTCCGCGATCAGCCGGTGCAAGCGCGCGCGGACGCGATCGGGATCGCCGTGGTAATAGACGGTCGGTGCGTCCTCGTCGAACAGCTCCGGCTCGTCGGCGCCGAAAAGGTCTAGCTGATTCCTGCTGGTCATGGCTGGTCCGGTACGATTCGTACCGGCACTATGCCGTCACCGGATTGGCGACACGATGGCTGCGGGCCGACTTATCCCCGCTATCCTGACGCATCCTGTCAGTTATCTTTGCCGTCGTCGCCAAGCGCCGCTTTCAGGTGATCGGCCTTGATCAGTTCGGCCTTCAGGATTCGCTCCATCAGATCGGCCTGTACCGGCTCCAGCGCGACCACGCGGCCGAGAACGTTGAGGAGATCGATCAGGTCGGACGTGTATTCGGCGAGCCAATGGTCCGGCTGGACGGAATCGAGCGGCGAGGGCGGCCGTTTATCGCCGATCTGAGGGCGCGTGCGGTCGCGCCGGCGATAGCTGAACCAGTGCCATACCACCTGCTTGCCCGAGACTTCGTAGTTCCACATCTCGGGCGAGACGTTGTCGACAAACCCCTTGCCGACGTGCAGGCGGCGCTTCGCCGCGTCGTATTCCATGGTGTCGGGCAGCGGCTCTGGCTTGCCTGGAATGCCGCCCTCCTCGGGAATGAACGGGCGCTCGCCTTCTGCCATGCGCGGAGGCGCCTTCGGAAGGCCGGCCGCCGGATCGGCGAAGCGCTCGCCATAGGTATGCAGCCAGATCACCTCGCGGCCGAGCGCGGCCGCTTCCGCGAATAGCGCCGGGTCGGCGGTCAGCGGCACGCGTAGGCCGGGCTGGACGAGGTCAGGCTGGAAACGCGCGGTGAATGCCGGATGCGCCATAATTGCCGCGAGATAGGCCATGATGTCCTCGGCCGAGACGGGATGGCCATAGACATCGGCCAGCAGCCCGAGCAGGTGCGGCGGGATATTTGGCGTCTTGGCCGCCGCATCATGCCAGAGGGGATACACGCGGCCGCCAAAGGAGCCTCTGTAATGATCATGATCCGGGATTA
>NZ_JAAKZF010000158.1 GCF_011045125.1 Allomesorhizobium camelthorni | reverse complement strand
CGTATTCTTTCCTTGGCAACAGGGATTTAGCTCGTTCGAATGCGGGGCGATTAGCGAGAACGGCCAAAAAACACAAGTGCCTTTTGGCAAGGCATCCCCGTCGCTCTGGAAATCGGCTCCGCAGCCGAAAGCGGCTATATAGTATCGGCGGCTCCTGGCGGAAGGCTCCTGCTCGCCGGGGGCGAGACGCCGCGAGGGCGCGGGCAATGTCCCGGTCATGCCGGCCGAACCCGGCTGGCCGCCGTCGACCGGAACGACGCTGGTGCTTGATATGGAAGACTGTCGCGGCGATCGCGTCAAATAGACTATGCACCACAACAGGGTTGCATCCCTCCCGATAAGCAATATCTACCCGCTGGGCGAGCTAAACTAAAACGAGGGAATTCCGATATGAACGACAATCTCAACAACACCGATACCATAGAACTGACTGCCGACGTGATCTCAGCTTACGTCTCGAATAATCCGGTTCCGGTGTCTGAATTGCCTTCTCTGATCGCGCAGGTCCATCAATCTTTGGCAGTACTGTCGAATGGTTCCGCCAAGGAACCGTCAGAAAAATTTACGCCTGCTGTTCCGATCAAGAAATCGGTGACTCCGGAGTACATAGTCTGCCTCGATGACGGGAAGAAGTTCAAATCCCTGAAGCGGCATTTGAAGACGACGTTTGGGATGACGCCTGAAGAGTACAGGGCGAAGTGGAATCTGCCAGCCGACTACCCGATGGTCGCTCCGTCCTACGCGGCGGCGCGTTCGGAACTCGCCAAGAAGATGGGGCTCGGCCGCAAACCCAAGGCGGCGGAACCTGTAAAGCGGGCGCGCAGGAAAGCAGCCGCCTAGTCGGCAAGGAAGAGGCGGGTTCATCACCCGCCTCTGTCGTGTGACAGACTTGTCGCCTAGCGTCCCGCGATGATGCTTGCGATGATCCCGGTGCCCAGGCTGATCAGCAGGAAGTCGTTGTCGACCCTCACCCACTGCTGGCCACGACCGGGACGCCTGAGCCCGTAACGGTAGTGATCGCGGATCGCCTGCCTGCGCTGCCATTCCGGAACGCGCTTCCCCCTGGACCAGTGGTGCCGCTTGTTCTGATGTTTGCGCACCTCATGGCGCCTCGGTGCATGGAAATCCCGCTTGTGCTGGTGCGAATAATGCTGACCCTGGCGCGGGCCATCATGGCGCTGCTGAGCCTGGGCGACTGGAACCGCGAGCATCGAGATCGCAATCGCGGCAAGAACGGTTCGTTTGAACATCGGTAGGCTCCATGTTGTCGATACCGGGAACCTAGCGAGCGGGCGATGAACCCAAACTGAACGGGCACATTACGTTTTTGCAATGATTACAATAGTTAAAGCGACACCGCTCAAGCGGTTTTGCAGTCCCACGCCCGAACGACGGACAGATCGGGCCGCCGTGTCATATGCCGGAGCGACCCCATCCATGCGCCGTCTCTCCTCATGAAAGCGGCGAGGCGCCTAGACCCAGCGGGCTGCCCTCCTTCCCGCAGGAATTCCTATTCGGTCGCGGGCGGCGCCTCGCACCCCTGAAGCAAAGGCGAATCCGAGGCGCCTGAGCTGCCTTTTGGCCGCTGACTCCCTTAGAGTGGAAAGCAGTCATGGCCGGATCGCCTTGTGTGCGAAGATAGGGACCCTTTGCCGCCGTTCGGTTTTCTGAGAGCATGAGAAAGTACGCATAATCGGGGAGCCGATGCCCATGCCGACAACCGATGGTAACGAAGCGCGCCGATGGTTTGCCGAAGACCTGCGCGTCTCATCGCCCGTTGTGCACAACCCTGCCGTCATCGACGCATTCGCCAAAGTCCCGCGCGAGGAATATCTCGGCAGCGGCCCATGGCGTATCCATTCGAGATTGCAAGTCGGGGCAGTCCATACGAGCCCTTCAGCCGCACTTCATGAGATTTACCACGATGTTCTGGTCTCGCTTGACGAAAAGCGCGGATTGAACAGCGGATTGCCGTCGCTTTGGGCCTTTGTTTTCGACCATCTGAACATAACGCCCGGCCAGACTATCCTTCAGGTGGGCGCCGGCGTCGGCTATTTCACCGCCATTCTCGCTGAACTGACCGGTTCCGAGGGACGCGTGATTGCGTATGAGATCGATGAAGACCTCGCTCGGCGCGCGCAAGGCAATCTTGCTCACTATGCCCATATCGAAGTGATATCCGGTGACGCCACACAGGCAGTTGACCTGCCAAACCTCGATGTTGTGGTCGCCTTCGCAGGAGTGACGCACGTGCCGGAACGGTGGCTTTCAAATTTGTCCGACGCCGGCCGGATGGCGCTGCCGTTCACGGGTGAAGACCGATGGGGCTTCATGATGCTTCTGGAAAGAGCTGGCGATGCGTTTCCTATAAGGTCACTTGTGCCATGCGGCTTTTACCATTGCGGCGGAGCCAGGCGCAGAGACGAAGAAAAGGCTTTAACGGCCGCCCTCAGGGCTGCACGAGGCAAGGTCGCTGACCTTGCGCAATACCATCGAGGGCGATCGGACACTTGCATCGAAGATGCCTGGCTGGTCACCGACGCATACTGGATTTCGAAAGCCTAGCGCAGCCGGGCTATTCGACGCGTCTGCAAATGCGCATTTGCAGCCATGTACCCAGATGGAATGAATGACCGCTACGGGCGGAATACAGTCTTTTCGCTTGTCGATCGAGGGCTAGGTGCGGTCGAAGGCGTCTGACTGCAATTTCCCGGTCTTCAAAAGATGTTGCAGCGCGTATGCGACGGATAGGGCATCGTCGAGCGCGTCATGCCCCTGCAATGGAGGGTGCTCAACGCCATAGTAGTCTGCAAGTTTGTTGCTGGGCGTCTTCGCTATGTCTTCGATCGGCATCCCCGCCGCGATCACCAGCTTGACCGCGTTGTCGAACCGTTGGGCAGGGATGGGCGGCTGAACGCCTGTGATGTAGCAGCTAATGGCGACCATGTTCAGTTCGTCCTTGCCCCACGACCAGAACCGCGCGCCTTCTGAGAAGCGATCAATTCCCGCAAGGGCGTCCTGCAGCGGCAACCCCTCAGTCTGTATGTTGTCTTCGGTGATGCCGGTCAGTTCGGTGAAGTACGGGTCGATTACATACCTGTTGCCAAAACGGTCAATCGGCTGAACGTAGGCTTTATAGGTATCCAAGAGAGGGAAATCGCCCGCCACCCCGAGCTTCACGGCGCCGATCTGCGCGATAACGGGATCGGGGTCGTGAGCCGCGCACCAGAACCTGCTTAGCGAGCCCTCGACGCAAACAAACTCGCAGTCGAATACGATTGCCGTCTTCATGACCAACACTCCCCCTGTTCGTGAGACATACGACAACTTTAGCGCTTAACTTCTGCGACGTACGGTAAAACCCGTGTATCGGATTCCAGCAGCAGCAAAGTGTCTGCTGTCGGTGGTGGGAAGCGGACCCCGGCTCTCCGGTTTTCCGCTTCAGCCGGTGATGTCTATGGAAACTCAGGCGGCAGAAGACGTCCGGTCGAGAACGCTCCAGTCGAATTCGCGTGCCCAGTCGGCGAAACTGTGCCAGCGGACCTCGGGAAAATCCCTCCGCAATGCGGCGATATCGGCATCGTAGCCGACGCGGTCGAACCATTCGAACATCAGCGCCGTGTCCTCGCTTTGCTGGCGAGCTGCGGCAATCGGGATTTCCTGATAGCTGATCGGACGGCCGATGGCTTGCGACAGGATTTTCGCCTGCTCCTCGCCGGACAACTCGTCGCCGGCAATATCGAAACGCTTGCCGAAAACCTGCTCGCGCCGCTCGACCAAGGCTGCCACGAAAGCCCCGATGTCCTCCAGGGCGACCAACTGCAGGACGCGTTTGGGAGGCATCGCAAACGCGTACATGCCCTGGCGCAGCCCACCGATCGACCACGGCGCGACAATGTTCTCCATGAAGGCGGCCGGCGCGCTGATGGTGTAGGGTATGCCGAGCCCGGCCACATGTTTTTCGACGAGATTTTTGCTTTCGAAATGCGGGATGCCTGTCTTCTTGTCGGCATCGGCAACGGACGAATAGATCAAATGCCCGACGCCGGCGGCCTTCGCCGCATCGGCGGCAATGATGCCCTGGCGGACCTCCTCCTCCACCCCGGCCTCGTAGCTGTTGCCCATCAGGTACATGGTGTCGACGCCGCTTGCAGCCTTCACGATGGACGCCGCGTCGCCGAGATCGCCTGCCACGATGTCGGCGCCCGCCGGGGCCAGTTGCCGGGCGGCATCGCTATCCGGCTTGCGGGTCAGTGCCTTGACGCGATGTCCCCTGGACAAGAGTGCGCGCGCAACCGCGCCTCCTTGCTGTCCGGTGGCGCCGGTTACCAGAACGCTTCGCTTGGTGGTCATGTGTCTGCTCCTTTTGTTTCCAATAGAGCCAAGTTAGGGCCTGTAACATTGATCCATAACAGCCTACAATTGGGAAACATCGTTCCAAAAGTGGCACAATGCTCGATCTCAACGATATCGTGGTGTTCGCTCGCGTCGTCGAGGCCGGCAGCTTCACCGCTGCCGCGCGCCTGCTCGGCATGCCCAAGACGACGGTCAGCCGCCGCATTGCCGCGCTCGAGCGCGAGGTGGGCATCCGTCTCCTCCAGCGCACGACGCGCAGCCTCAGCGTGACGGATGCGGGCCGTCTCTATTACGAGCGGAGCAGCCAGGCGCTGCGGACGATCGAGGATGCGAACCTGCGCCTTGCGGAAGCGCGGGCGGAGCCTTCGGGCACGATCCGGATATCGGCGCCCGTCGGCTTCGGCGGTTTCCTCTCCGGCACGGTGTCCGGCTTCCTTGCGATGTACCCGAAAACCGCGGTCGAACTGCGCCTGACCGACGACAGGCTCAATCTCGTCGAGGACGGCATCGATCTCGCCTTCCGCACCGGCGTCCTCCCGGACTCGATGCTGATCGCCCGCAAGCTCGGCTCGACGCATCGTATCCTGTGCGCCAGCCCGGATTATCTGGCGCGCCGCGGCGTGCCGGAAGCGCCGGCGGACCTTGCTTTCCACCATTGCGTCATCGCAGGCCCTTCGGCGGCCAATGCGCACTGGGTTCTGGAGGGGCCGCACGGCGAGGAAAGCGTCATGGTGTCCGGACGCTTCGCCGCCAATGAAATGCAGGCGGTAATTGCCGCTGTGATTGCCGGCTACGGCATCGCCCAGCTGCCCGACAGGATGGCCGAAGCGTCCATCGCGGACGGGCGGGTCCGCCGCATTCTCGACGACTACACGACGCCGGCTGGCGGCCTCTACGCCGTATATCCGAGCAGCCGCCACCTTTCGCCTGCGGTCAAGGCATTCATCGAGCTTGCGGCGGAGCGATTGAGTGCCGCCGGTGACAATGACAAGGCTGTAACCGTATCGAGCTAAGCATTCGGCTGAAGGGCTGGTTGTCACTCTCTATCCCGTCATTCGTCGACCCGTTAACCCGAGTTCGGAGCCCTGCGCCCAAGGCCTTGCACCTGGCGGTGCGCGGCATACCTATACGGGATGGCGCGCGGCCTTGTGTGCCGTCACGATCCTTAGGCCGCGACTTGCTAGGATGAGACATGAATATCAATTCGATCCTACGGTCGGTCGTGACCGTGCGCTCCTCCATTCCGGAAGACGCCTTCACCGCAGCAACGCTGGGCACCCAAAGGGAAGGCAGCGGCGTGGTCATCCGGGAAGACGGGTTGGTGCTCACGATCGGATATCTGATCACCGAGGCCGAGGATGTTTGGGTGACAGGCGATGACGGGCTCCTGGTCCCCGCTCATGCGCTTGCCTACGATCAGGAAACCGGGTTTGGCCTGGTGCAGGCACTGGGGCAGCTTGGCCTTCCCGCGCTGGATTTCGGTGACGCGGCCGAAGCCAAGTTAGGCGATCCTGTCGTGCTTGCCGACGGGATTGGTCGAGCGATCGAGGCCAACATCGTGGCCAAGCAGGAATTCGCCGGCTATTGGGAGTATTTGCTGGACGAGGCGATTTTCATCGCGCCTGCCCATCCCTCGTGGGGAGGCGCCGCACTCATCGGGCAGGACGGCAAACTTCTGGGCATTGGCTCGCTGCGGTTGCAGATGAGCTGGAACGGAGAGAGTGCGGATATCAATATGGTGGTGCCTATCAACCTGTTGCCGCCTATTCTTGACGATCTGCTCACTCGAGGCCAAGTCACCAAGCCGCCTCGGCCTTGGCTCGGAGTTTTTTCCGCCGAGAGCAACGGCGACGTCGTGGTCATGAGCGTGGCTGAGGGAGGTCCGGCAGCCCAAGCAGGCTTGCATCAGGGCGACGTCATCTCGGACATCCGGGACGAAGAAGTTGACGGCCTGGCGGATTTTTACCGCAAACTGTGGACGAGCGGCCCTGCGGGAGTAGAGATCCCGATGAGAGTAGTGCGCGCCGGCCGAGAAACATGGCTGCGCGTCAAGTCAGCCGACCGCCGCAGCTTTCTCAAAAAACCGCAATTGCAATGAATCGGCACTCGGGTTCTCCCCGGCTTTCGGCAGAATTGCCGGAACGTCCGAGGGTGAGAACAGGGCGCTGACTTCGGCCGTACTTCGGCTTCAATCCCGCAGAATGTCGAAATGAGGTTGTCACCCATGTCTTAGTGTCCGATCCAAAAAGGAGTGAGTGATTTCAGCAGGTTATGATTCTGTCGGATTGCTGAGATTCGACGGAGATCACGATGCCTTGGACCGAAACCACTCGCCGGCAGTATGAACGGCGCTGCCCGCGCTATGCAAGTGATCTGACCGATGAGGAGTGGGCGCTGATCGAACCGATGATGCCGGCGCCGAACCGCATCGGTCGGCCGCGCAAGACGGAGCTGCGCGAGATCGTGAACGCGCTTCTGTAT
>NZ_JAAKZF010000157.1 GCF_011045125.1 Allomesorhizobium camelthorni | reverse complement strand
CATGCACCGTTTCGAAAACGGGAACGAGTGCGTCAGAGCTTCCGATCAATCGGTGGCCTGCAACATTCCGTCTCGCTCTTCTCAGCGGGTCCGCAATCTCTTCGTTCCCTCCCATACAAACCGCTCCGCTTCCCAACTCCAAAATCATCGCCTTCAAGCCACGGCTGAATCGAAAGCCGTGAGCAGTCAGCTTGCCTGAAGGCATTGCCGCGGTTTGCGCGCGCCACTTCTTCAAACAATGTGACAACGCCCTCGAAAGCCTTGATGAGCGATGGGGGCGGTGATTTGGACAGCGTCTTTTATCGCGCTCGCCGTTCGGGTGTTCGTAGTAAAGTTCACAACTCGAATTTCCCAGACTGCTGCTTATGCGACTTTGGGCGTGTAGCAGCTAAGTTAAAATGTCCTGATCTGGCAAAGTAGGGAGTCGCTACTAGCCCTTCGCGTCCCCTACGTGCCGAGCCAGTTCAACAAGCGAGAGCGAACCCAGTCGAAGTGGTGGCTCATCGCCTTCTTGGCCCCGCGTGCATCTTTCGCCTCGATGGCGAGAAGAACGTCGAGATGTTCCTTCGCTTGATCGCCAAAGCGGCCGGGCATGCGCTTAACGTGACACATGCGCGCCTTGCTGCGCAGGTCGACGATTGTCTTGGCGAGAATGGGTTTTGCGCTCGCATGTGCAATCGTTTCATGGAAACGGTCGTCGTAGCGCCAGAACCCATCAAAGGATGGTTCAGGATTGGCAACAATGACGCGGCTTTCAGCAATCAAGCTGGCCACATCCGCACTCTCCATGCGCTCGGCCGCGAGGAACGCCGCCTCCCCATCAAGCAGGCGACGCACGAACAAAATGTCGAGCAGTTCATCGACCGATATCTGCAGAATGACCACGCTACCATTGCTCAGCCGCTTGACCAGGCCCTCGCCCTCAAGGCGGTGCCGCGATTGACTGCCAGTATCTTGCCGTTGAGCGTCGACCATTCCACTGTCCACCGCTGGGTCGTGCATTTTTCGCCGTTGCTGCTTGATCGCTTCAACCGGAGAAAACGTCCGGTCACCGGCAAGTGGCACGTTGATGAAACTTATATCCGGGTGCGGTCGCTGGATGTATCTCTACCGCGCCGTCGACAGCGTCGGCGCCACGGTCGAGTTCTTCTTCGGCGAGAACCGTGGCCTGCCTGCTGCCAGAACGCTTCATCCGCAAAGCGCTGAACCGTCATGGCTGACCAGATCGTATCGTCATTGATGGTAGCCAGACGAACCGGGAGGCAATCATTGCCTGCGATAGCGAGAGCCGACTTCGGGAGCGATCGCAACGGCCCGTGAAGCCGATCAGCACCCGACGGCAGGTGATCGATTTGAAGCCGAGCATGGACCGGATCCGGCGTTGATTCGCGTGTGGATCGATCTCGCAGGATGCCTGCCGTACGGAAGCCGCACTACCCAGCCCACCAACAGGACGCGCAACTTGCTCATGCTCGTCTCCCAGCAAGGCCAGAGACGCCTTCGGGACGCGGCAAAAAAGAGGGGCTTTTGATCAGGTGAGGTCGTGCCGGAACGTCCATCGCCTTCTCGGCAGCGCGGCGCGCCCGCTGGCCGATCCTCATGCATTCCCGGCAGCACCAGCCGCGACCGTCGCGACGGGCGTATAGATTGTCGCCGGCAAGGTAGTGGCCGCGCTTGCAACGCCTGGTTTCGGGGGCAGGAGGAGGCGGGTCGATCCGCTCCCACATCGCCTGTATCTGTTCAGTTGTGAGCGGTTCGGGACGCTCGACCCTTTCCATGAGGATGGCATAGTCGTGCGGGATGTAGCGGTGGTCGGGGAGCAGTCGCCAGCCGTTTTCCAGATGCTCGACAACCTGATTGCGGGGGACGAATTGGAGTTCCATCAGGCTTCGTGCCTCCCCAGGGTGGCGGCGAGGTCGCACTGCGGCATACAGGTGATTGCTCGGATGGTGTGCTTCGGATGGTTGCCCGCCCACTCTGCCGCCGCCATTTGCGATTGCGCGACACATTGGAGGTGCTGCGGGAAATAAGCAGCCACACTGGCATTGCAGACCGGCGTATCGACGCCGAGGCAGTGGAATATGACCAGAACGATTTCGCCCATCACACTGCCCCCGGCTTGGGAAAGAAGCAGAATCGGTAGTTGCCGTCCGTCGACAGACAGATATGATAGTCGTTGCTAAGCGGCTGCTTGTTCGCCTTGGCGTAGGGGATAATGCTGCTGTAGCCCTTGGTTTTGAGCTTTGGATGTCCGCCGACTGGAATGTCGACGTGGTAGCCGTCCGACCGCTCGGTGACGTAGCGGTCATCAATCGGGGCGCAGTCTCCGGTCGGTGAGGTCGCGGCGGATTTGCAGCAAGATGCTGGGTAGTTGATTCCGATCGGCTTGCCTGCCGCAGTCGTCGCCGGGTGCGCCTCGACCCTTGTCGGCCAGAACGAGCCCGCCGCGATCAGCGCCGCCCACAAAGCAGCCATGATGACAAGCGAAGGCCAGCAGCCGGCTCTGGAATCAAGGCATTTCCTGTCGTAGTCGCATTGGCAGTTTGGATAGTTCTGGCATGCTGGCTTGTTGGTCATGGCTGCTCCAATCCTTTAGACTTGAAGCCTGAAGCCCGCGCCGCGCACGCGCACGCAGGCCGTTGGAAGATCGAAACGCGGGCTCCGCAGAAGAATGGCGAGCGCGCGCATGATGCGGTGCATCACTCGTCACTCTCCAGGGCGAGCCAGAGCGCGATGGAACGCGCGGATCACATCAACGAACGGGCGATGGAAAATCCGCATCCGGGCCCGCCAAGAGGGCGTCCGCACGGGCGATGTATTCGTCGATTTCTTTGATTTCTGGCGTCCATAACGCAGCCCCGTTAGTTCCTCGATTTGATGTTCGCGCGATCCGCTTTCGCTCGAACCGCCAAGCTCGCACGAATACGCAATTCCAGTTCGGGCCACACGACCCTGGTTCCCCCACGGGCTCCAGGCTTCGGCCGGCAAATGATGATGATTGCTTTGCGCCATCACTGCCACGTCCTGATTACGGGCGGGAGCGGCGCAAGGAGTTCAGCCTTGGCCTTGCGGATGCGATACGCCGTCAAGGGCCGCCATGGGGTGGCATGGAATAGGCTGGCGATGGAACCGAGCCAAGTCATGCTGATCTCACCTTGAACGGTTGCAAGCCCTCTCCAGCGCGGAGCCGGTCAACCAGATCATTGACCGTGCGCCACGTCACGACGCGCCCGCCAAGGCGCGGCTTGCACGTCCAGATGTCAAAGGCGTAGCCATGCTTTCGGAGGAAGCCTTCGATCCAATCCCGGCTGACGCCTCGCTCAATCCGGCGAGGACCACCATTCTTGGCCAGCCAGTCGGCTACCATCAGTTCCACATTGCTGCTGGCGACGGAGAGCTTTACGGGCTTTGGCGGCGGGGCCTTGGACACAGCCACGACACGCGCCTGCTTCGGGAACGGGATGACGTTGCTGGGCTTGCGCGGGGCGCGCTTCTTGCCCTTGCGGCTTGTGTTGCCGCCGTTCTGGCCAAGGAGCTTGACACCCATGCGCTTCACCAGGCCGCAAACCGAGCTTCGGGTACGGCCTTCAAACCGGCTGGCGATGTCCCCGCCGGACATTCCGAGGGCGGCGAAATGCGCTACCTGGGCCTTCTCGGCATCGGTCCATGGCTTCGCCGACAGGTTCTGTCTCATGCGGCTTCGCTTTCGCCCATGGCCTTGCGGCAGCTATAGCAGTGATTTTTCGCCGAACCGGCGCGCAGTGTCGGGTTCTGACAGTGCGGCCTGAGAATGGGGCAATCGCGTAGGGAAATAGCGGCCGGCGAGGCGGGAGGGGTGACCCCGCCGGCCATATTCGCACCCGGGGAGGAGGTCGGCTGCGAATTGGAAAGGTTGCCAGCAGGCGCAGGGGGGTGGTCACCTGCCGGCGTATCCGTCAGCACATGAGGATGCGCGGACGGGATGGAATTGAACTGGCGCGCTTTATCTGCCCGGCGCGCACCAGCCGGGAGCACCCGCACGTGATCAGTCGGGCGGGCCGATTCCAAAACTTCAACCGAAAGCCCCTCGCCCGATATGCGGAGGAGCGAAACACCGATGGTGACATAGCCTTGCGGCTTTTCGCTGATCGCCTTGGCATCGACCTCCTGGCAATTCAGGTTGGAGTAGCAGGCCCAAGGATAAGTCCATCCGGTCGGCGCTTGATGCGCACCGGCGGGAGACACCGTGAGCGGGGAAGTGGCAAGAAAGGCCAAAGTGACGGCACTCGCAAAAGATACGATGCGTGAGCAATACATAACGTTCTCCCAGGTTTTCCGGTCACAAGTCGGCCTGATGATGCGAGGCTTTCAGGCATCTGTCCGTCGGCCATTCCGATTTGACCGCTGCACGGGGCAAGGCACGTTTTCGCGGCTTGCGCCTATCTGGCGAAAATCAACGATGTCGGGGCGGGGCTTGCAGGATCTGCAGCTCGCGTCTCGATTGGACCATCACAGCGCGTCGTGCGAAGGCTGGACCTGGGCCGCGCATGTAGTGAAGCTCGGGTCGGTATCGTGGAGCTACGAGATTACGAACTGCGGATATCCAGTCAGTTATTGAAGCGCGGAGTTTCATTGCAGTTGTCCTTTCCTGTCCAGGCAGACCTCAGTCGGCGAAGCAGGCCAACCTTGCCGGCAGCCAAAGATCGATCGTCGTGCCCCGACGAGGAGCGCTTGTTATTGAGAAACGACCGCCCAAACTTTCCATCAGTCGCCTGACGGTCGCGAGGCCAAGACCGGTGCCATTGGTCCCCGTCGAGAAATTAGGCTGTCCCGCCATCTTCAGCGTCTGGTGATCCATCCCCACCCCGCAGTCGGCGACAGAAAGGCGGATCATCCGCTCGGGTCCGGGTGAGCGAGAGGCAGGCGGAAACTCCAACGCCGCTGTGATCGTGACGTCGCCGCCTTCGGGCATAGCGTCGCGCGCGTTGATAACCAGGTTGAGAAGAGCGCGCTCGACCAGTTGGCGGTCGATGAAGGCAGGCGGAAGTTCTTCGGCGATGTCTAATTTGAGCCTGATGTCTGGAGAGAGGATGCTGGCGAGAGCCGTCTCGAGTGGCGCAAGTAGCTGGCGAATCTGCACGGGCTCTGGGCTTACCGGCCGCGCACTGGCAAAATCAAGAAGGTGGCGAGCGAGCACTTTGGCGCGAAATGCGCAGTATATTGCCCCATCGATCTTCTTCAGCTGCCTGGACGTACCTACGTGTCGACCTTGCAGTTCCTCAAGGATGGTGACGATCGGCGTCAGCAGGTTGTTGAAATCGTGAACGATCGAGGCGAGCAGCATTCTCGGATCGCTGCCCGCAGAAGCATGGTCGTTTACGCTGGGATATCGGGACGTCGGGGGCTGCTGTTCGATCATGTCCTTCCTCCATGTGTGCTACTCACGTTCTGGAGTCGGTTGGGTCTGTTGCTACAAGCTCCACTAACTGGGTTGGGCAGATGGTGCGCCGTGCGTGTCCAGATGCAAAGTTAAGAAGGGTCAATGCTGGTAAATCGGGGTATGCCTTTGGCGATCCGGCCGGCGCTCATCGCCGTGGGTCCGATCGCTGGAACCCGCGACGACGTCTGGGGCTGTCGATCTGGCGCATTGTCGGCGCACATGACGGCGACCCTGATGCGGTCGATACCTATTGGAAGAGCCGACCGGTCCCCTTTCGATCCCCCGCTCGACCGAATCCTGATCAAGATCGATGAGATGGTTGATGCCTTACGTCGGACCAGAGTCGGTGCCCGCGTTGAAGACGTGGTGATCGCCTACTCTCCAGGATTTTTCCCAGCTGAATTCTGGCAGCCGGCGGAGGCGCGGCTTCGGCCAGCACTCGAGCAGCTATATGAGTACTAACCGAGGCCGGCATCCGGAACACACATGCCCGACTGACCCTGAGCACGTGCAGCCCCAAGAAGCGTCGCAAGGCGATGTTCAAGGCTGAACTCTGCCGCCGCTTTCTGGTGAAACAGAAAGAGGCGGACCACGGGAAGCGTGCCGACGGCAGAAAGGTCAATCTCAGACAGGAATGCCTCGACTGGCTGCTACCTGAGATCGCTAACGAGATCATGATGGATCGTCACAAGGCGGCGCGCCCGGGCGAAGAGATCATCGTCACGAAGCTGCCATCGTCCCGTCAGTTTGCCCGGGACATGGCGAAGTTCAAGGCGGGCGGGCTGAAGGCGCACAAGCTCATCAGCCTCCAGGGCACCACGAGCAGGACAGCGCTCGAATCCCAACCAGACCGAGCATGCCATCCGCTTCAAGTTCCAGAAGGGCTTCGCCACCGAGAAACGGCCGTCCATGGCCGCAGCCCGCATGGACTATCTCGGCGCGCTGAAAACCTTGAACGAAGATCTCCGCGCCAAGCGGCTGCCCGAGGTAGCTCGTGTAGGCAGGAAGACCTTCGAGAAGGGGATCAAGAAGCTCGACCCGTTCTACGTCGCCACACTGCGGCACAGCGAGAAGCATGCGCGTGAAGAGTTCAGGATCACATACCAGGGCGTCGACGCCGAATATCCCGGCCAGCGCGTCGAAATGGACGACTTCCAGGTGATCTCATGGTCCTCCTCGAAGTGCTCGAGGCCGCCTTCGAGATCACCGACTTGACCTGGATCGTCGAACGCAGCTTTGCCTGGCTCGGGGCGCAATCGCAGGCTCAGCAAGGATTATGAATACCGCGTCCAGACATCTGAAACGATGATCGACATCGCCAGTACTCGCCTCATGGTCAATAGGCTCGAAAATGCCTAATTTCCAAACACCCTCTAAGATTCGTCAAGTTGGCGAACTTTACCGAGGACGTGCCCCTAGAAGAAAAATCCGGCGACATGCGCGGTCAT
>NZ_JAAKZF010000156.1 GCF_011045125.1 Allomesorhizobium camelthorni | reverse complement strand
GCAATGCTGTTGCAACGCGCTGCGTCATCGGCACCGATCCCCTCTCGCCCCCGTAAATGACCGATGAGCCGGGGACAGAATGTCCTGCCTCGCCGATCGTTGTCTGCCGTCCGGCTTACTTGAGGAAGCCGTTGGTCTTGAGGAAGTCGAGCGCTACGGCATTGGCCGGCTCGCCCGCCACCTGCACGCGCCCATTGAGATCCTGCAGTGTCTTGAGGTCGAGCTTGGCGAAGACGGGCTGCAGAAGGTCGACGATCTGCGGATATTGCGTGAGCACGGCCTCGCGGATGATGGGCGCGGGCTGATAGACCGGCTGCACGCCCTTGTCATCGTCTAAAACGGTGAGCTTGGAGGGCGCGATGCCCCCATCGGTGCCATAGACCATCGCCGCATTGGCGCCGGAGGTCTGCTGGGCCGCGGCGGCGATCGTCGCCGCCGTATCGCCGCCCGAAAGCGTGATGAGCTGGTCGGGCTTGAGGATAAAGTCATAGGCGGTCTGAAAAGCCGGAAGCGCGGCTGGTGAGTTCACGAATTCGGCCGAGGCCGCGAGCTTGACCTCGCCGCCGCCCGCGACCCATTTGCCGAAATCGGTGAGGGTCGTGAGGCTATTCGGCCCCGCAACGTCGTCGCGCAGGGCGATTGCCCAGGTATTGTTGGCCGGAGCGGGCGCCAGCCAGACGATCTTGTTGACGTCGTAGTCGATCTTCTTGGCCTCGTCATAGCCCCGCTGCGCATCATTCCAGATGGGCCTGTCGGCCTCGTTGAAGAAGAAGGCGCCGTTGCCAGTATACTCGGGATAAATGTCGATCTGGCCGGCGGTGATGGCTTTGCGCACGACCGGGGTGGCGCCGAGCTGGATCTTGTCGGTGACGGGGATCTGGTTGGCTTTGAGCACTTCGAGGATGATGTTGCCCAGCACGCTGCCTTCGGTATCGATCTTGGAAGAAACCACGACCTGAGCCTGAGCCGTAGTCGCCGTCAATGCCAGCGCCGAAAGGGCACCGAGAATCTTGATGGTCACTCGCATGATATACTCCCGTGTTGTCTTGGCTCACGCCAATTCCAGAGCACACTCGTCAATTTGGTTTACGAACGCCGAGACAACTGATTTTCTCAGTTGTTGGCTAAGGATTTGAGGTGGCGTACAAAATTCAGCACGTCGGTGGGCATAAGACGGCCGATCGCGCGGGTTGAATAGACGGCTGTCACGATCCGGCCCTCGGGATTGATGACGAACCCGGTTGCTTGGAGACATTGGGGATCCTCATTGACGAAGGCGCCGGTGGCTGCGGAAACTGCTCGTACATCCGCGCCGTAGCCGACCGGGAACCCGAGCTTGTGCTTGTCGGCGAGCGCCTCCGACTTTTCCCGATCGTCCACCGATACTGAAACGACCCTGATTCCCTCCTCGGCGAACGTGTCCGCCGCTCGCGCAAATTCGGCGAGCTGGGCGTTGCAGTACGGACACCAGGAACCACGGTGGAACAGGATCACCCCGAACCTGCCCGCCAGATCGCCGGGCAAATGGATTTCGCCGCCACCGGCGCGGGCAAAGGTAAGAGATGGAAAGATATCGCCATTTTGCAGCATCATAATTGCATTCCTTATTAGAGCGTTGGCGCTCTCAAAGCGCCGAGTGGTCCTTCACCGCTTCCTCCAGCGCCGGTTCCAGTCCGAGAAAGCGTTCGGTCCGCCGCTCTGCAATGCCTTCAAGTGAATGGGTTTTCTATTGAAGCCTATTACGAAAGCTCGAGGGTGCGGCGCGCCCCAGTGAAGTTCTGGGCCATGCCGCGTACGTGCCGAGCGGGAACCGGAGCAGATGAGTGGGGAGCCCTTAGTCCTCCACGAGCACTTCCCATCAGGCAGTGCCGGGTTGCAGTCCCGATCGGTGCATTACTTTACATCTACACCTTTCCAGAATGCGACATAGCCTTTGATGGCCGCTGCTGCGTCAGAAGGTTCGGCATAATACCATGCCGCGTCTTCATTCGTCTTACCCTCGACGAGAAGCGCATAGTAATTCGCAAGACCCTTCCACGGACACCGGCTAGTCGCCGTGCTCGGCTTTAGATACTCGGTTCTGACGGACTCAGGCGGAAAATAGTGGTTGCCTTCGACGAGAACGGTCTTGTCCGATTCCGCTATCACCGTCCCGTTCCATGTCGCGACCGTCATTTCTCGTTCCTTTCTTGCTAAGAGTTCAAGTTGTTCGACCCCGCGCGAACCTTTGAAAAGGTCGTCGCCTCTGGATCGCCCGGAGCGACTATTGGAGGAGCCGCAATCCTACTTGGTGACGCAGTTCCTGCAGGTCCCTTGCGAACGTGCGGATGCCCTCCGCCAATTTCTCTGTTGCCATAGCGTCTTCGTTCATAATCCAGCGGAAAGTGACCTCATCGATGGGGACGCCGGGTGCGGGATGCTTGATGTCGACCGCGTTCTCGCTGACAAACCAGTGGCAAATGGCATCCGTCGGCCGCCGCAGTGGTTGTTGGGGAACTGCGCCGGGCGAAAGCACTCGCTCAAGTTGATCGCTGTTCGATTCTAGGGCATCGAGGAGACTTGGCGCGATCGTGAGCCGGTCACAGCCGGCCAGCGCCCGAATTTGACCGATATTCCTGAACGACGCAGCCATCACGATCGTTTCGATGCCTTCGGACTTGAAATGGTTGTAGATGTTGCGAACAGACTCAACACCTGGGTCGTCCTCCGCGCTGAAGTCCCTACCTTCGGCTTTCTTATGCCAATCGTAGATGCGTCCTACGAATGGTGAGATCAGGAATGCCCCAGCATCAGCGCTTGCGATTGCCTGCGCGCGGTCAAACAAGAGCGTCATGTTGCACATAACGCCCTCCCGCTGCAGAATCTCGGCCGCCCGAATACCTTCCCACGTCGCAGCGAGCTTGATGAGCACCCGGTCCCGCTGGATGCCGCGCTCCTCGTAGTCCGCTATGATTTGTCGGGCCTTAGCAGCCGAAGCCGCAACGTTGAAAGAAAGGTTGGCGTCAACTTCCGTCGACACGTATCCAGGTACGCGGCGCAAAAGTTCGACCCCAACAGAAATCGCCAAGCGATCTGCGGTGGCTGCTGCAATGCGCATCAGGTCGCCACTACGCTTACGCCCCCATGACAGCGCTTCATGAACGACGTCTGTATACGCCTCGCTTTCTATCGCCCTGAGGACGATAGTTGGATTTGTAGTACAATCCACTGGTTTCAGTCGTTCAACCGACCCCAGATCACCGGTGTCGGCGACAATCGTCGACATCGCGCGCAGCTGTTCGAGGCTTGAGGTCACGGGCGTTTCCTTTCGGCGTCATCGATGTTGGGCCGTGAAATTGGCACCGGATGGAAATCGTCCATCCGACACCAGGTCACGGACAATGTGTCTGTGAACGCCCGGTCAAACCGGCTTGTGCGATTCCTCTTCCTCGAAGGTGACCGCCACGGCCGCATTCGCCGAAAGACGGACCCGCGTTCCCTCTACGGTGGCGACCAGTCCGAGATCGATAAAGTGACTGTGCCCGGCGTGACTGCCCTCGCCGCTATCGCGCTTTGATAGCTTGATGCGGCCATCGACAACGGCTTCGACAGTGCCCAGATGGACGCCGTCAGCACCGATCACTTCCATGTTCTGCGCAATCTGTTGGTCGCTCATAGTTTTCTCCTTGAAGCTTAGGTTAAATTCGTCAATTGCGCGCCGTCCCGCGGGACGAGGCCCGAAAAGCTCGATCGAGCAAGCCGAGAACCATTTCGGCAGCTCGCACGGACCCTGCGAGGCGACAAATCCTGATCAGACACGAGGTTAAACAATCCCATATCGGTTAAGTCCCCAAAGCCGTGTCCGAACGTCCACAAGCCGTCGCATCACATCCGGCAAGACCAGGCTATGGTCGCTTTCGGAAGATCCCAAGAAACCTGTCAACGTCGATCGAGAACCCATTCCCGACCACGATCCCTGCGGGATCGATAGCGACAAACCATGGCGTACCGCCTGTGCGGTAATTTACCATCGTTGTTGAATATTGTCCGTCTGGCGAGACCGGGTCGTGGCCAAAAGGAATGCGTAGTCCGTAACGCCGCTGGTCGGGGCCCAACTGATCGGCAGTGTTCACGTCGAACCCTTCAAACACGGTCTGGACAGCGGCAAGTCCAACATCCTCTGGTGCTCGCTCAGTCAACTCAACCAGCGCTGGAAACCCGTGCGAGTGGCAACCCGGGCACCAATGCTGATAAAAGAACAAGATGCGATACCGGGAACCCAGCTCCGAGAGTGTTAGCGGAGTTCGCGGCTGCCCGGACTCATCGATCCAATGTGGAACGATGAGATCCGGTGCAACCCGACCCTGAATACCATTTGTCATGTCGTGCCCGCGCATCAGTGCGTTAAACCTCACGCGGCCTTTCGCCGTAGCAATTTCCAGTCCGGGCGAACGAAATGGCAGGTATAGCCATTCGGGCGGGATAATCCTGATGCTCCGGTTCCGCTTCCCAGAAATCGCGGGCGGGCGCGACCTCTGTGACGACGCGCCCCTGGCCACAAGCCGGACTGATTGACATCGGCTATTGTGTCTTCAGCTATGCGACGCTCCTCGTCACTCGTGTAGAAGACCGCGGAACGGTAGCTCGTGCCCCGGTCGCTGTGTTGGCTGCGGTTCACCGTCGTCGGATCGTGGATCTGGAAGAAAAATTCGAGCATTTCGCGGTAACTCGTCTCGTCCGGATTGAATACGATCTCGATCGCCTCAGCATGGGTGCCAACATTTTCGGTAGGTAGCATTCGGCACGTCGCCACCGAAATAACCGACCCTCGTCGAAAGGACGCCGGGGCGGCACCTTATCAGTTGTTGCATTCCCCAGAAGCATCCGCCGTCAAGAATTGCGGTTTCGGTTTTCGTTGTCTTCGCTAAGTCTCCTGACTGAAAAGTTTGAGGTATTCACCATAACCTTCGCTCTCGAGCTGATCACGATGAACGAAGCGGAGAGATGCGGAGTTCATGCAGTAGCGTAGACCTCCCTTGTCGCGAGGTCCGTCCGAAAACAAATGGCCCAGATGACTGTCCCCATGCTTGGACCGGACCTCGGTGCGCGTCATTCCGTGCGATCGATCGACGATCTCGACCACGTTCGCCGGCGCCAGGGGCTTTGTAAAACTCGGCCATCCGGTGCCGCTGTCGAATTTATCGGCGGACGCGAACAGCGGCTCGCCCGACACCACTTCGACATAGAGCCCCGGTTCTTTGTTGTCCCAATATTCGTTCTGAAACGGTCGTTCGGTGCCGTCTTCCTGGGTGACCCGGTACTGTTCCGGTGTCAGCCTCGACACCGCCTCGGGATTTTTGCAGTATGTTCTCATCTTCTGAACTCCTGTGCAGGCAATCCGAAAGTACGAACACGGGTCTCCGCGGTCCAATAACCGTTGGCTATGAAATCGATGCCATTGGCGTGCAACCGTGAGCAGAGCATACCGACACTTCTTACCCGCCGCGGGTGCCAAACTCTCGCCGGAGCGACGTCTTTGAGACTTGCCGACGAGGGTGGCGATGCCGAGGGCCGTGGCGATTGCCGCGTAGGGTGTAGCGGTCAACCCTAACCCTTCCACCACCCGGCCTCCGATGAGCGAGCCGCCTGAGATGCGGAGGTTGAAGGCGGCGACATTCATCCCGAATGCCGCCGCAACGGCTTCAGGTGCGATCCTACGGGCGACCTTCACGACACCGTCCTGCATGATCGGAGGGATCGCGAACGCAAAGACTCCCCAAATCGCGATGACCACCAAAACGGCCGCTTCGGCACGCATTCCGAGACTGATCAGCACGAAGGACGTGATCAGGCCGATGAGCGTGACGACCATCGCTCTCGACGTGCCGATCTTGTCGGTTAGCCTGCAAGCGGTGAAGTTGCCAACGACGGTTTGCGCCCCCAAAAATCAATCAGCGCGATGCTGATCGTAGTCGTGTCCACACTGGTTACCTCGGTCAGGATCGGCGCGAGGACTGACGTGCCGCCGAATGCGGCCGCGGCCAGAAGGTACATTAAGGAGAGATCAGGGGTTCCCAAGCAGTTTCATCTGCGAAAAAAGCTCACCGGTGGTGCATACGGGATGTTTCGCGGGAGGAAGATCGCCAACGCCGTCAGCCGATGGCACCCATGGCAGTGACGATCAGGAAGGTCAGTCTCCAGTCAAAGCCGTGGCCAATCCGCGACCCGAGCGGAACACCGATTACCATCGCGATCGTCAGGCCGCCTCATGAGAGCGACGGCCAAACCAGATTTCTCCCTTGGAACTATCGACCCCGCGAAAACAGCCCCAACCCCGAAGAAAACACCGTGGGAGAACGCCATCATGATGCGTGATATCAATAGCGTCGAGTGCTTGCGCACCTAACCCGGGTTCCTGGGTAAGATGCGTTCTGCAACGACCGGACTTCGAATTGCTGTGTGATGCCGACGAGACAGCTTACGAATGCGCTGCGCGGATTCGTCGGAGCCACCGCGCCGATTTTGCATCGAAACTAGGGGTTCCGTGACATTCAACGGCGCGACGGTGGAGGGCGCTTCATAGTTAAAAGCTCCATCACATCATGCAGATCATCCGCGGATGAGATGGCAACCGTCAGCCACTTCCCGTCAATGTATGTTTTGGCTTCATCGTAGAGCTTGACCAATTGCGAACGCCAGACGTAACGCCGCTCCTCAAACTTCGCTCGTTCTGCTCCCCCCATGACCACGACGGCCGAAAACAGCCTGTATTCCGGCACTAACGTGCAGAATGCCTTAGTCTTCTTGTAGCGCAGAGACCAACCGCGGTTCTTGCCGCCATAGAGCCAATCCGGCGCGAAAACACCGGGGTAGAATTCGTCGATCCAGTTCCGCAGCCCGGCCCAATGCTCGAAAGCCTCCGGTCCGATCCAGTGGCGGACGGCGCCGTCATCGGGTGGTGCTGATTTGTCGATGATCCTGTCGCCGATCTGGGGGACCGTCTCGCCGTCGGTGACCGCTAGTGTCGTATCGGA
>NZ_JAAKZF010000155.1 GCF_011045125.1 Allomesorhizobium camelthorni | reverse complement strand
ATCTATGTCGCCAACTGGTACTACATGGCCTTCATCCTGGTGGTGGCGATGCTGCACATCGTCAACAACCTCGCCGTGCCCGTCTCCTTCGGCCACGCGAAGAGCTACTCCGCGTTTTCCGGCGTCCAGGATGCGATGACGCAGTGGTGGTACGGCCACAACGCGGTCGCCTTCTTCCTGACCGCCGGCTTCCTCGGGATGATGTATTACTTCCTGCCAGTACGGGCGGGGCGGCCGATCTATTCCTACCGGATGTCGATCATCAGCTTCTGGGGCATCACCTTCTTCTACATGTGGGCGGGCTCGCACCACCTGCACTACACGGCGCTGCCGCAATGGGTGCAGACGTTGGGCATGACGTTTTCGCTGATGCTGCTGATCCCGTCGTGGGCGTCCGCCGCCAACGCGCTGCTGACGCTGAATGGCGCATGGGATAAGGTGCACGACGATGCAACGCTCCGCTTCATGATGGTCGCCGCGGTGTTCTACGGCATCAGCACTTTCGAAGGATCATTCCTCGCCATCCGGCCCGTGAACTCGCTCTCTCACTACACCGACTGGACCGTCGGCCACGTCCATGCCGGCGCGCTCGGATGGGTGGCGATGATCACGTTCGGATCGATATATGCCATCGTGCCATGGCTCTGGAAACGTGAGCGGATGTATTCCCCGCGACTTGTAGAGGTGCATTTCTGGCTCGCGCTGGCCGGCACCGTTGTTTACGTCTTCGCTATGTGGAATTCCGGTATCATCCAGGGGCTGATGTGGCGGACCTACAATGAGAGCGGCACGCTCGCCTATTCCTTCGTCGACTCGCTTATTGCGATGCATCCCTACTACATCGCGCGTGCCGTCGGAGGCCTACTGTTCCTGATCGGCGCGATCGTTGGCACCTACAACATCTGGATGACGATCAGAACCGGCATCCGCAAGGTGCATCATTCCGCGACCGACATGCCATCACCGGCGCTCGGCGGCACGACCATCCTTAAAGCGGGAGAGTAAGCCGCATGTTCGGATTGCACTATCGGCTGGAACGCAAGGCCATCGGACTCACGCTCGGCATCATCTTCGTAGCGAGCATTGGCGGCTTGGTGGAAATCGCGCCTCTCTTCACCATTCATCAGACGGTGGAAGACGTGCCCGACATGCGCGTCTACACGCCGCTCGAACTGGCGGGCCGCAACATCTACATTCGCGAAGGCTGCTACGCCTGTCATTCGCAGATGATCCGCACCTTGCGCGATGAAGTCGAACGCTACGGGCCCTACTCGCTTGCCGTTGAATCGAAATACGACCATCCGATGTTGTGGGGCTCGAAGCGCACGGGACCGGACCTAGCGCGCATCGGCAACAAATATTCCGACGAATGGCACGTCGCCCATCTCAACAACCCGCGTAATGTTCTTTCGGTCTCCGTCATGCCCGCCTATTCGTGGTTGCTGAAAACGACGCTGCGCACCCATGATCTCGGCGCGCACCTGAAAGCCCAGCGCACAGTCGGCGTGCCTTACAACGACGACATGATCGCGAACGCGAGCAAGGACGCCTACGGCCAGGCTGCACCGGATTCGCGCTATACCGACGGCGTTACCCAACGCTACGGCAAAGCCACCAATGTCCGCGCGTTCGATGGCAAGCCCGGCGAACTGACCGAGATGGACGCACTGGTCGCCTATCTCCAGGTGCTCGGCCACCTGACCGACGCGGCGAAAAAAACCGTCGCGAATGATGCGAGGTGATCATGGATCTCGGACACGATGCGCTAGTGTGGTTCTCGAAGTCGTTCGGATTGTTCTATCTGATCGCGCTCTCGATCATTATTGTTGTCTATGCCTACTGGCCGTCGAACAAAAAGGCGTTCGATCGCGCCGCAAAGTCGGTCCTGCACAATGAGGATGGACCATGGCAGTAGATGAACGAGACAACTACACCGGTTATCTCACCACCGGACATGAGTGGAACGGCATCAAGGAATTGAACACGCCCGTTCCACGTGCGGTGTACTTTTTCCTGTTGATCGCTTTTCTCTTTTCGATCGGCTACTGGGTGCTGATGCCCGCATGGCCACTCGGCGTCAGCTACACCAAAGGCCTGCTCGGCCTCGACCAGCGCAACGTCGTACAGCACTCGCTGGAGCAAGCTGCTCTCGGCCGTAGCGCATGGACCAAGCATATCGAGGCTAAAAGTTATCAGGAGATTCAGGCCGATCCAGCGCTGATGCTGATCGTGCGGCAGACCGGTCACACTCTGTTTGGCGATAATTGCGCCGTGTGCCACGGGCTCAACGCGCGGGGCGGCCATGGGTTCCCGAACCTGACCACTACCTCATGGCTGTGGGGTGGCGATCCGGAAGTCATTGCCGAGACCATCCGGGTCGGCATCAACTCGCTGCATCCCGACAGCCGCACCTCGCAGATGCCGGCTTTCGGCCATGATCAGATCCTCCAGCGGGCCGATGTCGACAAGGTGGTGGCCTTCGTGCGCTCGGTCTTCGATCCATCTACTGCGAAGACGGCAAAGCCCGGCGACGTGGGCGCTGGAAAGGAGATCTTCGCTGCCAATTGCGCCGCGTGTCATGGCGAGGACGCCAAGGGCAACAACGACGTAGGCGCACCGAACCTGACCGATAAGTTCTGGATCTATGGCGGCGACGCGCAGACGATCACGACCACGCTGTGGAACGGGCGGCAGGGCCACATGCCATCATGGGAAGGCCGCCTGACGCCGCTCGATCGCAAAATCCTGGCGCTGTATCTGGTCGATCAGAGGATGCCAAAGCAATGAGCAGCGTGGCGACATCGCATGGCGGGTGGAAATCCATCGTCCTGCTGTCAGTCGGCCTCGGGCTGAGCGCGCTGGTCGCTGCCAACGCGCATCTGCTTTACGTGGCTGCATCCTCCCAGCCTGATTGCGTCGCTCATCTCCAGCACGGCGAAGGCAACGGCACGACAAGCTTCAGCGCGGCGACCTCGTCGTGTTCATCGAAACCGTCCGTGACAACCAAAGCATTGGTGGAGTGATCAACATGACCATGATCCCGACCGTCGTGCCTCCGCTTCCTACAAAAAACCGCTGGCATCGCTTTCTTGCTCCCGCCGATGCTTTCACATGGCTTGCGAAAGGCTGGCAGGATCTGACCGTACAGCCGATGACGAGCCTCTGCTACGGCTTGCTGATCTTCCTCGCGTCGCTCGCGATCGTCGGCGGCATCTTCCGGCTGGGCTGGGACTATATCCTGTTTCCGGCGTTCGCCGGCTTCATGGTGGTCGGCCCGGTCCTCGCAATCGGTTTGTATGAAAAAAGCCGCCGACTCGCCGCAGGCCTGCCTGTCAGTCTCGCGAGCATGATCTTCGTCAGGCCGCGATGCGGTGGACAGATCCTGTTCGCGGGTATCCTCTTGTGCCTTTTGATGATCACATGGATGCGCGCAGCGGTGATCATCTACGCTCTGTTTTTCGGCCTAGTGCCGTTTCCCGGTCTCGAGCATATCGCATCGATGCTGTTTACCACGCCGGTCGGTTGGGCGACGCTTATTGTTGGCAACGCTATCGGCGGACTGTTCGCAGCCTTCTCGTTTACGATCAGTGCGTTTTCAATTCCCATGATGCTCGAGAGGCGTGTTGACGCCTTCACCGCAATGGGCACCAGCACGGCGCTGGTCTGGAACAATCTGCCCGTGATGCTAACCTGGGGCGCCATCGTGCTCGCGCTATTCCTACTCTCCCTGGTCACCGGAATGGTTGGCCTGATCATTGTGTTTCCCGTGCTCGGGCACGGCACGTGGCATGCCTACCGCGCGGTGGCAGACGAAGCCGCGATATAAAGACATGCCGTCGGCGGATTTCCGGCAGCGTGCGGAAACGGAGTACCGATGAGTTGTTGTGCGGCCGGCGCCGCCGAATTGGCTCTTGCCATGTCTGATCCTCGCACCGCGAATGAAGAAGTGCTGCTCGCAAGCCGACTCGTCGGGGACGGCGTCCGCCAGTCCGATCTCTCCGTTCCCGGAATTCACTGCGGCGGCTGCATCCAGAAGGTCGAAGCGGCGCTCGGCGCGCTTCCCGGTGTGGAGAAGGCGCGCGTCAATCTCTCTACCAAGCGCGTTGCGATCCGCTGGCAGGCGGAGAATCCGCCCGCACCGTTCATCGAAACGCTCAACAAAATCGGCTACGAGGCGCACCTTCATGATGCGGGCGCGAACGGGACGGACGAGACACTGACAGAGCTGATCCGCGCGCTCGCGGTGGCAGGTTTCGCTGCCAGCAACATCATGCTGCTATCAGTGTCGATATGGTCCGGCGCGGATGCTTCAACCCGCAATATGTTTCACTGGATCTCTGCGCTGATCGCCTCCCCTGCGCTGATCTACTCGGGCCGCGTATTCTTTTCTTCCGCTTGGCGCGTCTTGCGCCATGGCCAGACCAACATGGACGTTCCGATTTCCATCGGCGTGCTGCTTGCCTTTGGCATGAGCCTTTACGAGACGTTCCATCATGAAGCGCACGCCTATTTCGACGCGGCAATCTCACTGCTGTTCTTCCTGCTGGTCGGCCGCACGCTCGATCACATGATGCGCGAGCGCGCACGAACCGCGGTCCGGGGACTGGCCCGCTTGTCCTCGCGCGGCGCGCTCGTGGTGCAGGACGACGGCACACATGCCTATCTGCCGGTGAACGAGATCCAGCCGGACATGCACATCCTGCTGGCGGCGGGCGAGCGCGTGCCGGTCGATGCCCGCGTCGAAACAGGACAATCGGAGATCGATCGTGCGCTAGTGTCCGGCGAGAGCCTCCCGCAACCGGTCGCGCCGGGTGCGATGCTGTCCGCGGGTACGCTAAACCTGACCGCCCCCCTCACCGTCGTCGCGACGGCGGCTGCGAAAGATTCGTTCCTCGCCGAAATGGTGCGGATGATGGAATCCGCCGAAGCCGGGCGCTCGGTCTACCGGCGCATCGCGGACCGTGCCTCGCGGCTCTATGCGCCGGTCGTGCATCTCACGGCCTTCCTGACTTTCATCGGCTGGATGATCGTGGAAGGAGACCTTCATCACGGGGCAACCATCGCCATCGCAGTGCTGATCGTCACCTGCCCCTGCGCGCTCGGCCTTGCCGTGCCCATGGTGCAGGTCGCCGCCGCACGGCGTCTGTTCGAAAGCGGCGTGATGGTCAAAGACGGCGGCGCGCTGGAGCGCATCGCGGAAGTCGACACGGTGATCTTCGATAAGACCGGAACGCTGACCATGGATCGTCTGCGGCTCACGAACCGCGAGGCCATTGACCCCGCGGCGCTGGCAATCGCCGCATCGATCGCCGCCTATTCACGCCACCCCTACTCGCGCGCATTGGCCGCCGCGGCCGGCGAGAAGGCGATCACGCACATGACACTGAACGATATTTCAGAGCAGCCGGGCGCCGGAATGCGAGCCACCATCGGCACGACGATCTACAGGCTCGGCCGTGCGGACTGGGCGCTGACGGATGCAGCCGGACAGTCGGTCACCGCCGGCGTTGTCCTTTCCGAGAACCGGCAATTGCGCGCGGCCTTCCGTTTCGACAGCGATCTTCGCCCGGATGTCCGCGAGGCCGTGCTCGCCATTTCCCAACAGGGATACCGCGTCGAGATCATGTCTGGCGATCGCGACGAACCGGTGCGTTATCTCGCATCCGAGCTCGGACTTCCCTACCGCGCGCGCGTCTCCCCCGCCGACAAAACCAAACACATCGTTGACCTGACCGCGGCGGGACAGCGCGTGCTGATGGTCGGCGACGGCCTGAACGACACGCCTGCGCTCGTCGCTGCCCATGCGTCCATGGCTCCGGCCACCGCGGCCGATGTCGGACGCAATGCCGCCGATCTCGTCTTTCTGCACGACAGTCTTCTCGCCGTGCCTGAGGCCATTGCCGTCGCGCGCAATGCACAGCAGCTCGTGCGCCAAAATCTCGTCCTCGCCATCGGCTACAATGTCATTGCGGTGCCCCTCGCGATCCTCGGCCATGTGACACCGCTGGTCGCGGCGGTGGCGATGTCGTCCTCGTCCCTGCTGGTGATCGCCAATGCCCTGCGGCTGCACGGCTGGCGCTCTGGTAAGGAGCCGCGCGCTGACGCGCCCGCTCTCGATATCTTAAGCCCGGCGGTCGCGACGGAAAAAGCGCGATGAAGGATTACTTCTTCCTGATTCCGGTTGCGCTCGCGCTCGGCGCCATCGCACTCGGTGCGTTTATGTGGTCGTTGCGAAGCGGCCAATACGACGATCTCGCGGGGGCCGCAGAACGAATCCTGTTCGAAAACCGCGATGGTCCCGACGACACAACCTCGGCGCACGCGGACAAGCCGCCTCACGGCAATTAGTTGCTCGGTCCTGATGTGAGGTGGATTGGATGGTATCTGAATCGCTTGAGGTTGTCCGTCCAAGCCTTGAAACGCGGCCTGTGAGCACAACAACTGAGCGCGGAGTTATCGAATCGATGCTCGGCCGTTATTGGAAATCGTTGCGGTATTGATTCAAAGTCGGCTCGGCTCTGAACCGGCCCAAGGCTGCCGCTTGGGCGACGGCCGCACTGCTGGAAGCGATGGTGCCAGCACGCAGCGCGCAACCGGCATCCCCGCGAACCACGGGGAAGCGAGGTGAAAACGGGACCGCTGTCGATCGCGGGGACGTATTTTTGGTGTTTTATGCACCTGCGAGTGCGCCCCGGAGAGGGGTTCGTCCTTTTTGGAGGGGTCATGACTGAAATTAGAACAATACCCAGAAACGGGCTGATTTTTCTTGCCAACCCGACTCAGTTTCTGGCGCTGGCCGCCCGCATCATTCCATGGCTTGGCGGCATCACGGTCCTCTGTTTCCTTCTCGGGCTTTATCTGAGCTTTTCGACCGAGGGTGATTACCAGCAGGGCGAGACGGTGCGCATCATGTATGTACATGTGCCCTCGGCCTGGCTGGCGATGATGGGCTATACGATCATGAGTGTCTCGGCGATCGGCACGCTCGTCTGGCGCCATCCGCTAGCGGACGTCTCCGCCAAGGCTGCGGCCCCGATTGGGGCCGCCTTCACC
>NZ_JAAKZF010000154.1 GCF_011045125.1 Allomesorhizobium camelthorni | reverse complement strand
ACTGACACCTCCGTAGAATCGAGAGCCGTTGCATACAACACTATGCTGATTCCGTAAAACATTGCTCCAAATATAAAACCAATTGAGAGAAATTTATCAGATATTGCCACATCGGCAGGCAGTGACATCCGGCTCCATTTCAGCAACATACTGCCGATACAGGAACTAAAGCCTGCAACAATAAGCACAGTCAGACATAGTTTATTCATCCCAGAGCCATCCGCAATTCGAAAGGGAACCAGTTCCAGAACCTGGTGTGAGTCTCCGTCTTGCTCGGAGACGCCTTACTGGATCGACACCAATCATAAAATTCCACGTGTCGGCCTTTGGGTCATGCTGAGCGGCAGCCCTGAGATTCAGGGCCAACCTAGTGGCTAACTGCAATGCGTCTGCAGCTATTCAAGCATGTTCCGTGCCAAAGGTGAAAAATGTTTGCTATCAACATGATAGCGCCATGACCCGCCGTGTCTAATATCCGACACTGTTAGATTGCAGACAAAGCGGAATGCAAGGTCGTTCCCCGCAGAATGGCGTAGGTCGGCGGTGGCGAAGCCGCTCGCGAGCGCGCCCTCAACAGCGCTGAAGCGAGCGAGGCGGCGTAGCGGTGGTCATCGATGTTCCCCGGTAAGGTCGGGTTGCTGACACCAGCCTGATTCGAAGGAACCACCGGTGACCGACCACATGATGAACCTGCGCACGCTCGTGGAGGAGCCCCCCACGCCGATATCTTGCGCGGGATGATCGGCTTTGCCGCGGAGCGACTGATGAAGCTGGAGGTGGGTGCGGCCACCGGCGCCGGCTATGGCGAGAAGAACCCGCTGCGCACGGCTCAGCGCAAAGGCTGCCGCGACAGAGACTAGGAGACGCGGGCCTGCTCCCTCGATCTGCGCATCCCCAAGCTCGGAAGGGCTGCTACTTCCCGAATTTCCTCGAGCTGCGCCGTATGGCCGAGAAATTGCTTTCTACGGATGCGCAGGCGCTGGTGATCAAGGGTGGCCATGCGAGGGGACCCAGATCAACGCAAATCATGTTATCTCAGCCGTCGGAAAACCTCCTGTCTGAAGTCTTCAGCTCTGAAAACCGTCAATCCTTTCAGCCAGGAGGCCACCGTTACTACCTCTCCTCAAATGCGGCGCCAGCGGCGGCTTCGTTCAATCCTCTCGCAAAGACCCGGTTTCCGCAAAACTCGACTGCCTCAGCGTGCCGTTTCCAGAATCCCGATCAAGGCGTCGGGTCAGTCGGTTTTGCAGCGCCTGCCGATCGGCGACGAGGTTGTCGAGGTGCAGCGGCTCGTGGTCTGGCCGCTCCCCGTCCACCAATCGTTGAACCAGCGCCCGCGTGCCGTCCACCACAAAGACGCCGCAATCATGCTTGTTCGGCTGTCGGGCCATGCGGGCTGGCGCCAAGGTGGCGTCCAGCAGTCCTGCGAGCTGTTTTGCAGGCACGTCGTTGAATCCCTCTCTCTGGAGGGAGTCATAGTGATAGGCGACCCGCCTTTCCGGGTTGCGGCGATCAACGAGCAGCAGCGACCAATGGGTGCCGGGGCTAGTAGGAGTGCCATTGTTCACTGGCAGGAACAGGAAGTCGGCTGGGGCGTCATTATGATTATAGATGGACTGCAATGTGCTTTGCGCGTCTTGCAGCTCCATTTGGCGCAGTAGATGGGACACCGACGGATCCACCAGCCGCGTCCGGGCGGCGAGCGTTGGATTGATCCCCCGCAGCTGCTCCTCCAGGAAATCATAATCTCTCTGGATATGGGCGTCGCTCAGCCATTCGATGGCGCCGAGCACCGACCCGTTGGGGACATTGGGCGAGGCTGTCGGATCCAACGCCCCGATCTGAGCATCGGAGGAGCTGGCCGTAGGCGTAGTCACATCAACCACTGGAAGACCGCGGTAGGTGTCTGGCAGCCTAGCGGTTACTGGCCACGCGGGTTGGGGAGCTCTTGCCGGTGTCGCTGGCGTAGCTTCACTCATCGGCGAAAGTCGACCGCGATGGATGAGCTGAACGTCATCGGGCCCTCCCGGCCTCAAGACGGCGGCGGACCCTGTCCCTTGCATCGTGGTCTGCCACTCCGTGTCGCCGAGCATCTGCCCGCGCGGACGCACCGGTGCAGAATGAGCATCATCGCGCAAATCGTCCGGCGTGGGCGCATTCAGATCAACAAAAGACTGAAGACCGCCGAAGGTGTCGGAGCGAGCCCCGGCAGAGGGCACTGGCGCAAAGTGAGCATCGTCGCGCAAGTCGGACGGCGTGGGCGCATTCAGATCAACAAAAGACTGAAGACCGCCGAAGGTGTCGGAGCGAGCCCTGACAGAGGGCACTGGCGCAAAGTGAGCATCGTCGCGCAAGTCGGACGGCGTGGGCGCATTCAGATCAACAAAAGACTGAAGACCGCCGAAGGTGTCGGAGCGAGCCCCGGCAGAGGGCGCTGGCGCAAAGTGAGCATCGTCGCGCAAATCGTCCGGCGTGGGCGCATTCAGATCAACAAAAGACTGAAGACCGCCGAAGGTGTCGGAGCGAGCCCCGGCAGAGGGCGCTGGCGCAAAGTGAGCATCGTCGCGCAAGTCGGACGGCGTGGGCGCATTCAGATCAACAAAAGACTGAAGACCGCCGAAGGTGTCGGAGCGAGCCCCGGCAGAGGGCGCCGGCGCAAAGTGAGCATCGTCGCGCAAGTCGGACGGCGTGGGCGCATTCAGATCAACAAAAGACTGAAGACCGCCGAAGGTGTCGGAGCGAGCCCTGGCAGTTGATGGTGACGCGGGTTCTTGCATCGCCTCGTTCAAGGAAGCCCCAGCACCCTCGCTCGCGGCGGGGGTCGCGGGAAGCGCCTGCGGCGGGCTGGGCCGCCCAGCGTCCAACAGCAAAGCCGACTGCTCACGCGCTTGCAGCCCCAGCTCTCCGTTCGCCTCGACTAGTTTTAAGTAGTTCCGAAGATGCGACAAATCGGAAAAGCCGACTCTGCTTCCAGCCTGTTTGAACGCTACCACATCGTTCTCCAGCCTTAACTGCTCCTGCTTAGAGCCGTTAAGTCGGCCAGCTATGCTCCCCTTGCCGTTTTGTTGAAGCCAATCACTCAGCCCACGAAGACGTGTGGCCCGCTTCTGGGCAAACTGCCTCTGCTCCGCAGTCGGGGCTCTAAGATCTGTCAACGCTTGGCCGAGCGCGCCATCGATGAGGGGCGCGTCTTCGGGATGAGGAGCCAGGTGACGGGGGCGCCCAATGCCACGGGGTTCGGGTCCTTCGGCTTCTTCAGCCCCAGGCAAGTACCGCCGGAGATCATGCAGAGCCGATTTAAGGCGGTTCTGAGGGTCCCGCCCCAGGGCCCTATACGCCGAGATTTCCTTGTCTAGTGAACCGCCTTGCAACTGAGAAGCTAGAGGGCCCTTATTGTTTTCTTGGAGCCACCGAGCAAACAGCCTAAATCCGGAAAGAATGTTATTGATGGCCCCTTTGGTGGCGCTTTTGCGCTGCTCGGCGCCCTCCCGAAACCTCTCCAAGAGAGTCACGTCTCCAGCATGGAGGTCCCCAATTAGATTGCCTCGCGACGGGAGGCTCCCGGGCGCAACCTTGTTCAGCTGCGCAACGACAGCAATGCGGCCACCATCCCTCAGATAGTCCTGCACATCAGCGACAAAAGAAGCATGGCTAGGCGAATCGCGGCTAAATCGGTCGAATATTGGGCCCCGATTTTCCTGGCGCAGCCAGCGGCTTAAATGGTGCAGATCATCTACCAATCTCTTGGCAGTTCTCTCGTGCGTGTTCACTTCGAGGGCTGCTTTCTTGAAGGTGGAAACAAGCTCCTTGTCCTCGGGAAAGGGCCCGGAGCGGTCGCGCTTTGCGCCCACGCGAACCTCTTTGTTCACCGCAAACTCCGGTTGCTGTCTCCCGCTATTCGGCCCTGGGCCCGGTCCGTGCGCCGCCGCCTCCGACCTGTGGCGCGCGCCAGTGATCAAGTTGTCCGGCAGATCGGGCAACGACAGCACCGGCTGCGAAGCGCCGAGGTCCGTGCTCCGGAGCCCTCCACCGCTCCCCCCGGACGAACTACGCCGCAACTGGTTCAGCTGCTGGTCAAAGCTCGCTTGCAGGCTCGCGTCGTCCGCCTGTTGCCCTACCGGCATGTCGTTATTTTGCTGCGCGAAGCCTGGCGCAAGCGGGTTCAACTGCCAAGGATTGAACTGCCAACCACCCATACAGTTCTCCATTGGATTGCGAGCCTCGGAAGCCAACGACAAGCTATCGCAACTAGCTGTCGAGAAGCTGACTGGTCAGGAAAGAAACGGCACATCCACAGGCGTCCATTCCCTCACACGCCCGCTCGGCTGCCATCGCTGGGGAGGAGAAAGCGGCCCGTGAGACGCGGACCTCGCGCCGGATTCGATTGGTAGAGATTGTCATTGTCCCTCGCATGAAAAATGGCGCGCCCGCTTGGGATCCCCCGTTGGTTGGATTAGAGACAGAAGCCGCCACCAGCGCCGGAAGCTGCGCCGATCGTCGGATCGGAAAAGCCGCGATAGCCGAGCCGCGGATGATCGCAGCGTTCGTCGAACGTGCCGAGCGGTTTGGTGCGCTTGCAGTTCGGATCGGTCTTGTAGGGATGACCGGCGACCTGCACGGCGCTGTGGGTTGTCGAGGTTGTCGCGGAGCAGTTCGCCACGAAGAGCGACAGCGCCAGGACGGCGAAAATTCTGAGCATTTTTATTTTCTCCAGGCCGGCAATGATGGTGGCCGACTGCTCCTGGCGCGCGGAGCGGCGGACGTGGGTCCTGGCCGCGGATGCTCTCCTCGACCGCCCAGAGCTCGGCCATCTGCTCGACGGTTTCGCTCGCCACATGCGAGACGCCAGACACGTGCAATTCGTAGGACTTGCGCCCAACTGCAATGCGTCTGCAGCTATTCGAGCATGTTCCGTGCCAAAGGTGAAACATGTTTGCTATGAAGATGATAGCTCCATGACCGGCGTGTCTCATATCCGACATTGTTAGATTGCAGACAAAGCAGAATGCAGGGTCGTTGCCCCGCTGAGTGGCGTGGGTCGGCGGTGACGAAGCCGCTCGCGAGCGCGCCCTCAACAGCGCTGAAGCGAGCGAGCGGCGTGGCGGTGGTCATCGATGTTCCCCGGTAAGGTCGGGTTGCTGACACCAGCCTGATTTGAAGGAACCACCGACGACCGACCACTGAAGCAGCGCACCTCGTGGAGAAGACCCCCGACGCTAAGATTCGAGCTTTCATGAACGGCACTGCTACGGCGGCTGTTCGTTCAGCTCAAGCGGATCCAGCCAATTGTCGAAGATGGGGTGGGCGGTCATTCATCTGTTCGAGCGGGAATGCTCGGTGCAGCGCACTTGCACTGCGAGTCGCCTGGCGGCCGGCTCCTCTTCCCTACCGGCCACGCTTCTGACTCCTCTGCTCGTTGCGACCCTGGCCTGCCTGCCGAGGAAGCGTTCCGCGGCGACCATCATCGTCTCCAGGCCTTCACCAGCGTCCACTCAATTCCAACACTCTCAAGTGCCGCGGCCAGTTCGAGGCGCTCCTATCCCCCTGCGCGGCAGCACGCTCAATCCTCTTGCGCACGAGCAAGATGTCGTCCCAACCCGCAAGCGCTTCGCGTTCGGCCCTGTCCAATGTCCGACAATATCGGATACGCGCCGTAGCAGAGCCAGATCTATCACATTGCCTTTGCACGGTTTTCTCATTTGGCACGGTACATGCGCGGTCGTCCGCCAACACGTCACGGACCAAGGAGAAATCGTCCCATGATCACCTCACCGAAAGCTACTGCCGCCGCGGGTCTCTCGGGCCCATCCAGGGGTGACGCTCGAGTGAGGACTGGCAAGATCAAGACGGTTGCTCATCCGGCTCGGCGCTGCCCGCCGATCCACCTTCCCCCACAACAAGCTGAGACGGGGACGCAGCGCCTTCAAAGTGAGGAACAAATCATTTTGCCTCTCGTCCCGTCACCAGAACCGAAGCCATCGATGAACCTTCGGTCTGGCTGGCTGCGCAAGACACTTTTTGCGACCGCGCTGGGCTTCGTGACGACCGCCCCGGCTCTGGCGGCCTCCGATGACGGCAAGGTGACGGATTTCCTGCTCGACAACGGCATGGAGGTGGTCGTCATCCCCGATCACCGTGCCCCGATCGTGACCCACATGGTGTGGTACAAGGTCGGCAGCGCCGACGAGCCGCCGGGCAAATCTGGCATTGCCCATTTCTTGGAGCATCTAATGTTCAAGGCGGCGACAACCAACCATGCCGCAGGCGAGTTCGACCGCGCCGTCTCGGCCGTCGGCGGCTCGAACAATGCCTTCACCTCTTACGACTTCACCGCCTTCCATGAGACGGTAGCGCCTTCGGCGTTGGAGCAGATGATGAGCTTCGAGGCCGATCGCATGTTCAACCTCATCCTCAACGACGATGATATCAAGACCGAGCGCGACGTGATCCTGGAGGAGCGCCGCTCGCGCACCGACAACAATCCGCGGGCGGTGCTGGAAGAGGAAGTCGACGCGACACTCTGGCAGAACCAGCCCTACCGCATCCCGGTCCTCGGCTGGATGCAGGAGATGGAGAAGCTGAACTGGACCGACGCCGTCGAGTTCTACGACCTATATTATAGACCCAACAACGCCGTGCTCGTGGTGGCCGGCGATGTCGAGCCGGGGACGGTGAAGGCGCTGGCCGAGAAGACCTATGGAAAGGTTGCGGCGGGTCCTGGTTTACCCCGCATCCGCCCGGTCGAGCCGGAGCAGAACACCAGGCGCACGGTGACGCTGACCGACGCGCGCGTTTCGGTGCCCGGCTTTTCCACGCAATGGGTGGTGCCGTCCTATCACACGGCCGAACCCGGCGAGGCCGAGGCGCTCGACCTCCTGGCCGAAATCCTCGGCGGCGGCAGCCGCAGCCGGCTCTACCAGCAGCTGGTGGTGAAAAAGGGCATTGCCGCCGCCGCCGGCGCCAATTTCCGGGGCACCATGCTGGATGCCACCAGGTTCACCATCTACGGCTCGCCGCGCGGCAATGCCAAGCTCGCAGATCTGGAAGCGGCAGTCGACGCGGAGATCGCACGTATCGTCAAGGACGGTGTGACCGATGACGAGCTGGACAAGGCCAAGGA
>NZ_JAAKZF010000153.1 GCF_011045125.1 Allomesorhizobium camelthorni | reverse complement strand
AATATTAGCGAGCAGTGGCGAGATGATCCCGCCTTGAGGGGTTCCGACCTCGGTGCGAAGGAACTGTTCCTCCGATAGAACTCCGGCCTTCAGGAACTGCCCGACCAACCGCGTCACCCGTCGGTCGGCTATGCGCTGGCGTAGCCGATCCATCAGATGGTGATGGTTGATGTTGTCGAAGCAGCCCTTAATGTCCCCCTCAATAACCCAAGGGTACGGCATCCGGCTCCGCCGCCTGTCCTTGTCGCGCTTCTGCGGCAAGGCAGCTCGACGGATATACTCCAAGGCGCCATGCGTGCTCCGTCCGGGCCTGAACCCGTAGGAGACATGCCAGAACTGCGCCTCAAAGATTGGCTCCAGAAGTGTTTTGACCGCGCCTTGGACGACGCGATCCTTGATCGTGGGAATGCCCAAGGGCCGGAATTGCCCTGGTTTACCGGCCTTGGGGATGAGCTTGCGCCGCGCAGGGCTGGGCAGATACGCGCCAGAGCGCAATTCTGCCTGAAGCCCTTCGAGGAAGCGATGCTCACCCTTCTGCCGGATGCGCCCTACGGTCATCCCGTCGATCCCAGCTGTGCGTCCGCCCCGGTTGGAGGCTACGCGTTGCCAGGCGTGACGCAGCATACGCAGGTCGGTAACCCAACCCCACATGTCTCGCCACGCGTCTTCGGGATTTGCCTTACTCCACTGATAGAGTTTGCGTTGAACGCCGAGTACCCAGGCCTCGTCGGCCCAGTGATCCATGTCCACAGATCCCTCCTCCGTCGTACAAGTCTACCGTCTTCCTGCTTCCCTTCGCCCTGTGCGCGGCTTTCCCGCACTCCGACTACTACGGAAGCTCCGCCCTTGGCGTCGTCCATCTCCGGCCGTCGCGGCGAGCCCAGTTCCGTGCTGGGCAGACGATCCAAGTTCCCGTGTTCTGATCTCCAACCTTGGTGCTCTTAGGCGGTGAGCTCTACCCCGCGCGATACGGTGAATGGGTCAAAGGAGCGGCTCCCGTCCCGGACGCAATCGCTGCGCCCAGCGGTAAGGATAGACGAGCCTTACCGCATCTGATCGCTGTCGGTGCCTCCACGCCATTGCGCGATTCAGAGGCAATATCTGTGTTACGAGGCTTCCGTCGCTCACTTCGTTGTCTCGCCATAGGCACTGCGGTAGCCCGGCCTGCGGTCAATGGCCCGCATCCGGTACAGTTAAGGCCAATCTGCTTATGCCACCCAACCAGCGACGCCCGGTTGAGCTTCTTGACCCCCTTCCATCCGCTGCTCCTGCGGTCAGGGCGGCATTGCAGCCGCCGGTCGGAAATCAGCAAGCTTGAGAGATGATCGCTAAATCATGTTCACCTCCCGCGCCTTCACGGCGCACCATCGACCCACAGATAGGGCCAGTCGCCCTCGATCGGCCGGTCGAGGAAGGCCTTCACCTTGCCGTCGATCTCCTCGCACAACCGGCTGACCTGGCTCTTGGACACCCCACTCATGCCCATGGCTTTGACCAGGTCGTCGACCGAGCGTGTCGAAATACCCTGGATATAAGCTTCCTGGATTACCGCCGTCAGTGCCTTCTCGGCCATGCGCCGCGGCTCCAGGAAGCTCGGAAAGTAGGAGCCCTTCCTCAGCTTCGGGATGCGCAGCTCGACCGTGCCGGCCCGCGTCTCCCAGTCCCTGTCGCGATAACCGTTGCGCTGGACAAGCCGCAGCGGGTTCTTCTCGCCATGGGCCGCGCCGGTCGCCGCGCCCACCTCCATCTCCATCAGCCGCTCGGCGGCAAAGCCGATCATCTCACGCAGGATATCGGCGTCGGGGGTCTTCTCCACGAGCGTGCGCAGGTTCATCATGGCATCGGTCATCGGTGCTTCCTTCGAATCAGGTTGGTCTCAGCAACCCGACCCTACCGGGGGAACATCGATGACCGCCTTAACGCCGCTCGCTCGCTACAGCGCTGTTGAGGGCGCGCTCGCGAGCGGCCTCGTCACCGCCGAGCTACACCACTCAGCGGGGCACGACCTCGCTTACCTCGCTTTGTCGGGCGCCGCCGTCTCGCCGCAGATGGGCTTGCGAACAAAGCGTTATGCAAGCTTCTGGTTGACCGTCCTCAACCTTCGGCTGGGCATCTGGCTGCGAAGGCCCGGCAAATCTCCGGCAGCGCCAGGTTTGTGGTACCTGCTGAAGGAAATGACTGCCACGGCTGACGAACGTGGAGCATTCCTCAACATTTCCGACGGCGGTCACATCGAGAACCTCGGAGTCTATGAGCTTATGAAGCGGCGCTGTCGTTTCATCGTGGCTATCGACGGTGAGAACGACCCGACGATGACATTCCACGCGCTGACGAACCTGCAGCGACTTGCCTACATCGATTTCGGGATTACCCTAGATGTGAACCTGGATGATCTCCGGCTCGGAGAAGCTGGCTACAGCCGGTCGCACTTTCAGCTCTGCCGAATTCTCTATCCGCAAGGCCCAGACGATTCACCACTTGAGGTCGGCTACCTGTTGTACATGAAGCTTTCGCTGACCGGAAACGAGGGCGAATATCTCAAGCGATATCTCAAGCGCTTTAAGCTAGATGAGCCGACGTTTCCCCATCATTCGACCGCGGACCAATTCTTTTCCGAAACTCAGTTCGAAGCATACCGATCCCTTGGAGAGCACATCGGGGAAAAGATGTTCCTGCCGGCAATCACTGGCCCACTAGACCAAACGAATGTTCGACTGGATGAGTGGTTTCGCTGCCTTGGCCACAGTATGTTGCGGCCCATCTCTAGTGGTGAGCGCACCCAGCAAACGGGGAAATAGTAGAAAGGCGGCGCGCCACAGTTCATCACGTTAGCGCCGAAATGACGCCCACATGCCCATGGTCGTTCTGATCGAATGCACCAAAACAAACTCTTCGTTGTCGAGATGAAATGGCTATTTGTTGCACATTGCGGAGCAAACTCGTTGGTGGTTCACGAGCCACGTAGCCACTTGGTAAGTTCGGTCGCTGTGTTCGCGGCTTGGTTCCACACCATCCACACGGGATCGTCGTAGCCCTCAAGCCTCCCCCATGCGATTCGCCGGTAAAGGCCTAGATATTCCCAGGAAGCCCATTCCATGTCCGTCGCGTCATCGGCCGATGGAAAGATCGCGATCTCATTCATTCCTTTGTAGCCATCCGCGACGCCAAGCTCCCATGGCACCCAGCGACAGTCCGTGCTGTTCTTACTGGTCAAGAGCACGAACCGATAAGTTTGGCGAATGCGCCACTTTAGCAATTTGGCCGTCTCGTCCGAAATGTACGGTGGCATCTCCGGATCGACCTTATCGGTGTATACTTTGCCCCCGTGGTTTTCGAGGACCATCGTGGCACCAACGACCAGATCATCATCCTTGCTCGAATGTGACAGGAACGTCGATCCTTCCAGCGGGCGTCGACGCGGTCTTGCGGACTGCTGCCTGCTCGGTCAGCGTCTTCTTTGCAGCGAAGCTACGGAGTTCGGCACGGGTTACAAATTCCGGCATACTAGGCTCGTCGTAGAAAGTCGAGCCGCTGATTACCCCAAGTTTCGTCTCGACGAACTCGTCCATGCCGCACAGCGTTGCGCACAGCACCACAAGCAGGATTTCAGGCAGCGCGTAGACGACGCGTGAACGCTGGCGAGAATCGGACAGCGCCGAAAAAATGGTCGAAGATCGAAAGCGAACGGGAAGGTTGGCGCGACATCGAGGGCTCCGCAAATCACGAAGCTCCCCATGAAATCACATTCGCTCCCGATCTGGCAGCAAGCCGCCGTTAGCCTGGAGCGATTGCCCTGCACGCGATTGTCTCTTGACTGATCTATGCTACACCCCCTATGCGCCGCTCTTTGAGCGCAGCAGTGATCTCATCAAATACGGCCGGGTCATCGATGGTCGCCGGCATCGTCCAGGTCTCCTTATCAGCGATCTTCTGTATGGTGCCGCGCAGGATCTTGCCGGAGCGCGTCTTGGGGAGGCGCTTGATCGTCACCACCGTCTTGAAGGCAGCGACCGGGCCGATGCGTTCGCGCACCAGCCCCACCACCTCGCTTTCTATGAGGCCGATGTCGCGTGAAACGCCAGCATTGAGCACGACGAAGCCAAGAGGTACCTGGCCCTTCATCGGATCGGCGATGCCGATGACTGCGCATTCGGCGACGTCCGGATGGGCGGCCAGCACTTCCTCCATGGCGCCTGTCGACAGCCGGTGGCCGGCGACGTTGATGATGTCGTCAGTGCGGGCCATGACATAGAGATAGCCGTCCTCGTCCACCATGCCGGCGTCGGCCGTCTTGTAGAAACCGGGGAACTCCTCGAGATAGGCCTGGCGGAAGCGGGCGTCGGCGTTCCACAGCGTCGGCAGGCATCCGGCCGGCAGCGGCAGCTTTACCACCACATTGCCGAGCGTTCCGCGCGCCACTTCATGGCCGGCATCGTCGAGCACACGGATGTCGTAGCCCGGCATCGGCACGCCGGGCGAGCCGTATTTCACCGGCAAAAGGCCGAGGCCAGCAGGGTTGATGGTCATCGGCGAGCCGGTCTCGGTCTGCCACCAATGGTCGATCACCGGTACGTTCAGTTTCTGCTCCGCCCATTTGATGGTTTCCGGGTCGGCGCGTTCGCCAGCGAGGAACAGGGTGCGGAATTTCGAAAGGTCGTATTTCGGAACGAACTCGCCGCGGGGGTCCTGCCCTTTGATGGCGCGGAAGGCGGTCGGCGCGGTGAACAGCGCCACCACGCCGTGATCGGCCATCACCCGCCAATAGGTGCCGGCATTGGGCGTGCCTATTGGCTTGCCTTCGAACAGGATACTGGTGCAGCCATGCAGCAGCGGTCCGTAAACGATATAGGAATGACCGACCACCCAGCCGACATCGGAGGCAGCCCAGAACACCTCACCCGGCTTGACGCCGAACTCGTTCTCCATCGTCCATTTCAGCGCGACCATGTGGCCGCCATTGTCGCGCACGATGCCCTTGGGCTGGCCGGTCGTGCCCGAGGTGTAGATGATGTAGAGCGGGTCGGTGGCCAACACCTCAACGCAGTCGACATTGGCGCCGGCAGCGCGCTCGCGGGCAACGGCGTCGGCGAAATCGATGTCGTAGTGCTCCTTCAGCTCGCAGTGCAGCTGGTCGCGCTGCAGGATCAGGCAGCCATCGGGCTTGTGCCGCGACAACTCGATGGCGGTGTCGAGCAGCGGCTTGTAGGCAACGACACGTCCCGGCTCCAGGCCGCAGGAAGCGGAAATGATCAGCTTCGGCTTGGCGTCGTCGATGCGGGTGGCAAGCTCGTGCGAGGCAAAGCCGCCGAAGACCACCGAATGCACGGCGCCGATGCGGGCGCAGGCCAGCATGGCGAAGGCCGCTTCCGCCACCATAGGCATGTAGATGATGACGCGGTCACCCTTGCGAATGCCGCGGTTCTTCAGCACCGAGGTCAGCGCCACCACCTCGCGTTTCAGTTCGGCATAGGTGAACTTTGCGACCGTTCCGGTGATGGCGCTGTCATGGATCAGCGCGACCTGGTCTGCGCGGCCGCCTGCGACATGGCGGTCGATGGCGTTGAAGCAGGTGTTGCAGGTGGCGCCGGTGAACCAGCGGCCATAGACGCCCGCAGTGGTATCGAACACCTTGTCGTAAGGCGAGTACCAGTCGATGGCTTCGGCCGCGTCCGACCAGAACTTTTCCGGATCGCGTTTCCAGCCGTCGTAGACCTCGTGATAGCGTGAAGCCATCCGGCCTCTCCTTGTTATGAATTCGCCTGATCACATATCATCGATACATGATCACCATATAAGTTTGCTGGAGTCCGCAAATGAAGCCGTTCACTAACAACTCTTTAGAAAGCACCGCAACTCGGATCACGTCCGCCACGAATTTACCCGCCTATGAGCTCTGCTGCGATAGTTCCCAACGGTGATGTCGTCGAGGAAACACGAGATAGCGGGCGAGAGTCCCAAGCTCAATCATCTTTTTCGTTCGAGATGATCGAGGACCGCACGCTTCCGCACCCCGATCCGCAGACGGGCAAAGCGCTGGCCAGCCACGCCACTATTCGCGCTCCGTCGCCGATATACACGTATTGTGATATTGCCTTCACGACGGAGTAAGCTTCCGCGCTAGTTTGACCAATTTCGTTCTGATTCGTTACTCACCCAAAGGCAACAGTCTACCAGATAGTATAACCGCCATCGACAACTAGAAGATGCCCGGTAATACCGCTAGACGCATCGGATGCGAGAAATAGTGCTGCTCCTGCAATTTCCTCGGGATCAAGTATCCTTCCCATGGGGATCATTTCTAACCACTTCGATACCAAATCATCGCCAACGCCCAACGGCATGGGTGTTTTGGTGTATCCTGGCAATATAGAATTAACTCGTACGCAATGCCGCGCCCATTCGGAGGCCAACACCCGTGATAGCTGTGCCACCCCCGCCTTTGCCACGCTATAAGCCACGTGATTTTGAGGCCGTAAACCTACAAAGGCTGCGATCGACGATATGTTGATGATGCTGCCCGCTTTTTCTTCAATCATTTTCCGACCGAAAGCGCGGCAGCAATAAAAAACCCCATCCAAGTCAACAGACATTTGTCGGCGCCAAACCTCATCGGAAGTCTCCTCGGCGTTTGAGTCTATGCAAATCGCCGCGTTGTTGACCAGAACATCAACTCTTCCATGGCGCGCCAGAATCTTTTCCGCGGCGCTATCGACGGCCACCCTATCAGCAACGTCCAATGGGACGAACTCTGCCATCGGGCCAAGCTCTGAGGCCGCATCCTCGCCTGTTTGTCTGTCAATCTCGGCGATTATTATGCGGGCGCCGGCATTCACCATGTACCGAGCGACTTCAATACCGATTCCTCGTCCGGCACCCGATACCACTACAATTCTCCCGTCTAGCCTGAATTTGTCTTTTGACATTGTTTCGCCTCAATCTTTGCTTGCGACGTACTAGCCGGTCCGTCGCGCATGTAATCTACGCGGGTGAAATCAGTCCGGCCGATCGTTCTCTTCATTCGTCCTAAAATACGAACAGAACTCCGACTGATTTCACTCAACTCTTTTTCGGTCAGGCTGCAAGCTTCGATCGCGACGTCAAAAGTTCCGCAGCGCCAGCCATAGCTGGGGTGTTCGGCAGTTCACTGATAGTAAAAATTTAGCGGCAATTTTTAGATTCGTCAACATATTCAGGAGCGAATTTTCTCTAACCCAGACAATCCGCCGCCCGTGGTCAATGGCAACCGGGCCCGCGTCGGCGTCGGAATGGGCCCCTGCAGGCTGCATCCTGTGGTCCGCCCGGAGTGGCCTCACGATCGACTCATCTTCCGACGGTTATAGCTTGCTCGACAAAGATTGTTGATCAGCCAACGCTGGCTAGAATAACTTTCTGTGAAAAGGTCCTGTGGAAGTCGGCCTATCGCAGACTGAGCAGCGCTCGCCAAGTAAAGAAAATGCCTTGGGCGGGAGATTTA
>NZ_JAAKZF010000152.1 GCF_011045125.1 Allomesorhizobium camelthorni | reverse complement strand
AAACAAAGAGACCTTTGGCGCAAAAAGGCGACGGCGCGGGCAGCAGTTTCCCACTCGTCGACCTATCCAAATCAATTGCAACATTCTAGGTCCTCGGGAAACTGAAGTGAGTGCGACTGAAAGAACGGAGTATCCGGTTCCGGCGACCCGGCTCGATCGCGGTTCGTTTCGCCGGCTTGCGCGACGGGGTGGCGCCCCGATCGGTATGCTGCTCGCGCTCGCACTCGCCGGCTGCGAGGAGAAGGCGCAATCGCAGGCAGACCCGCCGCCGGTGACGGTGGCGCAGCCTGTCAAACGGACCGTCACCGACTGGGATGAGTTTACCGGTCGTTTCGAGGCGATTCACGAAGTCGAAGTTCGTGCTCGCGTGGGCGGCTTCGTCAACAGTGTACAGTTCAAGGATGGTGCGATCGTCGGAGCGGGCGATTTGCTTTACATAATCGATCCGCGCCCGTTCGAGGCAGTCGCGCTGCAAGCTGAGGGGCAGCTCGACGACGCTCGCGCCAAGGGTGAGCTTGCCAAGCGTGATCTCGAACGCAGCCTGAGCCTCGTGCAGAACAGCACGGTCTCCGAACGAGCCGTCGATCAGCGCCGTCAGGCGCTGCAGGCGGCGCGTGCCGCGGAGACCCAGGCACAAGGCGCGCTGAAGGCTGCGCAGCTCAATGTCGAATTCTCCCATGTGGTCGCGCCGATTACCGGCCGCGTCAGCCGCCATCTAGTGACCCCGGGCAATCTCGTGCGGGGCAGCGAGGGCGGGGCGACGCTGTTGACCTCGATTGTATCGCTCGATCCGATCTACATTTATTTCGACGTCGACGAGGCGACCTATCAGCGCAACAGCCGGCTGTGGTCGGAAGGCCTGCGGACGAGCTCGCGCGGCACACCGAACCCGGTGCAGGTGACGCTGACGGGCGAGACCAAACCCTCGCATGACGGTGAGATAGACTTCCTCGACAATCGATTTGACGCCTCGACCGCGACGCTGCGCGTCCGCGCGATCATCCCGAACAAGGATCTCTCGATCCTGCCAGGCCAGTTCGGCCGGGTCCGGATCATCGGCTCCGCGCCATACGAGGCGCTGCTGATCCCGGACACCGCTATCGCCACCGATCAGTCGCGCAAGATCGTGTTCGTGGTCAAGGAAGACAACACCGTGGAGGCGAGGCCGGTTGTGCTCGGGCCGCTCGATGAAGGGCTGCGCGTGATTCGCGAAGGCCTCAAGGCGGAGGATCACCTCATCGTCGACGGGCTGCAGCGTGCCCGCGTTGGCGATAAGGTGACACCGAAAATGGCGGAGACGCCGGCGGGCGGTAAGCCGGCGGGTGCCAAGCCATGAATCTCGGAAGGCTTTCCATCAACCAGCCCGTCCTGGCGATGGTGCTGTCGATCGTGCTTTTGATCGTCGGCGCGATTGCCTTCCCGACACTGCCGGTCGCGGAATATCCGGAGGTGGTGCCGCCGACCGTTACCGTCACCACGCAATATCCAGGCGCCTCGGCGCAGACTGTATCCGACACCGTCGCCGCCCCCATTGAGCAGGAAATCAACGGTGTCGAGGACATGCTGTATCTCTACAGCCAGGCGACCTCGAACGGCCAGCTCACCGTCACCGTCACCTTCAAGCTCGGCACCGACCTCGACAAGGCCCAGGTGCTGGTGCAGAATCGCGTCGCGATCGCGCAGCCTCGGCTGCCCGAGGAAGTGCAGCGCAACGGCGTCGTCACCCGTAAGAACTCGCCCGACATCCTCATGGCCTTGTTCGTGCTGTCGCCCGACGACACGTTCGATCAGCTCTACATCTCCAACTACACGTTGCTGCAGGTCCGCGATCAGCTTTTGCGGCTCGACGGCATCGGCGACATTCAGATGTTCGGCGCGCGCGAATACTCGATGCGGCTGTGGCTCGATCCCGACCAGATCGCCAATCTCGGTCTAACATCGAGCGAGGTGCTGGCAGCGATCCGCGCGCAGAACCTGCAGATCGCGGGTGGACAGATCGCGGCGCCGCCGATCGCGGATCGTGCGTTCCAGCCTAACCTCGTATTCACTGGCCGTCTCAAAGATATTAGGCAGTTCGAGGACATCGTGGTTAAGGCCGGCTCCGACGGCCGTACCGTGCGCCTGCGCGACGTCGCCCGGGTCGAGCTCGGTGCGCTGTCCTACGCCACCAGCAGCTTAATCCTGCGCAAGTCGGCTGTGGCAATGGTGGTGACGCAACGGCCGGGATCGAACGCGCTCGCCACCGTGAAGAAGATCTCCGACACGATGGCGGAGCTCAAGAAGAGCTTCCCGAAGGGGCTCGACTACAATATCGGCTACAACCCGACCGAATTCATCGCTCAGTCGATCCACGAACTGATCAAGAGCATCTTCGAGGCGATGGCGCTCGTGGTCATCGTGGTGCTGGTGTTTTTGCAGGGGTGGCGGGCGGCGATCATCCCGATTATCGCGATCCCGGTGTCGCTGGTTGGCACCTTCGCCGTGATGGCAGCCTTCGGATTCTCAATTAATAATTTGACACTGTTCGGTCTGGTTCTCGCTGTCGGCATCGTGGTCGACGACGCCATCGTGGTGGTCGAGAATGTCGAGCGGCATCTTGAGCACGGTATGAGCCGGCGCGAGGCGGCGCTCAAGACGATGGAAGAGGTCGGCGGTGCGCTGATCTCGATCGCGCTGGTGCTGGGCGCGGTGTTCGTGCCGACCGCCTTCCTTGGTGGCATTTCCGGACAGTTCTTCCAGCAATTCGCAGTCACTATTGCGGTCGCAACCGCGATCTCCTCATTCTGCTCGTTGACGCTGTCGCCGGCGCTCGCCTCGCAGATTCTGGTACCGCGCGGGGAGAAACGTCCGCCAGCGCGTTGGAACATCATCGCCCGCGGCTGGAACAGCTTCACTGCGCTGTTCAACCGCATCTTCGATCGTCTGGCGCACGGCTACGCGGCGGCCGCCGACTTCGTGATACGCCATACAGTGGCGATGCTTGTGATTTATCTGGCGCTGATCGGCGGCGCCGGTTGGCTGCTAGTGAGCACCCCGCAGGGCTTCATTCCTGGACAGGATCGCGGTTACCTCATCATCTCGGCGCAATTGCCAGGTGCCGCGTCGCTGGCGCGCACCACAGCGGTGGTGCGCGAAATCGAGCGGATTGCGCTGGATACGCCAGGTATAGTCCGTGTCGGGGCCTTCAGCGGCTTCTCCGGCGCGACGCGTACGCAGGCCGGCAACGCCGCGGCGTTGTTCCCGGTGTTCGACGATTCGGAGGCACGGCGGAAGAAGGGTTTGTCGGCCAACGCGATCACGGCCGATCTGCGCAAGCGGCTGTCGGTGATCCAGGGCGCTTTCATTATCGTCATTCCACCGCCCGCGGTGCCAGGCATCGGCACAGGCGGCGGCTTCACCATTCGCGTCCAGGATCGCCAGGGGCGTGGGCCCGAGATGCTGGCGGCTGCGACCGACGAGCTGGTGGCGGCCGCGCGCAAATCACCGAATCTCACCTCGGTGTTCTCGCCGTTCTCCGCCAACACGCCACAGTTGTTCGTCGATATCGACCGCGTAAAGGCGCAGAAGCTCGGCGTGCCCATCGCCAACGTCACCGACACGATCGAGACTTACTTCGGCTCGACCTATGTCAACGACTTCAACCTGTTCGGACGCACTTATCGCGTCACGGCGCAGGCCGACCTACCATTCCGCAAGGAGACCACGGATCTCGCGCGGCTGCGTACCCGTAACGCGGCTGGCGACATGGTGATGCTCGGCAGCATCGTGGACTTCAAGCACATATCGGGACCCGATCGCGTCGCGCGCTACAATCTCTACCCAGCGTCCGAGCTGCAGGGTGAGTCGGCACTGGGCGTGAGCTCGACGACGTCGCTCAACACCATCAAGCAACTGGCCGATGAAACATTACCGAGTGGCTTTTCCTTCGAATGGACCGATCTGTCGTATCAACAGGTGACGGGTGGCAATGCCGGTCTCTATGTATTCCCGATCTGTGTACTGTTCGTCTATCTGGTGCTGGCAGCGCAATATGGCAGCTGGACGCTGCCGTTCGCGGTGATCCTGATCGTGCCGATGTGCCTGTTCGCGGCCACGATCGGCGTGCGCATCATGGGCCAAGACGTCAACATCCTGACCCAGATCGGCTTCGTGGTGCTGGTGGGACTTGCCGCCAAGAACGCGATCCTGATCGTCGAGTTCGCGCGCGACATCGAGCTTCAGGGCAAGTCGCGGCTGGAAGCCGTCCTCGAGGCCTGCCGGCTCCGCCTGCGCCCGATCCTGATGACCTCGTTCGCCTTCATCCTCGGCGTGCTGCCGCTGGTTGTGTCAACCGGTTCCGGCTCGGAGATGCGCCAGGCGGTCGGCGTCGCTGTGTTCTTCGGCATGATTGGCGTCACGCTGTTCGGTCTGATCTTCACGCCGATCTTCTACATGGTGGTGCGCAACCTCGCGGAAGGCAAGAACTTGGGCAAGCCGAGCCAGACGGTGGCGGCCGCGGCGGCGAATGAGCAGTGGTGACGCCGATGCTCGATGAAGCCGAAACACTACCTCCGTCACCGCTAGGAGGGCGGAACGCGCGTCGTGAAGAGGGTACGGCCCCGCCGCCACCGTTCAGCCTCCGAGGTTCGCTCCGCTCCACACCTCAGGACGGTAAGGCTGCAGCTGAAGGATTGGAGAGGGAATACTATCGGTTGAGCCGAAATAGACAGGCCGGCGTGAGGATTCAAAATAGTCATGCTTCGATTTTCCTGATTGAAACTGTTGGGAGACAATAAAAATGAAATCGGGATTTCTCGCCGCAGTCGTGGCGTGCAGCGTGTTGCTCCCGGCTCCTGCGTCAGCACAGGGTGTCAAGATCGGCATCCTGAACGACCAGTCCGGCGTCTATGCCGACTACGGCGGCAAATATTCGGTAGAAGCCGCGCGGATGGCCATCGAGGATTTCGGCGGCGAAGTCCTGGGCCACAAAGTCGAGCTGGTCACCGCCGATCACCGGAACAGACCTGATCTTGCCGTCTCGATTGCGCGGCGCTGGTATGATGCCGACGGCGTCGACATGATCACGGAGCTGACAACGTCGACGGTCGCGCTGGCGGTGCAGGAACTCTCCAACGAAAAGAAGAAGATCGATATCGTAGTTGGCTCCGGAACCTCGCGCATCACCGGCGACGCCTGCACGCCCTATGGGTTCCACTGGGCCTACGACAACCACGCGATTGCGGTCGGTACCGGCGGCGCGCTGGTGAAGGCGGGCGGCGACACCTGGTTCTTTCTAACCGCCGATTACGCGTTCGGCCACGCGCTGGAAAAGGACACCAGCGAGATCGTCACCCATGCCGGCGGCAAGGTTCTAGGCTCAGTTCGCGTGCCACTGAACTCGTCGGACTTCTCCTCTTTCCTACTGCAGGCTCAAAGCTCGAAGGCGAAAATCGTCGGCCTCGCCAATGCCGGCCAGGACACCACGAACTCGATCAAACAGGCGGCCGAGTTCGGCATCTTCCGGCAGGGCCAGAAGCTCGCCGGACTCCTGATGACGGTCTCCGAAGTTCACGGCCTCGGCCTCAACGCGGCGCAAGGCCTAGTGCTGACCGAAGGTTTCTACTGGGATCGCGACGACCGGAGTCGCGCTTTTGCCAAACGCTTCTTCGAGCGCACCGGACGGATGCCTAACACGAACCAGGCCGGTACTTATTCGGCAACGCTGAGCTATCTGAAGGCGGTGAAAGCCGCCGGTACCAAGGACTCCGAGACAGTGGCCAAGAAGCTGAAAGAGCTGCCGGTCGACGACGCCTTTGCCAAAGGCAAGGTGCTGGCGAACGGTCGCATGGTGCACGACATGTACCTGTTCGAGGTCAAAAGGCCCTCGGAGTCGAAGAAGCCGTGGGACTACTACAAGCGGCTCGCGGTGGTGCCGGGCGACCAGGCATTTTTGACCGCCAAGGAAAGCGGTTGCCCGCTGACGAAGTGACGCGAAGAATCATTTCGGGAGCGCCGCGCTTAACCCGTATTCTCGAGATTCCGGGTCCCGGCAAAAAAGGCGCGTTAAGCTTCGCTGATCGCCGCCTCGTCTCTGACATTTGACAAGAAAAACAACATTGGCTTCCTATGCCACACGGCCCGTTGCAATCCTACCGACGGTCTCACGGAACGCGGCGACCGGCAATGACGATCCTCCATGGTCCGCCCGATTGGTCACGTTGCCGTCCCCTTGAAGGCTATTTGACCGGCGTGGTCAGCGCTTGGCATCGGTGTCTAGGACGAATACGGCGAGCAGATTCGCCGGCTCGGTCTTGCTCGCATTGTGGCGAAACGTAAGAGGTCATCGCCTAGCCTGTTCAATTGCGGGCTCCCGCATCGAGCGGCGCAGACGCGGCCCGTGACGGCCTGATCAGGCTCCTGGCGAGCGGCGTAACCGGTCCTCGAGATTGAGGCGGCCGACACGCGCCTCACCCAATGGTACGAGCGACGTCTCCTCGAGCCGCCCGCCGATATATCGCGCTTCGGGATCTCTCACGACCTTGCGGGGGGTCGCCGACAGCGTTCGGTGTTGTCACGTAAACCGTGCGTCAGCATTTGCGGCATATGGACGGCGGCATGATAATGCCTGCCATCAGCTACAAGCGCCATCGTTTCCCGCCGCAGATCATCGCCCAGGCGGTCTGGCTCTACTACCGGTTCCCCTTGAGCCTGCGTCTGGTCGAGGACATGCTGCTGGAGCGCGCCATCGTGGTCTCCTACGAAACGATCCGCCGCTGGGGCAAGAAGTTCGGGCCCGATTATGCTCGCCGCTTGCGCCGCAAGCAGCCGAGCCGCGATGACATCTGGCACCTGGACGAAATCGTCATCACCATTGCTGGCCGAAAACACTGGCTATGGCGCGCCGTCAATCAGGACGGCTATGCCCTCGACGAGATCGTCAAGAACCGCCGCAACAGCAAGGCGGCCAAGCGATTGCTGACGCGCGTCAAGCGATTGCTGACGCGCGTATTGAAGAAACAGGGCGTCGCATCGAAGCGCGTGATCACTGACAAGCTGCGCTCGTATGGAGCGGCCAAGCGTCAGGTGATGCCGGACGTCGAGCACCGGCCATACAAGGATTGAACAACCGCGCCGAGAATTCCCATGTGCCGCTGCGAAAACGAGAGCGGGTGATGCAGGGCTTCCGGTCGCCAGGAGGCCTGCAGCGTTTCGTCTCGAACCTCTCGGCTCTGCGCAACCTCTTCTTTCCACCTCGCTCGCTCCGCTCTCGCCACACCTATTCACCGCCTGCAGGCCATGGCGGAATGGAAGCCGTATCCGTGGTCAGCCGACAACAGCGCCGCACGTCTCAGCGCGTTCATAGCCAGACAACGTGACATCGCCCAAGTGAAGGCTGATTGTAGCCGGCGCGATCATCGAAAATCAGAAGGAGTTGGCGAAGCGCTTCCTTTGTGGTCGTGACATTGTACAGGTTGCACATGCGTTGGTCCTTTGGCCTTCGGAAGAGTATTTGCCGATCCAAGGCGAAAAGCGAGCTTTCGA
>NZ_JAAKZF010000151.1 GCF_011045125.1 Allomesorhizobium camelthorni | reverse complement strand
AGACTGCGGAGACTGCCGTGACCTCCAGTGCTTTCGCCCTTGCGCACGATGTAGCGTTCGGAGATGTAGTCGAGACGGTGCAACTGGGTAATCACGCCCGGCTCGACGCGGGCGAGCGCCAGCGACGCTTCGGGCGACTGGTCGCAACTGTGCAGCTCGGTGATGTAGCAGCGCTCCTCGGTCCAGAATTCCGCCCGATCGCTCCTTGGTATGAAAAACTGCGCCGACGTCCCGACCCCGCCTGACCGTCTCGACAAATGCGAACCACGTTGACAAGTGTTAGGAAGCGCTTTGATATCTGTCAAAGGCTCTCGCTTCGAGGCCCCGCAGGAGACGGTTCCGCCTCGATGCCGGTTGCCATCTCAACCAGATCGCGCCGGAATGATGGGTATTGTGCCAGTGCAGGTTCGTTGCCGCGCCGTACATCAGCCACGAGAGGGAGAAAATGACGATGGGTTTTCTGAAGAGATGTCTCGCTGCCGGCGCGCTCGGCGTTGCAGCGCTTGCGACGAATGCTCAGGCGGCGGACAAGCTGTTCGTCTATGTTTCGCCCGACGCTATCGGCGTCAATGCATTCCTGCAGATGGGCAAGACCGGCATCGAGGCGGCGGGCAAGGAATACGGCGCCGATGTGAAGACCTATGAGAGCAAGACCGCGGCAGAACGGCTGGATAACGTCAACGCCGCGATCAACGAAGGCGCAAACGTCGTCGTGCTGCTCGGTTTCGAGTTCAACGACATCGTCAAGGAGGTCGCTCCGACCGCGCCGGACACGCAGTTCCTGATCGTCGACCAGTGCATAGACGAGCGCCCGGACAATGTGCATTGCGCCGTTTTCCGCGAGTACGAGGCGAGCTACCTGATGGGCGTCGCCGCCGGCATGCTGACCGAATCGAAGAAGGTCGGCGTCGTCGGCGCGCTCGATATCCCCTTCCTGCACCGCTATACCGACGGCTATGCGCAGGGTGTGAAATCCGTCGCGCCGGACGTCAGCGTCGATATCCGTTGGGTCGGCGGCGAGAACCCGTTCGCCGATCCGGTGCGCGCCAAGGAGCAGGCAGTCGCCATGCATGCGGCGGGCTCCGACCTGATCTTCACCGCGACCTCCGGTGGCGACTACGGCGTGTTCGAGGCTGCCAAGGAGAATAATTTCAAAGTATTCTCGGTCGACGTGAACCATTGCCCTGAATTGCCTGGCCACATAATCGACATGACGCTGAAGCGGGTCGACACCGCGATGGTGGAAGCCGTCGGCGCGATCGAGAAGGGCGAGAAGAAGACGATGGTCTCGCTTGGTCTCAAGGAAGGCGGCATGGGTGCAATGGCGCTGGACGATGCCGCTCTCGCCACGAGCCAGTGCGAGATCGCCAAGCACCCCGAAGTGGTCGAGAAGGTGCGCAGCGTCGCGAAAAGCATCGAGGACGGCTCGCTGAAACTCGAAGACCCGATGTTCGCCAAGTGACGACATCGCACGCTCACCGCGCGTGCGGCGGGCTTCGTTTCTGATTCCGGAAGATTTCCTGATGCATGTCGCCCTTTCCGGCATCACCGTGCGCTTCGGTGCGCTGACCGCCGTAGACGACGTCTCGCTGGCCATTACGCCGGGCGAAATCCATGCCATCGTCGGCGAGAACGGCGCCGGCAAGTCGACGCTGATGAACGCACTGTTCGGATTGGTCGAGCCGGCGGCAGGCGCGATCAGCATCGACGGCACTGTCCGGCGCTGGACTTCGCCGCGAGGCGCGATCGCAGCCGGCCTCGGCATGGTGCACCAGCATTTCATGCTGCAGGAAGAAATGACCGTGCTCGAAAACATCGTGCTCTGCTCCGAGCCGGTCGGCCGCTTCGGCTTCGTCGATTTCGCCGCCGCGCACCGCCGGCTAAAGGAAAGCGCTGATAGTCACGGCATCGTAATAGGCCTTGACCGCGTGGTCGGCGACCTATCGGTCGGCGAGCGGCAGGTGGTCGAAATCCTGAAGGTACTCTACTGCGAAGCCGAGGTGCTGATTCTCGACGAGCCGACCTCGGTGCTCACCCCTCAGGAGAAGGATCGGCTGTTCGCAATTCTCAAAAGCTTTCGCGCCGCCGGCAAGGCGATCGTGCTCATCACACACAAACTGGACGAGGTCATGGAGATCGCCGACAGGGTCAGCGTCATGCGTGGCGGCCGGCTCATCGCATCGGGTCGGCGTGCCGAAACTTCGAAGGAAGAGATTGCGCGCGGCATCATCGGCGGCGAACTGCCGGCCGCACGGCAACGCCGGCCGCGTGCGCCCGGCGAGGTGGTGCTTTCGGTCGACAAGCTCGTCGCGGCCGGGCGCGGCATGGCTGTCGGCCCGATCACGCTTTCTATGCGCGCGGGCGAGATCGTGGGCATCGCCGGGGTCAGCGGCAATGGCCAGGCCGAACTGGTGCAGGCGCTGACCGGTTTGAGGCCTTCGATCTCAGGTGCAATCACGCTTTGCGGCGTCCGCATCGAGGCGCTCGACGTCGAGCGCAGGCGGCAGGCCGGGATGAGCTACATTCCCGAGGATCGCCAGCGCGTCGGCCTGGCGCTCGGCGCGACCGTCGCCGAAAACGCCAATGCCGGACGCGACGACCGCGCCGCCTTTTCGCGCGGGCCTTTCCTCAACCGCGCGGCCATGACGCGTTTTGCCCGTTCGCTGATCGAGCGCTACCGCATCCGGGTGGGCGGGGCTTCAGCTCGGGCGTCCACCATGTCCGGCGGCAACAAGCAGAAGCTCGTAGTCGGCCGCGAACTCGCGCGCGCGACGCCTTTGGTCATCGCCGAGAACCCTACCTGGGGCGTCGACATCGGCGCGATCGACTTCATCCATGGAGAACTCATGCGCATGCGCGACGAGGGACACGCCGTGCTGCTCGTCTCGACCGAACTCGACGAGATCCTGGCGCTGTCGGACCGCATCCTGGTCATGTATGCCGGCCGGCTCGCCGGCGAGGTGGCGCGCGACGAGGCCAGCCGCGAGCGCATCGGCGAAATGATGACCTCGCGCGCGGTAGACGCGCTGCCGGAGGTCGCATGAACTCCGGACTGAAGGGCCTCCTGCGCGGCGAATTGACCTCTTGGGTGGGCGCCGCCGCCTCGATCGCCGTGGTGCTATTCGTATTGATGGTGCTGGCCGGCGCGCCGTTCGGAGAAGCGCTCTCCGGATTCGTCGACGGCGCCTTCGGCGGGCGCCGATTCTCCTACCTTTTGACCACGCTCAGCCGCACCGCGCTGATCGTCGGCATGGCGATCTCGGTAATGCTGTCCTTCCGCGCCGGGCTGTTCAACATCGGAGGCGAGGGGCAGCTTGTGGCCGGCGGCCTCGTCGCCGCGCTGGTCGCGATAATGCTGCCCGGCCCGCCGCTCGTCGTGCTTTTCCTGTCAATCTTCGCCGCCATGGCCGCCGGCGCGCTCTGGGCGCTGTTGTCGGGCGTGCTGCAGCTTTATCTCGGCGTGCCGTTGCTGGTCGGCTCGCTGCTGCTGAATTATCCGATCCGCTACATCGGCTCCTATCTCGTCGCCCACCCATTTCGCGACGTTCAGTCGGGCATGGTGCAGTCGCATCTCGTGCCGCAGGCGACGTGGCTGCCCTATTTCCCCGGCACGCGTCTCGACATCGGCATCCTCTTCATTGCCGTGGCGAGCGTTTTTGCGATCATCTACAGCCACACGACAGTGCACGGCTATCACGCCCGGCTGAACGGGCTTTCGCCCGACTTCGCCCGGGCCGTCGGCCTGCCGGTCAACAAGCTCGCATTGCAGACGCTGGCGATGAGCGGCGCGATTGCCGGCCTCGTTGGCGCAATCGCCGTGTTCGGCATCCACCACCGCTATATCGACGGCATGCTCGTGCAGCCGCTCTACGCCTGGACGGGCATCATCGCCGTACTGCTGGTCGGCATGATCCCGTGGCTGGTGCCGCTGTCGGGGTTCTTTTTCGCAGCGATCCAGACGGGTGCCGCCGGCATGGAGCGGACGGCGGACGTGCCGAAGGAAATCGCGCTGGTCATGCAGGCGGTCATCATCCTCTTCGTCGCCAGCCGCGTCTCGGGCGCGCTGCTGGCCTCCTCGGGCCGCAAGGCCAGTGGAGGCGGCGATGCTTGAGCTCCTGTTCGACAGCTCGTTTGCAGCCTCCGTGCCGCGCTTCGTCACGCCGATCCTGCTCGCAGCCCTCGGTGGAGCGCTGTGCGAACGTGCCGGCGTCTTCAACATCGCGCTCGAGGGCTTCATGCTGACCGGCGCATTCGCCGCTGTCCTCGGCGCTTATTTCTCCGGTTCGCCATATCTTGGCGCGCTGGCCGCGATGCTTGCCGGCATTGCGATGGGGCTGGTGTTTGCCGAATTCAATCTCAGGCGCGGCGGCGACCCGATCGTCGTGTCGATCGCGGTCAACATCCTGGCGGCTGGCCTGACGGCGTTCCTGCTGCGCGCGATCTTCCATGTCACGGGCGCCTTCAACGATCCGGCAATCGCCGGTTTCGAACCTGTCCACATCCCCCTTGTCGCCTCGATCCCCTACGTCGGACGGCTGCTCAGCGGCCAGTCGATCCTGTTTTATGTCGCGATCATCGCGGTGCCGGCGCTGCACGTCTTTTTCGCGCGCCATCGGCTTGGCCTGCGCATGCGCGCGGCGGGCGAGAATCCGGCAGCCCTTGAGGCCGGCGGCGTCAGCCCAAGCCGTGTGCAGCTCTGGGCGCTGATCGGTTGCGGCGCGTTCTGTGGCCTGGCCGGTGCGCAGCTCTCGATCGCCAACGTCAATCTGTTCGTCGAAAACATGAGCGCCGGGCGTGGCTGGATCGCCGTCGTGGCCGTGCTTCTGTCGCGCGGGCGGCCGCTGCCGCTGTTCCTCATCGCCGTCGTCTTCGGCATGGTCGACAGCCTGTCCTTCCGCGTCCAGGGGTTCGGCCTGCCGCAGCAGTTCACCGACATGATGCCGTATCTGGCAACGCTCGTCGTGCTGGTCGGCTTGTCATGGTGGCGGCGCAGGCAATCGGTCTAGCGGGGAAGGGATGGATCTCGTCATCAGCAATGCGACAGTCGTGACGTGCGATGCGGACGGCACGGTGATTGCCGACGGCGGCGTGGCAGTCGAGAACGGCCGCATCGTATCCGTCGCTTCCTCCGCCGACCTCGCGCCGCTCGCCGCGAATGCAAAGCGCGTGGTGGATGGTTCCGGCCATATCCTGATGCCGGGCATCGTCAACACGCATTGCCACGCCGCAGACAGCCTGTTCCGTGGGCTGGTCGAGAATTTTGCGCTGGAGCCTTGGCTGCAGACTGTGTGGAAGGCGGAAGGCGCGATCCTCAACGCCGATACATCGCGGCTCGGCAGCGTGCTCGGCTTTGCCGAACTGCTGCTGTCGGGCGTCATGGGTGTGATGGACATGTTCTGGTATCCTGCCGAGACGGTTCGGGCGGCCCGCACGGTCGGCATTCGTGTCGCCACCGGCGGTATCTTCTTCGATCCACCGGGCGTCACCGGCCACAATCTCGCCGGTCGCATCGCGACTGCTGAAGATTTCTTCGACGAGTTCGGCGCTTCCGACGATGTCTTCCCGTCGATCATGCCGCATGGCGCCTACACCGTCGCGCCGGAGAACCTCCGGACGGCGAAAGCCATCGCAGAGCGCCACGGCGCTGTTCTCCACCCATGCCGCCGAAACCAGAGCCGAGCAGGCGGACGTGACCGGCCGCTACGGCCGCTCGATCATTCGCCACCTCGATCATCTCGGCCTGCTCGACGAGCGCACGGTGCTCGCCCACTGCGTTCACCTCGACGACGGGGAGATCGAAATCCTCGCCCGCACAGGTACGTCCGTAGCCCACAACCCGATGTCGAATTTGAAGCTCGCCTCTGGCGTTGCGCGCATTCCCGATATGCTCGATGCCGGTGTAAACGTAGCGCTGGGCACCCACGGCGCAATCAGCGGCAACGACCTCGACATGTGGATGGCGCTGCGGCTTGCCGCGACGCTGCACAAGGGCGTCAGCGGCCGGCCGGAGGTCGTTACCACCACCCAGGAGCTGGCCATGCTGACAACGGCGGGCGCAAAAGCGCTTGGCGCCGCCGAGCGCATCGGCAGCCTGGAGCCGGGAAAATTCGCCGACATTATCCTGATCGACCTGAAGCGTCCGCACGCCGTGCCGATCTTCGACCCCGTGACCCACCTCGTCTATTCGACGGCCAAGTCCGATGTACGCCAGGTCTTCGTCGGCGGCGAGCAGGTGGTGCGGGACGGCGTGCTTACCCGCCACGACATCGGCGGAACCATCGCTGCCGTCGAACGCCTCGCTCCCAAAAATCGCCGCCAGCATCGCATAAGGAAAGCCCATGCCCGAAAGCCAACTCGCGCGCCTCGAACGCGCCCATGCATCGATCCGCAACCGCGCCGGTCCACCATGTGACCTCGCCATCACGCTGGGCTCCGGACTCGGCCAGCTCGCCGATGCGGTCACCGACGCGACTATCATCGCCTATGGCGAGATCGACGGCTTACCGGTCTCGACCGCACCCGGGCACAAGGGCCAGCTGGTCATCGGCACGCTGTTCTCGCGCCGCGTCGTGATGATGCAGGGGCGTCTGCATCTCTATGAGGGCTGGACGCCGCGCGACATCGGGCTCGCCGTCTACCTGCTGCAGCGGCTTGGTGCGGGTGTATTGGTTGTCACAAACGCATCGGGAGGACTCAATGCCGATTTCGATGCCGGCGACGTCATGCTGATCGAAGACCACCTGAATTTCACGGGGTCGAGCCCGTTGATCGGCGCCAATGATGACGAGATCGGACTGCGCTTTCCCGACCAGTCGCGTCTTTACGATCCTGGCCTTCGGCAGCTTGCCGTCGATGCTGCTGCGCGTGCAAAAACCGCCATTCGCCACGGCATCTATTGCGGTGTCAATGGACCCGAACTGGAGACGTCGGCCGAGCGAAGGTTCTTCCGCTCGGCAGGTGGCGATGCCGTCGGCATGTCGACCGTGATGGAAGTGATCGCCGCGAACCACGCCGGAATGAAGGTGCTCGGGCTCTCGGCAGTAGCGAATGCCGCGACGGGCGGTCCCGACCAGCAACCGGACACGATCGAGTCGGTGTTCGCCGCCGCCGCGATCTGCGGCGTGAAGATCACCGCCATCCTGAAGGAACTGCTGCCGGCCCTGCCGGCGCACTCGCGTTGAATATCGAGATGACCGCAGCACCACCTGTCGCTTCGCTTCTCGACCTTTCTGGTAAAACCGCCATCGTGACCGGTGCGAGCGGCGGCATCGGGGCTGGCATCACCCTGCTTTTCGGTGAGGCCGGAGCCAGTGTCGTCTGTCACTACAACAGCAACCGGCAGGCCGCCGAAACGGTTGCCGAGGCCATCCGGTCGGCTGGTCGCCAGGCTGTCGCCTGCCAAGCCGACATCTCGTCTGGTACGGACTCCGCCAATCTTGTCGCGGAGGCGATTTCCCATTTCGGTGGCGTCGATATCCTGGTCAACAATGCGGGCCAACAGCCGGTAGAGATGCTGGCCGAGATGTCGGAGAGCAACTGGAACGCCATGATGGGAGCGAATGTCGCCGGTCCGTTCCTGCTAG
>NZ_JAAKZF010000150.1 GCF_011045125.1 Allomesorhizobium camelthorni | reverse complement strand
CTCGACGGCTTTGTAACCCCGAGCCGCCCGATCTATCCCCTAACGCTGCCCGCTCCAACGAAGAACAGAACAGCCCTTTCACGACGGCAACTTACGTCAATGTAGTCCGAGCCGTCGCGGCGATTATCACTCTCGCAATCTATCCCTTGGTACTTGTGCTACCAGCCAGGCTGCGTGGGACAACCAGATTGTTGAAAACACCCAGGTGGCAGTACTGGTTGCGGGCTGCGTTGCAGCGGTCGCATTCTGCGTCAGAAGCAGGGGCCAGTGGAGGTGGTTTTGGCTGGTCACAGCGATGATATGGCTTCTCCTGAGCGGCCGAGAAATCAGATGGGGCGGTTCATTCTACCCGCTCACACGTATGACCGTACTCGGGCCATTCTTTTCCGCACGCGAGCTGTGGTATTGGCCGGTCATCTATCCCCTGGTCGGCGTCTTGGGCCTCGTTATGCTCTTCATCGTCATCCGCTACCGGACCTGGGAAATATGCAAAGACATTGTTCAAGATCGAAGTGCACCAATCGCAGAAACTCTCTGTGTAGTAGCGCTATCTGTTATTTCCCTTGCTGGAGAAGGGCGAGCCGGTCCACTCTCAACCTTTTTACCTCACTCGATTGTTCTTGAAGAGCTTGCGGCATATGTCTGGCTATTGGCTGCGCAATTTGTGACCGAGGATTATCGGACCCAGAAATTTCGGATCATCTGCTCCACATGCTGACGGCCGCTAAGCCGCATCCTCGCGTGCTCGCAACGGCTAGCTAAATCTCAGCGACGCATCCGTCCCAGCCGTTGGGGTTTAGTAGCTAAATTCGGCGACCACTCGGGTAAAGGCATCATATCCATAACCGGCAGGAATGCCGCACCGACATCAGCGTCGAAACTCTCTGGCGAGGAAATCCGTGAACGCGCGCGCGGCGGGCTTGACGGTCTTTCCGCTCACGAACAACGCATTGACTTCCATCGAACCAAAGTCCCAGTCGGACAGAATGCGCACGAGGGCACCGCTATCCAATTCAGCCCTGGCGCTATTGAGGCTTGTTGCGACAATACCCAGCCCGGCTTTCGCGCCGGCGATCGCACCTTCATTGATTGTCACCGCCAGCTGACTTTCCACACGGACGGACACAACACGGCCGTCCTTGCGAAAGGAGAACGTCCGTGAGAGATGAGCAGGGCCGATGATCACTGCGTGGTCTGCAAGATCCGATGGCATCGACGGCGTGCCATGCTCTTCAAGATAGAACGGGGCAGCTGCAAGAATGCGCGGAGCGTCGATCACCTTCCTCGCAGCCGCGCTTGAGTCAGGCAGGCTTCCGAACCGGAACGCGACATCGATGCTCTCGGTGACCAGATCCTGATACCGATCGTTCGACATCAATTCGACACGAAGTGCCGGATGCGCTGACAAGAATTTCGGCAATCTGGGAATGATCTCCCGAAGTACGAAGCTCGACGAGGTGCCGACGCGAAGCACCCCTCTCAGCTCGCCAGTGCCGCGAACCTCGTGGTCGGCCTCTTCGAGGTCGGCCAGGATCGCTTCGACACGCGTCAGGTAGGTTGCGCCAGCGTCCGTCAGCGTGACTGCACGGGTTGTCCGGCTGAAGAGCGTCGCGCCAACCTCAGTTTCCAGCGCGGCGATAAGGCGTGAAGCCGAAGGTTGAGAGAGACTGAGTTCACGACCGGCGCTCGAAAAGTTGCCCAGGCGACCTGCCCGAACAAACAGTTTCAGCGCTGTAAATCGATCATTCATCGGTTCTCTATTTTCACTGTATTGCTTGGCAGGGTCTCCGCCCCAAAATGGAGCCTCTCGTCTGCAAAGAGAATACAATTAAATTGAGATATCGTATCTCAATTTGTGAGAGGTCTGAGGCGGTCAGCTCCGTTGAGGATTGACGCAGCGAGATGCGACCCATCGACAGGCCGAACGAGCGAGACTTCACCGTTCAGCGAAGCGGTTTCCTGCCCGAAGGGGCAGGAGCCCGCTCCTGCTCCCGAGCTCGTGCGGAACAGCGGGGGCAAGGAGACAAATCGGAGGGGACTCCCCACCCTTTTGTAAGGCTGATTTTCACCAGCCACCACTCTCGTCTACGCCGGCCTTGAGGGTCGGGGTGCAGCGCAGCACTGCGCTGCAGCCCTGCCTCGCGGCGAGCAGCGGGTGTGCAAGCGGAGTGGGCGCCTTCGCGGGGGAACCGGCTTCAGGAAGCGAAGCTACCGAAGCTGGGCGGAAGGCGCTCCGAAGCGCGCCGAGGGCGGAGCCCTAAGTCTTCATTTTGAAGAGTGCAGCCTCCAGCCTAGTGCGGACGTTTCCCGAAGCATCATCATAGGGAAGTCCTGACCTGTTACGGACATACATTCACCGCGGCGGGAATGTCGCGAATTGAGATCGAGACGAGGAGGTGGTGCCGGATTTTGAGACGAGGGCCCAAGGTGGATCGACCGATGAGAAGGACGATCCAGCATGAAGGCAGACGGTTCACGGCCGACTTCAAGGCCAAGGTCGCGCTTGAGGCGATCCGCGGCGAGCGGACGATCTCGGAGCCGCTGACGAAGCACAGCTTCACCCGAACCAATCACCCAGTGGAAACGGCAGGCCATCGAGAATCTGGCCAAGGCGTTCGACGACAATACCTCTGATGCGCAGGTCGGCCGGGAAGCCGAGGTGATGAAGCTGCATGCCAGGATCGGCCAGCTAGGATCATTAGCTCGCCTGCGACCAGGGGGCTCGGTCCAGCTTTCCTTGCCCTTTGGAAATCCGGTCGAGCACCTGCTGCGAATGACTAAGGACTGCGTCGAAGCTTGCCAGTTCATTCGCAAACGCATCGTCAGCGAAAGACTCTAGTAGCGAATCGGCAGCCCGAGGCGTGCCCATTCCCCGCGCGGGATCGCAGGTCCGACATGGAAGTCGAAGGACAAGACCCTGGTCGCATCGGTGTCGACCTCGCACCGAAAGCTTAGACCGTACCATGTTGTCCCCGTGTGGAAGGCGGCCTCCGGGACGTCAAGAATATTGCCCGCCTTCAGCAAAACAAGTGGCACCAGGTCGGGAAAATAAGAGGCGTCCAGCAGTTGCTGCTGCAACGCGCTAGCGCAAAGTTTGGCAGCCCGCTTATCGCGAGGCACGCCATCCATGGAGGTCGTGGCCAGCGCATCGCCAGTAGCGCCTTGCGAGTAGAGCCTGCGAACCCCCGGAAGGCCCGAAACGCCCTGCGATGTGGCAACGGCCACGTCCGTGGAGCCAGGCCGCCTGGCGCTCCTGGGCTTCGACGCATTCGCGGGTCTGGGCTTCGGCGCTTCGACCGACGTGGGAAGCTCGATCTCACCGTTGCTGCCAGCAGCAGCCGGCACCGTTAGTGCTGCGGCTGTTTGCTTGTCAGCATCATGCGCTACCGCTTCGTGTTTGTCTGCCTCCTGTGTTGCAGTTGCCTGCTTCTCCACATCCTGTGCGGGCTCAGCGTCCTTGGTTGCATCTGCCTGCTCCTCGGCGTCTGCCGGCGCGGTGAATTCGTCCTCTGCATCCTTCGGCGCGACGGAGGGCTTCGAATCGTCATCTCCCGCCCGCGGCGGCGAGTTGTCTTGAGCGCTGCCCCCATCCAGAGATTTCCTGGGGCCGGTATCCTTGTCGCCAAATCGGAAAACAGGCTTCAGGACCTCGATTGGTGACGGCTCGCGCGGTTGCTTTTCCGGCGGAGGCGGTTTTTCAACCTTCCGTTCTGGTGGCTTTTCGGCCTTGGCCTCCCTTGGCGACGGCACGGGAGCAGGTTTTGGTTTTGGCCGATCGGGCGGAGGCACGAGCGAGACATTTACCGCCTGCTCCTCTTGCGGCGGTGGGGGAGTCGTCGGCAGGCCGTAGACAAGGAGCGCGATGATGAGCGCATGCAGGATAAGCGATGCGGGCAAGCCCCACAGCAAATCCCGAAAACGGTCCCGTGTCTCGTCCTTCATCTTGACCGATGTGGAACGAAATAGCGGCGGCATCAAGCGTGAGCGCCAGAGTTGCGCGATTTAGCCGCTGGAAGGTGGCCGGGAAGAGGAGGGAATTGTCCGCGGGCGAGATCCACGCTTCTGCAAAAGTCGGCACTGATCGAGGACCGCCACTTCGAGCGTGATACCATCAATAACCGCCTGCGCGCGGCCTTCGAGGGGGAGGAACTCAAGTTGGTCCATCACGACAGTCAGACCGCTGCGATTGTCCTGGCGGTGCTCGGCTTGGGCAAAGGTCTTCGGTTGCCTGTGCTGGCCGAAGAGATCGAAACCGCGGGCGAGTTCAAATTCCTCAGTGCCGAACCATGCGGAGAAGGACATGGGTACTATTGGGCCGGCCGGCTCCCATCGAAAATTTCTGTGACCTGGTGCACGATTCTGAGCGGACTATTCCATCACCGACGTTCCTGACGTGCAAATCGAGATTGCCTGAATTAGATCACTACCGAAGGCGGAAACCCCGAACGGGGCTTCCGTGGAGCCGGCAACGCCGGCGGAATAGAGCGGCGTCCGCAGGACGCGGCCTTTTCGCCTAGGCAACCCACCTTGTCGGTGCCTTGATGCCGGACTGATGGGAACGGCAGACTCTCGCGTAAGGCAAGCCGGCGTCTTGGCTACTCCCCGGATCATCCGCGATTTAACTCAAATCCACGCTCCGGATATTGACGCTTTGCACAGCGCCGGAGCCTCTGCTTCTTAAGGCCGGCGCTGGCTACAATGAGAGCATCGGCGCTGTTCCAGGAGATCGAGGATCTCCAGGTGCTCCTTCGCCTGCTAAAATAGCATGACCGCGTGCTCATCGACCGATAGGCAAGCAACCGGCGAACGCTATTGATGCGCTTCACGGCGTCGAGGAAGAACGGGTTGCGTGAAGCTCCTCGATCAGTCCCGCCGACACCACCGGCCGCGCCAGAACCCGTTCGATCAGCGCAAGCGCGCCGTCGCCGGCAAATGGCATGTGGACGAACCTTACATCAAGGTCCGTGGCCAGTGGATGTATCTCTATCGCGCCAGCGACAGCGTCGGCGACACGGTCGAATTCTATTTCAGCGCTCACCGCAACCTGCCGGCCGCCAAGCGCTTCTTCAGAAAGGCGCTGGAGCGTCATGGTCGACCAGATCGCGTCGTCATCGACGGCAGCCAAACCAAGTATGAGGCGATCGTCTCCTGCGACACGACAAATCGCTTGCGGGGTCGCTCCCGGCGCCGGTTGAAGCCAATCCGGATCCGCCAAAGCCAGTACGTCAACAATCCGCATTGAGCTGGACCATCGGCGCATCTAGCGGCGGGTGCGTCCGATGCTCGGCTTCAAATCGACGGTCACCGCCCGCATCATCCTGTGCGGCGTCGAAATGGTCCGCATGATGCGCAAGCGACAGGCGAGGTTTGCCTTCGACCCGAATCCATCCCTGGCCGAACAGTTCGCCATTCGCGCCGCGTGATCAGCTTCCCATCAAGCCTTCTGCACCCCAATTCCGCCGTTGCAACAGAACCAGCGCTTCAAATGCATCCATGATCCGGTCGCGGGATTCCTTGTCGGGCGCGACTTCCGACATGGCGAACAGGCTGGCCCTGGCACCTGCAGCATCGTTGAACGCCAACTGCAGCCGTGCAAGGTTTTGCCAGGCATCAAGCACTCCCGGCGCGACCTGGGTAATCCGCTGATACACCGTAAGGGCTCGATGAGGGTCGTCGTCATTCTCCGCGCGAACAGCCTGGTTGTTCAAAAAGCGTGCCAACACGTCACGATTGCTCATCCGAACAATGTTGAGTGCGGAAGCGTCGGCTTCCTCGCCAAGGCAAGCCCGGCAGATCGCCGCAATCTTCCGTTGTGACACTAAGCCGCCGCCCGCAAAGGGATCGATCACCACGGGGCTCTTCTCGCCGATCTGGACCAGCACATGGCCCGGCAGATTGAGCACATAGGCGCTCCATCCAGCCCGGCGGGCCATTGCGACATAGAGGATCGACAGCGCAATCGGCAGGCCGCGCCTGCGGTCGAGCACCCGGATGAAATCAGCGTTGGCCGGTGCGTCATAACCGTCGGCATCGCCGACAAACCCCAGCTCACCATGCAGCACGCGCGAAAGCACGGCGGCGCGTTCTCCCGGACGAAACGCGCTACGCCCTTCATCGCACACCCGGTCCTCGATCTCTTCGAGCTTTTCGAGATAGGGGGCGATATCCGTATTCTCGTTGTCCAGGTGGCTCACCGCAAGCGATGCCAGGTCGAGCAGGATATCCTCATCCTCGATCAGGCCGATGGGAGCGACATCCACGATCACTTCTCCTTCCCGATAAGACCAAGCTGCGCCATCAGTGACGGCCAGCTCTGGCGAATATCCTGGCGATAGGCTTCATCCCCGCTCAACCGCTGCAACTGCGGATCGGCAAGCCATGCGGACTGCTGCGGGCTGAGCAGGTCCGCGAGCCAACCGCGATAAGGCACGGCCAGGTTGATCCGCGTACGCTGTGCTGGCGTTAAAGGCAGATAGCGGACTGGAGTCTTGCGCAGGTAGAACTGCCGCTCACGGTCAAACTCGAAACCGCCGCTTTCGGTCGGATTGAACCCTTCCGCACGGGCATAAGCATCCAAATCGCGGCGCGAGACCTCGCGCGGATCGAAATGCACCTGCACCACTTCCTCGCCAGCGACCCATCCGGCGTCGGTCGTGATTACCGCCGGATGCTGGGCGAGACTCGTTTCGCCCGACCAGAAGCACGGAGTCGTGTAGATCACGCATTTGCTGAGGCCATATTCGACCAGCAGGTCGCGCCCTAGTAAGCGGAAATAGCCGGGTACATCATCACCGAGCATTTCGAGAACGGCGGTGATCTTTTCGTGCAATCCCAGCGCATCGTAGCGATCGGCCAGCTTGGGCAGGAGCTCGGTTCCGTCAGGCCCGAGAAACCGAACCACGGGGTTGTTCCACGATGGCTCGTCGTAACGGCGCAGAATCTCGGCGTCTGTACCAGGGTGGTTGTTGAAGATCGCCACCGGCACGAACCGATCGGCGATCAGCTCCACCATCAACGGATGCGTCAGGACGTCCTGCCCAAAGCGCACGCACGTCGAACACCCGGGCACTTCCTGAAACAACAGCAGAACAGGTTTGACCTGTTCGACAGCCAGCGCCAAGGCGCGATCGTGATCGCGCAGCCACGCGACTTCGCCGAGCTCACGATGCTCGCGATAGGAAATTTCTTTTTTTTGCATGGCAATAATATGAGCTTGGTGCACGGATCGTTTAGCGGCGATGGCGTAGTCGAGGGGCGATTGAAATAGCCGGTTCGTCATCTTCATGCCCTTCAAACATAATGCCTCTCACCGCCATCGCATCGGCAAGATGAAGTTTCAGGTAACGAACTGGCGGGAATATGAGGCAGGCCTTCGCCGACGAGGAAGCCTGACGCTCTGGCTCACGCCGGAAGCCTTGTCGTCGTGGCGAGCGGCGAAGCGGACGACCCGCGGCGGTCAGCCGCGCCACTCCGATCTGGCGATTGAAACTGCTCTGACGCTGGGCCTGGTGTTCGGCCTGCGGCTGCGCCAGACGGAGGGCTTGCTGGCATCGGTGCTGCAGTTGATGGGATTGGATCTCGCCGTCCCCGATCACACGACGCTGAGCCGTCGGGCAAGCACCTCGCGATTGCTTGGCAGGCGGCAAGGTCGCCGGTTTCCAT
>NZ_JAAKZF010000015.1 GCF_011045125.1 Allomesorhizobium camelthorni | reverse complement strand
CTTGTCCTTCTCGCGCAGCTTGGCTGCATGCGTATTGTCCTTTTCCGCACGCTCTTTTCTCAGGTGCTCGGCCACCGCCGTCGCGTCAGCCAGCAGCTTGTTGGAGTTTCGGAGATTGCCCGTGAGTTCCTCTTTCTGCCTAATGATGTTGTGGTACCCGGACATCTCCAGGAGGCCTGCGCGCATCGTCTCGATCGCGGGCAGAAGGACATCTGCCTGTATCAGGTCATCCGCACCGCGATCATAACCGTAGCTTGCCATCGTCTTGCCGTGGAACATGCGGAACAGCGCAAGATGAGACTCGTCAAATTCCTCGATGTTGCGAGTGTTGCTGCCGGACCGGAAGAAGTTCGGCTCCTTGGCATGCAGCTCGTCGAACTGCGACACCGCCGACCCCGCCACTTCCAAGCCGAGGAAGCGCGCGATCTCAGCGATCGCCCCCTCCCGATTAGCGACGATATCCTCGTATTTCAGGAAGAGCGTGTTTGGGCGTTGCAGCGGCCGCCACGCTTTGACGTGGTCGCTCCAGCCGCCGAAAGGCACCGCGCCCAGTATCGTCTGGGCGAGGCTCACGGCTTGGCCGCCGAAACTCTCGATATAGTGGCGGTAAGAAACGATGCTGGAGCGGCCGTCGCGCAGGACGTAGATAGCCTTTTCCTCGTCCCGCGGATAATCGTGGGTCTTGACCAAATGGAGGTCGTCGCCGGCCCGCGCCTGCTTGTAGAAGGCGCTCCACTTGCCCTCGTAGGAGACGTGTCCCACCGTCGCGGCCACGTCGGGATCGGCGCCGAGGTCGTTGCGGTCGTTATACTGAGAATAGGTGCGCAGGCCCAGAGCCTGGCTGACCAGCAGGCGTATCAGCGTATTGCCCGAACGGGGATAAGACGCCAGCCAGATGATCATGTTCTATGCGTCCTCCTGCTTTGCGGTTCCAGCTTTCCGCCGGACATAAACGTGACGTCCGGGCTGCCGCAGGTGAGATCGGTGTGATAGTCGGTGCGGGTCTTGCCGACCTTGTCGATGCGGAACATCAAGCCGTCGATGATTCGATGCATGATGACCGGCTCACCATCAACCTGGCCTTCTAGGCCCGCATTGCAGAAATAAGTGCCCGGATTGAGGCGGCAAAGGAACGGCAGCGTGACGGTGGCCACCGATCCCGCCGCCACGTCGCCCGTTCCTTCGCCTCGCGGCGCGGTCCACTGCGCGCCGATGCCCAGCCCATTGATCGACTTGATCGTCATTGCGAAACGGACCTTCGACGCATCCTGGAGAAACGCAACCCGGTAGCGGAAGAGATATTCCTCCCCACCGCGAATCACATTGACCTTTCGACCGCCCCTCGTCTCGATCCACACATCCTCGATGACCGCGCCGCGCGAGACATAATATTCGGTTGATTTGGAGATAAGCCCCGGATCAAAATACTCGCGAGGCGGCTCTGCGGCGCGTTTCTGGGCCTTTCCCGGGGTCTGAGCGCCAACGGCACGCTCGCCGGGCACCGCCTCTCCGCGGCCCATGCGGCGGATGGTGTCGAGAACGCCGGCATGATCGGCTGGAGCGGCATAGATCAATCGCTGATACTGGGTGATGACATCCTTTGGGTGGCCGCTGAGGATGCATTCGCCCTTGTAGAGGAAGACGGCATGATCGCACAGTTCCTGCACGGCGCGCGCAGAATGCGACACGAACAGGATGGTCACGCCGCTCGACTTGAGGTGATCGAGCCGGGCGAAGCACTTGCGCTGGAATGCCTCGTCGCCGACTGCCAACGCCTCATCGATTATTAGGATGTCGGGGTCGACATTGATGGCGACCGCGAAAGCGAGGCGCGCGAACATGCCGCTCGAGTAGGTTTTCACCGGCCGGTCGATGAAGTCGCCGATGTCGGCGAAAGCCAATATCTCGGCGAACTTCTGCTTCTGGCGCACCGTGTCGATGCCAACTAGAAGCGAACTAATGCGCACGTTCTCCCGGCCGGTGAATTCGGGGTTGAAACTCGCGCCAAGCTCGAGCAGCGCCGAGATGCGTCCGTTTACCTCGACCGTGCCGCCGTCCGGCTGGAGAGTGCCGCAGACGATCTGTAACAGTGTGGACTTGCCGGCGCCGTTTGAGCCGACGATTCCAACTGTGCTGCCGCGCGGCACGTCCATGTCGATGCCGGCGAGCGCCTCGATGCGGCTTGCGGAACGCCCCAGGCGGCCTCTCGATACGGCGTGAAGAAACCTGTCGCGTGGGGTGTCGAACACGAGGTAGTGCTTCGACACACTACGGAGCCGGATCGCTGTTGCCTCAAATGACATCGGCGAAGGTCTTTTGCACCCGCACGAAAACGATGCTGCTCACCGCGGCGAAGAGGATGCTGGACAGCCAGGCGTAGATCACCGGCCCAGCGTCGGGCAGGTTGCCGACCAACACCACGTCGCGCACGATTGTTACGATTGAGGCCATCGGATTGAGCACCATCACCCAGGCAATGCGGTCCGGGACCGCCTCGATCGGGTAGAAGATAGGCGTGAGGAACAGAAGCAGCGTCACCAGCAGCGTCGCCAGGTGGCGCATGTCGCGAAAGAAGACGCCGAGGACGGAAAATAACCAAGCGACGCCGAGGCACAGCATGACGAGCGGAACGACGGCGAGCGGCAGCAGCAGTGCCGTCACCGGTGGCAGCCCATAACCGATCACGTACATTACCAACAGGATGGCCAGGCCGATCAGGAAGTTGAACAGGCCCATCAGCATAGAGATGTAGGACAGTGCCTGCAGCGGAAAGACCACCTTCTTCACGTACACTTTGTTCTCGAATATTAGGTTCGGCCCGCGGTTAATGCATTCGGCCAATAACTGGTGGCAGATCAGCCCGGCGAACAGGAACAGCGCGAAGTCGACCTGGCTGCCGGACTGGACCTGCCAGGTGCGCTGGAAGATGACTGAGAACACCAACGTATAGACGCCGAGCATGAGCAGAGGAGTGATCACCGGCCAGACGAAGCCGAAGGCGGAGCCGCGATAGCGGGCGGAAATATGCCGCCAAGCGAAGACGCGGATAATCGGCCAGTCCCGAAAGACGGGCCTCCAGAAGAATGCCCCCTCAGGAATCATGCTCTTCGCCACCGAAACCACCGCTACTGGCCTGCCTCCGCTGCCGGGCTTATACCGTGAACAGCTACCACTTCCGCGAGGCCCGCAGGAAGCAGTCAGTCTTGGCGAACACCACGTCGAGCTGGCCGAGTGCATTGTCCGACGGCCGAAAGATTCCGTCCAGAATGTCGTACATCGCGAAGCCGCGCTTAGCCATGTGCAGGACGATATCGGAGAGGATCGGCTGATGATCGCCCCAGAAGCGGAACATCGAGCATTCCAGGATGACGATATCGCACTTCTCCAGCGTCTTCGGAGCGCCCTCGACGACCATGAGGTCCGAGCCTTGGCAGTCGGTCTTCAGAAGCACCGGTCCGTCGATCTGGTGGTTGGCGAGCACATCGTCGAGGCGGCGCACAGGAACGCGCAGGAGGCGTGGGTCATTCGCCCTGGAGCGCAAATGCATTAGCGACGAGCCGTAGAGATTGTGCTCGGTCCTGAGGATCTCCATCTCGCCATCGTGATCCATGAGCGCGCAGTGGTGGATCTCGTGCCGGAACCGCTCCAAGCGTTTGGCCAACGCCTGGTGGAAGTCCGGCAGCGGCTCGAAAACTACATGCAACGCACGCGGAAACGCCTCGTAGATCACGCCGGTACCGTTGGCCGCACCGACATCGATGCACAGCGCCGGATCGAAACCCAGCCTCTTAACGTGCCGGAAGAACTGCTCGAACGTTCTTGTCGGGCGCAGGTCGGCGTCCTTGCCCGTCACAGCATCTGCGGCCATTTTTAGCAATCCACGCTCGTTGGAGATGTCTCTGATCGGCCGCGGCTACTCTGCGGCGTGCGCCGCCGCGCCCGCACCCGTCGTCGACGCTGCAAGCTCCTTCTCCCGCTCCTTATTCCAAGCAGAAACCGAAGGAATTTTCGTGCGGTCGCAGCGGCCGGCGTATTTGCGGGCGATGTCTGTGATCTCGGCAAGCAGACCCGCCTTCAGAGTCGTCGGATTGAGGCCAAGATCAACCAGTTTGCTGCTCTCGACGTGGAGTTCGTTCTCGCCAGCCTCATTGCGCGGGTTGCTGACGTGGCGGAACTCGCAGCCCGTTATATTGGAGATTAGCTTCGCCAGCTCAACTACCCGATGAGTTTCGGTCATCTGATTCATCACCCGCACGCGCTCGCCCGCTCTCGGAGCGTTCTCGATCGCGAGTTGGATGCAGCGCACCGTATCCTGGATGTGAATGAAGGCACGCGTCTGGCCGCCCTGACCGTGCACGGTGAGGGGATGGCCCACTGCGGCCTGCATAAGGAACCGATTGAGGACGGTACCGTAGTCGCCGTCATAATCGAAGCGATTAATCAGGCGTTCGTCGATGCTGGTCTCGGCGGTCTGCGTGCCCCAAACGATGCCTTGGTGCAAGTCGGTAATTTTGATGCCATCATTCTTGCTGTAGAAGGCGAACAGCATCTGATCCTGAGTCTTGGTCATGTGATAGATGCTGCCGGGATTCGCCGGGTATAGAATCTCCTGGTTAACCTCCCTGCCATCCTCGGTCTTGACGGTGATCTGCAGGTAGCCTTCAGGAATTTTCAGGCCGGCGGTGCCGTAGCCATAGACGCCCATGGTACCCAGATGGACGACATGCGTGTCGATACCCGCCTCGACGATAGCGGCCAGCAGGTTGTTGGTGGCATTCAGGTTGTTCGACACCGTGTAGCGCTTGTGCCACGACGATTTCATCGAATAGGGGGCCGCACGCTGCTCGGCGAAGTGCACCACTGCGTGAGGGCGGAATTCCTGAATCAGCGTCAAGAGGCGGTGATAGTGTTCTGCAACGTCGAAGCGGATGAATTTGATCAATCGACCCGAGACTTCGCGCCACGCCGTGAGGCGCTCGCCCATTGGGCGGATAGGCGTCAGCGAGTAGGCCTCGAGCTCGTTGTCGATGTTACGCCGAGAAAGGTTATCGACGATAACCACCTCGTGACCAACATTCGATAGATGCAGGGCCGTTGGCCAACCACAGAAACCATCCCCGCCCAAAATTAAAGTTCGCATGACCATTCCCACTTCTCGCAAGTTGTCGCGCCTTACGGCTGGTGTTCCATACTTCCTATACCCGCACAGAAGTTAGGATCCTTTGAGAGAGCGCGCGCTAACGACTTTCTGCCGCGCAGCGCGGACTAAATACCGTGCCTTCCGCCAAATGCAAGCGATTTTGTCGGGCTTGGCCGAGCGCCGTCGAGCCTCTGCTGTGTGTGCAAGAGCGGAAGTTGCCCCCGCCTATACCCCGGATGCTGGTCGTACCTTGGACTCTGCTCATTCTTCGTCCGGCACCGCGTCAATGACTGTGTGCCGGAACCCCGGACTGACGAATATCGCGTCGCCATATCTGATCTGACCGTTCGCTGCCTGCGATCCTTTGAAGAGGTTGTAAATCTCGTAGCCAAATTGCCGGAGATAGGACCAAACAGAATCCAGGAGTGGCACACCCGCGTAGTGCTGGATGAAGAAAAACTCGGTCACAATAATCGAGACCGCACCACGCTTGAGGAGACCCTCGCCACCCCTGAGTATGTCGAGCTCGGCACCTTGGGTATCCAGCTTGAGGACGTCGATCGTCATTTCGTGGAACAGGTTGTCGAGGGTGTCGGTCTTAACGGGAACACGATCGACCATCGTGAAATCCCTTCTGTAGTATCGCCGGCGCTCTTCCTCCCGAGAATATAGGGACGAGATAAAGCCTTGTGTTCCCAAGTTAAACACGGCTTCGCCCTTGGCGCTCGAGAGCGCAACATCAGACGGATGGGCTCGCGCCACGCCCTCCACGTTGCCGCGCAGCCTGTCATAGGACCGCGGATCGGGCTCAAATGGATAGACGTGCGCCCTGGGAAAGTTTCTCAGAAACCACGCAGACGTGGCGCCGAGATAGGCACCAACATCAACAATCGTCCGGCCTTCCGATTTTTCGCCAAGTCGACGCACTGTCTGCCAGAGTTCCGACTCATCCATCGCGCCCAACCTTCATCTTGCTCCACTCTTTGGCACAACTCGGCTCCGCTGCTCGGGAGGCTAATCTACGGCGAAACGAACCACGCTAATCGGTTGCTCCCTACTGCCAGCCGCTCTTCTGCCGGAACATGCCGTCTTCTTTGACGAAAACCAAGTCGATTTGGCCGAGAGCAGCATCTAAGGGCCGAAAGATTCCGTCGACGATGTCGTACACCACGAACCCGTGATCCTTCATGAATGTTACCGTATCAGCGAAATCATGCTGATGGGGACCCCAAAAGCGAAACAGAGACGTTTCCATGATTACCAACTCGCATCGCTTGAGGGTTTCGGTGCCACCCTTGATGACTAGAAGGTCCGCTCCTTGGCAGTCGGTTTTAAGCAAGATTTGACCCTCCGGCTGTGGATCTCCCATGACGCCATCGAGTGTCCTGACCGGAACTGTTAGCAGCCGCGAATCGTCTGTGCCGGAGCGCCTGTGCATCAGGGATGAGCCAAGCACGTTCTGCTCCGTGCGCAGGATTTCCATTTCACCGTCCCGGTCCATCACAGCGCAGTTGTAGATCTTGTGCTTGAAACCCGAGAGGCGTTTAGCGAGTTGCTCACGGAAATCGGGAAGGGGCTCGAATGCGACATGCAGGGCATCTCGGAACGCCTCATAAATTACACCGGTGCCGCCGGCCGCGCCCACGTCAATACAGATCTCTGGCTGGAAGCCGAGCGCCTTCACACGGCGAAAGAGGGTCTGGAAATCACGAGTCGGTCTTTCAGGCTGCTGCATTCGCTGAAGTCCTCTGACGGGTTTGAAGAGTGAAGACCAAAGTCCCTCTCTAAAACGAATCTAATGATCGTGACTCAATTCGCACGTTTTGCGAACCCGCTTTTACCGCCGACGAAACCATTCGACGAGTCGCAGTGGATTGATCCGCGAACGCTTACGTCTTCGAAGCACAACCAGATCTTGCCATTTTGGCGCTCCATCGGGCAGGATTTCTACAAACCTCGAACAGCTTCGACAGTCACGCATGATGGGCTACGCGATGTGAAGGCCATCCCGAAACTGTCTATGTCGATGCATTCTGACGAGCGGCCTCGGGGTAGGATCGCCAGAACGCAAGCCGGTGCGCTGGAAGTCGGTGGCAACGGTCAGTACAGTTTGTCCCGCTCGCGGCCATACGGTCCAACACACGGGCGAGACGTTTGGGGAACGTTTCCGTAACTCACTGAACATGCAGGTGAATTCGAAGCGAGGAGGACACACCTTTGCATTCACCTCCTCAAGTCCTTACTTTGCGCTGCAGGCACTCCCATCAGGTTTGAAAGCGGGAAATGCTTCCGCTTGGGCCCAGATGTATCCCACATTCTACCTTATCTACCCCACTCCACCGTCCAGAGCGAGGATCTTCCCCCTCCTTTGCCGGGATCGTGCAGGTCGCGCATCCTATTGAACGGTATCCGCGATCCAATAGTGGATGGAGAGGAAGGTCATGCTGCTTGAAATAAGCTTTGATCATATCTTGTGTATAGTGAATCAGTGGATTTATCTTAAGAAGCGTGCCATCTCGTTCCATGAATGGAAGATTTGCACGCAATCCCCCCTGATAACGCTTCCTGCCCGAAATCCACCCATCGAATTTCGTTAAGGCATCCTGGAGCGCAAAGTTCTTTCGAATCGTACAACACATGTTTGGGTTTACTCGCCACAAATTGCCGCCTGGGTCTTCTTCGCGGACGAGTTTTGAATCGGGTTTTACAAACGTCACATCGCGCAAATTCAACGCGGCCTTCAGGGTTTCAACATAAGCGTACGTTTCCGGGAAATGTTTTCCGGTATCAATAAACAGTATAGGGACGCGCTCGAGGGCACTGGAAACCATATGGATCAAGATCGCGGATTCTGCACCGAAGGACGAAACTAAAGCGATGTTTCCGACATCTACGTCAGCCAAAAGAGCAGCCAAATCCAATTGGTCATGCCGAACATGGCGCCTAGCCAAAGCGTCAATCTGGGGGTCGCTCCCGCCTGGTGGCCAACTATCGTATGATTTCACTGAACATTTCTCCGCGTGTCAACTCGTTGTGGGCCGTATAAAGCTATAAGTGGGGATTGTCGTAATCATGATCGTTGGACAGAACTTTAAGACAATAGTTTTACAATTTCTTGACCGAACCGACGCAATCGGTACGGGTGAAAATTCTCAGGTATCATGCATGGCGGGGTAAGAAACACCTGGAGATTGGCAGGCTCCAGCATCACTTCCTCACCGCCACCGGACCTACGGGTTCACCTTCACCATAAATTCTTAGATATTGCGCACAGCTCCGTGATATTGCGCACAGCTCCGTCCGTCTAGTCTTACTGTGTCATCAATTGCGTTTGCAGCATGGACATCGTGGCAGCCGCCTCGCCAAGGCGTGGGCGAGTCTAATCCGGATTGTGGCGATGGAATTGCTGACGTGGCGTTCGGGACGGAGCGGCGGCGCCGCGGGGTCGATAATCTTCGGGTAGCGCAGGTGCCTTGAGGAGCGGCGCCGAGCGTGGGGCTGAGGGGGGAATCAGACTCCGTTCGGAGACCAGGAAACCGTAAGCGGCGATCGCGAGCGTGGCGTGGTGATGGAAGCCGCGCCAACCTCGGCCCTCATAATGGCCAAGGCCGATCTCCTGCTTGAGTTCCTGATAATCCCGTTCGATCCGCCATCTCAGCTTGGCCTGGTCGACGAGGTCGGCAAGCTCGGTATCTTCCGGCAAGGTCGAGAGCCAGTACTTGGTCGGCTCGACCTCGCCCTGCGGCCACTCGATGAGGAACCATTCCTCAGGTCGTGGTGCGGAGCGCCAGTAATCGCGGTGGGCCGGCCGGATGCGGACGGCGGCAAAGCGCGAGGCGAGCGGAACCTTGGAGCCCTCGCGCCAAGTGATGCGGCGCCAGGCGTCCTCGGGCAGGGCTTGCGCCAGTTCCTTGGCGGAAACCGGCGCGTGCCCGGACTGGCGCCGGACGAGCGAGGGCGGGCGACCGCGTCCGCTCCACGGCTTGGGCGGCAGCGGTTGCGTATCCGGCGACCACAGGCGGATCGAGGACTGGACGGCGACGACATAGGTCAAGCCAATCTCCGTCAGCCCGGTGCGGAAGGAGGTGTCGTTGCCGTAACCGGCATCGGCCAGCACCACGCCCGGCGAGACGCCGGCCTCCAGCGCCGTCCGAATCCGCGCGAGGGCGATTTCGGGCTTGGTGCGGAAGATGAGATCCTCCGGCACACCCGCCTTTTCCCGCCGGTCAGGGTCGCTGGCCCAGTCTTCCGGCAGATAGAGCTGATAGGCGATCGGCAGGCTCGCCTGGCCGGTGGCAACCGACAAAGAGACCGCGACCTGGCAGTTGTCCTGTTTGCCGAGTTGGCCGCAATACTGCCGCGCAACCCCCACCGAATGCTTGCCCTTCTTGGGAAAGCCGGTGTCGTCGACGATCCAGGCGCGGATCTGCCCCCGTTGCTCAAGCGCCGGCAAAACCTTTTCCCGCACGACGCCAAGCACGGCATCGTCCGACCAGTCCGCTTTCGCCACGAAGTGATGCAGAGACTGGTGCGTCGCCTGGACACGCCCAGGCTCCACCCGTGCCGCCATTGGCTCGACGCTCTTGCGCTCGCCCGGCAAAAGCAGCCCGGTGCAATAGGCCTTCAGCGGCGCTACGCGGTCGGCATGACCCAATGCCGAGGCGAGCGTCTCGACATAGGCCGCAAAACGCGATTCACTCGTTTCGATTCCGTCCTGGAGATCCATCGCTCCCTCCATTTGAAGCTGGAATCTCCATTCTCGCAATCAATCGTTAACAAAGTTTATGACACAGTAAGACTAGGGCCAATTCCTCGTTCCGCTTCTGGGGGAGTGTCGTTGTCGCATCGATAACGAAGACTGGCTACGCGACGGCACGACTGCGACGATCTGCCGTCACAAACCGACTCGAATTGTGGGTCTGTAGTGCCCCTGTTTCGCCGGACACTCGGCCACCGGGTTGAGATTGGAGTGGGACTTTTGGCCAAAGCCTGCGACGCCGCGCCTAGATCGGAAGAGATTGATGATTGATCCCGATCACCCAGGGTTCCCGATCCGCCCCCAAGTTCGAATTTCAGCAGGCGCACCATGATCCGCACCGCGTCCCACGGCAGGCTGCTGTCGCTGGGTCATCGGTGCTGCTGTGACAGTGCTGTCCAACCGCACGACACTCCCATCTTCGCGTGTGTTGTGGGCGGAAAATAGTTAGGCCGCTTTTAAGGCCGGCTCAGAGCAGGCAACAGGATCCTGAGCCACCGTAGCCCCTTGGCCGCCAGGTCACGCAGTGCTGAGCTGTGGGCATCAAGGGCCACCGGCGTGGAGTTCAGGTGTCGAGTTTTGGTGTGCCAACGCACGCCCTCACCTGCCAACTGTGAATACAATTCAGGGAACGTCGCCTTGAACTCTTGCCCCCGGCTTTTATCAAGATCATTAGTGTAAAGTATGAACTCGTTGAGAGCGCTCTTGTCGCCTTCGCCATTCATAATGGCTGCCGCCTCCATGGCAGTGTTGCGCACGAACTCCTGGTAGCGCGCGGAACCCCCGTTTGGCGAAGCATCCAACTCCTCTTTGAAGGCGCAAAGTTCCTCGAACATCGCCTGCTTCAAAGAAGATGGCAGGATTTCCACTGACAGATATCGGGGGTGTGTCAGCCATGTCGACCGGATGGACAAGCTTTCCGCAGCAGCAAACCGCACCATCTCTGGCAACTGCCTGAAATTGTAGATTTGGATGGTGGGCCCGATGCCAACTCGGGCGTTGGGCAGCGCGGCCATTCTTCCGATGTTGGCCGCCACTTCCGTCCACTTCGCTCCATGACGGATGTACTCGAACTTGTCTTCAACGCCATCCATGCTGACCGTGATTATCGCGGTCTTGAACTTTCGAATACGTTCTTCAACGGCGCTGCTCCACATAGTTCCATTGGTAACGAGCGACAGGACAACTTGGCCTGCCTGGTCTCTCTCTATCAATCTGTCTAGAATCTCCATCGTTTCATTGAGGAGCAGTGGCTCCCCGCCCATCAGCTGAAGGCGACGAATGTTTGGATTGGCATTTACGAGATCAAGAGCCCTTTCGGCTCCTTTTCCAGCCCAAGATCTAAGTGCGCCAGACGAAGTCCGCGCGCCTGCTTCGTTGAAACCGACCTGCAAGAGATGGCACCGGAATGTGGGAGGATCTGTATGAAACGAAGCCTGATCGATGCCTGGCTTCGGGTAGGCGCGGATGACAATTCGGCACTCTCCAGTGATGTCGTGCTGAGGAAGATCGATGCGCGTCACCTTATTTGAAAGTAAAGAAGTGGCGAGATACCTATCTCCCAATTTCAAGTGTACTTTCCAGGTCGCCCTCGATTCCTCAAAGACTCCGCGCATCCGCAAACTCAATATCGCTCGATCGGTGTTGAAAGCGACGCGGGCCCAGTGCTTCCCAGAACAATAGACGCCTACTTCGTCAGTCCCTTGCTTTCCGAAGTCTACATAGCGCACGCCCGACGCGAGCGAAGGAAGCAATTCCCAGGTTGTAGCCTGTTCCTTCAGCGCAGTGGCAGTACGCGGGCGCCATTTGCTTTGAACGGCGTCGGCTTCAATCTTCGAACTGTAATCGGGGCTGCACATGCGGCATGCCAAATTGCATGTGTTGTTCATTTCAAGGTCGAGATCGACTGGTAAGGCACTGCAGCTACCGTCCGAACCTGTAACGTGGCGCGCGAATTCCGCAGGCGCGTCGCGAGTCGGATTCAAAAACCCTCCCACGAAGTCCTTGTTAATCTGAAGTCGGGAGCTGTGACCGGTTCTCTCTTCAGCCTTATAGCAGCCGGTACATTCAGGTGCCCGCTCGCCCGCCATCATCATCCGGCGGACGGCCTTGATGCTGTCGCCGTTCCATATGTCGTCTAGACTGTGGCTATGGATTGAGACCGGACCGGCCTCGTCGCGTATCAGGCGGCTCGCGAGGCAGCAAAAGCGGGCTTTTCCGCTCGGCAGAATACCAAGCTGTTGCCAAGGCCGAATGCAAAAGCCATTAGAGCTCGAGAAGTCCAAGTCTGTGTTCGGTGACTCGTCCAAGTGCAAATACCCTCGTCCCATGCCGCGCGACAGCAATCCTTGCACGATCAACGGATCTAATCAAACCACCGGCCTCAAACCTTGCCGGTGCAGCATCGAAGCTTGGGGCGGCGTGGCGCGCATGGCCTGCCGGAAATTCACATGCGCCGATGCAAATGTCTATCTGGCCGGCTCAGGTGGCATTGCCGTTGCAGGCGATGAATAGCGCTAGAAAAAAGCGCTCCCATTCCGCCTGTTCCGTACCCTGATCACGGCGACTCACGGGGAGTTGCCGTCATTCCCGGCTCAATCTAGAAGCGCAATCTCCGCCGCACCGGCTTCGTTGGCGTTCATCTTGAACTGCAGGCAGAGACCGGCGGGCAACGCTGAAGCGTCGGAACCGGAACGAGTTGATCTGGTGCGGGGTGCCGACAGTGAGGTTCACGAGATCGGGGTAGTTGTCGCTGCACTGCCCGCCACGACGGTGAAATCGGGCTTTGCAGATCGGCCATTTGGGAGCACTCCACTCCGGTTCCTCGGGACCGTCAGTTACTCGTTCTACCTGCTCCACATGCCGGTGCTCTGGTATTTGAATAGGTCCACACCCCTAGACGACCACATGTGGCTGTTCTTCGTCGTTTCTCACGCTCTTGAGCGTCTCGACTGTTAGCTTCTACGCAATAGAGCGGCCGGCAAGGCGCTCTATTGCCGCGCCAAGGGCGAAAAACAACGGCCGTGCAGCGCGCGGCAGAATAGCGCACCCGCATTTGGTGCAGCAATGTGGCTTGCTGGCCACAGACAGCCAATGCGGCAATCCTCGGCCGACGGCCGCACAACGTTGTTCATCGGTTGAGTTATTCGGGACGGTGCGCGAAGATGCTAACTGGTGTTCAGCGTGGCCAACTCGGCTCTGGCTGGCCGTCGCTCGGGCACGGGCCCTGCGGCTTGGCTAGGCGCAGTGTCGTTCTCCCTTTTCTGCTGTACATGCCGGTACTTTTTGGATGCTCAACCGCTTTACGACGTTGGGTGAAACGCTTTGGCTTTTCCTCGCTGTGGCGACGCCTGCGATCCATGCTGTGTCGTGTGCCTGGTGTACCGTCATCGAGAAACCGGCACGGGTGAAGCCGGCGATTCGAGTGCGCAGCATTTCTTGTATGGGACAATTGGATTATTGGACGTACTGCGCCCGCTCGCCGCGTCTGGCTTTTCCGTTTCCCCCGCCATGGTTCTTGGCCACCGCCAGCTTCTATGCATTGGAGCGCCTAGCTGCGTACTGTATTCCAACACCAAGATCCGTCAAACCGGAGTTTGCTAGATGACATGGCTGACAGTCTATGCACCCGTCTATGGGGAGAGTTCACCGGCTGGCCCGCATGAAACCGGCAGCGAGGCACGCAGCGGCACCGGTCCCTGGAGTCGGACTGGTCCTCGATCGGTAGCGATTATCGATCGATTCTGATATTTGGACGCATTCGCACCATACGAGAGGGGTCCATGCGTTCCCGCTGGCACATTCAGTTATTCATCGCCGCTAAAAGCATTGCACGTGCCATTCTCGGAGAGAAAACGTATTCATCTTACCTTGCAACTCTACGCCTCGGATGGTTTCAGTTTGGCTTGCGCTTGCGACGGTCGCCGAGAAAAAGTGACGAGAGGAGCGGCGAATGCTTCATAAATTCAGAAATACGAAAACAATGGCTCTCCAAAGAACCGCTCCCGGATTTGGCGTCAGATTCCCCATTGCGTAGCTTTTTTGAAAGCCCGAGCCGGCCATTTGGTCCGTTATCCGGTCAATCGGGAAAAGCCACCGGTGACCCGGTTCTCGGCCTATCCATCGAAGACGATCGACGTCCGCGTGGCAGGTAACACCGTGACAAAAGCTGCCCTCACTATCGCCCGCAAGGAGCAAGCTGTCGGCGACTGTTGAGCGTCCAGGTGTGTGGCCCACCACCGCACTCGTGTTCCGTGCCATGATCGATCGGCCGGACCGCTTCCGCCGGTCGAGGGCTGTCTGCACGCATCTGGGCCTGACGTCAGTGCGCTATCAGGGGTGGCGAGATGGCCATCCAGGGCAAGGGGACCTATGCGGCGACGAACTCGCCCGCACGGCCTTTATGATCGCTTCAAGCCGACCGCCATAGCCTTCACTCGGGACGTCCAACTGGACGTCCCTTTTGCCGTCTGTTGCCATGCACAAGATCCCCCTCCGTATCGGAGAGGCATCTTCGCATGGTCAGGTCAGGCCGAACAGGTCGGAAATCGAGGGGGCCCAATGAGCGCCTACGGCTTGGGGTCATTCGTGCCCGATGAAAATTGGGCAAGATCGCTCGATCTGGCCGTGAATGTAAGCTCATAGATGTCGGGGAGTTGCGTTTGCCGATTAATTCGATAAGTGCTGTGCTCGGCTAACGGCAACCGGATCGGATTGATGGCAGAGAAGACAGCGCTTATCACGGGAGTGACAGGTCAGGATGGAGCATATCTGGCAAGATTGTTGCTCGACAAGGGCTACACCGTTCATGGCGTGAAGCGGCGTTCATCATCATTCAACACTGAACGTATCGACAATATCTATGTCGACCCGCACGAAAGCCCTACGCGTTTCTTTCTTCATTACGGCGATCTGACCGACTCTACCAACCTCATAAGGCTGGTGCAGGAGACGAAGCCGACCGAGATATATAATCTCGCGGCACAGAGCCACGTCCAGGTCAGCTTTGAGACGCCGGAATATACAGGCAACGCCGACGCGCTGGGCACGCTGCGTCTCTTGGAAGCCGTCCGTATTCTCGGCATGGAAAAGACGGTCCGCTTCTACCAGGCTTCGACCTCGGAGCTTTACGGCAAGGTGCAGGAAGTTCCGCAGCGGGAGACGACTCCCTTTTATCCGCGCTCTCCCTACGCCGCGGCGAAGCTCTACGCCTACTGGATCACGGTAAACTACCGCGAGGCATACGGGATGTTCGCCGCGAACGGCATCCTCTTCAACCATGAAGGCCCGACCCGCGGAGAGACCTTCGTGACGCGCAAGATTACGCGCGCGGTGGTCGGCATTCAGAAGGGCCTCCAGCATACGCTTTATCTCGGCAATCTCGACGCCAAGCGCGACTGGGGTCACGCCCGCGACTACGTCGAAGGCATGTGGCGCATCCTCCAGCATGACGAGCCCGACGATTTCGTCCTGGCTACGGGCGAGACGCACTCGGTGCGGGAATTCGTTGAGCTTGCGTTCGCTGAGGTCGGCCGGACGATTTTATGGGAGGGCGCAGGTGTCGACGAGGTCGGGCGCGACAAGACATCCGGCGAGATCCTGGTGCGCGTGGATCCGCGCTATTTCCGTCCCACAGAGGTCGATCTTCTGATAGGCGATCCCGCCAAGGCCATGGCCAAATTGGGCTGGAAGCACACGACCAGTTTCAAGACGCTCGTGGCCGAGATGGTCGCTGCGGACATGGAATTGATCGAGCGGGAATCCTGGCGCAACGACCGCTCTGCACGATAGGATGCGCGGATGACGGATATCTACTCGCTTCGGGGCAAACGTGTTTTCGTGGCCGGCCATCGCGGGATGGTCGGCTCGGCGATCGTCCGCAGGCTGGCCGGCGAAGACTGCGAAATCCTTACCGCCTCGCGCTCGGAACTCGACCTGCGCGATCAGGCCGCCGTGCGACGCTGGACGGCCGACAAGCGGCCGGACGCCGTCGTTCTTGCGGCAGCAAAGGTGGGCGGCATCCTCGCCAACGATACCTACCCTGCCGATTTCCTCTACGAGAACCTGGTGATCGAGACGAATGTGATCGAGGCCGCCTTCCGTAACGAAGTTGGCAAGCTGATCTTCCTTGGCTCGTCATGCATCTATCCGAAGTTCGCGCCGCAGCCGATCCCGGAAGATGCGCTGCTCACCGGACCGCTGGAGCCGACCAATGAATGGTACGCCATCGCCAAGATCGCCGGCCTGAAGCTTTGCCAGGCGTATCGCCGGCAACACGGCGTCGACTACATCTCGGCCATGCCGACCAATCTTTACGGTCCGGGCGACAATTACGATCTCGAGAAAAGCCACGTCATCCCGGCGCTGATGCGCAAGGCGCACGAGGCCAAGCTTGCGGGGGAGAAAGTACTCCAGATCTGGGGATCGGGCACGCCCAAGCGTGAGTTCCTCCATGTCGACGATGCCGCCGACGCGATGGTCTATCTGCTGAAGAACTATTCGGGCGACGGCCACGTCAATGTGGGTTCAGGCGAGGACATCGCCATCATCGACCTCGCCCGACTGGTAGCTTCCGTCGTCGGGTTCAAAGGTGAGATCCGCAACGATTCGACCAAGCCCGACGGACCGCCGCGCAAGCTCATGGACGTCTCGACGCTGTTCGAGACCGGCTGGCGCCCGCAATATGACCTGGAGTCAGGCCTGAAACATGCCTACGCCTGGTTCATGGAGCACGTGGAGAAAGGCGAAGCGCGGCTGAACGTCGCCTGACGGCACCCGCGCCACTTTCACGCCGCCTGTATCAGTTGCGAGAGTTCCGCGACCCGCTTGTCGAGAAGCCGCGCGTCGCCGCGAGTCTCGACGTTGAGCCTCAGCAGCGGCTCGGTGTTGGACGCCCTCAGATTAAAGCGCCAGTCGTCGAACGCCATGCTCAGCCCGTCGATCGCTTCCACCAGCGGATTTGCAGGGAGGAAATGCTCGGCAACGCGCTCTTGCGCGACTTTCGCGTCGACGACCGTGAAATTGATCTCTCCCGAACAGGGGAATTTGGCTAGGCGCTGCTCCACGAGTTCAGCAAGCGTCGCGCCGGTGGCAGAAAGCTCCGCCACAACGGCCAGCCACGCCAGCATGCCCGAATCGCAGTAGCTGAAATCCCGGAAATAGTGGTGCGCGCTCATTTCTCCGCCGTAGACTGCATTTTTCTCGCGCATCATGCGCTTGAAGAAGGCATGGCCTGTCGGGCAGGGCTTCGCCACGCCGCCGGCGGCAGCCACCATGTCGATCGTGTTCCAGGTCAGCCGCGGATCGTAGAGGATGGTCGCGCCCGGATTGGCGCCCAGCATCGTCTGGGCAATCAAGCCGACCAGATAGTACCCCTCGATGAAGCGGCCATTGTGATCATAAAGAAAACAGCGATCGAAATCTCCGTCCCATGCGATCCCCAGATCGGCGCCATGCTCGATCACGGCCTGGCTCGCACGGACGCGCTTTTCCGGCAGGAGCGGGTTGGGTATGCCGTTCGGCAAGGTCGGATCGGGCTGATGGTCGATCTTGATGAACTCGAACGGCAGGTGCTTCTCGATCAGGTCGATGACCGGGCCGGCGCAACCGTTGCCGGCATGGCAGACGATTTTCATCGGCCGAAGTCGGCTGTCCGCCACCTGCTCCAACAGCCTCTCGATATAGGGAGTGCGGTCGAGGGTAGGTTTGAGCGCGCCGCGGGAAGCGAATCCGGACACTTTTGCAATGGGTCTGTCCGACAGCACTAGGGCTTCGATCGCATCGAGCGAATTTTCGCGCGTCGCCGCCGTCGCGTCCTTCAGCACCATCTTGAAGCCGTTATAGCTTTCCGGATTGTGGCTGGCCGTCACCATGAGGCCTGCGTCCGCACCCGAGCTGGCCGTGTGGAAATAGACCTCCTCCGTGCCGCACTGTCCGACCGGCAGCACGTCCACGCCACTGTCGAGCAGGCCCTGGGCGAGCGCTGCCGCAAAGGCTGGACTATCCTGGCGCATGTCGTGTCCTACGACGACGGCGGAAGGTGCGCGCAAGCTGGCGACGGCCTGCCCGAAGCGATATGCGAACGGGACGTTGATCTGTTCGGGAATCTGCCCGCGGACGTCGTAGGCTTTGAATGGCGATTTCATCTGGTTCCCAAATTCTGGTGCGAATTTATGCCTGCCGGCCAAGCGAAGCCACTTGCCGCGTTAAAAGGGAAACGAGAACGGCGCAACCCCGCCGTTGCGCGCGCAGGCGGCGGCGGCGTAAGAAAGACCGCCACCGGCCATGTCCGGAGGCCGTTTCCCGGCGCGCTGCAATCACGCATCCGCCGTCACGGGAACGCATGAGACGGATAATCTGATTGATGAAGGAATCGATTCTAAGCGTCGTGATGCCTTGCCTGAACGGCATGCCGCATTTGCCCGCCGCTATCGAATCCGTGAAATCCGTCCTTTCCGGCGACAGCCACGAAATCATCGTTGCCGATGGCGGTTCCACCGACGGCACGCTCGACTATTTGCGCAATGCTGGTGTGACCTTGATCGAGAAGCCGGACCGCTCGCTCTATGAAGGACTGAATAATGCGATTTCCCTTGCGCACGGACAATACATTGCCTGGCTAAACTCGGACGACCTCCTACTCGGCGGCGTCGCCGACCTCTGGCGCAAGGCTCGCGAAGGCCAGGCCGACATCGTCACCGGAGAGGCTGAAATCGCTTCCGACGGCAAAGTGGTCTGGAGGAGCGATCATCATGTCGGCCCGATGAGCCCGGCGTCAATTCTGTTTGCCGTTCCGACCGTGAACAGCCGGCTGATGCATACCGGACTGCTCCAAGCGGCCGGACCGTTCCCTTGCGATATCGGGCTCGGGGCGGACCGGTACATGCTTTTGAAACTGCTGCGCCTGGCCGGCAGAAGGACCTTTCAGCCGTCGACGGCCTATCGCTACAATTCGCACAGCGGTTCGAAAACCATGGCCGCGACGTGGAAATCCTATCGCGACGTTCACGACGCGAATCTGCGGATGACCCGAGCATTGCGCGACGAAGCCTCCGGACAGGACGAGCGAGGACTGATCGACGCCTTTGCTTCGCTTTCCGGTCTCGCAGCGGCACGCGCCGCGTTCTTCGGCGGCGAGCCCATAAAGGCGATGGGCGACGGGTTGGCGGCATTCCGCGACAACCCCTCACCGGCTAATTGGTATCGCGGCCTTTCGCTCTATCGTCACTATCGAGGACACGGCTCGGGGTGGTAATGTCGGGCCTCGAGCCAGCACAGCCTGTAAATGCCTGCTTGAAATTGTGTTTGCCATCGCGGCCGCATTTCAATTAGGTGGCCCGGCTAGTTTGGACAGTGAGCATACGAGAGGGCGTTTCCGTGTTTCTACCTGTAATCATGGCGGGCGGGTCCGGCTCGAGACTTTGGCCGCTTTCGCGCCAGCTTTACCCCAAGCAATTTCATGCACTCACAGGAGAACGGACCCTCCTGCAGGACACTGCGATCCGGCTCGACGGACTGGGCGCCGAATCGCCGCTGCTGATCTGCAATGAGGAGCATCGTTTCCTGGCGGCCGAGCAGATGCGGCTGATCGGCCGGGAAGATGCGTCGATCCTTCTGGAGCCGGTCGGCCGCAATACGGCTCCGGCGATCGCGCTTGCGGCGCTGTTTGCCACGCGACATGGCGACGACCCGCTTCTGCTCGTTCTGGCAGCCGACCATTTCATCCTGGACGTCGATCGCTTTTGTGAAAGCGTCAAAAAAGCCGTGCCTCTGGCCGAGCAGGGAAAGCTCGTCACTTTCGGCATCGTGCCGGACCGTAACGAGACGGGTTATGGCTATATATTGCGCGGCGAGGCCCTTCCCGACGGCGGCTTCGTCGTCGGCCGGTTCGAGGAGAAGCCCGACCGGCAGACCGCCGAAAAATATGTAAAGAGCGGCGATTACTACTGGAACAGCGGCATGTTCATGTTCCGCGCCAGCCGCTATCTGGAGGAACTGAAGCGCCACCGGCCTGAAATTTTCGACGCCTGCAGCCGGTCGATTTCCGTCACCGAGCCGGACATGCAGTTCGTGCGCGTCGACGCGGAAGCCTTCAAGGCCTGCCCGGCGGATTCCATCGACTATGCGGTGATGGAAAAAACCGACGACGCCGTCGTCATCCCGCTCGATGCAAGGTGGAGCGATATCGGCTCCTGGTCCGCTTTGTGGGACGTGCAGGAGCGGGACGGCGACGGAAACGCATTCAAGGGCGACGTCTTGTCCCTTTCCAGCAACAACAACCTCGTTCGCGCGGATGGCCGCCTCGTCGCCATCGTCGGCGTGAACGATCTCGTCGTGGTCGAGACCAAGGACGCGGTGCTGATCGCGCACAAGGATCAGGTTCAGAAGGTGAAGGATATCGTCGATCTGATCAAGGAGAAGGGGCGAAGCGAGCACATCAACCATCGCGAAGTCTACCGGCCCTGGGGGCACTACGATTCCATCGATTTCGGCGGCCGCGATCAGGTCAAGCGCATTACGGTGAAGCCGGGCGCCAAGCTCTCGGTGCAGATGCACCACCATCGCGCCGAACACTGGATTGTCGTGCGGGGAACGGCGAAGGTCTACAAAGGCGCCGAAACCATTCTCCTCACCGAAAACCAGTCGACCTATATCCCGCTCGGCGAGGTTCACGCGCTGGAAAACCCCGGCAAGATTCCGCTTGAATTGATCGAGGTTCAGACGGGGTCGTATCTGGGCGAGGACGATATCGTTCGCTTCGAGGACCAGTACGGCAGGTCATAGAGCGGCGAAGCACAAGGGCTATGCGCATATCTCCGGATAACGGAGGCGGAGCGCCTGCACGGCGCAAAACGTCTTGACGTCGTCCAGTTCGCCGCTATCCGCCATGGCCAGTATCCTGGAGATCGGCACCTCCTCGACGATAATCTGTTCTCCCTCGTCGTGCAGTCCGCCGCCGTCGGAAAGGCGGTCCGCCTCCGAATAGCGGCCAAGGTAGAGATGGGCGCGTTCGGTCGAAGTCGCAGGCGATATCCAGAACGTTCCGATGTGCTCGAGTTCGGCTATCTTGAGGCCGGACTCTTCGAGCGCTTCCCGCTTGGCGCAAGCCTCCGGATCGTCGGTGTCGAGCCGCCCGGCCGGCGCCTCGACCACCATCACGCCCCTGCCGGTGTACAAAGCCGAGGGACGGACCTGCCGCACGATTGTCACTACTTTGCGGTCGGGATCGTAGAGGGCAGCACGGCCACTCCGTCGCCGTGATCGTCGAGCTGCTGCGTCAGAACGGAGCCGTCTTCGCGCCGCATGCGCACAAGCAGGAATCGTCCCCAGCCTTCATAGACCAGCTCGACATTTTCGATCATGGCCGCCATCGCGCCGCTCCGTCGTGACGGCTGAATAGCAGAAGGCACCGGTCGTGTCCCGTAGTTGGAAAGAGCCCAATCCGGCGACGGAGCTAGGGCTGACTTCAATAAGAATTAAGTCGATGCCAGTCATGAAGTTGATGCCAACAACCAGCATGGCAAGATCGATCCGGTCCCACCCGTGACTGAAGCGGCCGAGGATGGAGTCGCGAAGTGCCGGTCTAGCCCAGGCTGTCGGAAACGGCATCGAAATCGAAGGTATCGTTGAGCCGCAAGAAACGCCTCGTCCTTGACGATCGATTCGGTCAACTGTTCGGCAGTGACCGACAGATAGCGAACGTCAACCGAGCGCTTCCTCTTAGGGCGGCTTGTAATCAGGGGCGATGACGGGCACCATCAGCGGATGGGATGGGCTTTCCGCTGCTTACTTGCTTCGGGTAGAAGAAGCCCGCCAGGGCGAACTGTGGCGGGCTTTTGGCGGGGCCCGGGTACCTGATTCGTGAGGCCCTTCGCAAGGCGGCGACATGCGCGCAGCCTTCCAGCCTGTTCAGCTTATTGTTTCGTGTTGCTCGATATCATCCGGGCGCTGTATTTCGGTCAACAGTTCGCTTACCGTATCGACCAGCGCGACAAGGTTGCCGATGTCACAATGCAGGGAATTGAGGCCATAGGTGTTCACGATTGTTTCATGCCACGGCATGGCTGAAGGTCGCGGAGGCCAACACGGGGCCAGCATCACCGCCAGCGAGCGCCTGAGCTACTTTTTCTTCCGCAGTGAGCGAGGCAGACGGGCCGGCCGGGGCCACAGCGGGCCGTACAGGGACGTAGGACTCAGCGAAGGCATTGGCGCGTTCGCCGCGACACTCGGGGGCTGCGTTTCTTCGCAGGAAATTCCACTATCTGCGAATGTGTACCGCCTGGAAGTAGGCGGCACAGGCCGGTTCGGCGCGTCCGCCATTCCGCAGCAGACCATCAAACCGGCGGCGCAAATCACGCTTGGAAAAGACTTTACGCATTTCGTTTTAGAAGACGCCGCGATGCAAAAAGGGAGAACTTGCGCCGGGCAGTCATCTATCGGCCCGATGATGGCGACTACACGATCCACCTCTGTCACCGTGATGATGTACAGACCCGGCGAAAACCGAACGCTTTAGACGCCGCTGGCATTTTGCCGCAGTGAGATCGCGGCCCCGCTTGACAGCATGTCGGCTCAAAATCCTAACTACCGATTGCAAAACGGGGTTGAACATGGCGGACGAAACGGAATACGGGCAACGCGCTTTCATGCGACATTGGTCAAATCGCTCGGGCGCGATCAGCATGAAGTTTGTGCTGGTTACGCGGAGGCAGAGCGGGATGGCCAAGTAAGGCGCAAAAAGAACACCAATGGCAAAACACCTGAAGAATATGCCTTGGCGCGCTCTGGCGCGATGGCGAAGAAGGGATGGTTGCTAATACCAAGAGCCCGCCACCATCGGCAGCGTGCCCAAAACGTGGTCGCAGTGGCTCAACGCCCTCGCCGATCGCCGGAGGACATGTACCGACTAATGCCCGTAGAGAGCATTGAACGACCATGCCCAAATACATTTGCCACTATGTCAGCAACGGGACCGAATACACCTGCTTGATGAATGCTTCATCGAGTGCCGAAGCGGCACACCGGATGAACAGGCTTCCATGGCACCTGGTTGCGGCCCGGTCGGCGCTCCTCGCAGCAATGAATCTTCGGAAGATGTATGCGAAAGCTGCACCGGGCGGGGCGAAAGCCGGTTCAGGAAACCACGTCACGGAAGAACTGTTCGCTCGACGGTGCCCTGATCCGTTCGCAGCCCGCACGAGAGGGCAGATTGAAGTTCCGCACAATGTGTGGTTTGTTCCGCCCCTCAATTGGGGGACAGCTCGACGTGCTAAGAGCGGCTTTACTTATTATTCTCGTGTGCGCCGCAGGTTGTACGGTCCGGCCGCTCTGTAGCGATGGTCTCGCAATTGTCGGGGGGCGACACAGGCGGAGTAGTGCAAGAGGTGGCCGCTGTCGCCATTTCGGAGCCAAGATCGCGCGTCGGCCAGGAACTCCGCAACCATCTCATATTTATGATTGGGCGCGGTCAGGGCGAGCCAGCGAACCCGCAATATACCCTGACGCTAAGTGTGCAGTCGCAAGTCGCGGAACTGGGGTTGGTGGCGCCTCCGGGTGGCGAGGGTCGGCCTTTGGCCGGACCGGAGCAACTCTGGCCAGCGGAAAGCACCAAATTATGTCGTCCTACGATAGGCCGCGTCAGGAGTTTGCGGCTTTGCGCGCAATGCGAGACGCAGAGAACCGCGCCGCGCGTGAACTCGCCGAAGTAATTCGGATGGACGTTGCAGCTCAGATCACCCAACGCGGCCCCAAGGTCGTGACGGTCCCCCAATAGCCAAGGCCGAGAATGCAGGCTAAAACAACTATTCACGGCGAATACCTCGCCGCCATAGACGGCCTTCGCGCGATCGCTGTGCTGTCGGTACTCCTGTTCCATCTTGATATTCCGCAATTCCGTGGCGGCTATACAGGCGTCGATGTTTTCTTCGTGATCTCCGGGTTTCTGATCACACGAAATATTCTCAGCGACGTTGATGGACAGCGCTTCAGTTTTTCGCAGTTCTATCTCCGCAGGGTAGCAAGGTTGTTTCCGGCCCTGTTCACCACGATTGCGCTGACGCTGGCGGCATCATTCTGGGTGCTCGGCCCGGATGACTTGGCACATCTCGGGCAAGCCGCGATACTGACCGCCGTTTCGGTGTCCAACATCTTTTTTTGGCTGGATTCCGGGTATTTCGACACGGCCGCCGCATTCAAACCGCTCCTGCATACCTGGTCACTTGCCGTTGAAGAACAGTTCTATCTCGTCTGGCCGGTGATGATTTGGCTGAGCGTTACGAAGGCTAGCAAACGCGCGGCCTTCGCCTTGATCTTGCTCCTAGGAACCATCTCTCTAGCGGCATCCATGGATCTGGTGTCGTCGCATCCCGGCGCAGTCTTCTTTCTAACCCCATTCCGGGTGCATCAGTTTGCAATCGGAGCGCTGCTCGCGTTCGTCGGCGTCGGTCCGCGTAATCTCGTCACGTCCGCGACCTGTGGAGGTGCTTTGGTCTTTCTCATCATCATCGCCTGTACCGCAACCGACGGTGAGCAGAGCTACCTCTATACGGCACTTGCACCCGCCCTAGCCGCGGGGGCTGTGATTTGGTCCAGCCATTCGGCGCTCGCCATGCGCTTGCTGGCATCGCGCCCAGCGGAATGGGTCGGCAAGCGCTCCTATTCGATCTACCTGGTCCATTGGCCCATTGTTGTCCTTTGGAAGATGGGCACAGATTTCACCCTGTCTCCTGTCGAGAAGGCTATCGGCCTGATTGTCGCGGTCGTCGCAGGCGCAGTGCTGCACGATGTTGTCGAGCGGCCTTTCCGCTTCCACCGCGCTCAAACACCGCAGTTTCGTGGCAGCGTCTTGGCGGGCGTGGTTGGCTTGAGCGTCGTCATCTTCCTATCAGGCTCGCATTTTTGGGCGCTCCGCGGATTTCCCGAAAGAGTTCCAGAAGAACTCACGAAGTTGGCCGGCAACTTGCAACCGGAATGGGCTGCACGACAAAAGGCCGTGCGCACGGGTGTCTGCAATTTCCAAATTGACACATTTAAGGCCGAGCAATTCGATGCGAAAGCGTGCTCAAGCCCACCCAAAACAGGTATGTCGTATCTGATCATCGGTGATAGTTTTGCCTCTGACGCTTATCTGGTCATGAGCAAAGCGTACCCTGAGGTGTATTTCGGCCAGGTGACCGTCCCTGGCTGCCACTTGCGGATGCCGAAGAGATTCGATGACGACTCTGACTGCCGCAAGCTGTTCGACCGCGCGATCAATGAACTGGCCAAGGACTACGATGGCGTCGTGCTTGCTTCCAATTGGCTTGACGGCCACTACTACAGGATTGAGGACTTCATCAGTCATTTCGAAAACACTGGGCTCAACGTCGTCATTGTGGGCCAGCATATTCGCTTTGCCGATCGCCTGCCCGCGATCGTGATGTCTTCTCTCAGCCGGATCGGGGCGGCGAAGAAGGCGCAGGGGGCGGTACTTCAAACCCAATACGAGGTGAACCGGAAGATCGACGAACTGTTTGGCAAGTCAGCCACATTCATCGACTTCATGGAACTGCAATGCCCGTCAGAGTGCACAGTCTTCAGGGATGATGGCCGACTCTTTTATCTGGACGATTCTCACATATCGCTGGCGGGAGCCGAGATCCTGGCGGGCCGGATGCGCGCCCGATATCCAGAGATAGGTGCAGATTGCCACCGAAACGCTTCGATCGTCAGGCCTCGCGTTAACATCGCCCAAACACGATGTTGAGTTTTTAGGAAGGTCTGCGAACAACAGGTCACATACGAGTGGGAGCGGGGGGTGATGTCAATCACATCAAGGCGCTGGACGGCCTGCGCGCCTGCGCGGGCTAGCCGCCTACATCGTCTTTATCTCGCATTCTCGAGCCTGACTGAATTCACAGGTGGGGTACTAGGAAATGGCGGTGGCCACTTGGGCGTCGTGGTTTTCTTCGCCCTATCCGGATTCATGATGTCCCATCTCGATTTTTCCGGAGAGACCCACACCGACCAAAATCTGGACCTTTTTTCAGCGGCGATTGCGCGTGATCCCTTTGTTCCTCGCTGTGGTACTCGCGAGCTTGCCCTCACGCTAGTTATTTCTCATTGGCATTTTCTGGGCTTATCACATCAACTTGTGGGAAGACGTGGCGGCTCACCTCGCCATTATGCGGGCGATCACGCGCTTTGGACGGTGATAATCGACGTCAAATTCTATCTGGTCTCCCGGCGCTCTGGATCTTGTACTGGGCTCGACCGAAGTGGCTCCTGCCGCTGCTACTAGGGATGATTGGGGCCTTATTTGTGTACCAGCGGATCGTGACCGGGCCGGAGACTTCGGTCAATCGGTTTTCTATGCCGGCCATTACTCCTCGCCGGCTTGGTGGTTTTTATGTCGCTGAAGCATCTACCGAATGACGTCCCGTGGAACGCCCTCTTTGTCGCCGCGTTCGCGGCGGTCGCTATTCTTTACCCGTCTTTGGAGGTGAAGTGGCACAAGAACGATGCCGTGGATATGGAGGCGATCTGCGAGGCGGCACAACTCCCAACATGCGCTTTGTCGCCGTTAAGAGCGAAGACCAGCAGGCGGCGGGGCTCGTGTTCCGGACGTATGACCTTCTCGTGCGTCAGCGTACGCAACTGATCAACGCGATCCGCGGTCACCTGACGGAATATGGCTGGGTCGCGCCCAAGGGGCCGTCCTATGTCGTGATGCTTGCTGACCTACTCGACGAAGAGGAGATGGTCTCCTCGTTGCCGCCAGCAGCCCTTGAGATGTTCAAGGTGATGTTGGACTTCCTGGCCGAGCTGGATGGCAGGATCGACGATCTCGACCAGGTGACCGCGCGGCGCGCCCGCAAGGATGAGGTATCGCGACGGCTAATGACGATTCCCAGCGTCGGCCAATCACCGCGACCGCAATAGCAGTGCTCGCCCCGCCGGTCGAGACCTTCGCAAAGGGGCGCGACTTCGCCGCCTGGCTCGGGCTTGCCCCGCTGTAGAGGTCGACCGGAGGCAAGCAGAAGCTAGGGACTATATCGAAGGTGGGAGAGCGCACGCTCAGACGTCTGCTCATCATCGGCAGCAGCGCGCGGCGCGCTATCCGCGGCTGACCGCCTGGGTGGAGGAGACCATCGAGCAGACGCTGACCTTCTTCCGGCTGCCGCGCCAGCACCACAAGCACCTCAAGAGCACCAACATGCTGGAACGCCTCAACGAGGAGATCAGGCGCCGCACCTATGTCGTGCGCATCTTCCCCAATGCCGAGAGCTGTCTGCGTCTCGTCAGGGCGCTCGCCGTCGAAACCCACGAGAACTGGATGGAGGCCAACCGCTACATCAACATGGACGACCTGCGCGAGCACAAGAAGCTCGCGCTGCGTCAAGCCGCATGACCAGCATCATGGCCGCCCCAATTTGCAGAACTTGACGCACACAACCCGCGGGCGGCTGGGGGGACGGCCGTCGAGCGATCAGTTCTTCCGTGACGTGGTCCCCTGACCGGCTTTCGCCGCGCCCGGCACTCCTTTTGCACGTCCGAAGATTCAACGCTGTAAGGGCAAGGGGCACTCTCCGAAGTTTTGCCGTAACGGGAGGGTGAAAAAAGGCCGGCGTCCACTTTCATCGTGCGCCTCGTCGGCGCAATCCTGCTCAACATAAATGGGCAGTGCAGCGGGCCAGATAAATGACGTTGGAAACGGTCAGCCAGATGAGCGATGATCCACTCAATAGCCTGCCAGCCGTGGCGCACTGATCAGCTCGGCCCATGCCGGAGAGCACGGCGGCCAATGCCCGCAGCTGGACCTTCCCTGGGGGGCGCGATCGATTCATACTCCGTTCACCGAGCCGAGTGATTTCCAGGCAAGCTGTCATTTTTGACAAAGGACGTCATAAGAAACGCGCAATTTGCACAGAAGCGGCAACTCAAAAATTAGGAAATCCCGTCGATCGTTCGGCCGGACGACCCTTTTGGACCGTTTGGCTCAAGTGCCGAATTTGAGGCATCGCCGGGGTTCGATCGCGCTGGGATTGGCATTGGAGCGGAGGTGTTCACCACCACCGGGAGTCGCACGTTTCTATCTCACCGCTCCACTCAAGCGGACGCTGAGCCGGTCGCTCCGGAAAGCTGAAAAGCCGGACTTCGTGGCTGCGGGTTCGGCCATAACACCGCGATGCTGAAGCATCGGCAACTAGAATGGACAACTAAATGCCTGCAACCGCCACCTTCGCCTTGAGCGGCGATCCTTACATCGACGGCGTCCTCGGCGGCCCCAAATGGGCCGTCAACGACCTTACCTTCAGCTTTCCCAGCAGCGCCTCCTTTTACGGAGCCGGCTATGGCGATGGAGAGCCAACTGACAACTTCGGCTCGTTGAACGCCGCCCAGCAGTTCGCCGCACGCGCGACCTTCAACATGATCTCCTCTGTCGCCAATCTGGCCTTCACAGAAGTCGCCGAAACTTCGACAGCGCACGCTGATCTTCGTCTCGCTATGTCGGACGCGCCAAGCACTGCTTGGGCGTATCTTCCTTCAACGGCGGCAGAGGGCGGAGATGCATGGTTCAACAGATCGAACGGCTACTACGACAGCCCGGCAAAGGGCAACTACGCCTATACGACTTTCCTCCACGAGATTGGGCATGCGGTTGGACTGGAGCATGCCCACGAGGGAAACGTGATGCCCACGGACCGGGATTCCATGGAATACACGGTCATGAGCTATCGATCCTACGTCGGCGGCTCGACCAGTGGCGGATATACCAACGAAACCTGGGGCTACGCGCAGTCGTTGATGATGTACGACATTGCGGGTCTGCAGCATATGTACGGCGCGGACTACACCACCAATAGCGCCAACACCACCTATTCGTGGAGCCCGACCACGGGCGAGATGTTCGTAAATGGCATCGGCCAGGGGGCCCCCGGCGCCAACAGAATCTTCCTTACGGTATGGGACGGCGGCGGGACCGACACCTATGACTTTTCCAGCTACACAACCAACCTGAAGATAGATCTACGGCCGGGTGAATGGACCATAACTTCGTCTGCGCAACTCGCAAAGCTCCACTACGACGGCTCAAAGGTAGCGGTCGGAAATATCGCGAACGCGCTTCTCTACAACAATGATGCGCGCTCACTGATTGAGAACGCCAGGGGCGGCTCCGGCAACGACGTTATCACCGGCAATGCGACCTCCAACGGGCTGTGGGGCGGTGCGGGAAATGACACCTTCTACGGCCGGGAAGGCAATGACTGCCTTAGAGGAGGACCAGGTGCTGACTGGCTTGACGGTGGAAGTGGAGCGGATATGGCAAACTACTGGGGCGCTGCCGCAACAAGCGCTGCCAAGGGAACGGGCATCATTGCCGACTTGGCATGGCAGGGTCTGAACACTGGCGAAGCTGCCGGCGATCGATACGTTTCGATCGAGCAGCTCTATGGCTCAACTTTCAATGACGACCTCCGAGGAGACGGAAGCTCCAACCTCATCTGTGGCGGTCCTGGTGGCGATGTAATCTATGGCCGAGGTAGCAATGATCAGATCCAGGGCGGAGATGGCCATGATGTTCTCATAGGGGGCTATGGCGGCGATTGGCTTCACGGCGGAAAGGGACCAGACATCTTCCTGTTCCAGGGAATTGGAGATTCCCTCCCGACACAACGGGACACAATTGCCGATTTCTCATCGGGGTTGGACAAGATCGACCTGCGACGCCTCGACGCCAACAGAAATGAAGCAGGGGATCAGGCATTCTCGTTCATCGGAGATAGCGAGTTCACCGGCTCGGCTGGCGAACTGCAGTTCCGCGACGGGATGCTTTCGGGCGATGTCGATGCAGACCGAATGGTTGACTTTCAGGTGCAGCTTACAAATGTCTCTGTGCTCATCGAGAGCGATTTCTGGCTTTGAGGAACCGGGGAGGAGCTGTTGGGCGAATGGATTGATTTCGACCGGTGGCCAGAATGCAGCAGCATGGAGCGCCCGGGAATGATATTCGAGGTGACGAACGAGGAGCAAACGCTATTCACGAATTGCGTTGTCCCATTGCCGCTCCCCTTCGACTGGAAGTCTGGGCCGGTGCGATTCCGCCTCGTGCCAGAACCCGAGCCGCGCCATTCGTCACCGCTCCCAAGACCAGCCGGTTAAGGTTCTTGGACGCGCAGAAATCTTACGATCGCCGGCTTTGAGAGTGCCTGCGAAATGGTCCCGGGGTGGACATCGAAGGGGTCGGGCTGCACCGGGACTCAGTTACGCGTGACAGCCTGGGCCGTCATCGACGGATCCTCTCGCATCTAAACACCGGCCACCGGTTTCTGCGGTAGATGCAGTATTCATATCACCGAGTCCGGCAGCGAGGAATAATTGACGACCGTGGCGATGATCGGGCCGAGGCCAGGACCGTCACCGGGCCGTGGCCGGTCCCGGCGAGATGGAGAAGTACCCGGCCAAGAGCAAGACTGTCTGGCAATGGGTCATCATGACCGTCAGACCCGGGCCATGTCCTTAAATAGTCACTTTCAACAGTGAATGATCGTGAAAGGGAGCTGCAGTTTTTTTTACAGGGTTTCCCGACTAAGGTCGGCTGCACGATTCAACCACTACCTGAGGGATGTGGGCTGGAAGACGAGCGCCTTGACGACGAGGTTCACCTACGATCCCTACGGGAAGGATCCATGCGAGAAGAACGAAGAGCCTGCGCCCATTTCAATGCCAGGCCTCCGCACTCTTTCCAACTTAATCCTATCGAAATAGGACGCAAAAATTCATATGAAGGCGTGAAGAGAGGCGGCGGGGATGTTTTCAGATGACACTAAACGATATTTCTTGAAGAGTATCGTGGAGATTGGGATCTTTTCGGCGGCGGCGAACCTGCTTCTGCTCGTCGTTCCGCTGTATTTGCTACAGGTCTATGATCGCGTGCTGCCTTCATCCAGCATGGACACGCTGGTCTATATTTCGCTGTTCGCACTAGCCTCACTGATTGTTCTGGGGCTTCTCGAAGTTTTTCGCGCGCAATATGCCAGCCGCGTGGCCTCGAAACTGGACACCGTAATCGGGTCGGACATGTTCCTGGCTTCGATGAACGGACCCCGGGCGGGTCTCGGCGATGTCCAGCCGCTTCGCGACCTTGCGACGGTCAGGGCCTTCGTGTCTTCGCGCGCGCTGTTCTTTCTCTTCGACGTCCCCTTCGCGCCGCTGTTCATCGTGCTTCTTTATTTCATTCATCCCTTGCTCTTCATCATCACAGTTATCGGCGCGGCATTGATGATCGCCGTGGCCATTCTCAACCAGGCGGCGACCAGCCGCAGCGGCCGGGCGGCAAGCGAAACGCTGGTTTCGACGATGAACTCCGCGCAGTCTTTCGCCCGCAATTTCGAGACGGTCAGGGCGCTCGGCATGTCGTCGAACATCCTCCAATTGTGGGGGAACCGGTTTGCCGATTCGCTTGCCGCATCGGACCGGGTCAACAAGACCAATGCTTTTTACAGCGGTCTGTCGCGCACCATCCGGATGGTTCTCCAGATCGCGATCCTCGGCGTCGGCGCTTATCTGGTGCTGGATGCGCAGATGACGGCGGGCATGATCTTCGCCTCATCGATCATCTCCGGTCGCGCCTTGCAGCCGCTCGACCAGATCATCGGCGGTTGGCGCCAGCTCGTCGATGCGCAGCGAGCTTGGCAAAGGCTGAAGGCGCTGGCTCGTGGAACCGCGGCCGCAGCGGGCGAACATGTATCTCTGCCTGAGCCGCAAGGCGCGCTTGCCGCCGACCAGCTCATCTATTTCGTTCCCGATGCCGATCCGGGCGCTCCGCCGCTCATCAAGCGCATCAGCTTCAAGATCGAGGCCGGCGAATCCGTTGCCCTGATCGGACCGAGCCAGGCCGGGAAATCCACGCTGGCTCGGCTGATCGTCGGCGCGATCGCTCCGCGATCCGGCGTCATCCGCCTGGACAGCGCCGATATCAAAAACTGGGATGCGGACGAACTTGGAAGCCATCTCGGCTACCTGCCTCAGGATGTAGAGCTGTTTCCCGGCACGATCGCCCAGAACATCTCGCGGTTCGACCCGCAGGCGGTCGACGAGGAGATCGTCGCGGCGGCGCAGCGCGCGCAAGTTCATGAGCTGATCCTGCGCCAAAAGGCAGGCTACGCGACCGAGATCGGCCCGATCGGAGTGCGGCTCTCCGGCGGCGAAAAGCAGCGCATCGGCCTTGCCCGGGCTTTCTACGGCGACCCCAAGCTCATCGTCCTAGATGAACCGAACGCCAATCTGGACGCGGAAGGCGAACAGGCGCTGGAAAAGTCGATCCTCGAGGCGCGTGCGCGCAAGCGGACCGTCGTGATCATCACTCACAAACCGTCGATCGCAGCCAAATGCGATCGGGTACTGATGTTGCGCGACGGGCAGATCGAGCTCTATGGACCCGCAAAGGACGTATTGCAGCGCCTGACGCAAGGGCCGCAAAAGGCGCCCGAGACCCAGCCTGCGCCAGCTCGCAGCGATACGGGCGAGCCGGTGCGGGTCTCGGTCGGGTGACCCAGGTGGGGTTAAGCCGGGTCGTGGAGTGGAAATGACTGAGAAGACAATAGACTGGCGCAAGCGGGTGGCGACACGCACCGGCAGGATTGCCGCGGCGGGCTATCTGACCATCGTGGCTTTCGTCGGCGGCTTTGGCTTTTGGGCTGCTACCGCGCCGCTCGCGGGCGCGGCTATCGCGCCGGGAATCGTTGCAGCCGCCGGCCAAAACATCAATATCCAGCACCTCGAAGGCGGAATCATCCACGAGATCAGGATCCGGGAGGGCGAACGCGTCCGCGCCGGCGAACCGGTCATCGTACTCGACTCCACGGTCGCGGAAGCTCAGCTCAATCGCCTGGTCAAGCAGATGGTCGCACTGCAGGCCAAGGGATGGCGCCTGGAGGCCGAGCGAGACGGCGAGGAAAACTTTTCCATGCCCGACAGCTTCTCGGCGCCGGGAAACAAGATGGAACATCTGGCGATCGTGAGCGAGCAGCAGAAGGAGTTCGCCGCCCGCCTTGCCCGCTACAGGGCGGAGCTTGAGATACTCGCCCAGCGCGTCGCTGCTCTCAAGGAAGCAATCGAGGGCTTGAACGCCCAGAAAAAGGCGGGCGGGGATCAGCTGGCCATCGTGCGGGAGGAGGTGAACCGCAAGAAGGAGCTGCTGGAACAGGGGCTGACCAACCGGTCGGAATATACGGCGCTGCTGCGCAGCGAGGCCGAACTCATCGGCCAGGTCGGCGCGCTGCAATCCCAGATAGCGAGTTCGGCGACCCAGATCGTTGAAGCGCGGCAGCAGACTGAACGGCTGACCACCACGCGGGTCGAACAGGCGGTGGGCGAACTCAATACCGTTCGCGCCTCGATCGCCGATCTGGAAGAGCAGGTACGCGCGGCCCAGTCGGTACTTGAGCGTACGGTCATCCGGGCGCCCGCCGACGGCATCATAGTAAAGACCGCCTACACCGCACCCGGCAGCGTGATCCGGGCGGGTGAGCCGATGATCCAGATGCTGCCGACGACGCGAGAACTGATCATCGAGGCTCAGGTCCGCCCGCAGGATATCGACCTGCTGCGGGTCGGCCAGGAAGCCAGCATGCTTTTTTCCGCGCTCAATGCGCGCACCACGCCGCAGGTTCCGGGCACCGTCTTCTACATCTCGGCCGACCGCCTGATCGATGAAACCAATGGCTTGCCCTACTACACGGCTCGGCTGAAGATCACCGAAAACCTGCCTCCTGAGATTAGCGCCGACCAGATCTATCCAGGCATGCCGGTCGAAACCTTCATCAGAACGGGCGAACGAACCTTCATCGAATATCTTATCCAGCCGCTCGCCGATTCCTTCGCCCGCGCCTTCCGCGAGGAATAGCCTCGCGAATGCTGGTCGCGGTAACGGGTGCAAGCGGGTTCGTCGGGCGAAGGGTCGTGCGGCATCTGCGTGACGCCGGTTTTTCCGTTCGGGCAATCTCGCGGACGATCGGAGCATGGGAAGAAGGTGTCGAGACCGCCACCCTCCCACATCCTTCCGCTTCGCTCGACGAGTTCGAGCGTGTCCTCAATGGCGTCGACCACGTCGTGCATGGTGCAGGTCTCACCAATGCTTCCGCCGAAACGCCGGAATCCGAATTTATGCAGGCGAATGCGGAGCTGACGGCGCGATTTGCCGAAGCCGCAGCGCGGGTGGTTGCGGGCCGGTTTCTGCTCATGTCGTCGATCCGCGCGGTCGCCGACGCCGGCTTCGACGGCATATTAACGCCGGAAATGCCTGCCAAGCCGACCTGCGCCTATGGGCGGTCCAAGCGGGCTGCGGAACTCGCTGCGCTGGCGCGTTATCCGGACGCAAACGCCTCCAGGCTTGCGATACTTCGCCTGCCGCCGGTCTACGGGAGCGGTATGAAAGGAAACCTCGCTAGGATGCTCCATCTGGCCGATACCCCCTACCCTCTCCCATTCGGAGCCCTTCGCAACCGTCGATCGCTGCTCTCGGTGGAGGCGCTTGCCGCGGCAGTGGTCGATCTGCTCCAGATGGTGCAAACCCGGCAGGTCTACCTCGCGGGCGACCGCGATCCGGTGAGCACAGCCGAGATATTCACCGCGCTCCGCGCCGGGCTGGGCAGGCCAGGGCGCCTGCTGCCTGTTCCAGCGAGCCTGCTCAAGACGGCTGCAAAGCTTGCCGGGCGCAGCGAAGACTGGCAGGGCCTGTTTGCCGAGCAGATTTGCGATTCTTCAGCGCTGGCAGACGATGGATGGCGGCAAACCGAAGATCCCCGGCCTGGCCTGGCGGAAGCGGCAAGAGATTTTCAGAAGTCGAAGTCATGAGGTCGAAATCATAGTGCCCCAACCAATTTTCGGCCTGACCCTGGACAGGATGAATCGCCTCTATATGGGGATCGTCACCGGCTGGGGCGCGGTTATCGGCAGCGCCGTCAGCTTCATGGTCGGCGGTGCGTTCATCTGGGCGATCGTCCGCCTCCTGAGACGGGATTTTCCCCTGTCGCGTGTTCGCGAAGCGCGAATAGTGGCGCTGATCTTTGCGGGGTTTTTCGCAATCGAAGCGCTCGCCGGGGCGGTTACATTCAATGGCGTCGTCACCTTGTACGAAATCGGTCAAAACACGCTGTATCTCGCTTTCCTGCCCATCTATTCTCGCCTTTCGGTTTCGGAACGCCCGGGCGTTCGCGACGCGGTCGAACTCGCTGCGATGGGCGGCGCCTATGTGGCGTTCGTCATCGCCCTTGTAGAGAGCTTCGGATTTGGCTTGCGGGCTGAAGGTGGCGCCGGCAACGCCTATCCTTTCGCGCTTGCGAACTTCATCACCCTCACGATCACTTTCCTGGCCAGCCAGCGCGCGCATGGCGGATGGCGTGTGCTGTTCGCGCTGGCCGCACTCGCATCCGTCGGCAGCATCATCCTGTCGGGAACACGCGGCCTGTGGCCCGGACTCGCCATCGTTCCGGCGGTCTGCATCTGGTTCTATCGTGATCACATAGCGCGGCGTTATCTGCTGCCGTCGATGGCGGCATTTTCGGTAGCACTGCTGGCCTTCGGGCTGTTTGCCACACCCTTCGTCCGTGACCGTGTCGAATTGCTGATCGAAGATTATGGGCAGATAGTGGAAAAGGGCGACTATTCGGGATCGGTCGGCCAGCGGCTGACCGTCTGGAAAGCCGGCTGGCAACTCGTGACGGAAGCGCCGTTCTTCGGTCACGGGCCGGGGCACAGCGAAGAACTGATGATCGAGCGCACCAAGGCGATTTCGGGAACGCCTCTCCCTTACTCGCATTTCCACAACGTCTTTCTGAACTATGCCGTACGCGACGGCATTCCCGGCGCCTTGATTGTCGCGATGATGCTTCTCGGTCCGGTCATCCTGGCCTGGCGCAAGAACCGCGACGAGATGGGAGACTATGGCCTGGCGATGACCGCCGGCATCGCGACGAGCTTTTTCCTAAGCGGTCTGTTGAACAACATGATCGGCCATGATCTGTCCGATTCGCTGTTCATCGTCGGAATATTGACCAGCCTGTTTTTTGTCTTCGGCAGCGGGCGTGATTCCGAGTTGCGGTCTGACGGCTGAGCTTTCCCGCAATCTGGCTCTCTGTTAGCAGTTCATCATGCAGAAAGTGCCTTTGACGCTCATAATTCCGGTCTATGGCCGCCCGGATGCATTGGACCGGGCGCTCCGAAGCGTCGATGGCCAGGATAGCCTGCCCGAAGAAGTCGTCGTGGTCGACGACGGTTCACCCGTCCCCTCGGCGATCGACCCTGATCTGGCGCGCCGCCTGAATGTTCGCCTGATACGCCATGAAGGCAATCGCGGGCCTGCCGCCGCCCGCAACACCGGCATGCGCGAGGCGCGCACCGACTGGATCACATTCCTCGACAGCGACGACTACCTGCTCCGCGGCAGCATAGCGGAGCGATGGCAAGGCGTGCAGGAGAGGCTTCGCCACGGCGCGCCGGAGACCACCATTTTCGGCTGCGGCTGGATCGACTTCACCGCCAACCACGAAGCCTCCCGCTTGCGCTGGCCCTATCCCGCCGCCACGCCGCGCGCATTCGCCTCCGGATGCTGGTTCTCGCCAGGCTCATGCGTGATCCTGAACGGGGCCAAAGCCGTTGCCGCCGCGGGCTTCCAGGATGAGACGCTCAGGCGCTTCGAGGACGTCGACTGGTTCCTGTCGTTGGCTCTGAAGGGCTTTTCACTCGAAATACTTCCGGTCGCGGCCATTGCGATCGAGAGACAGCGCGTGCAGCGTCCCGAGCAAATCGAGGCCGCCGCCGGCGCCATACGGGCGAAATGGCGAAGCGTGCTGGACCGTACGCTGTTTGCCCGCCTCGACAGCTATATGGATCTCGAAATCGCGGCCGCTTACCGTTTCCGGGGCTCCAAGCTGCGAGCGCTGAGGGCGCTTTCGGCGTCGCTGGCGAAGGCGCCGCGTCTGTCGCTGCAATTGTCGCCGGGATGGCATCTTGAATCGCTCTACGGTATCCCGAAGGACAGCATATCGCTGGAGGCGCGTCGCTAGCCGTTCGGTCGATGCATTTCCGGCAGCTGTTTGGAGGCGGAGGCCTTTTCCGCTTGACTATGCGATGGATGCGCACCACTCAAAGGCCGCAAAGCGTCGGAGAACAGCGAATGACCAGGATCACTGTCATATGCAATGACAGCGATTATTTCCTCAGGCATCGCCTCCATGTGGTGGAGCGGCTTGCAGACACTGGCGCGGACGTGACCGTCATCACGGGGGGAAAGCCGATGGGCAAACCGCCGGCCGGCTGGCGCCACGAGCATATGCCGATAGAGCGCTTCTCCTTCCATCCGGTTCTGGACGCGAACGTTATACGCCGATCGCTGCGGCATTTCAGGACCGAAAAGCCGGATGCCGTGCACCTCATCACGCTTAAGCCAGCGGTCCTATCGGGCCTCGCCGCCGTGCTGGCGCGGAAGTTAGGGAGCGGACCGCGCCAGATCTTGATCACCATACCCGGCCTCGGGCGACTGATGTCGCCGTCGAGCACGCGGAAGAGGGTGGCCGACCGCTTGGCGCGGTCCCTAGTCGATGCCTCCATACGGTTTCTGTCGTCGCGTCCCGGCGTGCACTTCACCTTCGAGACCGCCGACGACTGTGATGACTGGCTGCATCGCGGGCTGATCGGCCGGCACAATTCGACCGTCATCAGCGGTGCCGGCGTCGATCCGGAGCGGTTTCATCCCGCCGGCGATCGCCGGGTGCGGTCGCCCGTGAAAATCCTGTTTGCGTCGAGATTGCTGCGGTCGAAGGGACTGGACGCGTTCGTGGAGGCGGCGCGCCATTATTCGGGGAACAGCAAGGTCGAATTCCTGGTTGCGGGCATGGTCGAGCCGCACGACCCAGACCGCTATGCGCAGGAACTGCTCAAGCGCGAAAGCGCGATCAAGTTCCTGGGCGAAGTTTCCGAAATGCCCGAGCTTCTGCGCAGCGTCGATCTGGTCTGCCTGCCATCCCGCTACGGCGAGGGCATCCCACGCATCCTGATCGAGGCGGCGGCGAGTGCCGTCCCCTGTCTTGCAACGGATCTTCAGGGATGCCGTGAAATCGTCCGCCACGACGTGAACGGAACGCTGATCCCACCGGGCGATGCCGGCGCAATGGCGGCATCGATAATCGCCGCAATTGACACTTACCTTGCCGATCCGGAGCTACTGGACGTTCAGGGCCGTGCGGGACTGAAATTGTTCAGGAACGGCCAGTTCGGCGAGGATGCGGTGACCGAGCAGTTCGTGCGTCTGCTCGTCGACGACAAGCAGACCGCTGCGATGTCCCCGGCGCTCTCGCTCGGCTGAACTGCATCCCGGGCCTATTCCACCGATCTTACCTGGTCACCCTGCCCCGAGCCGAGCGCCGTTGCCAGGATCAACCTTATGTCGGCGGCAAGCGACATGTCGCGCAGATAGACCGCATCGAGTACGGCCAGCTTTTCGGGTTCGGACATGTCCACGCCCGCGACCTGCGCCACCCCGGTGATGCCGGGACATATCGCATAGAGCCCGTAGGCCCTGCGCGCGGCGATCAGCGTGGTCTGCGACGGGAGGCATGGCCGCGGCCCGACGAAACTCATATCGCCCATCAGCACGTTCCACAATTGTGGCAGTTCGTCAAACTTGAACCGCCGAAGAAGCTTTCCGACCGGCGTGATCGACGACGCGCCCGCTTCGTGGGTCGGCACGTTCCCGGTTTCGCAGTACATGGTGCGCAGTTTCAGGCAGGTGAACGGCTTCTCGTCCAGCCCCACGCGAATCTGACGGAAAATCGCCGGGCCCGGAGAGGTGAGCCGGATCAATATCACGGCAGCCAGGAATAGCGGCGCCGCGACCACCAGTCCGATAGCGGCAAGTACAATGTCGAATGCGCGTTTCATGCGACCTTTATTGGATGGAGTATCGAATCCACTCCCCGAAATGCCAGGTCACGGCTACGACCGCTCCCGCTATTACGAGAAGCAGAAGCAAAAGGCGAATGGCCATGGGCGAATTCACCTCGTAAAGCATCGAAGGTTTCTTCGCTGTTTCGGCCTTTTTTGTGGCTTTCGAGCCATGCCGGTATATGACGCTGTTCCATGCGGGCCGCGTTTTCACGTTGTATTCGCAGGTCGGGCGCATTTCGGGCGAGCATCTGCAATCCGTCTCCAAGTCGCAGCGGTAATCCTTCAGCACCGAGGGTGTAAACGTCGTTCCCGCAGGCACGGCTTGTTTCTCGTCTTCGAATCCCATTTGTCGCTCTTGCTGCGTCCGTCCGTCAGCTACCATTCAATCTGGTAGCAATATCTGTAAGCACAAGAAACAACGATTGGCGTGCGGAGTCAGAAGTTCTCGCCAGCATTGTGAACGGCGGTCGCTCCCCATCGCCGCGCGGCAGCTGGCGGCAAGCTTCTCCCACACTGACGGAAGGAGCCTGCTTCTCGGTATGTACTCCACGGACCGTCCTGGTTCCACCGACTCGCGGCAGCGAAGCGCGGAGCATATAGCCGTTGGTGTCTCCAGACGAAAGAACCGCTGAATTTCCTGCAGTCACCGTCACTGGATCGAACGTCTCATGAATATGGCGCGGCGTCGTCGAAATCCTGCGCAACAGGCTTAGCAGCCTGCTCCTGCATTGCTTTGGCGCTGCGGTACTCGGGAACGATGTGAAGCAGCAGTTCGAGCGCGCGCCCGCGGTCTTCACGTGCTACCGCGTTCTGCAGTTCCGCAATCGACTTGTCCAGAAGCAACTTGTCGATCACGCGCGGCGATGCAATCACATAGCCGTCTTCCGTGCGCAGGTCCTGGGCTTCGGAAGGATCGAAAAGCTCCTCGAAGAGCTTTTCTCCCGGCCGCAGGCCGGAAAACACTATGTCTATGTCGGCATAGGGTTTCAGCCCGGCGAGTTGCATCATGCGTTCGGCCAGGTCGACGATGCGGACTGGCTCGCCCATGTCTAGCACCATGATCTTGCCGCGTTGCAGCTCGGTGTCAGTGTGTTCGGCCGACGCGTTCAGCACTAGCCGGACCGCTTCCGGGATCGTCATGAAAAACCGCACGATGTCGGGATGGGTGACCGTCACGGGCCCGCCGGCCAGGATCTGTTCTTGGAATCGCGGCACCACCGAGCCATTCGAGCCGAGAACGTTGCCGAACCTGACCGTCTTGAAATGAGTTTTTTTCGAGCTGATGTCGAGGGCCTGGCAGTAGGCCTCAGCAGCCCGCTTTGTGGCCCCCATGACATTCGTGGGATTCACCGCCTTGTCGGTCGAGATCATCACAAAGCTTGCGGCCTCGTTGACGAGGGCTGCGTCGGCGACATTCTTGGTGCCGAGGAAATTGGTCTTGATTGCCTCCACCGGATTGCTTTCGGCCAGCGGCACATGTTTGAGCGCGGCAGCGTGGAACACCACGTCGGGGCGCATTTCGGCAAACAGCCGCGAAACCCGTGTGCTGTCGCGCACGTCCATGAGTCGCGTGCTGATTTTCAGATCGCGGTATTTTTCCCGGAGTTCCATATCGAGCATGTAGAGATGGAATTCCGAACTGTCGGTGATGACCAAGAGTCTCGGTCCGAGTTGCGCGATCTGGCGGCAGAGTTCCGAACCGATCGACCCTCCGGCACCGGTGGCGAGAACCGTCTTGTTGTTGATGAGACGGGCTATGCTCGATATGTCGGTTACGACCTCCGGACGGTCGAGAAGGTCTCCGAGTTCGATTTCTTTCGGTTCCAGCAGCGAGTGGCTCGTAATGAGCGCGGTCTCCGTGACATCCGGGATTATCGAAGTCTTGATGCCGAGCTTTGCCGTCTTTTCGACGAACTCGCCGAGCTGCTGGCGGGTGGGGGCGGCTTCGGTGACGATCAACTCGGAGACGGGAATGCCGGTTCGCTCCAGGCGGTCGGCGATTTTTCCGACATCCTCGAACGAGCCGAGAACCCTGACGCCCTGAAGCGTTCTGGCCTGGTTCAGCATGCTGTCGTCAAGGATGCCGACGACGTTGAACTCGCTCTGCCCCCGGCGGCTTGCCCGTATGAAGCTTTCCGCGCTGTCGTTCAACCCATAGAGAAGCACATTTCGCCGGTTTGCCGGCGAGGGAGCGAGGGGGCTTGTGCGCCAGAGGACTTTCTCGACCAGAAGGCGACAGGCCAGCCGGGAGCCGGCAAGCGCAGTCACCATGAAAACTCCTGCCAGGATCGGCACCGAGCGCGGAACATTGGCGCCGCGGGTCATCAGGAACGACGCGACCGTGTAGATCACGGTGGTCGCGACCGCCACCTTGATGATGATGATCAGATCGGGAATTGAGACGTACCGCCACGAACCGCGGTGCAGCGAAAACACGAAATAGAATATCCCGAAAATGGCCACGAAGCCGAGCGTCTTCTCCTCATTGCCCGGCACCTCGAACGCCTGGACGCCGAGAACGGTCAGGTAAGCCAGGACGAACGAGCCGGCCGCGATTCCGAAATCGTGCAGAGTCCCTGCATAACGGGCAAATCGGGCGGGCAGGCGCAAGCTACTGAGTTTCATGCAACAATGCTCGGCGTGGATGCATTTTCGTCTCAATAAATGTCATGCGACAATGCCCGGCGCCGCCACATTGTTACCTGAACAGCCGACGCCGTTCAACACAGCCGGCTCCAAAACCTCGGTACCATTGATACCCCTGCATTCCCAATCCTTGGCCGAACGATCGACCACGGCCTCTCGATAGCACCAATCTGAGTTCTCTGTCAGCTTAAAGGATTCGCTTCCCGAAAGCAGACATCACGAAGTTAACCGTTTCAAGGCCGATCCGGGCATCAAGTTCGGCCGCTACCGGCGAAATGTCCATGGATGCCATGCGGCCGCTGAGCGTGATCGCATCCATCGCCTGATGTGCTTCGCGCACGGTGGTCCCGCGGGAACCAGGCGCCCATCCCGGCATCTCGGTCGCGGTTGGCGAATAGCTCACATGGAAGCCCGGGTTCCCGACGAAGCGATCCTGATCGCCTCGCGCATGGCATCACCCATGCCAGAGCCGTCGATCTCGGCCATGGTGAACACCGAGAAGCAAGACTCGAGAAAGTCCACAAGAACGATGCTTTCCGGAGAAGGCTGCGGCTGCAGCGGTTCCATTCAGGTCGAGTAAAACAGTTGCGGGACAAGGGTTTATGGTCCGATTCGTGGTACTTTAGTCGCGGCTCCGCCTAACAGCGCGGGACAGGCTGCGGCAAGCTGCAAAGTCGTTTCTTTATTGGTCAGTCTCTTTCCGCTTCAACGAACCGGACTGTATCAGCCGGCGTGCTGGGATAGAACAACCGCCTCGGTCCGGTTCTTCGCATGTAGTTTTTGCATGATGCGCGAGATGTGCGACTTGACCGTGTTCGGCGACAAATTCAGCTCGCTGGCGATGACCTTATTCGGCAGGCCACGCAACAAAGTCGCCAAAACCTGTCGTTCGCGTTCCGTGAATGCGACATTGGTCTTTTTGGTGATAGCACACATCTCAGGCGCGGCGTCGCTCATGGGCATAGCTGGTTGCAACGCCACGATGTTGTCGGATGAGACGGGCGTCCAATTCGGACAGTCCACAACCACCGCCCGCGGAAAGTAAGCACCACCGGCGATTACCAATCGAAGGGCCGCAAGGGCAATCTCAACGGAGGCAGAAGCCGTGATGTAGCCTCTCACGCCATAGTGGGTGACTTCGGAAATCATTGCATCGGATATCATTGACTCGTCGAGCTTGGTAAGAAGTATGAGAGGCCCTTCGGCCAGTGATCGACGAACATAGGCGAGATTCTGCAGCACACATTCATCAGTCATGGCAGAGCTCCCTATATTGAGAGCAACCAGGCTGATGTTTTTGCCGATTATGGAGTCGAACTGGTGGACAGTCTCGATCTCCAGGACGGTGAAATCCTGGAATTCGTTCCGAAGGATGCGGGCAAGGCAACTTCGCGGCAGAGGATGACGATCAACTACGACGATAGCAGCACGTTCGTCAAATAAGCCGTTTTGTTCGACCGAAAACGAGAGAGTCAATTACTCCCCCCTCATTTGCCGCCCAATATCACCTAAACGCTTTAACCAGCGCCAGTCTACATTTAGTTGATGACATGGTTAAAAATGCTTGCATTTAACTCAAATTTTCAACTTCAATTGCTGGTTGCATAGTAGTTTCAGTGATTTGCCGCGCAGTAATTCTACAAAATCGCTAGGTGATCCGTTTCCTGATCGCTGGGATCCGGACGAAGCCGATGAGTTGGACGCAAGCTTGTCGTAGCGTGTGGCGATGCTGCGTGAGTGCTTCAGGTGACTAAAGAACCATTCGATGTGGTTTCGCAGGGCGTAGGTCGGCTTGTCGACCAGGTACTGGACCATGCAGTCGACTTTGTCGGGATCACCGGATCGGCGCTGCGGCGTTCCAGATCGTGACGAATCGCATCGCCGTCCTAGCCCTTGTCGGCCAGCATCGTGCCGGATCGGGCGCGTCTTCCTCCATCAGGCGCTCATTGTCGGCCATATTGGTGGCCTAGCCTGGCTCAGAGAGGAGGCGATGGCAGGTCTTGTGCATCCGTTCGGTATTAAGTGTTAGTCGTGAGGCCACGGCGAACGGCCATTAGCATTTCTGAATCCCCCCCTTTCCCCCGGGCGGCATGCTAATGCGCCTGGACGATGTTGCTGTCCATGATTTGCGGCGTGTGTCGGAGATGTCACTTTCGGGAAGCGCCAGCATCACATTCCAGAGTTCGGCTTCCGTCCAGCGGCGAAGTTCCAGTCCCCCGAGCTCGGCTGGCAGGTCGCGCCATGGCGAACCGATCCTGGTGATCCAGAAGATGCCCGTCCAGAACCGGTGATCACGCGGACGCCGTCCCTCCGCTACCTGGTCTCAATCAGGAATGGCGTAAAGAACGCCCACTCCTCATCGCTCATCAGACTCGAATCAAGCCGCTCTTCTCACGGAGCAGCGTTTGAACCACGCGTCAGATGAAAAGGGATCCCGTGTCCACACGCCCTATGCAAGACTGAAATCGGCCTGCACGATGGTTTGCTGCTCGACGGCCGCCGTTTGCACGGCGTCCACATCCATATCGATTTCGCCATTCAAGTACCTGATGGCTACCGCAACGTCCTGTTCGGCATCGACCTCCTGGAGCGATTCGACAGTTACTTTGACGATATAGCGCTCTTTCAATTCGTCTTCGATGTCTATGTCGATATCGACTTCCTGATCGAACTCGAGGTCCTGGTTCACTTCGACTGTGCCACCAGGAGATCCGTCACTGATGCGCATGTCGACAGTCGTGTCCTGCTCGATTTCGATCGAGTCGTGCAAGAAAAGATCGACGTAGAGGATCCCGTCAACATCGAAGATTTCAAGGTCAATCTCGACATCCTGGTCTATGCGCATGTTTTGGTCGAGCAGAAGGGCGAAGTGTCCATCACCGTCGATTGCAAAGGAAATGTCGACGTCCTGGTCCATCATGAGGTCTTGGTTGATGTGAAGACGCGCGACCACCTCACCCACATAGCCGCTGACCATGACACTCGCTTCCTGGTCGACAATCGCGATCTGCGCAACATTAATGCTGTGAGCATCATCAACCTCGCCAAGTATGTCGTCAGAGCGGCTCGGACAGCGGCTCGCGCCACTGGTCTCATCGCTCTCTGGCAGCGGTTGCTTCTTATCCGGTCCGTCTTCGCGATGGTCACGGCCGCAGGCTCCTCCGTCTCCGCACGCGGTGGAAGACGCATCGATTGACACCGCCTGTCCCTTGATCGGTACCGGCGCGGGTTGTCCGTGGAAACCCCGATCGAGCGGCAAATCCTCCTGCTCGTTCGGCAGTAGATCTGCATCCGGCAGCATAGTCGCGGACGGGATGGTAAATTGCGGGACATCGCTCACCCGTTCCAAGCTGCCGGCGAACATCGTCTCAGTTCCAATAATTTCCTCTGGATTGGCTTCGCTCGGCGGCGGCAGATCAGCAGCCGGCTGCATCGCCGCGGACGGGATGGTAGAGAGCGGGACCTCGATCGCCCGCTCCAAGCTGCCGTCGAACATCGTCTCAGTTCCAATGATTTCCTTTGGATCGGCTTCGTTCGGTGGCAGCAGGTCGCGAGTGCCATCATCGGCGGTAATCATAAAACCCTCCAGTGCCACAAGGCACGTTCCCCAATGGTGCGCCCGCTTCGAGAGACATCTTCCGACGGGGCGACCCAGTTCGCCTAATCATTCATCTCCAAAGCATTGGCCCGCGAGCCCTCGCGAATACGACGGCCGGCGATGATCCACAAATGTCAGTCGCTTCCCCACACTGATCCTGCTGCCCCATGTCTCAATCCTCTCGAAAGGCACGGTTGAAGCTATCGAGAAAGGGGCGCAACATGTATTGGGCGACGGTGAACTGGCCGGTTTTGATCAGTACCTCGGCCGGCATACCCGGCATGATCTCGACCTCCGGCAACTCGCGCAGGTGCGCCTCGTTGATCCGGACGTGGGCGGTGTAATAGGCTCGCTCCGTTTCCTTGTCGACGAAGCGATCGGCGGAGACATAGGTGAGGACGCCCTCCACTGGGGGTACCCGGCGGTCCTTATAGGACAGGAGACGGACCCTAGCCTCGAGACCGGGACGAACCAGGTCGATGTCTTCCGGTTTGACTTGAGCCAGCACTATCAGACGGTCCTGATGGGGAACGAGATCCATTAGGGGCTCGCCAGCGACAACAACCCCTCCGAGGGTGTGAATGCGCAGATCCGTGATGGTGCCGGCCTCGGGGGCGCGAACTACCGTTCGGGCGAGCACGTCGTTGGCCGCCTGGATGCGCTCGAGGAGTTGGAAAATCAGCGCTTGTGTGTCGCGTAGGGTCTGCGCGATTTCTGTGTAATGGTCGCTCTTCAGCTGGAGAATCATCGCTTCCGATTCTCCGACTGCTTGCTCGGCTCGCGAAACCTGAGCTAGTGTTTCGCCAATCCGTCCATCAAACTCAGCCTGTTCGCGCTCCAGGTGCAAGAGGCGCCCGCGCGTTTGCAGTCCCTTGATGACCATGGGGGCCACGGTTGCCAGTTCCTTCTTGATGATCGCCGCGCGTTTCGTCGCCGCTTCCACCTCAAAGCGTAGCGCGGCGATTTCCCGCCTCGTCTGGGCTTTGCGCTGCTGAATGACGCTGATCCGGGATGATTGGAGCCTGCGGCGGGTATCGAAGATGTTGATCTGTCCAGCCATCGTCTCCGCGAGTGAGGGGTCGCCCTGAGCGGCCGAGGTAAGAGCTTCCGGGAACGTGATGGTTTCGCTACCCTCGCGTTCGGCCAGCAGGCGCGCCTCCAGGGCCAGTGCTTCCCAGAGCTGCATTTGAAGCATCTGGACGGTGGTGCGAGTCCTGGTGTCGTCGAGCCGGATCAGTGCTTGCCCGGCGGTCACTTCGTCGCCGTCGGCGACGAGGATGCGCCCGATGATCCCGCCCTCCAGGTGCTGGATGGTCTTGCGCCTCGACTCTGCCTCGATAGCCCCTGCGGCGATGGCGGCGCTTTCCAGCGGTGCGTAAATCGCCCACAAGCCGAAGCCGATCACGAACACACCGACAACTGCAAATGCGCTCGCCGCAAGGAGGCGCAGGCGCCGGAACGGCGTTCCTGATGGCGGTGGCAGAATTTCCGCAAGATCGTGTGCGATGGTGTGGTTCGAACCTCTCATGACACGACCCTCTCGGATTCCTCCCCTATGATGAGGCCTGCCGCTATCGTTGCCGGTGACTGTTCGTCCTCGTGAGCTAGTTGCTTTGTAGTCCTCCGCGCGGTGATGATCTGCGAATGCCTGATGGGAATGCTTGTGCGCCCGGCCTTGATCTTCCCGGCCACGTCGCGGCGACTCCCGAAAGCGTCCATTCTGCCGTCGTCGAGCACCAGAATCTTGTCACACATGTTCATAATACCAAGGCGCTGGGCGATGAGGATGATTGTTGATCCCCGTTCTCGCATCTCCTGGATCGCCCGCCGCAGGGCATCTTCGCCTTCGGCGTCGAGACTGGCATTCGGCTCGTCCAGCACGATGATACGTGGGCGACCAAAGAGCGCGCGTGCCAGCCCCAGCCGCTGCCGCTGCCCGCCCGACAGCCGCATGCCGCCTTCGCCGATATCGGTCTCGTAGCCTAGGGGAAGCCGCATGATCGCTTCGTGCAATCCCACCATCGCAGCGGCAGTGATGACATCATGCGCCTGGGCATCCTGCAAGCGAGCGATGTTGTCCCTAACGGTGCCGCCGAATAGCTCTATGTCCTGGGGAAGATAGCCGAAATAACGATGACCGCTGGAGGCCATCCAGATCCCGATGTCTGCGCTGTCGAGGCGCACATGGCCTGCTGTAGGAGTGAGAGTACCGGCGATGAGACGCCCAAGGGTCGACTTTCCGGCGCCCGAGCGACCAACCACTCCAAGGATTTCGCCCGGATTGACGGCGAAACTCAGCCGACAAAGCGCCGGCCTGTCCGCGCCGGGCGGCATGAAGGTCACCTGCTCGACGGAGAGTTGCCCATTGGGGCGCGGCAGTTCCATGGCTCTTCGAGGCCGGGGCGCGGCAGCTAGGATCTTGTGGACGCGAGCGTACCCCAGACGCGCGCTGCTGACCGCCTTCCAGGTGCCGATGGCGCCCTCTACCGGGCCTAGCGAGCGCCCCAGAAGGATCGATGTCGCAAAGATCGCTGCCGGACTGATGTCGTGCAAAATCACAAGCCAGGCGGCGCAGGCCATAACGATGACCTGTGTGACAAGTCGGATGAAGCGCGCGAAGGCCTGAATGGCAGAACCACGCGCTGCTGCGGCTAGTTGAGCCTCCTTCGCGTCCGACTGGTCATCGTGAAGGAGGCGGGCCACTCCAGGCAACATTCCCATGGCGCTGATGGCTTCGACGTTGCGCAATAGGGATTCGAACCGGTGTTGGCTCACTACCCAGGCGGCGCTCGAACGGGCTAGAGGCTTGCGGGTCACCATCTCGTTGACTATCGCCAACCCGAACAGGACAACCGACGCCGAAAGGCCGATCACGCCAAGAAGCGGATGAACAAGAAACATTGCGAGAATAAAGATCGGCGTCCAGGGCAGATCGAAGAGGGCTGTGCATGCGCTGCCGCTGAAGAACGAACGGAAGCCGCCAATATCGCGCCACGCCTGTGCCGCCGCAGACGGGTCGTTGCGCAAGGCTGAGTGCACGGCCGCGACAAGCACTGGCGCCTGGAGGCGGTCGTCCAGCCAGCCGCCGATCCGCGCAAGCATCGCGCGGCGCAACGCCTCGAGGGTTGAGTGGACCGCCAGCGCCACGATCACGATCGACGTCAGCATCACCAACGTATCGAGGCTGCGGCTTGAAAGGACATGATCGTAGACCTGCAAGAGATACAGCGGGACCGTCAAAGCCAGCAGGTTCACAAAGAAGCTGAGAAAGAAAATCATGACCAGCGAGGCCTTGCAGAGACTGAACGCCTGCTCCACCTCGGTCCGTCCAGCGGCCTTGGCCGCAAAATGCAGGGCCGGCCGCTTTTTTTCCCCGTCTTGAAGCTCTGTAACCGCAGAACGCCAAGCATTTCTGAGGCCGGATGCGCCTGCAATCCCTATTGTCGCCACGGCCCGCATCCAGGAGAACGGACGACGCGACTTGTGCCGTCCGATGTCGACAGCATATCTGTAGAAATCGTATGCTCTCTCGGAACAGCCCGCAGCGTAACCCCCTGCGAACGCCGGGAATGGCAGCCCTCTGCAGAAATCGGAAGCGCGCTGGATTCCCCTTTTTGCGCGGCCCTTCACCCAGGCAACAGACATCGGCGGCATCTCCCCCACAATACTGCGCACGAGCACCGGGACCAGCGCACCGTGCAGAAATTGGCCGTTGCGCCGCGATCCATTTCTTCCGAGGAGATTCAATGGGAAGGGAGCCATGGCCAATGTCTCCATGAGGACGTCGCAGCGGTGCATGGGAGCCCCAACGGCGAAGTCGAAACCTTGACAACTTGGGCCGTTTCGGCGCCCCGGCAGGCGCCCGGATAGAATCCGGGCGCCGTTGCTCAGGAAGAACGCTCAGGCGAAATCGAAATCGAAGTCGATATCAATGTTCGCGTCTTGCTTGCCGTACTGATCCTGATCGGCGTAGACCTTTACGTCCTGGTCCTGGTAGACCTCGACATCGTTCTTGTTGTCCTGATCGACGTCGATATCAGTGTCATTGTCGTTCTTGGCATTGCCGTCGGCGTCCGCGTCAGCACGTGACTTGGACCACGCGTCAGCATCGCCGTCTGCGTCCGAGTCGGCCTTGGACCTGGACCGCGCGTCGGAATCGCCGTCGGACTTCGCCTCGGCCTTGCCCTTGTCGCCCCCTTCCGCGTAGGCCTTGCTGTGGGTCTTGGCATCGGCGTCGCTGTCGGAGTCGGCCCTGGACTTGTTATGGGTCTTGGCATCGGCGTCGCTGTCGGAGTCGGCCTTGGCGTCATTGTCCGTCTTGGCGTCTTGATCGGTGTCGTTGTCGACCTTGCTCTTATTGTCGTTGTCGATCTTAACGCCCGAGTCCTGCTTGGTATTGGTCTTTATGTCCTGATCCTGATATTGGTCGAAGTCCTGGTCGATATCAGCATCGATGTCGATGTCGAAGTCGTTGTCATCGAAATAGCTGGGTTTGTTCGACTTCATGGGATTTCCCTCCCTGTTGTTGAGGAACGCCGCTCTCGGCCATTTGCTGCCGGAGCGGACCGACCGCCGTGAGGATGATCCGGCGGATCCTCCGACGGCGCGTCGATGGGCGAAGCATGTTCGTTTTGCGCCGGAGAGAATAGTTACCAATGGGCATCCGACCTAAATGGGCGCTCACGTCCGATCGGGTTCATTCCGATTGGCGATCGTTAACCCAATCTGCTAATCTTGAAGGGCTACCAAGATCCAATGGGCCTTCGTGCATATTAAAAGCGTCAAAGAAAAGCCGGGACAAAGCCCGGCTGTCACGCATGCCCCAAAACGGTGAAGTTCAGAGGTCGAGGTCGTCGCTTACATCGACGACTATCTGGACATCCCCGAGCGCAGCGGCGAGTTCGTCGAGGCGGACGTCGATCGAGTCCCCGTCTTTGCCTTGAGCAGAAGCGATCGCTGCGCGCGCGAGGGCCTGTACGAGAGGAACGATGTCTACATCGACGCTGGCGTCAAGGCCGTCGCGGATTTCCACATCCACGTCGATGTTCTGATCAATTTCGTCGTCCTGATCGATGTCCGTCTCGAGGCTGTTCCGGTCGCCATCGCGCACATTGATGTCGGCGTCACTCTCGATCTCAATATCTTCCTCAATGTCAACACCGACCTCGATGAAGACAACGCCATCTCTTTCGCTGACTTCGACATCCACGTCGATTCGCTGGTCCACTTCCAGTCTTTGTTGCGTCCTGACGCTGGCTTCGCGTCCGCCGGAGCCGCCGCCTGCGTCGACGTCAACATCCTCGTCCTGGTCGATTTCGCCGTTTTGGTCGATTTCCGTATCGAGTTCGACCTTGACCGGCCGCGATCCGATGACCTTCACCCCGATGGCGTCATCGTTTTCCAGGCGCGAGTCCTGGTCCAGATTGATATCAAGGCTACGACCGCCATCACCATCAAGATCGTCGTCGTATTGGGTGAAATCGATCTCCTCCGTTTTATCCACGTTACCGCGGTCGACGGTCGCTTCTTTCTTGTTGTGCTCGTCACGCGCCATTGTAATCTCCTCCCGTGACCGCCGATCGGCGCTATCGCAGGACCCAGCATCCCATCTTTCGGAAAACGGTGATAGACGCCAAGACGGGCGAAACACCTCCGTCCAGGAGGGCACGAAGCGGACTCGTCAGCGCTAGTTGAAGTCGCGGCTAGGACAGTGACGTCACCCGGTAAGACTAATACCTATGGGCTAATGGTCCGCTTTTTGCGGCTTGTAGCGGACTGTTAAGCATTCCGAGTTATTTGGAGGAGACGCGGTGCAGCTATCCTTTGCTTTTCGGGATGTTTCAGCCAACGAAACGTATTCAAGGGGCCGCGACGGGGATGAATCGACTTTTGTGACCATGTCTGCTCCGGCGCTGGGAGGAGAGGGTGAAAAGGGCATCGATCGCTACCATCCTGTTGTGTTCGATGGTTCCGGCAAAGGCGGAGGGCGGCCTCGCCACAAAATGGGCGGGTCCGAACCTGACGACCATCGTTTCAGGCAAATCCGATATCGCCACCCTATATGCCGACAGACAGGCAGTTGTGGTTGAATACGTGATGGCCATGAGGCGATACGAAGTCCTCACGGGGCCGTGGACCTGGGTTGGCGCCAACGGTGATTCAGTGCGCAGGATAGGAAACGACGTATTCCGGGTCTCCCTCGGAAATTATGCTGGCAACTGGTTTACTGAATTGGAGTGCATAGCCTTAGAGTGGCCAATGTTCCTGTGCAGTGACGGCAAAGAGAGAAAAATGTCGGCGCCCGACCCCAGCACGATGATTTTCGACGGCGTCGAATACAAGCGCCTTCCGCCGAGAAAATAGATCGTCACTGCAGCCGATCAACGCGGCAGCGGTAAGCGCTTAATGCGCGAGCGTTGCCACCGCCGCTGGCCGAACCCGGGTGACTGCTGTCATCGGCCGTCCGGGGTCCGCACCCCGAACCATTTGTCCTTGACGGCGTCATAGTGCTCTTGGGGCCTGTACTCGGCAACCTTGAGACCGATCCGCCTGGGCGAAAGACGCCCGATTGCGGAAAGGATCGCATAGCTGGCCACGACCACGTCGCGTTCCGCATTGGCGACAGCAATCTGGGCGTCGATGAGGTCGGCCTGGGAGTCGAGTACGTCGAGCGTCGTGCGCTGGCCAACATCGCGCTCTTCAATGACGCCGGCGAGGGCGAGTTCAGCGGCCGCTACGGCTTCACGTGTAGCAGCAACGGTTTCCCTGGCTGCTCGATATTGCGACCATGCTGCGGCAACTGCCGCACGGACCTGGTCTCGGCTGACGTCGACTTCGATGCGCGCCTGGCCGAGCGACTCTTTGGACTGACGCACCTGCGCGGACGTCCTGCCACCCTGGTAAATCGGCACCGTAAGCGTCGCGCCGATGCTCGCGGCATCCGACGTGCCGTCATTCAGCGCGCCGATCGTGTCGCTGTAGTTGCGCGAAATACCGGCTTGCGCGGATATTTGCGGCAGCAACTGGCCTTCCGCGGATTTGACGGTAAAGCCGGCCGCATCGACTAGATGTTGCGTCGCCAGGATGGCCGGATGATTGCCTTCGGCAACGGCGTACGCCTTGCCCAGGCTGGCGGGCAGCAGTTTGGCAAGCGGAGAGGTGGCCTGCAGCTTGCCTGGCGCCTCGCCGATCACCTGCCTGTATATGGACTCGCTTACCGTTACCTGCGCCCGCGCCACGGCGACCTGGGCAATCGCGGCCGAGCGGCTCGCATCGGCTTGCGCGAGGTCGGTGCGGGTGCCTTCTCCGACCTCAAGGCGCGAACGTGCGGCAAGCGCCTGCTCGTTCAGGAATTCGAGATTTCGCTCGGTCAATATGGCGATCTGCCGGTCGCGAATGACGTCCATATAGGTGGCAGCGGCATCGAACAGGATGTTCTGCTCGGTGTTGCGCAAGCTTTCGTTTGAAGCGTACACCCGCGCCTCGGCCGAGGCGACATTGTTGATGGTTTGAAATCCGTCGAACAGCGATTGCTGGATTTCCACGCCAAAAGACCCGGTGGTCAGCGTGGTGCCCGACTGCGAGGTGTAATCGATGCTCGATATACCGGTTATAGTGGGGCGATAGCCCGACTTGGCGACAGCTACGCTCTCGTCCGTGACCCGAACGCCGGCACGCGCCGAGTTCAGTGTCGAATTTCGCTGATAGGCCTTTGATAACGCGCCCGTTATACTTTCGGCGGAAGCAGTCAGCGGGGAAAGGGCAGTCGCCGAAACAATGGCAGCGATGAAAATACTTCTATGTGCAAACGGCACGACTCAATCCTCATCATTCATTCAACACGCTGCATATGACGTCGGCGTCTCATGGCTGCCCTTCGGTGTTTCGCCCGAATGCGCCGATTGAAGACGTCGCGCAGCTGATAGCCGAAACTGTCGACGATCGTGACGTGGAAGCGCTGATACGGGCAGGGTCCTGAATTCCGATCCCGGTAGAGCAACCGGTGGAAGGCAGTAGGCAGCCGCAGGAGCCTGCGGCGATGGCAAGGCGGCCAAAGTCAGTTGGGCGAAACGTGACATAGACACACCTCGGCGTGATCGCTTAAAGCGAATTTCGTCACGTCACCGCCCGGTTGACGTTGGGTCAGGATGGCAGACAGCGGTTAACGAGAGCTTAGAAAGACGAAGGCGTCGGCTTTGTCCCAACTTCGTAGCTTACACACCTTCGTTCTAGGTGAACCGGTCACGCGCGTCGCGCTGAAAGACCCTCCTACTACAATCGTGAGAGCGTCCCGGTTCCTTCCCTTGCACTTTGCAGCGACGGGTTGAGGGTCTGCGAGATCAGACGCTACACGGCTGTTGGTGGCGGCAATCCAGGACCGTTTTTGTGAACGGCTGCCGGGCGCAGTTTTGGTGACTTCGCTTGGGAATTTTGCAACCGGTTTCAAAATTCGCGCCATCCAACGACGCTGCATCCGAGTTGTGCAACTGCGCACGGCGTCATGACCCCGGCAATTGGCTAGAGAATACTAGGCGTCAAAATCGCCAGTTCCATGTTACCCACAAATGTAAGTCCAAAAAACGCAGTAGAACTTCACGACATGAAGAAGAATAAAACGGGAACATTTTAAAATACATATGCGGTTCTATTGCATCACATAAAAATGTGGCTTACAAAAATTCTACTGATTCTCTCAGGAAGATCGCTTGTGGAGCCTGCAATAATGACCGACGCAGAGATTGGCGTGGTACTTGCCGTGTTGCAAAGGCGCGACTTTTAGCATCCCGAAGGAGCCAATGCACGATGCTTTGGAAGCTGCGTCCAACGCCCGGCAATTCGCGATGATGCGGTTGCGACTCACGATGCGCCGACAGCTGGCAATGAGGATCTCGACTGACGACCGGGGTTTCCTTCATACGACAGATCCTATCGACATCGAGGAGCTCTGCGCAAGGATCGATGACCATGAGTGATGACCCGGATATCGAACGGATTGCCGCCAAAGTGGGGCGTCTCAATGCGAAGTATGATCAGGCAATGGCCAAGCGCCGCTTGCAGGCGGCGCGTCATCCGGCTTGGTTCCCGCCGGCGGAGTTCATCGGCATGGCGGTAATGGTGATCGCTATCATCCTCGTGCTTACGCTTTTGAACGGTATGGACTCCCCGAGGTGCTCCGCACCGTCTCAATTGCAGGAGACGAACGAAAACACCCAAGGTTCATCTCGGTAGATGCAGCGTTCGGCCTTCTCAGAACAACAAGCGTAAACCCGCGAACGTCGGGGCGTTCAGTCCGGGATGTGGGCGTTCGTCACAAAATCCGCTTCCCGAAAGCAGACATCACGAAGTTAACCGTTTCATGGCCGATCCGGGAATCTAGTCCGGCGGCTACCGGCGAAATGTCCATGGACGTCATGCGGCCGCTGAGCGCGATGGCCTCCATCGCCTGATGTGTCTCACGGACCGTCATGCCTCCTGCGCCCGGCGCCCATCCCGGCATTTCCGTGGCTGTCGGCGAATAGCTTACGTGGAAGCCGCTTGTGCCGGACGAGGCGATCCGGATCGCTTCGCGCATAACATCGCGCATGCCGGAGCCGTCGATCTCCGCCATTGTGAATACCGAGATGCGGGATTGCTTGAGGATTTTCGCCTCGGCCGGATGGGCCTCGCGCAATCCCACCAGAACGACATTTTCAGGAGAAAGCTGCGGCTGCAGCGCACCTTGCCGCCCGCCGAGGCCAAGCACGCGCGACAGCACCGAAGTCTCCGCCATTTCGTCATCTTCGCCGGCTTCCGGCATCAGCGCCGCGATCGAGTCAATCCAGATGAGGCCGAGCGAGTGCGTAGCGCGGGCGGCTGCCGCCAGAGCCTGATAGGCTGCGCGCCGGTCCTTGCCCGAATGAAGCCTGATCAGGCCCGCGGGCGGACGCGTGGCGTCGGCCAGTTCCACCACATCGTAATCCATCGCCTCGAGCCTTGAGCCGACATCATGCCTGGCCAGGATGGGTGCCGATTGCGGCTCGGCGATTATCGAGACCATCTTGCGGCCGGGTATTTCGGCGATGTCGTGCATGGGTGCCTTTTCGACATATTCCGAGGTCATCGTGGTGAGCAGCGCACCGTAGCCCATCCGGAAGCTGACGCGATCCCCTACGGCGAGCGGTGGATCGGCTTCGGTCACGTCGAGCACCAGATGGTCGCTCGACGCGCCCAGCACCCGTACGCCCTTGTTGATCGGCGTGAGGCTTTCGACAATGACGTCCTCGCGCCCTATATTAGCAATGCCGCGCAACCGGTCGCCTTCATCGACGAAGAGCGGCCGGTTGCCGAACGCATCGAAGCCGGATTCGCCGATCGGCATCGAAGGCTTCAGCTTCACCTCGATGAGTTCTCCGGCAAGTCGGAATGCCTCGTATTCCAGTCCGGGCCATGGCTTGTCACGGAACGTCTCGATGCCGCCCTGCAGGATGGCTTCGCCGACGCGCAGATTGTTGATGCCTGCGGGCAGGCGTCCTTCGAGCAGCAGCGGCAGCGACGACGAATTTCCTCCCGACACCCAGTCGAGCGTGATCCCGGCCAGCCGCTCGATCTTGTAGGCGTGCGCCACCAGTTGCCCAAGATTCTCCTCGGTCGGCACAATGGCGCCGAAGCAGGTCAGATTGGTGCCGATGCCGGCGATCCTGACGCCCTTCATCTCGAGGATCTTCTCCACGGTCGGCAAAAGGTCGTTCGGCCAGATGCCTTCGCGCAGGTCACCGAGATCGACCATGACGATGATGTCGTGGACGCGGCCGAGGCGCTCGGCGATGCGCGAGATCTCGCCTATGATGGCGAGTTCCGACTGCAGGCTGATATCGACCGTGCGCACCACCTCCTCGACGCGCGAGATCGGCGGGCTGCGCAGCAGCATGATCGGGCAATCGATCCCGCTTTCGTGCAGCCGGCGGATGTTTTCGAATCGCGATTCGGCGATGCCGGCGACGCCGCCGCGCAGCATTGCGCGAGCAACCTGCGGCATGCCGCAGGTTCCCTTGGTGACGCCGAAAACCTTGATCCCGGATTGCGCGCAGCGCTCGACGATTTTCCGCGCGTTGCGCTCAATCCGCCCGAGGTCGATCGCGACTTGCGGTCCCATGCCTCGTCCCCACCCGCCGGAAAGCCCTCTCGCCGGGAACGCTGCCCGGCAGAGTCGCCTCAGCCGCGCACCGAGTTCTTGCCGGTGAGCTTCCTTTCCCACGATAGCGCATCGCCGACGATAGCGTCGAGGTCGTCATGGGCGGGCGTCCAGCCGAATTCGCGTCGGGCGAGATCGGAATTGGCGATCACCGACGCCGCGTCGCCGGGCCGCCTGCCGCCGACCTTGACGTCGAAGTCGCCGCCGAACACACGGCGCACGCTCTCGATCACCTCGAGCACCGAATAGCCGTGGCTGTAGCCGCAATTGGCGACGAGGCTGTCGCCGCCGGCGCGCAGCCGCTCCAATGCCAGCCGATGCGCGGCGACCAGGTCGCTGACATGGATGTAGTCGCGCACGCAGGTGCCGTCCGGCGTCGGATAATCCGTGCCGAAGACCTGCATGGAAGGCCGCTTGCCGAGCGCGGTTTCGCTGGCCACCTTGATCAGGTGGGTGGCGCCGGGCGTCGACTGGCCGGTCCGGCCTTTCGGGTCGGCGCCGGCCACATTGAAATATCTCAGCGCCGTGTAGCGAATACCGTGCGCGGCTGCGGCGTCGCGCAGCATCCATTCGCTCATCAGCTTGGAGAGGCCGTAGGGCGATTCCGGCGCAAGCCGCGCATCCTCGCGGACCGGCTCCAGGCCCGCCGCGCCATAGACGGCTGCGGTCGAGGAGAAGATGAAATTGGGAACGCCGCCGCGCACCGCCGTCTCGATCAGCGCTCGGGTCTTGCAGGTGTTGTTCTCGTAATAACCGAGCGGGTCGGTGACCGATTCCGGAACCACGATCGAACCCGCGAAATGGATGATGGCGTCGACCGAATGCTCGCGGATCAGCGAACCCACGAGTTCGCCGTCGGCGACGTCGCCGACGACCAGCTTCGCCTCCGGGGCGACCGCCCATTCGAAGCCTGTCGACAGCCGGTCGAGCACGACCATCTCTTCGCCGGCATCGAGCAGCTCCCACACCATGTGGCTGCCGATGTAGCCGGCGCCGCCGGTTACCAGAACGCTCATTGCAAAATCTCCGCTGATCTTAATGAACTATGTGAAACGCCGCCGGGATAATGGCAACACACTTCAATTCACCGGGCGCGTTCAGTCGCGTGCCTGCATCTGGAACCATCTCGCTAACCTTCGACGAAAAGGCCCATTGTTTCCGGTCAATGCAATAGCAAAGGGCTTGTGTTTGTTTGTAGGCGGGCAAGCCGTGGCATTTTGACCGAGTTTCGGTCATGGACGCAAAAATCGGCAGTGATTATGATCGCCGCCAAACTGGGAAATCAGAATGAACTATCAGCGGTTTTTCGAGGAAGCGATCGACCAGGTTCATGCCGAGCGTCGCTATCGCGTCTTTGCCGATCTCGAGCGGATCGCCGGCTCCTTCCCCCGCGCCATCTGGCGCGCCAACGGCCAGGAACAGGAGATCACCGTCTGGTGCTCCAACGACTATCTCGGCATGGGACAGCACCCGGCCGTGATCGCCGCCTTCCAGGAGACCGCCGGCAGGATGGGTTCGGGCGCTGGCGGCACGCGCAATATTTCCGGCACCAACCACCCGCTGGTCGAGCTTGAAAAGGAACTCGCCGACCTGCACGGCAAGGAAGCTGCGCTGGTCTTCACTTCGGGCTTCGTCTCCAACGAGGCGTCGATCTCGACGATTGCCCGCCTCCTGCCGAACTGCCTGGTGCTTTCCGACGAACTGAACCACGCCTCGATGATCGAGGGCGTGCGCCGCTCGGGCGCCGAAAAGAAGATCTTCCGCCACAACGACGTCGCCCATCTTGAAAGCCTGCTGCAGGCGGCAGGCCGCGAGCGCGCCAAGCTAATCGTCTTCGAATCCGTCTATTCGATGGACGGCGACATCGCTCCGATCGAACAGATCGTCGAGCTCGCCGAGAAATACAACGCAATGACCTATATCGACGAGGTCCATGCCGTCGGCATGTACGGTCCGCGCGGCGGCGGCATCACCGAGCGCGAAGGCCTCGCCGACCGCATCGACATCATCGAGGGCACGCTCGCCAAGGCGTTCGGGACACTGGGCGGCTACATCACCGGCGCGAGCGCCGTGATCGACGCGGTGCGCTCCTATGCGCCTGGCTTCATCTTCACCACCGCGCTGCCGCCGGCGATCGCGGCTGCGGCCACCATTTCGATCCGCCACCTCAAGCAGTCGCAGGCCGAGCGCGAAGCGCAGAAGCGGCAGGCGGAGCGGACCAAGGATATCCTGGCTGCCGCAGGTTTGCCGGTCATGCCCTCCGCCACGCATATCGTCCCGGTGCTGGTCGGCGATCCCGAACTCTGCAAGATGGCGACCGACCGCCTGCTCGGCGTCCACGGCATCTACATCCAGCCGATCAACTATCCGACGGTGCCGCGCGGCACCGAGCGGCTGCGCATCACGCCGACGCCGTTCCATTCCGATGCCCTGATCGAGACGCTGCGCGACGCGCTGGTCGAGACCTGGGATGCGCTCGGCATCTCCTACGGCGCGACCGGGCGTCCGGCAGTCGCCAAGAGCGAGCGCATCATTCCGCTGCTGGTGCCGAAATCGGGCGGGTGAGAGTTCTTACTGTCGACTGAAATCAGATCTGAATTGACGCTTCCTTCGTGAGCTAAATCGGGGCTGGCAATAACCCATCCGATGGGTTATTTTTGGCTGATGGTCGTCGTCCACCGTGCTCATGGCTTCCGGTTTGTGATCTATACGGCCGATCACGAGCCGGCCCATGTTCATCTGACCGGCGCCGGCCATGCGAAGATCAACCTGCTTGGAGCGGACGGCGCACCCGAACTGGTGTTCAGCATCGGCATCAAACGGTCGGACATGCGGCGCTTGTTGGCCGAGGTTGTTAAACATCGAGACGAATTCCTGGGAGAATGGGAGCGTATCCATGGCCAGAATGACTGATAAAACATTCGATGCGGCCGAAGCTCGCGGTCGAACTGTTATGGAGAACGAGAGCCGGGCTTCAGCCGCCCGCTATGACCCCGCATCAGGCCGCGTGGTGATCGATCTGGTCAATGGCTGCACCTATGCATTTCCGGCGCATCTGGTTCAGGACCTTCAAGGCGCTAAAGACGTCGATCTGGCGACCATAATCGTCGATGGTCTCGGCTTGAACCTGCATTGGCCAACGCTGGACGTCGATCTCTACGTTCCCGCGCTGGTGGCGGGCATTTTCGGAACGCGCGCCTGGATGACACGCGAGTTGGCAGGCATCGCCGGCCGGAAGACTTCGCCGGCCAAAGCCGCGGCGGCTAGAAGCAACGGCCTCAAAGGCGGCCGGCCCCGCAAGACGGCGCGGGGCTGATCGTCAAACCGTCCTGATCCACTCCGCCAGCCTGTTCGCCGCCTCCTCGACCTGATCCAGCCGGCGGTGGAAGCATAGCCGGAAAAAAGCTTCGCCGCCCTCTCCGAAGGCGGTTCCGGGCGCCAGCCCGACATTGGCGCGGTCAACGATCTCGAAGGCCGCGGCGCGCGAATCCGCGATGCCGTCGACGGTGAAGAACAGATAGAACGCGCCCTGCGGCACGCTGAACCGGGCGCGGCCGGTTGCGCCGAGTATATCGCAGGCGATGTCCCTCGCCTGCCGCGCGCGCTCGATCTGCGCCGCCAGGAAATCGTCGCCCTCATCCAGCGCCGCGATCGCCCCGCGCTGCATGAACTGCGCCACGCCCGAGGTCGAATACTGGATCAGGTTCTCGAATGTCTGCTGCAGCGCCGGATGCACGCGCAGCCAACCGATGCGCCAGCCGGTCATCGCCCAGTTCTTGGAGAACGTGTTGACGAACAGGATGCGGTCATCCTCGTCCATGATATCCATGAAGGACGGCGCCCTGACGCCGCCATAATGGAACAGCGCATAGATCTCGTCGGCGATGATCCAGAGATTCTTGCGCCGGGCGAGATCGAGGATTGCCCGAAGCGTATCCAGGTCGGCGGTCCAGCCGGTCGGGTTCGAGGGCGAATTGACGAAGATGGCCCTTGTGCGATCGGTCACCGCCGCCTCGACCTTGGCGACTTCGCATGTCCAGCCATTGCCGGTCTGGTCCAGCCTGACGGCAACCGGCTTGGCGCCAGCGACGCCCGCCGCGCCGGGAAAGTTCGGCCATGCCGGCGACAGGTAGATCACCTCGTCGCCAGCGCCCGCCGTGGCCTGCAACGCAAGCTGGATCGCCTGCATGCCGCCGCCGGTCACCAGAAACTCCTCCGGCGCGAACGCCTTGCCGAAATGGCGGGCGTGATAGCGCGCGAGCGCCTGGCGCAGTTCCGGAATGCCGCGCTGCCAGGTGTAGAAGGTCTCGCCCGCTGACAGCCCACGTGCGGCCGCCTGCGAAATGAACTCCGGCGTCGGCAGGTCGCCCTCTCCCGCCCATAGCGGGATCAGACCCGCCCGCCCCCAACCGTAATTGGCCACGGCGACGATGCCACTTTCGGGCGCCAGGCGAGCCTCGCTGCGCAGATCGTCGATCAGTTTCATGGCTACCCCGAATTCTACAGTTGAGCGCTGTTGCTACCGCGCCGTTCCGGGCGGCGCAAACGAAACCCGGCCGCGAGGCAGCGGGGCCGGTTTAGCTTCGTTGAGATTCAGGTAAGGCCCAGCCGCCATTTGCAGGCCGGCATTCAGCTGGATCTATTTTTTCGCCAGCAGATCGCGGATTTCCGTCAGCAGCGCGATGTCGGCAGGCGGAGCTTTCGGCTCAGTCGGCTTTTCCGCAATAAGCCTGCGGCGCATGCTGTTCACGCCCTTCACCATCAGGAAGATGATCCAGGCGAGAATGAGGAAATTGATCAGCACCGTCAGGAAATTGCCCCAGGCGAACACTGCCCCCTGCTTGCGGGCTTCCTCAAGCGAGTTTGCGGTGACGTTGGACGACAGCGGCAGGAAATAGTTGGAGAAGTCGAAACCGCCGAAGATGGGCCCCACGATCGGCATGATGATGTCGGCGACCAGCGACGAGACGATCAGGCCGAAGGCGCCGCCGATGATGACGCCGACCGCGAGGTCCATCACATTGCCCTTTGAAATGAATTCCTGGAATTCCCTGATCATCGTTCCCTCTCCTGTCCGCCGGCGACGACCGGATCCGCTCCCCCGCCGAAGCAACCGCACAATAGCAAAAACCCCCGGTTGCAAAACCGGTAAAATTCCGCTTGCCCGGCAGTTGACCTTAGTCCATGGCGCAATGGACTTGCTGCCGAAGCTGTGATTGCCTTGCGTGCTTGAGGCGCAAGGGCGCCTGAAGGGAGGAACATCCGGGCGTGCAGGGCTGGGTCATCGTCATCATCGCGGTCGCCTATGTGACGCTGCTTTTCGTCATCGCCAGCCTGGGCGACCGGCGGGCCGCGGCCAAAGGCTCGGGCAGGCCCCGGCCTTATATTTACGCGCTCAGCCTCGCCATTTACTGCACCTCCTGGACGTTCTTCGGATCGGTCGGGCTGGCATCCGAACGCGGCCTCGAATTCCTGGCCATCTATATCGGCCCCGTGGTGGTGTTCGTTTTCGCCTTTCCGCTGCTCCGGCGCATCATCAAGCTCGCCAAGGCCGAAAAGATCACCTCGATCGCCGATTTCCTCGGCGCTCGCTACGGCAAGAGCTTCGCCGTCGCCTCGATCGCCACGCTGATCGCCACCATTGGCGCGGTGCCCTACATCGCCTTGCAGCTCAAGGCGATCTCGGGCTCGGTCAGCCTGATGGTCGAGCACTACACCGGCGCGCCGCCATCTTTCGATCCCTTCGTCAGCGACATTTCGCTGGTGGTCGCCATGCTGCTTGCGCTGTTTGCCGTGCTGTTCGGGACACGTCATGCCGATGCGACCGAGCATCAGGACGGGCTGATCCTCGCCGTGGCGGTCGAGTCGGTGGTGAAGCTGGCCGCCTTCCTGGCGATCGGCCTGATGGTCACCTTCGTCCTGTTCGACGGGCCGGGCGACATGATTGCAAAGCTCGCCGAGAACGCCAATGTCCGCGACGCGATGGGCTACAGCACCTCGCTCGGCACCTGGCTGGTGCTTACAGTCATCAGCGGCTTCGCAATCATCATGCTGCCGCGCCAGTTCTACGTGATGATCGTCGAAAATCGCAGCGAGATCGAACTCAAGACCGCCACCTGGGTGTTCCCGCTCTATCTGGTGGCGATCAACCTGTTCGTACTACCTATTGCATTCGCCGGGCTGGCGCTGGTGGGAACGCGGACGAGCAGCGATCTCTATGTGCTGTCGCTGCCGCTGCTAAGCGGCGAGAACTTGCTGGCGATGGCCGCATTCATCGGCGGCCTCTCCGCGGCAACCGCCATGGTGATCGTCGCCAGCGTCGCGCTGTCGATCATGATTTCCAACGATCTCATCATCCCGTTGTTCGTCCGGCGGCTCTTGAAATCGGAAGCCCGCGAGACCGAGGACTGGTCGAGCCTGATCCTCAACATCAGGCGCGGATCGATCTTCCTCATCCTCTTCGTGGCGTTCCTGTATTACCGCGAAAGCACTAGCAATGCGCGGCTCGCATCGATCGGACTGATGTCGTTTGCAGCAATTGCCCAGTTCGCGCCGGCATTTTTCGGCGGCCTGATCTGGCGCGGCGCCAATGCGCGCGGCGCAGCGCTCGGCATGGTGGCGGGCATCACTGTATGGGCCTACACGCTGCTCTTTCCATCACTCGCCGCGCCGGGCACGGAAATTCTCGCCCATGGCCCCTTCGGCATCGAGGCGCTGCGGCCACAGGCGTTGTTCGGCACCGTCGCCGAACCGCTCAATCACGGCGTCATGTGGAGCCTGTCGGTCAATCTCCTGTTCTTCGTGCTCGGCTCGCTGTCCCGCGCCTCCGTGCCGCTCGAACGCATCCAGGCGTCGATCTTCGTGCCGCGCGACGCGAGCCCGATGCCAAGCCTCAGGCGTTTCCGCACGGCGATCACCGTCAACGATCTGAAGGACACGATCGCCCGCTATCTCGGCGTCGAGCGCACCGAGCGCTCGTTCCAGACATTCGAGAACACCGGCGGCCTGAAACTCAACGGCAACGAGCAGGCCAGCATGGCAGTGGTCCGCTTTTCCGAGCAGCTGCTAGCCAGCGCCGTCGGCTCCTCATCCGCGCGGCTGATCCTGTCGCTCCTGTTCCAGCGCCACGACAGCGCCTCCAAGGATGCGTTCCGCCTGCTCGACGACGCGACCGAGGCCCTGCAGCACAATCGCGACCTCCTCCAGATCGCGCTCGACCAGATGGAGCAGGGCATCACCGTGTTCGACCAGGATTTCCGCCTGACCTGCTGGAACCGCCAGTATCGCGCGCTGTTCGACCTGCCCGACGAGATGGGTCAGGTCGGCGTCTCGCTCGACCAGATCCTGCGCTTCCTGGCGGCGCGCGGCGACATCCCCGCCGATTCCCGCGTCGCCACGCTGAACCGCCTCACCACTTTCGGCAGTCCCTGGCAGATCGAGTTGAAGACTAGCGGCAGGATTATCGAGCTCCGCTCCAATCCGATGCCGGACGGCGGCATCGTCGCGACATATGCCGACATTTCGGCGCGCGTGAAATCCGACCTCGCGCTGAAGAGCGCCAACGAATCGCTGGAACAGCGCGTCCGCAGCCGCACCGCCGAGCTGACGCGCGTCAACGAGGAACTGGCGCAGGCGCAGATGCTCGCCGAGGAAGCCAATCTCGGTAAGACGCGCTTCCTCGCGGCTGCCGGGCACGATATCCTGCAGCCGCTGAACGCGGCGCGCCTCTACTGCGCCTCGCTGATCGAGCGGGCAGGCCGGGGCGCGCCCGGCGAAGCCGCCGCCAACATCGAATCGTCGCTGGAATCGGTCGAAACCATCCTCGGGGCGGTGCTCGACATTTCGCGCCTCGACGCGGGCGCCATGAAGCCTGCCGCGACGGTTTTCCGGCTGGACGGGCTGCTACGCCAGATCGGCACCGATTTCCAGCCGATGGCCGCCGCAAAGAGCCTCGAACTGGTCATCGTGCCGTCCTCGATCACCGTCGAGACAGACCGCAACCTGCTGCGCCGTCTTATCCAGAACCTCGTCTCCAACGCCATCAAATACACGCGCAGCGGGCGTATTCTGGTCGGCGTCCGGCGGCGGGGCGAACTCGCCGAGCTTCAGGTGTTCGACACCGGCATCGGTATACCCGCCGACAAGCTCAACACCGTCTTCCGCGAATTCACCCGGCTCGACGAGGGCGTGCGCGAGGCGCAGGGTCTCGGCCTCGGCCTGTCTATCGTCGATCGCATCGCCCGCGTGCTCCGGCTCGAAATCCAGATCGATTCCGGCCGCGGCAAGGGCACGCGCTTCTCGGTCATTCTCCCGGTAACCCAGGCGCTGGAGCCTGGCCTTGCGACGGAGGCCAGCCCGCCATTGCCGGCAGTCGGCGCGCTGAGCGGTCTCAACGTAATCTGCATCGACAACGACGCCCGCATCCTGGAAGGCATGCGGCTCCTGCTGGAAGGTTGGGGCTGCAATGTCAGCATTCATCCGGGCTCCAAACCGTTCGATCACGGCCGGCCGGCCGGCGATCCTCCCGATTTGATCCTCGCCGATTATCATCTCGACGGCGAAACCGGGCTTGACGCGATCCGCAAGCTGAGGACCCTCTACGGCAGCGGCACGCCAGCGATGCTGCTCACCGCCGACCGCTCCAACGAGGTGCGCGCCGCCGCCGACCTGATCGACGTGCCGGTGGTCAACAAGCCCGTGAAGCCCGCTGCCCTGCGCTCGATGATGACCCGCGTGCGGCGGATGGCGCAGGCGGCGGAGTAAGTCGCATCCATCTCGATGACCACTTTCCAGGATGAATCTGGAGGACACCCAGTGCTCGACCCCTCATTGCCTCCCTTGCGCATACCCACCTTCGACGATGTGCTGGCGGCGCGGGCGCGGATTTCCGGCGCGGCTCACAAGACGCCGGTTCTGACCTCGCGAACCGCCGATGCAAGGGTCGGGGCAAGCCTGTTCTTCAAGGCGGAGAACCTGCAGCGGGGCGGCGCTTTCAAGTTTCGTGGCGCCTACAACGCAATAGCCGCGCTGGAGGCGGGCGTTCGCCAAAACGGCGTCGTCGCCTATTCGTCCGGCAACCACGCCCAAGCGGTTGCGTATGCCGCCAGGCTCCAGGGCGTTTCGGCGACCATCGTCATGCCGAAGGACGCGCCGGAGATTAAGATTGCCGCGACCAAAGGCTACGGCGCCGAGATCGTCTTCTATGACCGCTACACCGAGAACCGCGCGGAGATCAGTCATCGCCTTGCTGCCCAGCAGCGGGCGGCTCTGATCCCGCCTTACGACCATCCCGACGTTATTGCTGGACAAGGCACCGCCGCGCTTGAACTGATCGAGGAGGTCGGGGCGATCGACATGCTTGTCGTCCCGCTTGGCGGCGGTGGATTGCTTGCCGGCTGCGCGCTCGCTGCCCGGGCGACGGCGCCCGCCTGCACCATTGTCGGCGTGGAGCCGGAGGCCGGCAATGACGGCCAGCAATCATTGCGCAAGGGCGAGGTGGTTCGCATCCCCGTGCCGAAATCCATCGCCGACGGCGCTCTCACCACCCATCTCGGCGCCCACAACTTCCCCATCCTGAAAGACAAGGTCGACGACATTGTCACGGTCTCGGACGCGCAACTGCTCGAGACGGTCCGGTTCTTCGCCGAGCGCATGAAGCTCGTCGTGGAGCCGACAGGCTGCCTCGCCGCCGCGGCCGTGATGCATGGCACGGTCGCCTGCGCCGGCAAGCGCGTCGGCATTGTGCTCAGCGGCGGCAATGTCGACCTGAAAGTGCTGGCGGCGCTTCTGGGCGAGCGCTGATCGTTCTGGCGCTATGAGGCCGGCAGCGGGTCGGTGCCGATCTTGGACAAGAGGATCACCGCCTGGGTGCGGCTGTCGACGCCGAGCTTCTGCAGGACCGCCGAGACATGCGCCTTGATCGTGGCTTCCGATACGCTGAGCTCATAAGCGATCTGCTTGTTCAAAAGCCCTTCCGCCAGCATGCCGAGTACCCTCGCCTGCTGCGGCGTCAGCGATTGCAGCCGCTTGATCAGGTCGGAAATCTCCGGGTCGCGCTCGACGCCGAGATCGATGCCGACGGGCGCTGTGATCCCGCCCGACAGCACCGTCATCACGGCCGCCCTAATGTCTTCCATGCTCGCCGATTTCGAGATGAAGCCGGACGCGCCGAGTTCCAGCGCGCGCCGGATCGTCTCGGCGTCGTCATGCGCCGACACCACCACCATGGGCACCGCCGAATGAATGCCGCGCAGCGAGATCAGGCCGGAAAGGCCGCTCGCGCCGGGCATCGACAGGTCGAGCAGAACGAGGTCGACATCCTCGTTGGCCGAGACGAGCGCTTTCGTCGCCTCGAAATCCCCGGCCTCGAGGATCGTCGCGACATCGGCGATGCCGGACAGCGCCTGCTTCAGCGCGCCTCGAAACAGGGGATGGTCGTCCGCGATGACGAACTTGTAGCCTGACGGCACTGATCCCTCCCCATCCCTCCGCTTTTTTCTTCTGGCAGCGGCTGAACGCCGATTATGCGGGGAAGTCCGGGGTTTTCAAGCTGCATTCGAAACGAGGCGCCTACAAGCCCCATCAGGCCGTGTTGAGATTCAGGTCAGGGCATGCCGGCATCACCTGAATATCAACACGCCCGGGCGGATCGCCGGAAATTTACTTGCCGGGAACAGGCGTCCCTCTGCACAGTTACGCTAGGCACAGACGGATCTCTTCGATGGAGAAAATAAGGGAAGTCGCTGTTTTCTGCATCGGGCGCGCCGTGATGTTCGGTTCGCTGGCGATCACCTGCGTGATGGTCGGCTTCTCGTTCAATCCCGTATCGGCCTTCCGCGCCGGCGCCATGCTGACGCTTCTGATGGCCGCCATCCTCATTTGGAAGGCCTACGCGGCAGCCCGCCAGAATCCGAAGTCGACCGAAGTCTGGATGTATCTCGACGACAAGGCGCGGCCCGCCAGCGAGCATTCGCGCTTCGTGTTCGCGACCGTGATGCGCGATGTCTATGCGCGTTTCGGGCAGGCTTCGCTCGCCGTCGCCTGCCTGTTCTTCGCCATCTCGATGATCTTCGTGATGTTCGGCTTCGAGGCCTACCAGCCGGAATGAGCCGTCCCGGAATAGGCGATTACGTCTTCTGCGGGTCGGCGGGCGGAGTTTGCGGTTGATCCGGCTTCTCTTCCAAATCCTTGGCGATGCCCATGAACCGGCGCAGGAACCGCTCCATATAGCTCATCGTCTTCTCGAACTCCTCCTCGGTCGGCAGCGCCTGGTCGAGCTTGGCCGTCAGCCCGCTCTCCAGCTTGGCGACGCGCTCCTCGAGCGCCTCGATCGCTGCCTCCAGCCTCTCGGTATCGGCCTGGAAGGCGGCGCGCTCATCGGCCGCCAGCTTGCAGACGAGCTGGCCGGCGCGTTCCTCGCACAGCGACATCTCGCCGGTCCGCCGATCCATCCGGACATAGCCGTTATCAGTCTTTTCCAGCGTGTAGCGGTCGGTATTGTCCTGGGCGAAGACCGGTGCGCCCGCAAACGACATGGCGATCGCAGCAACGACGGTGGCAATGGCACGCATGACTTCCTCCATTCGCGATCCGGGGGGCACGATGCCCGCGGTTTGCGCCGTAAATAGGGAGACTCCTCCCCTTTTCCCGGCCCGGCTTCTGGCCTATAGGGCGCGCATGCGACAGACCGTTTACAAGATATGCCCGGAAGCGCTATGGCGCGAGGCCGAAAATTCTGGAACCTTTTCCGGCGCGCTGATCGACATCGCCGACGGCTACATCCATTTGTCCACCGCCGATCAGGTTGAGGAGACCGCAGCCCGGCATTTCGCCGGCCAGACCGGCCTGCTCCTGGTGGCGATCGACGCCGAAAAGCTCGGGCCGGCGCTGAAATATGAGCCCTCGCGCGGCGGCGCGCTGTTCCCGCATCTCTACGGCGCTCTCGACCTGTCGGCGGTGATCTGGGCCAAGCCGCTGCCGCTCAGCGCGAACGGCCACGAATTTCCGCCGCTGGAGCCTTCATGAACGGCATCGACCGGCTCGGCCAGCGGCTGCTCTTCACGCTCGATCCCGAAACCGCGCACGGCCTGTCGATCAAGGCGCTGAAATGCGGATTGCCGGTCGCCTCGAAGCCGCCCGTCGACGAGCGGCTGAGGGTCCGCATCTGCGGCCTGGATTTCCCCAATCCGCTCGGCATGGCCGCCGGCTATGACAAGAACGGCGATGTGCCGGATGCGCTGCTCGATCTCGGCTTCGGCTTCGCAGAGATCGGCAGCGTCACGCCGTTGCCGCAGCCGGGCAATCCCAAGCCGCGCATCTTCCGGCTGACAAAGGACGAAGCCGTCATCAACCGCCTCGGCTTCAACAATGAGGGCCATGCGCGCTGCGAGGAGCGGCTCGCAGCGCGCGCGGGCCGGCCGGGCGTCGTCGGCGTCAATATCGGCGCCAACAAGGACAGCGCCGACCGCATCGCCGATTACGAGTTCGGCGTGAAGCGCTTCGCTCGCCACGCCTCCTACCTGACCGTCAACATCTCCTCGCCCAACACGCCGGGCCTGCGCAACATGCAGGCGCGCGCCGAGCTCGCCGAACTCCTTTCGCGTATTACCGCCGCGCGGGAGGCCCTGCCGGACGGCGCCGGGCGCAAGACGCCACTCTTTCTCAAGATCGCGCCCGATCTCAACGAGGCTGAGCTTGAGGACATCGCCGCCGAAGTCGTCGACAAGGCGATTGACGGCGTCATCGTCTCGAACACGACGATCTCGCGCCCCAATCTGCAGTCGAGCGCCTTTTCGGGCGAGGCCGGCGGCCTGTCGGGAAAGCCGCTGTTCGGACGCTCGACGACCGTGCTCGCAAAAATGCGCCGGCTCGTCGGCCCCGATCTGGCGCTGATCGGTGTCGGCGGCGTCAATTCCGCCGATACCGCGCTCGAAAAAATCCGCGCCGGCGCCGATCTGGTCCAGCTCTACACCGGGATGATCTATGCCGGCCCGGCGCTGCCCGGCCGCATCGTCGGCGGCATGGCGCGTTTCGCCGATGCCAACGGAATAACCAGCCTGCGCGAAATCCGCGACAGCCGCCTCGCCCACTGGGCCGCAAAGCCGCTGTAGGGCATTACGCAGAAACTGCCCCTCACCCTTACCCTTGAGAGCAGGGCAATCGCATGTGGCTGCGCATCAGGTGCGAGGAACGTTTCGCCGGGTGTTCATACCTGAGAGGATTCTGACGCCCCCTAAGTTGAGGTATGGATTCCCGACACTCTCCGCTTCGCTCGCTCATGAGGTCGGGAATGACGGACTTCTTTTACCGCTTCCGCCAGTCGCCAGCGTTGGAGATTGGCGGAGACGAAAGTGAAATCCGTCATTCCCGACCTCGTGAGCGAGTGCGAAGCACGAGTGGAGAGTGTCGGGAATCCATGCCTCGCCTTGTCGGAAGGCAACGGCGGTGCAGAACAGGCGGCCGCCCTGCCTCGCCTACAAACATGGCCCATATGCGATCACCTCCCCCTGAACGGTGGAGGTAAACCCACGAGGGGCGGAGCAGCCCGAGTCAGATTGCCTAAAAGCTGGTCCGAAGCCGCAGCCGAAGGATCGCCAGCAAACTCAGTCCCCTTACGATAAGGAAGATGTGCAGCGCCGCCCACAGGCCGTGATTGCCGAAGGGCCCGGTCAGAACAAGCATCGCGGCCACGAACACGCAGAGCGAAAGCAGCATCATGTTGCGCATGTCGGTCGACCAGGTTGCGCCGATGAAGACGCCGTCCATCTGGAAGGCCAGCACTCCGCTTACGGCGGTGAACGCCGCCCATGGCAGGTAGGCCGAGGCTATGTCGCGAATGTCCTCCGCCGTGGTGATCAGCGCGATCAGGTCGCGCCCGCCGAGCAGGAATGCGGCGCAGGCAACGCCGGCGAGGCCGAAACCCCATATCGACGTCAGCCACACGGCCCGCCGGAACGCAGGCGCGTTGCGCGCACCGACAGCGCGGCCGGCCAGCTGCTCGGCGGCAGTCGCGAATCCGTCGAGGAAGAAGCCCGAAATCATGAAGAAGTTCATCAACACGGCGTTCGCGGCGAGCGTCAGCGTGCCGAATTGTGCGCCCTGCCGCGTGAACAGGGCAAATGCCGCCAGCAGCGAGAATGACCGGATCATGATGTCGCGGTTGAGCGAAACCATGGCCCAGAACGGTTCGGCGTGCAGAAGCCGCTCGCGCGGCAGGCGCGGCGATTTCGAGAAGCGGGCGACCACGATTGCAAGTCCGAGCAGCATGGCGACGAACTCGCCGGCGACCGTGCCCCAAGCGACGCCCGCGACGCCCCAGCCAAGCCAGAGACCCAAGGCGATGGAAAGCGCGATGTTGATGCCGTTGAGGACGAGTTGCAGGACCAGGCCGAGACCGCCCTCGCCCCGCCCGAGCACATAGCCGAGGATCGCGTAGTTGATCAGCGCGAACGGCGCTCCGAGAAGCCTTATACGGACATATTCGTCCAGCGCGGCATTGACGCCGGGTTCCGCATCAATGAACCAGATGCCGACGATCGAAAACAGCGGCGCGCATGCCGCCAGCACCAGGCCCGCGACCAGCGCGATGGCGAAAGCGCGCCAGAACACCGCCTGCTCCTCGATTTCGTCGCCGCGACCGAAGGCCTGCGCCACCAGCCCGGTCGTTCCCGAACGCAGGAAATTGAAGGTGGTGAAAACCACATCGAACACCAGCGCGCCCGCCGCGAGGCCGCCGAGAAGTGCGGCGTTGCCGAACTGGCCGACCACCGCCGTGTCGACCAGCCCGAGCATCGGCGTGGTCAGGTAGGCGAGCGTCATCGGTATGGCGATCGACAGCACCCCGCGGTTCGTAACCGCGAAAGGTCTCATGGAAACCGCCTCTGGCTGTTGCCGCCGCATGCTTTCGATTCCTGCCTTGCCGGCCGGGCCGGAGATGTCCCACGGCGGCCATGCCGGCGCAAGCGGCACGCTTCCCGCGTGAATAAACCCACCCGGCACGACGGAAATAACCCTGTCATTTCAACGGCTGGCGAGAAAAATGCGAAAAATTTGTCCATCACCCCCTGCGTTCCCCGCATAATCCCCGGCAGTTTCTCCTGCGGGAACGCCGGTCATGACGGTGATTTGCGGGGAGGAACCGGTGTTCCGGGGAAGCGGCTAACGTGGCCGCGGAAGCGGAAGGTCGTCCAGAGTTTCCACGACTGTCCGCTAAGACGGGCACGAGGCGCCGTATATCGCTCGCGCTGGCACGGCAAACCACCGGCGTATGTCGGCAGGTCCGCAGGCTGGGAAACGGGGGGCTGAAAAATCACCGGCGGGGCGCGGAGTTCGCGCCACGTATAAAAATTAGGAAGGCGTTGGCCTCGCGCCCCGCTTCCCACTCCTGAGCCTGTCGAAGGGCTCGTTCAATGACCAGGGCGGAAACGCAGCGTGGCAATGGTGAGGTGTGCGCCTCTCCCTTCTCCCCTTGTGGGAGAAGGAAGAATCAGCACACCCCGCGCTGCCACTATGCAAGGGCGGTCAATGCGACCTCACCCAGCGATCTTCAGCGCCTGCTCGATGTCCTCCAGCAGATCGCCGGCATCCTCCAGTCCGACCGACAGGCGCAGCGTTCCTGGCCCGATGCCGAGTTCGGCGCGCGCCTCGTCGGAGAGGTTCTTGTGCGTGGTGGTCGCCGGATGCGTGATCAGGCTCTTGGAATCGCCGAGATTGTTGGAGATCAGCACCACGTCCAGCGCGTTCTGGAAGGCGAAGGCGGATTTTTTTCCGCCCTTCAGATCGAGACAGATCAGCGTCGAGCCGCCGAGCATCTGCTTCCTGACGATATCGGCCTGCGGATGATCGCTGCGCCCCGGATAGATGACCCGCGCCACCTCCGGCCGCTCGGCCAGGAAGTCGGCAATCTTGGTCGCATTCTCGGTCTGCTGGCGCACGCGCACCGGCAGCGTCTCCAGCCCCTTCAGCAGCGTCCAGGCGTTGAACGGAGACAGGCTCGGGCCGGTGTGGCGGAAATAATCGTGCAGATTCTCATCGATCCATTTCTTGTCCGACAGGATGACCCCGCCGAGGCACCGCCCCTGGCCGTCAATATGCTTGGTTGCGGAATAGACGACGACATGCGCCCCGAGCGTGAGCGGCTTCTGCTGCAGCGGCGTGGCGAACACATTGTCGACCACCAGCCGGCCGCCGATCGAATTCGCCAGCCGCGCCACCGCCTCTATGTCGATGACTTCGAGCGTCGGGTTGGTCGGGCTTTCGAGGAAGAAAAGCTTGGTGTTGGGGCGCACTGCCCGCTCCCAATTTTCGATCTTCGTGCCATCGACCAGCGTCGCCTCGACGCCGTATTTCGGCATCAGCGTCTCGACGACCCAGCGGCAAGAACCGAAAAGGGCGCGGGCGGCCACGATATGGTCGCCGGCCTTGACGCCACACAGGAGTGCGGCCGAAACCGCCGCCATGCCGGACGCGGTGGCGCGCGCATCCTCGGCGCCTTCCAGCGCGCACATGCGCTTTTCGAACATGTCGACGGTCGGGTTGGCGTAGCGCGAATAGATGAAGCCCGGCTCCTCGCCCTTGAAGCGGGCCTCCGCGGCCTCGGCCGTGTCATAGACATAGCCCTGCGTCAGATAGATCGCCTCGGAGGTCTCGCCGAAGCCGGAACGCATCGTTCCCGAATGAACGAGCTGGGTTGCGGGCTTCCAGTTGCGCTTCTTTTCGATGGTCATTGCGCTGTCCCCAAAAAACAAAAAAACCGGCGGCGAAAATCGCAACCGGTCCATCAACGGCCCTTTAGCGATTTATTTAACGTGGCTGCAAGCCGACCGGCCAAATCACCACGGGATAAATGTCCATTAGACCGACGGCCGGCTTGCGTCAATTGCCGGCTTCATTAAACCTCGCCGGATATTTTTGAAGGAGCGTAGGCGCTTGCGGCAGACGGGCATTCTTCCGGATCAGGACATTGCGGGGCTGTTTCAGTCCGGCGCGCTGGCGTCCGCCAGGGAACTCGACGCGGACCAGATCCAGCCGGCGAGCCTCGACCTGCGGCTCGGCGAAAGAGCCTGGCGGGTGCGCGCCAGCTTTTTGCCGGGGCCAAACCACCGCGTTTCGGAAAAGCTCGACCGTCTGAAGCTGCACGAGATCGACCTGACCAATGGCGCGGTGCTCGAAACCGGCTGCGTCTACATCGTGCCGCTTTTGGAAAGCCTGAACCTGCCGGCCAGCGTCTCGGCCTCGGCAAATCCGAAAAGCTCGACCGGCCGGCTCGATATCTTCACCCGCGTCATGACCGACCGCGGCCAGGAATTCGACAAGATCCAGGCCGGCTATTCCGGGCCGCTCTATCTGGAGGTCAGCCCGCGCACCTTCCCGATCATCGCGCGCACCGGCTCGCGGCTTTCGCAGATCCGCTTCCGCATCGGCAATGCCCTGCTCTCGGAAGCCGAGCTTCACCGGCTGCATGCGAGCGAAACGCTGGTCGCATCGGAAATGCCGAACATTTCGGGCGGCGGCATAGCGCTCTCGATCGACCTCAGCGGCGATGCCGGCCGCCTGATCGGCTACCGCGGCAAGCACCACACCGGCTTGGTCGATGTGGACAAGCGCGCCGCCCACGGCGTCTATGATTTCTGGGAGCCGCTCTACAATCGCGGCGGCGCGGGCGAACTCATCCTTGACCCCGACGAGTTCTACATCCTTGTGTCTCGCGAGGCGGTGCACGTGCCGCCGCTCTACGCCGCCGAGATGACGCCGTTCGATCCGCTGGTCGGCGAATTCCGCGTCCACTATGCCGGCTTCTTCGACCCCGGCTTCGGCCATTCCGCAGCCGGCGGCACCGGCAGCCGCGCGGTGCTGGAGGTGCGCAGCCACGAAGTGCCGTTCATCCTGGAGCATGGCCAGATCGTCGGCCGCCTCGTCTATGAACACATGCTGTCGCGGCCGAAGGCGCTCTACGGGACCGACCTCGGCTCGAACTATCAGGCGCAGGGCCTGAAGCTGTCGAAGCATTTCCGCCCGGCAGACTGAGCCGAACGGCTCAGGATCCGGAGCGGGTCGGCACCGGCAGCCGCTCGAAATATTCCTGATGCTCACGCGCCACGCACGCCGCCCGCTCGGCGTCGCCGCTGGCGATCGCATCGACGATCGGCTGATGGCTGTCGGCGATCTCCACCAGGTCGAGCCCTTCGACTAGCATGGTGATGGTGGTGCGGGTCTCGATCTGCAGCGACTGCCAGATGTTGAGCAGCAGCCGGTTGCCCGCCGCCTGCATGATGGCGCGGTGGAACTTCACCGAATGCTCGACCACGCCATGCGTATCGCCCGCGAGCGCGGCCGCATGCATCATGTCGACTTCGCGCTGCAACAGCGCCAGGTCGCAGCTCCGCTTCGCCGTCGCGGTCCTGGTCGCCTGCTCTTCAAGCGCGCCGCGCACTGCATAGATCTCGCGCAGTCCGTCGCCCATCACCTCGGCGACATATGTCCCGCGCCGCGGCAGGTTGGTGACGAGGCCGGTCGCCTCAAGTTCGCGCAGCGCTTCGCGCACCGGCCCCTGGCTGGTCCCGAATTCCTGCGCGATGCGCAACTCCACCAGGCGCTCGCCGGGATCGTAATGGCCGCCCAGGATGCGGCGCAGCAACGCCTCCTTGAGCCGTTGGCGCAGCGGAACGTTGACGAACGCCGCCTCATGCCGGTCGGGCTCGGCCACGACGTCTGATCCGATCTTGCGCAGTTGGTTCATGCCCGCCGTCCGCCCGTTCCGCCTTAAAGGCCGCTTCGCCGCCTGCCGCAATGCAGCATCATATTTCCCGCCATTGCGGTTGACAAAGTAATTCTCGTTTATCGATAATGGATAATCAAGAGGCGGAAAAGCCCATCGTCGTCTGGGAGGACAATAATGTTGCAGGCGGTAATCGTGCCGGGCTCGCTCGCACTCGCTCAAGAAGCGCTGGCCAGGCATCCCGGCGCGGTGCTGATGGCCGGCGGCACGGTAGTGATGCCGGTTCTGAACTACGGCACGGACAGCTTCGACACGCTGGTAAGTCTCCGCAAGGCCGGTCTCTCCGGAATCTTTATCAGCGACGGCAAGGCCTCCATCGGCGCGGCCACCTCACTTAGCGAATTGCAGGAAAGGCCGGAGCTCGCCTTCCTGGGGCCGGCGATCGATACGATCGCATCCCCCACCATCCGCAACATGGCGACCGTCGGCGGCAACCTTTTCGTCGAGCAACCTTATGGCGATCTTGCCGTCTGCCTCATTGCGCTCGGCGCCACCGCCGCCGTCGCGGACGGCGGCGCGGCGCGCTTCGAGCCTGTCGAAAGCCTTGTCCGGAGTGGCGTCGCGAAAGGCGAAATCGTCACCAAGATTTCCTTCACGCTGCCTGCGCCGGGAACCTTCAAATTCGTCAAAGCTACGCGCCGCGCTTTCAATTCAGCAGCCATCGTGACCGTCGCCGCCGTGATCGGGCTCGAAGACGGCAAGGTTGCCGAATGCCGCATCGCGCTCGGCGGCGTCGCCAAGCATCCGCTCCGGGCCAAGTCGGTAGAGGAAAAGTTGCTCGGGCAGACCTTCGACCGGGCGGGCATCATGACCGCAGCCGAGGCGGCCGGAGACGACATCGAGCCCTTCGACGACGCCTATGCCAGCGCCTGGTACCGTAGGCGCGTGACGCCGGTTCACATCAGGCGCGCGCTGATCGGCGAATAGCTGCAACCGAAAACAGAGCCACCGGGAGGGAGCCATGAAGCACGCAGTCGTATCGCTGACCGTCAACGGCGCGGAGCGGCAGATGCTGGTCGCGCCGGGAACCACGCTGCTTGACGCGCTGCGCGAAAATCAGGGGCTGACCGGCACGCGCCGCGGCTGCGACCAGGGCGCCTGCGGCGCCTGCACCGTGCTGCTCGACGGCAGGACGGTGATGTCCTGCATGGTGCCGGTCGAGACCATCGACGAGGCGCGGGTCGAAACGATCGAGGGGCTGACCCCGCTGCAGGGATTGCACCCGATCCAGGAGGCTTTCCTGGAAGGCTTCGCCACCCAATGCGGCTTTTGCACCTCCGGCATGATCATGGCCACCGCCGGCCTGCTGGCGAAAAATCCCCACCCGACGCGGGACGATGCCGTCCGCGCCATCTCCGGAAACATATGCCGCTGCACCGGCTACGAAGCCATCATCGATGCGGTGCTCGACGCAGCCCAGCGCGTCAACGCCGCCGGCTCCGCACAGGCAGCCTGAGGAAGCACCATGGAAAAGATCGACGCGAGTTTCTTTTCAGCCGAGCGCGAGGCCGATCTAGATGTGGTCGGCACGAGCGTTCAACGCGCCGATGCGCGCGGCCACGTCACCGGTCGCACGCAGTTCTACGAGGATGTCGGCTTTCCCGGCATGCTGCACCTGAAGATGGTGCGCTCGACCAGGCACCACGCGCTGATCGGCAATCTCGATGTAGCGCCGGCGATGCAAGTGCCCGGCGTGGTGCGCGTGCTCACCCATAAGGACGTGCCGAACAACTGGTACACGATCCTGAAACTGATCGGCGTCGAGCCGGACGACGAGCCGGTGCTGCCCGAAGACCGTGTGCTGTTCATGGGCGAGCAGATCTGCGTCGTGCTCGCCGAGACGCCGCAGGCGGCGCTCGAAGGCGCGCGGCGGGTGGTGGTCGACTACGAGGATCTGCCGGCGGTGTTCGACGTCGAGGAGGCGATGACTTCGACGCCGTTCAAGAAGCAGGGTACGAACTATTTCGTCTATGAAGGCCACAATTGCCGCCGCATCCGGTTCGGCGACGTGGACAAGGCGTTCGCTGGGGCCGACCACATCATCGAGCATCGCTACGAATCCTCGCCTATCGAGCATGCGCCGACCGAAACGACCGGATGCATAGCCAAGCCTGAAGGCAATGGCCGCGTCACCGTTTATTCGAACACGCAAGCGCTCTATTTCACGCTCGACAATATGGCGCTGATCCTCGGCGTGCCGTTCAACAGGCTTCGGTTGGTCGGCGGCACAGTCGGCGGCGGCTTCGGCGGCAAGGTCGACGTCATGGTCGAGCCCATCGCGGCGCTGGGAGCGATGCTCACCAACCGGCCGGTGAAGTATGCCTACAGCCGCGCTGAGGAGATGCAGGTGTCGTCACCCCGCGCCGCCGAGCGCATCTACATCAAGGACGGCGTGATGAAGGATGGGCGCATCATCGCCCGCAAGGTCACGCTCTATGTCGACGCCGGCGCCTATTGCCGCCACTCGACCTACGGCACCACCAAGGCCGCCGCGCACATGCCGGGGCCGTACACGATCCCGAATGTCCATGTCGACGCCTATTGCGTCTACACCAACCGCACGCCGTCCTCGGCCATGCGCGGCTTCGGCGTGACCATCGGCGACTTCGCTCTGGAATCGCAGATGGACCAGGTCGCCCGCTTCCTCGGCATGGACCCGATGCAGCTCCGGCTCATCAACGCCTATCGCGACGGCGACATGAAGGCGCATCGCAAGAAGGTGGAAGGCGCGGCGCTCGTCGAGGTGATCCAGGCGGCCGCCAAGCAGACCGGGCATTCGCTGCCGCCGGAATTCGCATCGATGTCTTCGCTGAAGCGGGAGGCAGGCCATGGCCAGGCTTAGGGGGCGCGGCGTCGCTGCGGTAAACTACCCGACTGGCATGAATCTCGGCGGCGATCCCAGCCAGGCGCTGGTCCATGCCACAACCACGGGCAGCTTCGTCATCACCCTGTCGAGCGTCGATCTCGGCCAGGGCATCAAGACGGTTGCGGCGCAGATCTGCGCCGAGGCGCTGGGCGTGCCGTACGACACCGTCATGGTCGACACAGCCGACACCGATACCGGCCCGCATTGCATGGGCACCTTCGCATCGCGCGGCACGCACCGCATCGGCAACGCCGTCATCATGGCGGCGCGGGAAGCGCGCGAGGTGCTGATGAGCATCGCCGCCACTGAGCTCGAGGTCGACGCCGGCGACCTCGTCACCGACGGCAAGGGCCGCATTCATGTGAACGGCGCGCCGGACAAGGGTATCGCCGTCCTGGATGTCGCGCTCGCCGCCCACTTCAAGCATGGCAAGACCATTTCCGGCCGCGGCATCTTCCTGAAGCCGAAGAGCGAGGTCGTTCCCGAAACCGGCGAGATGGACCCGGATTCCTGCCAGGCGCATGCCTGCACCGTGGCCGAGGTCGAGGTGGACGACGAAACCGGCGAAGTTGCCGTTCTCAAGATGACTAATGCCTACGAGATCGGCCGCGCCGTCAATCCGGCGCTGGCGCACCAGCAGATCGTCGGCGGGGCATGGATGGGCATCAGCCACGCGCTCTACGAGACCACCGAACCGTATTACCCGGACCGCTCGCATGGCCCGCTCGACTTCTCCGAGTACCTGATGCCCGGCCCTGGCGATCTCGCCGAAATGGATTCGGTGATCATCGAGCGGCCTGCCTCGAACGGCCCTTACGGCGCCAAGGGCATCGGCGAGATGACCGCCAATTCGCCGATACCGGCGATCGCCAACGCGATCTTCGACGCCTGCGGCGTGCGCGTCACCTCGATGCCGATCACGCCGGAAAAGATATTGCGCGGGCTCGACGCCTTGCGCGGCCGGACAAATTGAACCCCAGTGAAGGATGAAAAGATGATCAAAGTGATGGCCCTGATGAAGCGCAAGGACGGCATGAGCTTCGAGGATTTCCGGAAGTGGATCCTCGAAGACCACGTCGCGTTTGCGCGCAATCTGCCGGGCTTGAGGAAATACACCTCCAACGTGCTGCGCGCGGAAAATGCCGACGCGCCGTTCGACGGCGTGTCCGAAATGTACTTCGACGACGAAGCCGCCATGGCCGCGGCCTTCGGTACGGAAGCAGGCAAGGCTGCAGGCGGCGACGCCGCCGCCCATTGCTCCAACCGGTTCCGGATGGTCTGCGACGAGAAACAGCAATTCTAGCGGACCAACGGCTTGCCCTCGCCCCTGACCCAGGACCAGCTCGACGCAGAGCTTGCCGCCGCCGGCTACCTGGCCGACGAGACGCTGGTGACGGCGATCTATCTCGCCCTCGAACTCGGCAAGCCGCTGCTTCTCGAAGGCGTACCCGGCGTTGGCAAGACCGAGGTGGCGAAAACGCTCGCCGTCATTCTCGGCCGCGAATGCCTCCGGCTGCAATGCTATGAGGGCATCGATTCGTCCAAGGCGCTCTACGACTGGGACCATGCCCGGCAATTGCTGCACGTTCGGGTCGCGGAGCGCTCCGGCAAGGTCGAGACATCCGATCTCTATGCCGAAAAATTCCTGATCGAAATGCCGCTGCTCAAGGCGTTGCGCAATGCGTCGGCGACGGTGCTTCTGATCGACGAGATCGACCGCGCCGACGACGCCTTCGAAGCCTTCCTGCTCGAATTCCTGTCCGACTTTCAGATCTCCATCCCCGAGATCGGGACCGTCCGGGCCACTCAGCCGGTGGTGGCGATCCTTACCTCCAACCGGACGCGGGAATTGCACGATGCGCTGCGCCGCCGCTGCCTCTACCACTGGATCGACTATCCCGAGCGGGCGCGAGAGCGCGCCATCATCGAGCGCCACGCGCCAGGGGTAGCCGCGGAGGCGGCCGAAGTGCTGGTCGATGCGGTTGCGGGCATCAGGCGGCTGCCGCTGATCAAGCGGCCCGGGATTTCGGAAAGCATCGATTGGGCGCGCGCAGCGGAAGTGCTGCATCGCGACGGCGCCGCCTGGCCCGAAGCCTTGCGGCGTTCGCTCGGCCTGCTGGTCAAGGACCAGGAGGATTTCGCCGCCGTCCAGAAGGCAGGTGTGCTATGAAAGCGCCCGCCGTCCGTCCGCATTCACCGGCGTTCATCGCTGCCGAACTGCTTGCCGGCTTTCCGGCGGCGCTGCGCGAGGCCGGGCTTGTGATCGATCCTGGCCGGGCGGTGTGCTTTCTCCAGGCGGCGCGGGCCGCTCCGCCGCGCGGCATATCCGATCTTGCCAGGATCGGCCGCGTCACGCTCACCGGTTCGCCGGCAGACTTCCCGATTTACGATGCGGTGTTTGAAGCCTGGTTCGGCCAATCGCTGATGATTGCGGCCGCGCCGGACGAAGACGACGAAGCACCGAAACCGTCCTCCCCGCGCGGCGACCAATCTCGCACTGATCCGCTGGAGGGCGACACCGCCGGCAAGGCCGCGGCCGACGATCTTGTGCGCGGACGCAAGAATTTCGGACGCGTGAGCGATGCCGACGCGCAAACGCTGGCGCGGATAAGGCGCAAGGTCGCCCGCCTGCCGCATATGCAAAGCCGGAACTGGACGCCGTCGCCGCGCGGTCCGCGGATCGACCTTGCCCGGACCTGCAGGGCAGCGCGCGCCACGTTCGGCGAGACGCTGCGCATGACGCGGATGTCGCGGCCAGAACGCCCGCGCAAGCTGCTGCTCCTGATAGACGTCTCGGGTTCGATGAAGGCGCAGTCGGAGATCTATCTGCGTTTCGCGCATTTGCTCGTGCGCGAGCGCCCCCGCGTTGAGTGTTTCTGTTTCGGCACCAGCCTCAGCCGGGTCACGGCGATGCTCAAGCATCGCGACCCCGACCAGGCGCTCGGCCGCCTGGCGGACATGGTGTTCGATTTCGATGGCGGAACTCGCATCGGTTCGTCGCTCGAAGAATTCCTGTCGGTATCGCGCCACGCCGCACTGGTTCGAGGCGCTGTGACAGTCCTCCTGTCCGACGGGCTCGAACGCGGCGATCCGGCCGAGATGGTCCATGCCGTCGAGCGGATTGCGCGGCTCAGCCATCGCCTTGTCTGGGCGACGCCATTGGCGGCCGATCCGCGATACCGTCCCCTTACCCGAGCCATGGCCGGAATCCTGCCGCATCTCGACGACCTTTGCGATGCGGGCAGCCTGGGCGCGCTGGACCGGCTTTTCGGCAGGCTGGATGCTGTCGAACACGGGCCGCGTGGCCAGGCGACGCGGCGGTTTTCCATTACGGGGATTGCGGCATGACCGGCATAGTCGACGCCCATCACCACATATGGCGCCAAGCCGACCTGCCCTGGCTGCAGCGGCCGATGATGCCGCGCATCTTCGGTCCCTACGAGCCTATCCGCCGGGATTATCCGATCGAAGAATTCCTGGCAGACATCGTCGGTTCGGGCGTCGAAAAATCGGTTTATGTGCAAACGAACTGGGCGAAGGCGCAGGCAGTCGAGGAAGTCGCCTGGGTGCAGGGCATTGCCGATCGGCATGGCTGGCCGCACGGCATTGTCGGTTATGCCGACCTTCTTTCGGACGATGCGGAGGAAACCATGAAGCGCCAGGCGGTCTACCCGCTCGTGCGCGGCATCCGCATGCAGCTTCACTGGCACGAAAACGAGATGTACCGCTTCGCGGCCTCGCCAGACCTGATGAACGACGCGCGATTGCGGAAGAATGTCCGTGTCCTCGCCGACCACGGCTGGTCGTTCGACCTCCAGGTCTTCACCTCGCAGATGGCGGATGCTGCAAGGCTCACCGCCGACAATCGCGACATCGTCTTCGTCCTACAGCATGCGGGCATGCTGGAGGATCTGTCGCCGGCCGGGCGGGAGGCATGGCGCGAAGGCATGAAGCGGCTTGCCGGCGAGGAAAACGTCGTCAGCAAATTGTCCGGCCTTGGAACATTTATCCACCGCAACGATGCGGCTCACGTCGCCGACGTGATTGCCGAAACAATCGCCATTTTCGGGCCCGAACGCTGCCTGTTCGGCAGCAATTTTCCGATCGAAAAGCTCTGGACGAACTATGCCGATCTTGTCGCTGCGCATGGCGCTGCGCTGGCGCCATATCCGGAAGAGGTGCAGAGAGCGGTCCTGCGCGACACCGCCATCAGAATTTACCGGCTCTGATCTCAAGCCTGGAACGAAGTGAACGACCCGAGACATAGGTGACGGAACGTACCGGACACATGGGTAACACTTTCCGCTTTGCGGGAGGTGTTGATGCCGTGGAGGGAGTGTTCGGTAATGGACGAGCGCGTTCGTTTCGTGGGCCGTCTTCTTGACGGCGAAAGCATGAGCGAGGTGTGCCGGGCGTTCGGCATCTCGCGCAAGACCGGCTACAAGATCTTCAACCGCTACCGCGACGACGGGCTGGAGGCGCTGTGCGGTCGCTCGCGCCGGCCGGTGCGCTATGCCAACCAGTTGCCCGACCCGATCGAGCGGATGATCGTGACGGCCAAGAAGGACAAACCGCACTGGGGTGCCAGGAAGATACGCGAGCTCCTGGTGCGCAAGTTGGACGGCGACGTCCGCATCCCGGCCAGGAGCACGGTGCATGCGGTGCTCGACCGCCATGGTCTGGTCGCCCATGCCCGCCGCCGGCGCCGCTTCAAGGCCGAGGGGACCGAGCTGTCGCAGGCGCTTCGGCCCAACGATCTGTGGTGCACCGACTTCAAGGGCGAGTTCAAGCTCGGCAATGGCCGCTATTGTTACCCGCTGACCGTCTCCGATCAGGCCTCGCGCTTTCTGCTCGCCTGTGAAGCGCTTGAATCAACCAAGGAAGCGCCGGTCATCCAGGCCTTCGCGCGACTGTTCAAAGAGCGCGGCCTGCCCAGCGCCATACGCTCCGACAACGGCCTGCCTTTCGCCTCGCCCAACGGCCTCTACAATCTGTCCAGGCTCTCCGTCTTCTGGCTCAGGCTGGGTATTGCCATCGAGCGCATCCAGCCCGGCAATCCACAGCAGAACGGTCGCCACGAGCGAATGCACCGCACGCTCAAGGCAGAGACGACCCGGCCGGCCGGCGCCAACATCCTTCAGCAGCAGGCCAGGTTCGACGCCTTCGTCAAGGAATTCAATACCGAGCGGCCGCACGAGGCGCTCGACATGAAGGCGCCAGCCGACCTGTACGCACCCTCTTCAAAAGCCTATGCCGGCTTGCAGGATTTGCACTACCCTTTCCACGACCGCGACATTCTCGTCACCAGCTGCGGTCGCATCTGCATGCATCGCAAGAGGATCAACATCTCGCAGGTGCTCGCAGGCCAAAAGCTCGGCATCAAGGAAGTCGACGACGGCATTTGGCTCGTCTCCTTCATGCGCTATGATCTCGGCTATATCGATCTGGAGCAGAGGACTTTGCAAACCATCGACAATCCGTTCGGCACGAGATTGTCACCCATGTCTTAGGGACGATCTGTCACCCATGTCTCCGGGCTGTACCAAGGCGGGACTGGAGCGGGTAGCGGGAATCGAACCCGCGCGTTCAGCTTGGGAAGCTAGCCGTTTTCCAACGAATTCCGGTGCTTAGCTGTAAAACCGGGTGCCGATCGAACGGAAATTTTCCAATGAAATCAGTGACGCTGTAAAACTCTGGCGCAGCGTTTCGAAGCGGTTTCCTAGGCGGTCCAGCATCCGGCTTGAGCACGAGAATGACTGCAATGGAGGCTGTCAAATATCCTGGACTGAGAGTTCCGGTCGCCACAAGCCTTCAGGGGTTACCGCAAAAATGGGGGATGCAATCGCGCTGAAAACCAGGGTCGGCAGCGTCCGGTCGAGATCCGCAAGCGCATCCCGCCAGCGCTCCCCTTGGGTCATGGCGAAAACCGCTGCAACCGGTTTGATTCCGATACGCCCCAGAAGCCGCAACACCGCCGTCATCGAAGCACCGGAACTGATGACATCATCCACGACGATCACTCGTCTATTTTCGAGCAGCGGCAGCAACCGAGGATCCAGAAAAACGCGTTTGGCGTGGTCCGGGCTGGTGATCGACGACAACGGCTCGGAAAGCTCGTCGCGATACCAGAACTTCCTCGACGTTCCCAGTGGGACCATACGTCGGTGGCCGAGCCGCCGCGCGACTCCGTTCGCGAGCGGCAGGCCGAGCGTCGGAATCCCGATGATGATGTCGGCATCAAAGGGGCGGGCGAGATCGGCCATCGCTTCTGCGAGCGAATCCTCCACAACAAAGCTCGCCTGGTTCACGATCAGCGAGGCGACAGCTTGTTTTCCACCCGGAAGGATACGAATCGGCAGGGCAACTTGGCGGCCGTCCGGCAACGCGGATGGATAGAGGTCACGAAATCCATCCGCTGGAACGGGATCGAAAGTTCCCGCCGGGTGGATATCCTGCCAGAATTCGGGAGGAGCGAGTGGCAATTGCGATCTTTCTGTTGCAGAAGGTTTTCGCGGAACCGAGCGTGCAGTTGAGGTCAACATATTCGGGACCAAATCGAAAGCGAGAGCTTGAAAGATGTCCGTTCAATGCGGTTTGACTGACAGCGATCTGGAAATCCTGACCCGTCTGCGGCGCGACATTCATGCGCATCCCGAACTGGGATTCGAGGAGGATCGCACTAGCGCCATCGTCCGCGACTTCCTTTCCGAGGCGGGGGTCGAGGTCCATGCGGGACTGGGCAAGACCGGAGTGGTCGGCACGTTGAGGGCTGGCAACGGAACTCGCCGCATCGCCCTTCGCGCCGACATGGATGCGCTCGCTATGCGGGAGACTGCGGAGCACCGTCCCTACAAATCGAAGACGCCTGGAAAGATGCATGCCTGTGGCCATGACGGGCACACGGTGATGCTGCTCGGTGCTGCGCGACGGCTCGCAGAGACGCGTAATTTTTCCGGCACTGTCCACTTCGTCTTTCAGCCAGCGGAGGAAGGTCGCGGCGGGGCAAAGGCAATGGTCGACGATGGTTTTTTCGACCTTTTTCCGATCGACGCCGTCTACGGGCTGCACAACATGCCCGGCCTGGACACCGACCAGATGGCGATTGTCGCGGGGCCGCAGCTGGCCTCGTCCGACCGCTGGGAACTGACGTTCAAAGGCATTGGCACGCATGGCGCGAAGCCGCATCTCGGCCGAGACGCCATCACTGCAACAGGTCAGTTCCTCACGGCGCTGCACATGATCGTAGCGCGCCGTGTCGATCCGCTCCAACCGGCCGTGGTTAGCGCCTGCGCGCTTCAGGCCGGCAGCTTCGAGGCGCTCAACGTGATTCCGGACGATGTGCGACTGGGCGGCACGGCGCGGGCATACAGCGCGGCTGTGCGCGAACAGCTCGAGGAAGAAATCGGCGCGCTGGCGCGAGGGATTGCAATCACTCATGGCCTGGTTTGCGACTATCGCTATTTCCGCAACATCCCGCCCGTCATCAATGACGCCGAAGCCGCGCGACGGGCGCTGGAGGCAGCGCGCATCGCGCTTGGCGAAGATCGCGTCCTCACCGCCTTTCCGCCATCGACTGCGGGCGATGATTTCGCCTTTTTTAGCGCCAGGGTTCCAGGCGCCTACGTCTGGCTGGGAAACGGTCCGGCCGTGGAAGGCGCGCTGCATCACAACAGCCGCTACGACTTCAACGACGACGCCATCGCCTCGGGCGTCGCCTTCTGGACGACGCTGGTCGAGCAGGAATTGCGCGAAGTCTGATCGGTCAGTCCGCTAGTCGTTCCGCGAGCAGCGTCAATGCCCCTGATCCCTCCACCGTTTTGGCGACTGAAATCCTGGAAGCGCCTGGGTCGATGGTCAGCGCGCCGGCGTCGGCACCCGCGCCGCAATCCACTGAAAATCCAAGCTGCTCGCAGCCGAATAGATCGGGCCGCAGCGCATAAAGCATTACGCAGGGATCGTGAAGCGGTCGGCTTTCGCCGCCTGCCGTGGTGTGGAAATAGGCGTCGATCAAATCGGCTGAGGCGATCGCGGCCGGTCTGCCGGCTTTCCTCATCGCAGTGATATAGCCACGCGTCGCTCGCACCTTCCGAGTAACATCGAGCGGGATCAGAGTGAGCGGAAGACCGGCGGCGAAAACCACTGCGGCGGCTTCGGGATCGGCGGCAATGTTAAACTCGGCGCGCGGGCCGACATTTCCCGGCTCGCGCACTGCCCCGCCCATCGCGACGATCCGGCCTATGCGGCGAGTCGAGGAAGGATGGTCCATCACCAGACGGGCAATATTGGTGAGCGGACCGAGCGCCAGGATGTCGAGCATGCCCGGCTTGGTTTCGTCCAACAGTCGTGCCAGCCATCCCACGGCGTCATCTCCGGCGATCGGCGCCGCAGGCTCCGGAAATACGACGCCGCCTAAGCCGTCATTTCCGTGGATATCGGCCGTATCGAATCCTTTGCGAGACAGCGGCTCCTTCGCTCCGGCGATGACCGGAATTTCCGGGCGTTCCGCCAGGGCCAGAATTCTGCCCGCATTGCGGGTCGTCGTTGTGATGCCGATATTGCCTGCGACCGTCGTGATGCAGTGTATGTCGAATTCGGGCGAGTTCAGCGCAAAAAGGATTGCGACTGCATCGTCGATACCGGGATCAGTGTCGATGACGGTGGCGCGGGGTGAGATGGGTGGCATGAAGAACAGTCCGGAGAGGCGAAGATGACGCTGGCCTCGCATCCCATTTTAAGGTCACAACAATCAAGCCGAAACTGGAAATAACGACGTGATTGAATCCGCGCCCTTGCCCGACGACCTCCTGATCAACGCCGCCGATGAGGTCGCTATCCGCCAAGATCTAGTGCTCGTGGCGCTCGGAAAGCGCCCGGCGGACCGGATCGTCAGGGTCGGGCGGTTGCTCGACGTCCATACCCGCACCTGGGCGGAAGACCAGGATATCGTGATCCGCGGCAGGCGGATCGCCTGGGTTGGACCCGCGGGCGCGTATTCCGGCGAGGTCAGGGAGCGCGTCGATCGATCAGGGCTTTCGGCTGTGCCCGGGTTCGGCGAGGTGCACAAGCATATCGAAAGTTCGCATTTGACGCCCGAATTCGAGGCGGCACTAGTGTTGCCTCGCGGCAATACCTGGACCTGCGAGGCCAGCCACGAATTCTCCAATGTAAGCGGCGAGCACAATCTCGAATTCTGGCTTGCGGCGCGCCACCGGGGCTCGCCGCTGAAGATATTTCCGCTGCCGGGCTCCGCCGTGCCGCCGACGGCTTATGAGTGGGGCGGCGGGCACTATGGCTATGCTGAGCAGGCGGCCTTTCTCGACGCCAGCGCCATGGCGGCCGGTCTTGACGAGGTGATGGACTGGCCGGCCGTCTGGAATCCGGAAAATCCATCCCATGAGCGCCTGTGGGGCATGATCCGCGCGACCTTTGAAAAGCGTGGCGTGGTCGAGGGCCACGGCGCGGGGCTGCGCGATTTGCCCTCAATCAACGCCTTCGCAGCGGCGGGGCTGGCAGGCGATCACGAAGCCTGGACGGCGGATGAGGCGTGGGACAAACTCGGACGTGGCATTTTCATCGAGATCCGCCCGCATACCATGCCGGAGATCATCCGCGGCTTGATGAAACGCGGACTCGCCGATTGGTCGCAGATCGCTTTCGCCACGGACGATCGCGGCGCCAGCGAAACAATCGAGCTGGGAGCGACGGACCATAATTTGCGTTTGGCGATCACTAGCGGACTGGCTCCCGAGATCGCAATCCAGTGCGTCACGATTAACCCGGCCCGACACATGCGGCTGACGCCGTTTGTCGGCAGCCTGGCGCCCGGCCGCTATGCCGATTTCGTGCTCCTCAACGATGTGGCGGCTCTTTCCATCGCGGAAGTCTGGGCCGACGGAAGCCAAGTCTCGGCGGCGAAAGACTATCTGGGCCCGCTACCCAAGATCGATTGGCCGGACTGGGCGACCAAGACGATCAAGATCGCCCGCGACCTCAAGGCCGAGGATTTCGCCATTCCTGCCACTCCGGGGCGCACCACTATGAAGGCGGCGCTACTCAGGCCGTTTCACTGGCATGACGCGTTCATCGAGACGGAGCTCGCCGTGGAACATGGCGAGGTCCAGCGTGACACGGCCAGGAACATCACCAAATTCGCCATTGTCGACCGCTTCTCAGGCGAAGGCAGAGTGGCGAAGATGTTCTGGCTCGGTTGCGGACCGGCGACACCGCACACTGCCGCTGGTTGCACCGTGGCGCATGACAAGCACAACATCTGGGTAGTCGGCTCGTCCGATGTGGCGATGGCGACGGTCGTGAACCGCATCCGTGATAACCAGGGCGGCTGGGTGCTTGTGCGCGAGGGCCAGGTCGCCGCCGAGGTAGTCTATGAGGTCGGTGGGTTGATGACCTGTCGTCCGGCCGAAGAATACGACGCCGATATGCGGCGGCTTTACGCTGAAGCGGCGAAAGTGGACTGGCTCTACGAGCCGACATTCTCGCCGCGCTGGTTTCCCGGCTTCCCCGAGCGGCTACAGTTCGCCACTCTTACCTGCGCGCCTTGGCGTTGGGTTCTCGTCGCGCCAACGGAGGCGATTCCTCAAGGCTTCGTCAACGTGCAGACCGGTGAAAGCCATCCGGTCGTATGGTAGCTTTCCGCCCCCTCAGTCCGCGAACGCAGCAAGGATGCGCACCCATGAGCGTATGCCTTTGTGAAAGCTTGAGAGGTCATACTTCTCGTTCGGACTGTGCACCCGATTGTCGAAGCGCGCGAAGCCGACGAGCAGCGAATCCATACCGAGCAGACGCTTGAATTCACCAAGAATCGGGATCGATCCACCGGTGCCGGCCACTGCTGCCTCCCTTCCCCATTCGCAAGTCAGCGCCGCTAGCGCCTTGCGCAGAAAATCGCCATCGATCGGCATGACCGTTGCCGGGCTGCCGCCATGGTCGCGAAACGTGACGCTGCAATCCTCCGGCACATTCGCCCGCACATGCGCGCGAAACGCTGCCCGTATCTTTTCCGGATCCTGGCCCTCCACCAGCCGGAAGGAGATCTTGGCGCTGGCCTTGGCTGGAATCACAGTTTTGAAACCCTCGCCGGTGTAGCCGCCGGTCACCCCATTGACCTCGCAACTCGGTCGCGCCCAAACTTGCTCGAGGGTAGACCGGCCTTTCTCGCCGGCCGGAATTCGCAAGCCGATGTCCCTCAGGAACTTTTCTTGGTCGAATGGCAACCGCCGCCATTGAGCACCTATCTCCTCCGGCAGTTCGCTGACGCCATCATAAAAGCTCGGCACCGCGACGCTCCCGTCAGGTGTCCGCAGGCTTCCTATGACGTCCGCCATCACCTGCAAGGCATTGCGGGCCGCGTTGCCGAACATACCCGAATGCAGGTCGCGATCGGCGCAAGAAATTTCGACCTCCTCCTTCAGCACGCCCCTCAGCATGGTGGTGATTGCTGGCGTTTTCGCATCCCACATATCCGTGTCGCACACGAGAGCGACATCCGCGCGGAGTTCTTTGCCGGCTTGTTCGAGGAAGGGGCGAGGCTCGGGCTGCCCGATTCCTCCTCGCCCTCGAACAGCATCGAGACCTTCACCGGCAGGCGGCCGGTCACCACCTTCCACGCTCGGCAGGCCTCCACAAAAGTCATTAACTGGCCTTTGTCGTCCGACGCGCCACGCGCCACGATATGTGTGTCGCCGCCTGGCTGCGGAACCAGCATCGGCTCGAACGGGTCCGATTCCCACAGTTCTAACGGGTCGACCGGCTGGACGTCATAGTGGCCGTAGAACAGCACGTGCGGTCCGGAAACCGCACGATCATGCGCAACAACCATGGGATGACCGGTAGTAGGGCGCACCGACGCCTCGAAGCCGAGGCCAGCGAGGTCGCGCGAAAGCCACTCAGCGGCTCGGGCGCAATGGTCTGCATATGCCGGACCGGTCGAAACTGACGGAATGCGGATCAGCTCGAACAGCCGGGTGAGGCTGTCGTCGATGCCTGCATCGACGTGCGCCAGAACCTGGTCGAGGACCGCGCTGGACATTCCGGAAGTCGCATTGTCGGCCATGTTCACTCCTCGGACTTGATTCACGCCCCGGCGTCGATCCGCGCCATTTCGGCTTTGAACTGACGCGCGATCTGCAAGGCGTCACGCATGATCTTTTTGCGCTCCAGGCTCAGCACCTCGCGGTCGCGCATCAGCCAGCGCCCCGCCACCATCACGTCGCGGACGTCGGCAGGCATAGCCGAAAAGACCAGCGTGGCATACACGTCGTAGACTGGCTGCATGCGCGGCGCGGAGAGATCGATGCGGATGAGGTCGGCCTTCTTGCCCGGCTTCAGCGAGCCGATCTGGCGGTCCAGACTGAGCACGCGCGCGGCCTCGATGGTCGCCATACGGATGACCTCGGCCGCCGGCATGGGCTTGCGGCTGTGGCCGAGCAGCTTCTGGAACATTGACACCGGAGCGAACTGCGAGAAGAGGTCGAGGGTGTTGCCGCTCATGGGGCCGTCAGTCGCTATCCCGACCGGAATTCCGGCCTTGCGCATCGCTTCGACCGGCGCGATTCCCCGTCCGGCCTTCGCGTTCGAACGCGCATTGTGGGCGACGCAAACCTTGGCGTGCGCCATCTTCTCGATGTCGCTTTCGTTGACATGAAGGCAGTGGGCGCAGATCAGGCCCTTTTTGAGCAGTCCCGCTTTTTCGACGACCTCGACTGGGCGCATGCCGTAATTTTTGGCGCACCACTCCATCTCCGAGGCCATCTCGGCCAAGTGAATCTGCACCGGCACGTCCGGATGGTCATCCGACCACCGTGCGACGCGATTCATCACAGCGATATCGGTCGAATAAGGCGCATGCGGCGCGATCGAAGGGACGACACGGTCATGGCCTCTGAATTCCGCGACCAGTTTCTCGGTGAGGGCAAAGCCTTCGTCAATCGTCCGATGGTCCGGCGGATCGAAATCTGCGATTGTCTGGCCGACGACTCCGCGGATACCGGCTTCGTCAACGGCACGCCCGACTTCGGCTTCAAAATAATACATGTCAGCGACGGCGGTGACGCCGGCCTCTATGAGTTCCAGCGCGGCGAGCCGCGTGCCGACACGCACCATCTCCGGAGTGACGAATTTCCGTTCCATCGGAAGGACGTAGCGATAGAGCCGGTCATCGACATCCTCCCCGAGGCCGCGGAAGAGCGTCATCGCCATGTGGCAATGCGGGTTGACCATGCCAGGCATCAGCACGTCGCCATCCGCGTCGACCACTTCAGTGCCGGACACATCGGGCGCGGGTCCGGCGCCCATCGCTGCGATCGTATCCTCTTCGATAATGACATAGCCATTCTCGACGACGGTCATCTCGTCGTCGATCGGGAGGAGCAAGGCGTTCTTGATCAGAATGGACATTACGAGTGCTCCGGCGCGAGGATGCAGCATTGCTCGGGGAGCGGAACGAGCCTTGCGCCATCTCCGGACCTGAGCGGGTCCGACAATGAGCCGTTGGCGACCAGCAGGCCGGCCGCCGTCTCGCACTGATACTGGTAGGCACGGCCCAGATAAGTTCTGAGGCCAAGCATAGCCGGCAGCCCTTCGGCAGCAAGATTGGCGGTCGCGGCAAGTCCGTCGGCTCTTGCGGCCAGCACGAAGTCATCAGGAATCTGACCGAACCTGTCCTGGTTGAAATGCAGTTTCACGCCGCCCGCCGCCTCCGCGATGACCTGCTCGCCCTGACGTGCCAAGACGTGCATGGGGATCAGATTTTCGAAGCCGACAAAACGGGCGACGAAGGCGTTAGCCGGTCGCTGATAGAGCACTTCCGGCGTGTCGAATTGCATAATGCGCCCGGCATTCATGATGGCGACGCGGTCGGAGATGGAGAAGGCTTCCTCCTGGTCGTGCGTGACATAGACCGAGGTCGTGCCGTTGGCTCTCTGAAGCTGGCGTATCTCGACCCGCATATCGATACGAAGCTTGGCGTCGAGATTGGAGAGCGGTTCGTCGAACATTAGGAGTGGCGGCTCGATGACCAGCGCGCGAGCGAGCGCCACGCGCTGCTTCTGGCCACCTGAAAGCGCGCCGGGAAGGCGGTCGGCAAGCGGCGACAGGCCAACACGCTCGAGCATCGCAAGCGCCCGCTTCTGGCGTTCGGCCGGTGAAATTCCACGCTGCTTCAGGCCGAAAGCAACATTTTCGAGCACGGAAAGATGCGGAAACAGCGCGTAGTTCTGGAAGACGAGGCCGATGTCCCGCTTGTAGGCGGGAAGCTTGGTCAGGTCCTTTCCGCCGAGCAGGATCGTGCCCGCTGTCGGCTCAAGGAAGCCGGCGACCAGCCGCAATGTCGTTGTCTTGCCGCAGCCACTGGCGCCGAGCAGCGAGACCAGTTCGCCGGCGCCGACGGAAAGCGACAGGTCCTCCAGCACCTTCGTCGGCCCGTAATGGGCTGTAAGGTTTTCAATCGTCAGGGGAAGTGTCATTAGCTCTTGTTTATTTGGCGAGGAAAGTGAGGCCGAGCGTGCGCTCGATGATAGCCATGACGGCGACGGTCAGCAGCATCAGGAGCACGGAAACGGAAGCGATCGTGGGGTCAAAGAACTGCTCGACATGAGCGAGTATCTGGATCGGCAGCGTCGAGATTCCCGGTCCGGTCAGGAACAGCGACGTCGACACGTCGTTGATCGATGTGATGAAGGCTAGAATGAAGGCCGCAATGACGCCGGACCGGACATTCGGCAGAACGACGGTGAAGAACGTCTTGATCGGCGGGCTGCCGAGGCTGACCGCCGCCTCCTCGATCGAGAAATCGAAGGACGCAAGACTGGCCGAGATAACCCTCACGCAATAGGGCAGAACGAGCAGCGTGTGGCCTATCAACAGCGCGACGAAGATCGGAGCGGAAGCGCCTACGGCGACGGATTTCAGTAGCGAAAAACCGAAAACGATCTCCGGCACAAGGATCGGCAGCACGAATACCGTCGACAGCCAGGTCGGGAGCTGGACCCTGTAGCGGTTGAGCGCGTAGGCGGCTGGTATGCCGATAAACAGGGCAAGTCCGGTTGCGAGAAAGGCAAGCTCGAGGCTGGTCACGATCGTGCGGCGGAAGGCGCCGATCTTGAAGATGTTCTCAAACCAGCGCAACGTCAGGCCCTGCGGGGGGAAAGTCAGGTAGGTAGTGTCGCTGAGCGAAGCGCCGAAAACGATGATCAGCGGACCCATAAGGAATATGTAGACCAGCACCGTGGACAGCAGGAGCAGGGGATGGATACGGCTGGTCATCATGTCGCCATCGGGTTGAGTCGACGCGCCATGCGGCTCATCGCCAAGACGACCGTTATCGTCAGAACCACCATGATGGCCGCGATGGTTGAGGCACCGACCCAGTCGAATGAAACCATGGCGCGCTGATACATCAATGTGCCCATCACCATTTGTCGCTCGCCGCCGACGAGCTGAGGAGTGGCATAGGCGGTGAAGGAGCCGGTGAATACGAGGACTGCTCCGACGATAAGGCCTGGCACGGCAAGCGGCAGGATGACCTGCCGGAAGGTGGCGGCCGGAGTTGCTCCAAGCGATGCGGAGGCCTGAACGACATCTTCGGGAATGTTCTCGAGCACGCCGACCAAGGTGAGGATCGTTAGCGGCACAAAGAGGTAGACCATCGCCGCAATCACTGCCCCTTGCGTGTAGAGCATCGACAAAGGCTCGTTGGTGACGCCGATTGCGACGAGGAAATTGTTTAGGATGCCGTTTTTGCCGAGCATGATCAGCCAGGCGAATGAGCGAACGACGACCCCAGTCAGGAGGGGAAAAACCGCTGCGATGATAAGGAGGCTTTTCAGCCGTCCGGGCGACTTGGCCACGACATAAGCAGTGAGGAAACCAACGAAAAGCGAAATAGCCGTCGTTATCAGTGAAATCTCGAGCGTGCGCCACAAAACGTTGCGCCTGAATCCGCTATTGAAGAAGTCGGCATAGGCAGCAAAGAGCCCATCGGGGTCGCCGAAGGTCGTGCCTATTGTCGCCGCCACTGGGAGAACTAGGAAGATGATGACGGCGAGCGTTGCCGGCGCCGCAATCACCCATCCCGCATGTCGTTTCAGCATTTTCGCTCGTTTCGGGCGCAGGCCGACGTTTCAGTAAGGTGGGGCCCCTTGTGAGGACCCCACGGATGAGGTGCAAATACAGGCCGATCGAAAAGTCGCAACGCGACTGATCACATGCCGAACACCTCGTTCCAGCGGTCGATCCATTCGCTTTTGGCAGCGTTCATCTTCGCGTAGTCAACCCGCTTCAGGCTTTCGATCATCTCCGCGCCGTAGGTCCATTGCTTCGCCTGTTCTGGCGTCAAAGTGACCGATTTGACAACCGGCGCATCGACGCCGTTTTCGGCCAGGGTCTGCTGCACGGCAGGGTCGAGGACAAAGTTGATGAATTCATGGGCGAGATCGACATTCTCGGACCCTTTCGGGATATTGATGGTGTTCATGGTAGCGATGGCGCCCTCCGAAATGTCGGCCCATACCGCGCTCGGAACCGCAGCCTGAAGCTGCGCAAGCGTGAAATCCTGTGCCATCGCTACGGATACTTCTCCAGTCGAGAAGAGATTGATGAGCTCCGAGCCAGTGTTGTAGTTCTTGACGACGTTTGGTTTGATCTCCTCGATCGCTTTGAACGCCGCGTCGGGATCTTCAAACGCATCCACGCCTGCATGCATGCCAGCCACCATGACGGCCATCGGTCCCGCAGTGGTGGTAATGCCTGGCAGTGACACTTGGCCTTTAAATTCATCCCTCCAGAGATCATTCCAGGATGTTATTGCGTTCCCGACCTTGGCAGAATCGTAGATGATGCCGACGCGGCCGAGCGAGTAGGCGGGACCGTATTCGCCCTGAGGCGCCTGGGCCATTTCATAGAGCCCCGCGAGATTCGGGATCTTTGCCCTGTCGATCGGCAGGAAGAGCCCTTCCTCGATGCCGATCTGTGAATAGGCGTCGGTAAAATAGGCTACATCGACTCCTTCGCCACCACGGATCTTGATCTTGTTCAGCCGGTCGGCATTGTTGCCGGTTTCGAATACGATTTCACAACCACATTTTTCCTTGAACGGCTGCACGATATATTGGTCAAGCTTCTCGCCATTGAAGCCCCACCAGGAGATGGTTAGCGTTTTTGATTGGGAGAATGCCGGCGCCGCAGACAACGCAGCCGCCACGTAGGTTGCCCCAGCCAGGGCAACGGTCAAAATTCTTTTCATTTTCGCCTCTCATTGTCTGCTGAGCGCCGAGCACGCCAACCCGGATCAGACTATTTTCAGGTAGGGCTTGTCGCAAGGTCAAAGATTGCCCGATCAGCTAATTCGAAATGAGAGGCGGGAACGCCAGGTTCCCCGCCCCCCGGAGGGGTATCCGGAGCAGCCCTATGGGAAACAATCCAGTGGTTCCCGTGCGTTTTGAGCCCACCGGTGGCGCCAGCTTCCCAAGGACACTTACTCCCGCTCAAGAATTGTAGGACCGGCGAAGCAATCGACATGAGACCGCAACCGATTAATGATCTGGCGAGAAGTTCGCTACTGGATAATCCCGCGCAGCTCGAGTCTGGTGCATTTCCCGATCACGAGGTGAGGCGTGTTGGCGCGACTGTCGCCGGCATTGGTGTAGCCGATGCCGTAGTTTTCCTGAAATCGAAGCGTCTTCGACGAGAAGGTGAACCCGTTCGCCTGACCGCCGCAGATAAGCAAAAGGGTGGAATCGGACCTTCGCTGCAGAGGACAATAGTGGCTAGGCGCCTCGTCCCCGATCCGGGTCACGGCATATTCGTCAGGCGAGCCGGACGGCTGCAGAACAAATACCTTGTCCGTAAGATCGGGCGGACTGACCGCCCATTGTCCGTTCAGCCAATCAAATCCCGTAGCGAGTTGACCAACGCACAGAAAGGACTGTGCGTGCACACCAGTGACTTCAAAAGCAAGCAGAAGACACGAGGCGAGGATCCGGCGTTTCATAAATCAGCAGACCGGTTGGCGATTATTCCTGCATCCTCAAGCCTCATTCGACATCATCGACCGCGAAGGCTAATCGAAACTTAATCAACCACGTCTTTGCCGGTCGTGCAATTCGGCGCAGGGTGTCCACGTGAAGCAGTGGCCTCACTCCAGCGTGCCCGCCGGCGCGGGCGTAGTGGATGAAACGGGCGGCAAGGAGTGGAAACGGAAGTCACGGAACGCGCAGCCAAGCCGGTCGTTTATTTACGCTACGATCGATAAAGACTATGGTTTGCGGGAGGCAGGGGCCAACTAGATGGACCGCAAGCTCGCCGCCATTCTCGCTGCCGATGTCGTAGGCTACTCCGCGCTGATGGAGCGCGACGAGGAGGGGACGCATGAGCGACTGCAGGCCGGCCGCAAGGATTTGTTCGAGCCCGAAATCGCCCGCCACCATGGCCGCATCTTCAAGCTGATGGGCGATGGCTTGTTGGCGGTTCCCGCTTCATGTCGTCTGTTGGCGATCATTGCGGGCGAAAGGTGTGGCTGAACCGCTTTCCCAAGAGGACTTTTCGGCGCTGAAGCGGACCGCCGTGCTGCCGAACGGTATCCGGCTGGCATACGTCGAAATGGGCGATGCCAATGGAACGCCTGTCCTCCTGCTGCACGGTTTTACCGATAGCGCGCGAAGCTGGAGCCTGATCGCTCCCTATCTCGCAACGGGCTTTCGCCTCGTTGCGCCTGATCTGCGCGGCCACGGGCATTCCGATAAGCCCGAGGGTTGCTACACGATTCCAGAGATGGCCCACGATATCCGGCTGCTGACCGAGGTCCTGGACCTTGCGCCGGCGCACGTGGTCGGCCATTCGCTCGGAGGGCGGCTTGCGCAAGCGCTCGCCGAGCGCTGGCCGCAGATCGTCGGCAAAATCGTTCTCATGTCGACATCCGCCGTGCCCCGCGAACGGAAGGGGTGGCTCTGGGAGAACATCCTGATGCTCCGCGATCCGATTGATCCAGAAAGCGCATTCATCCGGAAATGGTGTTCCGGCGCAATGCCGGTCGACGAGAGTTTCCTCACCCATGCACGACGCGAAAGCGCCGCAGTGTCGTCACGGATCTGGCATTCGATTCATTACGAGCAGATCGCCTATGATCCGTCCCCGCTTCTGCAGGATATCTCCGCGGCAACGCTAATCCTCCGTGGCGAGGAAGATACGATCGCGACCGCCGAGCACCAGGCGCATCTGAAAGAGGCGATCGTCGGCGCGAAATTCATCTCCCTTCCTGGCCACGGCCATAACGTCCATTGGGAAGACCCTGAGGGGGTGGCCAGCTTGATTCAGAGATTTCTCGAACAACCATGAATCCGTGCATGAAGGCGGTGAGTTTGACGTCTGGGGAAACCCGCACGGAGCAAGGGTTGATGCTTGATCCGCCGGACTGCAAACACGCGTCTTGCATGAGCGACCTCCGCGCGATGCAGGGCGATCTCGTATGGTCACTGCTGGAGTTGCTTTACCTTACCCGCTGCACTTGCTGCGAGTTCATTGAAAAGCTCCTCCAGAGCCTCGGCCGCCTCAACCACAGTAAAGTCGTGTCCGCTCTCTTCCAACACACGAGCCAGCTTCTCGGTAAACTGGGCCTGCTGCTCAAGAGCATTGTAGAGCCGCGATGCCTGCTGCAGCGAGATGTCCGGATTGGAAAGCATTCGCGACACTTCCTCGGCCATCTCCTCTCCGACTTTTGCCTGTTCCCGCAATGTCGCCAGCCAGTCGGTCACAGATGCTCCTAGAACGGATGGCGATGTGTTTGCTGGACGGTCATGCTGGCACCAGCGCTTTTCTGAAATTCAAAATGGCTGGCGCTAGGTTTTGCCAGAGATAGCACCAGCCTCGCATAGTCCTTGGGGTGGGCTGCCCAAAAGGCCTTGCTGGCGGAGGGTAACATGGACATTGGTTATCAGAACACGATCGCAGGGTTGTCGCGATGTGCGGAACCGCCAGCGCGGGCGAAGCGCTGAAACGGTCCGACAGGAGTGGAAACCGAAAACGCCGAGACGCCGAGTAAAGCGGGACGTTCATATACCTACGACGATAAAGGCTATGCCGAATGGATGGTGGAGAGAATAAGATAATCCTCGTTGAGCAGCGGCACGCCGGCCTAATACAGCTATTTGAATGAAAGTGCATTTGCTATGGTTGTCGTTGGTCCCGTAAGGGAGGCAGAGCAAAGATGTCGGGGGAAGGTTCGGCGAAAGCGCCAGCAGAGCTGGTTCCGGTTAGTTTTCCCGATGCCAACATTGCGTTGCAGCGCCGGAGCGAGCGGCGTGTTCTGACGGCCCTCTGTTACGACCTCGTCGGGTCGACGGAACTGCTCGCCGTTCTCGACATCGAAGAGTTTGAGGGATTGCTGGCGGCATTCCAGCAGGCGGTGCGCCGCGCGATCACAAGCCATGGAGGCGCCGTCAGGGACGAAACTGGCGACGGCGGCCTCGCGCTGTTCCCGACGGACATCGATGCAAAAGACGCGGCTTCGCTCGCGATCAGCGCGGGCTTAGAAATCGTTGAAACTTGTAAGGATGTCGGCCTTCAGCAAGGCCACGCTGACCTTCATGTCCGGGTCGGGATTGCTACGTCGATGAGCCTCATCCACGACGGGCAAGAACACGCCATTCCCGATAGCGTCACTGGCGCGGCGCTCGCCATGGCGACACGGCTGCAGGCTATTGCCGGCGCTGACACTGTTTTTGTCTCGCACGAGACGCGGAGTTTGGCGCGGCGGTCGCATGTTTTCAGCTTTCGAGGGGAGCGTGTCATCAAGGGCTTTCCTGAGCCGGAACGTGTTTGGCAAGCTGTCCGCCACAAAAGGGAGGTGGATCGCTTCTTTGCTTTCGGTCGGCTGAGCAGCCCGCTTATCGGACGTAAGAACGAACTGAGCACAATCGCGGAATGCTGGGCCAGGGCTGCTGCTGGAAACGGTGAAGTCTTGCTGATCGACGGTGAGGCAGGGATTGGCAAATCACGGCTTGTGTATGAACTCCGCAGAATGACACGTCGGCGGCGTTCGAAGTTGCTGCTCTTCCAGTGCCTACCCGGTGGATTGCGGTCGGCCCTTCATCCCCTACTACAGAACTTCCCGGCGGGCAGGGCGGACAGCGCGAGACGACCTACTATGTCCGCTGTCGCCGAGTTGTTTGGATCTCAGGGCGTTGTAGACACGGACATCGTCGATATATTTTCTTTTCTGCTTGGCGCAGAGGGAACGAAGCAGGGGTCGGAGGACGTTGATCTAGAGCTCATTCGCGAGAGAGCCAATTGGGCCATCCAGCGCGCCATAGAAATGTTGTGCGCAGAGGGGCCACTCGTCTTGGTGGTCGAGGACATCCATTGGATCGATCCGACGTCCATGCAATTGCTCACCGAAGCTGCGCGGGTGATCAGCGCTTTCCCCGCGCTTCTCGTTGTCACCACGCGCAATTTAAACCCGACCGGTTGGCTGGAGGCGTCAAAACTAAGGCTAATGTCGCTGCGTCCGCTCGATCGGGAGGAAACGAGGCTGGCCGTAACTTCAATGTGGCCGGAAAGCAGATCTTCCTCACTCCCTGGATTCCTGGATGCAATGGCCCGTGTGACGGGAGGCGTGCCGATCTTCATTGAAGAAATCTGCCAATGGATGTCGGAAAACGCGGGTTCCGAGACGCACAGGCTGGCGCAGGCCGCATCGCCGGGGCGCGCTTCGACATTTGAGGGCATTCTCAACGCTAGGCTTGAGCCGCTCGGCCCAGCAAGGGACGTTGCACACGCCGCTTCAGTTGCTGGCAACCGTTTCGACCAGAGACTGCTTAACGAGCTATTGCCGGGCTATGACGCCCAGACGATTGACAATGCTCTGGACGCTCTAAGCGAGGCCGGGTTTCTGACGCGCGTCAGACCCTCGGCCCTGCCAGCGTATGGATTCCGCCACGCCCTCATCCAAGAGACCATCTATAATTCCCTGCTGCGCACGAGAAGGCAGGCCTTCCACCGTCGGCTATTTGCCGCGCTTACTCGAGACCGCAATATTGCGCCATGGATCGGAACTGTCGCGCTGGCCGAACGTGCCGAGAGGGCTGGGATGCTGGAAAGCGCGATCGATCTGCTCGTGGCCGCGGGCACCGAAAGCTATGCCCGGTCGGCAATGGTGGAGGCGCAACATCTCTTGGAGCATGCCCTGGCACTTTGCATGCAGATCGGCGAGCCCGACAAACAAGAAACTCTTCGACTTTCGGCGATGGCTGCGCTTGGTCCAGTTCTGACAAGCACCGAGGGTCCAAGTTCTTTCCCAGCGCGCAAACTCTACGAGGACGGGGTAGAGATAGCGCGGAAGCGGCCCTTGGCTGAACGCGCGAGATGGTTCCCCCTATTTTGGGGCTGGTGGTTTACGGGGACGGATGTCAATGGCGTGCGTGCGCAGGCCGTGCTCAATGACTTGAAGGACGTCGACGATCCGGAGGTTCAACTCCAGGCAAGACATTGCGTATGGGCTATCGATTTTTACCTGGGGCGGCATGAAAGCTGCATTGCGGCGGTGGACACAGGGCTCTTCCTCTATCGGACCGGCCAAGGGAAGGAGAACGTGTCGTTGTTCGGCGGACATGACGCAAAGGTCTGCGGTCTTTCACACAGGGGTTTGTCGCAGTGGTTCATTGGGCGGACGTCAAGCGCGATCCACTCTTTGTCTGAAGCCAGGCGTTGGGCGCAACAGACCGGACACGCTGGCAGCATCGCGCATGCTTACAACAACGAGGCAATGCTCTATTGCTACCGCCGCGATTTTGCCGCGCTGCGAACGGTCATCGCCGACATACGCCAATTGACCGAAGGCCACCACCTGCCGTCCCTCGCTGCAACGGCCGAAATTTTCGAAGGTTGGTGTGAAGGAAATTCCGGGCATATCGAGCAGGGCAAGGAGATGATTCGGCAGGGCCTTGCCGTCCACGCCGAACTGCAGACGCCCGAGGATTATCCGGTTTATTGCGGGATGCTTGCCGAGCTCTTAGAACATACAGGCGATGTTGACGAAGCACTGGATTTGCTGTCCACGGCGGCCTCGGAAGCTGAGAAGAGCGGTCACCGTTATTGGCTTGCGGAGCTTCACCGCCGCCGGGCGCGCCTGATGTTTCAACACGCCCCTGACAGCGAAGTCTTGGACGCCCTCGCGGACAGCCTGGCCATCGCCTCGGAACAGAACGCTGTGCCCATCCTGCTCGCCGCATATGACATGCTTGTCTCGTTTGGACTGTCTAGAGAATTGGCCTCGCGCTACCGCGACCGCGTCGACCGTGCCAAGTCTGCTCTCGAGCCTGGCGAGGTGCTGGTCGTCAATCCGGAGCCGATGCCGCGGGGCCAGCCTTCCAAGTGACCCTGAATACGATCGCCACAGCAATCCCTCCTGAGAGGTATCAACGATCGGGCCCGCCCCCCGCCCAGGCGCTGGCGCGGCTGATGGCGATGCGCGAAGCCTTGGGCATAACGCGGGTCGCCGACATCACCGGGCTCGACCGTGTCGGCATCCCCGTGGTGCAGGTGGTGAGGCCCTTTTCCCTCTCTAACGCGGTTTCGCAAGGCAAGGGCGGCACCATCGCCGAAGCAGCGATCTCTGCCATTCTGGAGTCCGCCGAGGGGTGCTTTGCCGAGCGCATGCGTCATTACGATGCGGTCACCGCCTCGGCCAATTCGCTCGAAATTCCGCCGGATCGTTTCGCGGCTCACCTCCAGGATGGCGCCGCTTCGGACTGGCGCGACCAGGCATTGACATGGGTGGTGGCTGAAAATCTTCTCAATGGCAGCCGGGACATGGTTCCGCTCGAACTCGTGCATACGGCTTACACGTTTCCACCACAGCCCCATGACGGGACGTTCGCCGCTTCGACGACGGGTCTGGCGGCAGCTTTCGTCGAAAGTGATGCGATCCTGCATGGCATTCTCGAGTGCGTGGAGCGGGATGCTATTGCGCGGGCGAACCGGACCCACGGCTTTTTCCAGAGGTGCCGCGTCGACCTGGAGACTATCGACGATAAGTCAGTTTGCGAGCTTCTGGGGCGGTTGAGAGACAGAGGACTGCTCGTTGGCCTCTGGGAGGCGCCGTCGCCAACTGGAATTCCGGTCATTTGCTGCCATCTGATGGAGGATGGCGCAGCAGAAACGGCGCTCCTGCCGCACCCCGCGGTCGGCTCGGCTGCAAGCCTCGATCCAGCAGCCGCGGTTTCTCATGCCATTTACGAGGCGGCGCAGTCCCGGCTGGCGGCTATTTCGGGTGCTCGAGACGACATGACACGCGCGTTCTACCCGAAGTTTCCTGACTGGCAGAAGATCGCGACGCATCGGCGGCTCATTACCGAAGGCCGCGGCAGCCGGAACTTCCATGCTTGCGAAACGGATAGACGCAAAGGCAGGCGGGCGGCTGCCCAATATTTTGCGTATGCTTGGACAAAGCGGGATTGCCGCCGTGAATGTGGTCCGGCTTGATGTCACACCCCTGACCGACCTGTCAGTCGTCAGGATCATCATTCCCGATTTGCTTCCGCTCCTGGAGAGTTGAGCTAAATGCGACCAAAGCTGGTTTTCACCGGTCCGACAATATCTCATGCGGAGGCGCATGAGACGTTCGAGGGGATTTGCCTGCCGCCGGCAGCACAAGGCTCGATCGTGTGGGCGGTGCAGCACTTCGATCCAGCCGCGATCCTCCTCATTGACGGCAGCTTTCAGACGGAGCCCGCTGTCAGGCACAAGGAAATACTTTGGGCGCTCAGCCTCGGCATTCCGGTCATTGGTGCGGCCAGCATGGGCGCCTTGCGTGCCGCGGAACTGTTCCCCCACATGCAGGGCGTGGGCCTCGTCTATCGCTGGTATCGGAGATTCGCATTCGCCAGGGACGATGCGGTCGCCGTGCTGCACGGGCCTGCCGAACTGAACTTCGCGCCGCTGACACAAGCGATGATCGATCTGCGGATGACGGTTCGCTCAGCCTACCGTCAGCGCCTGCTTTCGGCTAACCTTCGGGCGAGCCTCGATCGCGCCGCAAATCGCCTCAATTTTCGTGATCGCACACTCGTGAGAGTGGTCGATGACGCTTTGAGGGAGGGGCACGAATTTTTTGCCAAGGAATGTCGCGCGATCCTCGCCTCCGTCTTTGTCCAGCAAAAGAAAAAGGACGCGATTGACGCGCTCCGACTGTTGCAGAGGGAAGATTTTCGACGGCAGCCCGAGCTGGCGAGCTTGACCCTGACGGCTGTCTTTACGCGTGACCTCGAAGATGCAGGGTTAAGTCTCTGACGTATTTCGAGACTGAAGCACAGTTTACCTAACGTAAGACGAATGATAGTGTGTGTATTATGTGGGGACGCGGGCAATTCGAAACGCTCGATCAGACTGGGCTCGAGAGCCAGGGCCTCGGAACACGTTTCCGTATCTTCCCGCAAGTGCCACATATTGCCGGATATGGCACGCCCGAGACGGTGTGGATCTCGACTCCGCCCGACCGGCTGCTCACCGGTCCCGAAGATCACCGCCTCTATGTCCGTGATCCGCTCCTCGACAAGGAACCCTACGAATATCCTTATCTGCCGCCATTCGTCGGCGAGATCTTTCCACCTGCGCAAGCGGCTTTCGACGGCCATTTCGACCAGATACCGCTAAATTCCCGTCAATTCCTGGCAGCCCACGCCTTTGCATCCGTCAGCCGTGTTCTGGATATCTGGGAGAGTTATCTCGGCCGCCCGATCGTCTGGCACTTCGCCGATACCTACGAACGACTCGAAATCATCCCCTGGGTCGAATGGGATAATGCACAGTCGGGCTACGGCTACCTAGAGCTGGGGCAAGATCGCGGGCCGGATGGCCGGACTTATCCGTATGCGCTCAATTTCGATGTAATCGCGCACGAGATTGGTCATGCTATTTTGTTTTCGCTTTTCGGCACGCCGATCGACGGTCTTGGCCGTGGAGATTACGCGCCGTTTCATGAGGCAAGCGCCGATCTTATTTCGCTTCTGTCGTTCCTGCATTTCGACAGCGGTCTTGATCGGCTGCTGCGCAACTGCAGCGGCAATCTTCTAGTCCTGAACGAACTTAATCGGATCGCTGAACTGACTGGAGATCGGCAGATCCGCCTCGCCAGCAATGCCCGTCGGCTGTCGGAGGTGACTGACGAAATCCATGACCGGTCGCGGCCGTTCACGGGCGCGTTGTTTGATACGATCGTCGATCTCTATCACGCAGGGCTCGTCCGTGACGGCTTGGCCGACGAACGGCTCCTGGAGATCGACATAGAGAATGTCGACGAAGCCGCAATGCACCGCATTTCGGATTTCACGGCTCGTGGTTTTCGCGCTCGCCCTTTCCTGTTCAAGAGCGCGCTGGCCCAGGCGAGGGATGACGTAGCGCTGGCTTTAGCGCAGGCCTGGCCTCGTCTCGATGCAGATAGTCTGACGTTCGAGAATGCCGCGGAGGCGTTGATCAATGCAAGCGATCAGCTGAACCCGATGCTGGGGGCAAAATTCGAAGAGAATTTCCGCTGGCGAGAAATTTTATGAACTGAACGTTTTCAAACATGGGAGAAGGGAAAATGAGCGACGACTTTCACCGCCCCACATTGACGTTTCCTGCGGGCGCATACAATGCAACGCAGGTTAGGCTCTATGGGATACGCGCCGAAACGGGACTGGGCGTGCCTGGACAACCAGCAGCCCTAGAGGACACCGGCATCAGCATAGAGTCTGAGGCCCTGGGCGAACTGAACGATGATGAGTTAGCGCTCTTCAACAATTTGATGGGGCGTAGTAACACGAAGGAGAAATTTGGAGAACTGATGGAAAGCTTGAAGGCAACAATTCCACAAATTCCAATTACAATCACTTATCATTTGAAAGTAGATACCAAAAAACTTGGGACAATTGTTATTGCTTTAAAGAACAAAACTGAAACTATTGGAAAAATTGATCTAAGAAAACAATTGTCGTGCGGGATAATTGTCGGATACGCTTACGAAGGTCATACATATGACCTACCAAAACCAAAAATAATGCTGCTGCCGGTTGCCCCTGAAATTACTATTCCGTTGGATGATTCGGGATACAAGCGGAAGGAATCCGAGAATTACGCGGTTTGGATTGTCGACAAGCTCGATGAGTGCGTCGAATTCGAAATGAATCAAGGCTTCGTCGAGCAACTTGTCCTGGAAGCCAACCTTCCCGGCAAGCGCGCTCCCACGATGTATGCAGGCCGGATGATGATGGGCCATCGTAGCGGGCGGCTGTCTGAATAAGCTGGCGCACCGAATTTTACGCGAGACGCCGCCAGGGCCGTTTCCGATCTATTGCAATGCTTACGTCAATCGTGGTCTTCGTTATTGGTTCGGGTAGAAGCGGAATTGACAATGGTCGCATCGATTGTTTCGCCGGCGTCTAGTTAGGCCCCGGAATTCCTGGTCGAGCATGGCAGCCGCCGCCCGCCAGTAGTCGATCGCATGTGTCAGGTTACAGATGGTTGACTCGCTCGTCAGCGTAACCGAGAAACCAACCCGCAACTTGGGAAGCATTGCGCGAACAGGTGCTTAGCTCGAAAACCGCACCGCAATCGTCCGATATTTCTCAATCAGTGACACTGTAAAGCTCTGAGCACGCTCCGGAAGAGTCGCTGCGGCCTCGCCGCCTGCGTCGACGCTCGTTCTTGTGTAGAATGGTTCGCAGCCTGGACATGGCTCACGCTGGGGCAGGCGTTCCGTCATGCCCAGCCGTTCGCATCGTGACCACTTCCCAGCATCCTTTTGCACAGCATCGCGTTGTGTCGATTGACCGCTAAGGAAATCGCTGGAAGGCACCAAATGAGCAAACGCGCAGAAGACTTCATGGATAGTTGGCTCGATGCCAAAGTTACCGACCGGCACCTCAAGGCGCCGCAGAAGTCGGCGCCGATCCTCGCAAAAAAATGTGCGACCGACGCCAAGAAAGCAGGCGTTCCGCTCGAGGAACTTGAAGCGGTCGTAGTCGACATAGAGCAAGCGATCACCGACGAGTTGACCGTTGCGGCGCCGAAAGGGAACACCGCGTGAGCTTCAAGGGCCTGGCCTTCATTCGCCAATGGGCGAAGGAGCATATCTACAAGCCGCGCGTCCTCGGCGAGCCGCAGAGGTCGGCGCCTGATTTGGCCAAGGCGTTCCGCAAAGACGCAAGGTCGGCGCAGGTCAAGCTTGATGAGGTAGAGGATGAGGTCGGCCCCCTGGAGAAGGGCATCGGGAAGTTGATGGACGGCCGACCGCTTGATACCCCGAAATGATGGGAACAAGTATTGGAGCGGCGGGTTATCAGCAGCCTCCGACATGGCGAGGCTTCTACCAACCCGGAGACCGACCACAATGGCAACCACGAAGAAGACCGCAAAAACGGAAACGAAGAGCCTGGAAGACCTATTCCTCGACGGCTTGAAGGACCTGTATTACGCCGAGAAGAAGATCTTGAGGGCACTACCGAAAATGGCGAAGGGCGCGGAATCCGAAGAGGTGACGGCGGCGTTCGAGAAACACCGGGCCGAAACCGAGGGCCAGGTCGAACGTCTCGACCAAGTCTTTGAACTCTTTGGCAAGTCCGCCCGTGGCAAGACCTGCCCGGCAATTGACGGCATCCTAGAGGAAGGCTCGGATATCCTCGAAGAATACAAGGGCGCTCCGGCCCTGGACGCTGGCTTGGTCGCAGCGGCCCAAGCAGTTGAGCATTACGAGATCGCCCGCTATGGGACCCTCATCGCGTGGGCGGAACAGCTTGGAAAACCCGAAGCGGTCGAACTCCTCAAGGCCACGCTCGATGAAGAAACAGCAACAGACGAAGCGCTCTCCGCTCTTGGCGAGGGCGGTGTGAACGAACGCGCATTGCAACAAGCCGCATAACCGCTTGGGCGGAGGGGTGGCCCCGGCAGAGCATCGCCGGGGCCTCGTTCTTGCACCGCAATGGTCTTCTCCCAACTTGCCCATACCTTGCTCGCACAAGTGTTGACGATGCAAGACGCCGCCGCGAGCATGTCGCACATCACGCGAAGGCCATCGGCGAGTGCTGGGTTTTCGCAGTGCTCACCCTCCTCGGCAGCAGCTTGACTCTTTTGTTCCTTTTTTGTTCACTAACAGTCAGGATTTCCGAATGTGTGGCTGGACCCGTTTGGGCAAGGGTGCCCAGCTAAAAATAGGCGATTTCAGAGTGGCACAGCGAAGCGGAAGTGCGGATCTGCCGCTCCACGGTGGACGGGTTCCGAAATGGCTCGGCGACCGGATGACACGTCTCGGCGCTGTCATGTGCGAGGCTATCATCCACCACTATGGCCGCGACGAACTGCTGCGCCGGCTGGCGCATCCCTTCTGGTTTCAGTCCTTCGGCGCCGTGATGGGAATGGATTGGCACTCGTCAGGCATTACCACCAGCGTCATCGGCGCGTTGAAGCGTGGCCTTTCTCCCCTGTCCAAAGAATTGGGCATCCATGTCTGCGGCGGTCGGGGCGCGCATTCACGAAAGACGCCACATGAATTGGTCTCGATCGGCGAGCGAATCGGCTTCGACGGAGGGAGCCTTGCAACGGCAAGCCGGCTTGTGGCGAAAGTCGACAGCGCGGCCGTGCAGGATGGATTTGACCTCTATCTCCACGGTTTTATCGTCACCGATGAGGGCAATTGGACCGTCGTGCAGCAAGGCATGAACGGGGAGAGCAGGCAGGCGCGTCGCTATCACTGGCTCTCTGAGGGGTTGAAAAACTTCGTTGAAGCGCCGCACGCGGCAATTGAAGGAGAAGCCCAGGGCGAAATCGTCAACCTCACCGATTACCGGGCGGAGGCCTCGCGGAAGGGCCAACTCGATCTCCTCCAGTCTCTCGGCCCCGATCGCATAGTCGGCGAGTTCGCCGCTGTTCAGGAGAAGGCCAAACCCAAGACGGATCAACCGCTCCTTCCTCACTTGGTGATGCCCGCGCACCATGATGTTCGCGAAAGCGATGTCATCATGCGGCGGTTGCACGGCAACATCGCCGCAGCTGTCGAAAGTGGACCTTCGGATTTCTCAGAATTGCTGCTCGTGCCCGGCGTTGGTGCAAGGACCGCGCGTGCGCTTGCCCTGGTTGCGGAGGTTGTCCACGGCGCGCCCTGCCGTTTTTCCGATCCAGCGCGGTTTTCGTTAGCGCATGGCGGTAAGGACCGGCACCCGTTTCCGGTGCCGCTCAAAGTGTATGACGAGACTATCGGCGTTCTCAAGTCGGCGGTCCACAAGGCTAAGCTTGGGCGAGATGAGGAACTGCGGGCGCTGAAGCGTCTTGACGACCAGTCGCGGCGGTTGGAACGCTATACCACGGGGCCAAGCCTGAAGGAGATCGTCGCTGGGGAGCTCGACCAATCTCACCTGCTCGGCGGCCGGAGCGTGTTCGGCTGGGAGCCCGCGCCAACGAACAATACCGTTCAAGAGCGGCCCGAGGGCGCCGATGAAGTCGGGCGTCGGCGGCACAAGTCGCTGAGCGCTACTCTAGCCGTCGACGCCAGGCATGATCTCTTCCGTGATCACCTCGAACCCAGCCAGCCTCGAGGCGCCAAAGCTCGTGGAAAGCGCGACGTCAGTCGCATCGCGGCCCGTTGCCATCAGGATTCGGCCGATACGGGGCTTGTTATGACGCGCATCGAAGGTGAACCAATGCCCGCCGAGATAAACTTCGAACCAGGCGCTGAAATCCATTGGGTCCGGCACCGGCGGGACACCGATGTCGCCGAGATAGCCGGTGCAGTAGCGGGCTGGAATGTTCATGCACCGGCACAGTGTGATTGCAAGGTGCGCGAAATCGCGGCACACGCCGGTCCTGTCGGTATATCCACCATGTGCCGTCCTTAGAGGATCGGCGTTCTGGTAGTTGAACGCGATGTGGGTGTGGACAAAATCGCAGATTGCCTGGACGCGAGGCCATCCCGGCGGCGTGTTGGCGAAGTTTGCCCAAGCGAAATCCCCGAGGCGATCAGTGTCGCAATAGCGGCTGCCGAGAAGGAAGACGAGCACGTCATCCGGCAGGTCCTTGATATCATGCTGGACCGCATCCGCGGCGACGACATCCGGCTTGCCGCTGTCATAGATCTCGAAGTCGGTCGAGATCGTGGTCAAGCCCACGGGCGCCTCGATGCGTGTGCAGGCGTTTCCGAAGCCGTCAATATAGCCGCGGGACTCGATCGGGCGATCGAAGCTGATGATCTGTTCCGTTAGCAAATCGATGCGTCGCGAGGGATGAATTTCGAGGACAAGCAACATCGGCGTGACTGCCTGGCATTCGAAGCTCAGATTGTAGCCGGCTCGGATCCGCATCGAGACTCCAGATTTGATTTTCGAAACTGACGAGGGCGTCAACAAACTTCGGCATCGGTAAAACGTTCCGCTGTCCGGTCAAGCCGGCGCGATTGCCGCTAGTGTCCCCGTTTGAATTTCGGCTGTGAGAGTGAAAGCTACCGTCCGTTTTGCCCATCGGAACCGGCAGACAGCGCCAGAAGCGGAAGTTGCAACGGCACCGGGCAATGTCCACTATCAGTTGCGAACCCGACATTCGCAATGATGGGGTCAGGTGTTCGAGTCACCTAAGCTCACCACTGATCCCAAGAGTTTGACGAACTTGGCGGCGCTCTCCAGACAAGCCCAGTAAGCCAACCAGTGGTTCCGAGGTTTCTCCTGTTTGTGGCGAATGGCTGAGCGTTTTGGCACTCATGCGCTTCCATCGACGTGAATTCCCGCCACATTAGCCAGTGTTAACCGGTCGAGATTGGAAGCCCTGCTTCATGATAATCTCACGGTGCGGGAAGGGGATGCCAACTCCGTTCTCCTTGAACGTATCCCACAGCGCGAGCAGCACTTTTCCGCGCACGTTGGTCAGGCCCTGCTGTGGCTCATGGACCCAGAAGCGCAGGACGAAATCCAGCGAAGATTCGCCGAAGGCCGTAAGCCAGCAGACCGGCCGTCGATCCGCCTCCACTCGCGGGACGGTCAAGGCAGCCTGTATCGCTAGCTGGCTGACCTTATGTGGGTCCGCGTCATAGGAAACACCGAATTCCACGTCGAGCCGCACAAGGTCGTCGCGAAATGTCCAGTTGATCACCCGCTGGGTGATGAAGTCCTCGTTCGGGATCAGGTATTCGCGGCCGTCCCGCGTCACCACTGAGACAAAGCGGGCCCGCAGGTCGCGTATCCATCCGAAGGTATCTTCGAGCGAAATCGTGTCCCCCGGCTTGATGGACTTGTCGAGCAGGATAATCACGCCGGAGATAAAATTCGAAACGACCTTTTGCAGTCCAAAACCGACGCCAAGGCCGATGGCGCCGGAAAACACCGTCAATGCCGTGAGATCAACACCAACGGAAGAAAGCGCAACCGAACCGGCGAACAGCACAAGTCCGATTTTTGCGAACTTGCCTATCAGGACGCGGATCGAGGGTGTGAGTTCTTCCGAACTCTGAACGCGCTCGTCGAGATACCTGCCAACAACGACAGCGAGCCAGACGGTCGCGGTCAGCAGCAGTGTCGCCTTCAACACCGTGAGAGCCGACAGGCGAATCTGGCCCAAAGGCAAAGCGAAGTAATCTAGGAATGCCGCCGCGTCGTCGTTAATGCCAAGGATAACAAAGGCCGCATAGATCCAGGCAAGCCAGCCAAGAGTGCGCGCTGCCAGCCGATTGCGGATGATGCGCGAGAGCACGGAGGCGAACAGCCACGCTAGGGAGAGCGATAACGCGATGGAAATGATATAACTTCGGCTCGGCCAAGTGACGCCACGCAATAAGATGAGAGCAGCAAGCAGAAAGACCGTGAAAACAAGCCAGTCGATGCGCCGCAATAGCGCAACTACGACCCGCAGCAACCCGGGGTGTCCTTTGATCTGGCGCGCCCGGGTTTCCAGAAGCGGTTCGATGCGACTTGCAGCGAGCTTTGCCGCCAGAAAAAGCCCAACGATGATACTGATCTGATAGAAGAACCAGGGTGCGCCGCCATAGTCGAACCAACCGCGGGCCCACACCAGCGCTTCATCGACGGCATTGCGAAAATCCATTTCCACACAACCGTTATGGCGCACGCATTGTGATCGGCAAGCATAACCAGAGAGAACCGGTATTGCGACATCGATCCATCGACCTAACGCGGGAGGCCCATCAGGAACCCAGGAACCGGTCCGATGGCGATGCTCGGCTCAGGCGCTATGGAACTCTTTCCGCAAGCAAAAGGTTGAGTGGATCGAAGGGGCTCGACTAAACGGAGAGCCGTCATGGACAACAAGCACTATGATGGAGCCGATCTAATTTCCGTCGTGAAGGCTTGCGCCCATAGCAGATGCGTAGGGTCGTTACTGTCGACCTCCAAGGCGATCGAAGAACTCCGGACAATCTCGGGGGATTTTGTCACGCCTGACGAGGAGATGGCAGAAGCGATATCTGAGATTGCCATCGCGCTAGGCTGCACGGTCGTTTTCGATGAACGAGCGGGTGCTGACACCCTAAACATGACGCCACGACAGATTACCGGCCGCGCCGCCCTAGGGGAGCTGCTTGCGACAGAATCCCTCACAAAGGCTTTAGGATGGCGTCAATCCTTATCCTGAAGCGTCGCGATCAGCCGCCATCGGTGCGTCCTCGCCCTCCCCGTTCAGGAGAAATTTTGTTAATCCTGCCATCAAGGCTTCGGCGTTCCGTCGATCCAGTTGCAGTTTGATGGGCTCGCCATCGTTATCCGTTAGCTCCAATGTCCCAATTAGCGGCGCTCTTGAGAGTATGGTGACATCGCCATCCTGATACTCTGCCGTCTTTAGCGGGTCGTCCTTCACCGATCGTGCCTCCCTGTTTGAGGAGCGGGGCAGGTGATCCCCGCCACGAAGGTCTGCTTTTCGCTCCGCCCGCTCCAATTCTTGAAGTTTGCGCCGGTGTTCGGCAGGCGCCTGATTAGGCACGGCAAAGCTCGGGTGCGATTGGAGATTGCCTAACTGCTGCCGGACCAATCGGGATGCCCTAGCGTGATGCCCTTGCCGTCTCATGCGGGTTCAATTTGCCACCTATTAATTGGTTCCACTCTTTTCACGGTCTGTTCTCTTGAGGCGGTCACCGCACTGCTTATGCGCCTGTCTTTTAGGTATACCCTTACTGAGGCGCTACCTGATTAGCTCGCCGGCGCAGCTTCCGTATTC
>NZ_JAAKZF010000149.1 GCF_011045125.1 Allomesorhizobium camelthorni | reverse complement strand
TTTTCGGACATTTGCGGGCCGAGTTTTGCGTCTCGAAAGCGGCCCTTCAGTGCAACAACGCGGATGGCTGGCCCGCAGTTGTCATTCGAACAGCCCGTTTGCCCCCGTGAGCGGGCCCTCAACAGCGCTGTAGCGAGCGAGCGGCGCGGAGCTTGTCCATCAACCCTCAAAACCCAGATGCAGGTAGACATCAGCGCCTTTGGACCGTTGGTCGGCAACGGCCGCAACGAGCCCCTCAACCAGCGCGAAGGCGGAGGTTGCCGAATTGGGTAGCAGTCTACGTTTTGCCTGCGCGAACAAAACTTCGTCGGCATAGCGAGTGAGCGGGCTCGTCGGGCTGTCCGTGATGCAAAGAACGCGCGTACTTCCGAGCTATCGTCGAGTGGCAGCTTCGGGTCTGATTCAAGCCACGCCGTGAAGGGTGGCCTGGAGAAGCGCCGGGAAGATCGGCAATTGGTGTGAATCGGAGGGGGTCTCGGTGCCGATCGGCGGCTTATTCAGTTGATTCATTGCAAATGGTGGGATGCAAGATGCCGATTCACACCGGCGGTACAACTGTGCATGGCCACGGCTCCGGACGCCGCAGCCATGCCGTGTTCTCCCATTTTATGCGATCGCCGTAACCTTCCGGATCTCTCCTGAGCGTAGCTTGGCGAAGTACTGCTCTACCTCCTGTTTCACGACCGGCATAAGGATGTAGAGGCCGACGATGTTGGCGAGCGACATGGCAAAGATCATGGAGTCGGAGAAGTCGATGACAGGGCCGAGACTCATCGAGGCGCCGATCACCACAAAGATGCAGAAGATCAGCTTGAAAACGATCTCTGTCGCCTGCCCTTCGCCCATCAGGTAGGTCCAGGCTTTCAGGCCGTAGTAGGACCAGGACAACATGGTCGAAAACGCAAAGAGCAGCACCGCCAGCGCCAGGATGTAGGGAAAGAAGCCCGAGACTGAGCCGAAGGCCGCAGACGTGAGTTCTACGCCGGTCAGTCCGGTGTCGATCACACCGGTAAAGATGATGACGAGTGCGGTCATGGTGCAGATGACCACCGTGTCGATGAAGGGCTCGAGCAGCGAGACCACGCCCTCGGTTGTCGGCTCCTTGGTGCGCACGGCCGAATGCGCGATGGCCGCCGAGCCGATACCCGCTTCGTTGGAGAAGGCTGCTCTCCGGAAACCCTGGATCAGCGCGCCGATCGCGCCGCCGGCGATGCCTTCCGCCGAGAAGGCGCCGCCGATGATCTGACCGAAGGCCCAACCGATGTTGGTGATGTTCACGGCGATGATGACGAGCGCCGAGCCGACATAGAGGATTCCCATGAACGGCACGATCTTCTCGGTCACGCGGGCTATCGACTTGATGCCGCCGATGATCACGGAGCCGACCAGGACGGCCATTACCAGGCCGAACAGCCATCCGTAGCCGGAAAGCGGGCTTGTTGCCCCGCCGGTCACGTTGACCACCTGCTGGAAGGCCTGGTTGGCCTGGAACATGTTGCCACCGCCAAGTGCGCCGCCAACACAGCAGATGGAGAAGAACACGGCGAGGAACCGACCTAGCCCCGCTCGGCCCTTTTCCGCCAGGCCCTTCGAAAGGTAATACATGGGCCCGCCGGAGATGGTCCCATCCGGCAATTCGTTGCGGTATTTGACGCCCAGCGTGCATTCGGTGAACTTCGAGGCCATGCCGAGGAAGCCGGCCAGGATCATCCAGAAGGTGGCGCCTGCTCCGCCGATCGAGACGGCAACCGCCACGCCGGCGATGTTGCCCAGCCCGACCGTGCCCGAAAGGGCGGTCGCCAAAGCCTGGAAATGCGACACCTCGCCGGCATCCTCCGAATTGGAATAGTCACCCTTGACCAGCGATATCGCATGGCCGAAGGCGCGGAGCTGGATGAAGCCGAAATAGACGGTGAAGATTGCCGCAGCGATCACCAGCCAGCCGACGATCAGCGGGAATTCTGTGCCGGCCACCGGCACAGAATAGAATATAGTCGAAGCAATCACGTTCGAGATAGGCGCAACGGCGTTGTTGATCGTCTCGTCGAGCCCGGCCAACGCATGCGCGGGTACGAACGGCAGGCCAAAGGCCGCCGTGAAGAACAGCTTTTTCATCGGTTCAGAACCTTTTCGAGAAATGGTTGGGGCGACGCCCCGAAAACACGAGCGCTACGGCACCACCGTCACGGGTACGGGTGATGCCTGGACAAGCGTAATCGCCAGCCCGCCCAGAAGCCGATCGGCCAGCGAACGCGAGCCTTTGCGGCCGATGAAGATCTGGCGCGCCGCCAGCTTCTCGGCGATCTGGCAGAAGAGTTCACCAGCATGGCCGTAGCGGACCTCGCTCGTTACCTGAACTCCCCCGGCGGCAAGGTCCTTCGCCACCGGCTCGACGATTTCTGCCGCCCGCTTCAACTCCTCCTCGCGTCGCTTGTGGCGCTCGGCGAGCTCTTCCTGCGTCAGGAAGCTATAGGGCGACCATTCCAGCACGTACACGAGATGCACCCGTGCACGCGACGTTTTCGCAAGGCCGGACGCCAGCGCGGCTGCCCGGTGCGAGGCGTCGGTTCCATCAAAACCGACAATATAGATGTCAGACATCCATTTTCCCCTTCGTCGCCGGATTCCGCAAAACCCCGACCGGAAAGCGCCAGCCGATGGATCGGCAGGTCGGGACAGTCAAATTGCTTAGTCCGGCAATTTATTTTCAGCCTTCCTAACTCTAATATCAGGCAATATGGCTAGGACATGGCTCCAAATATGAAGAATTGTAGCGTATTATATCCTGAAATCAGCAATCTTATAGGAAAAATGGCTAATGAAGCTGGATCGCATTGACCGCAGCATTCTGCGCGAGCTGCAGGAGCATGGCCGCCTGCCCATCGTCGAACTGGCCAACCGGGTAAATCTCACCAAGACCCCGTGCGCTCAGCGCGTGAAGCGGCTGGAGCAGGCGGGCATCATCCGCGGCTATCGCGCCGATCTGGACCCCAGTCAGCTCGGGGCCGGCCATGTCCTGATCGTCATGGTGACGCTGGACAAGACGAGTGATGACGCGCTCGATCGCTTCAACGACGCCGTGCGCCTTATCCCGGAAGTGCAGAGCTGCCTGATGATAGCGGGGAACTTCGACTATCTGCTCAAGGTCAGGACCCACGACATCTCACATTATCGCGCGGTGCTGGGCCACCGGATCGGCAAATTGCCTAACGTCCGCCAAACGCACTCGTTCGTCGCTATGGAACTCGTGAAAGATAATGTGACAGTGCCTGTCCCTGCGGAATGAAGGAGCGGCTTCGGAAGCGCCGCGCGGATGGCGTTGACGGCCGCTTTGCCACCCTCGCCGTCGTGGGCGACTAGGAGGACGCACATCTGCTTGTTACGGTGCTCTGGAGGGAACGGGTCACCGCCGGGGACACATTGCAGTCCGAGGAAGATGTAGAATCCTTCGGCGGCGCCTTCGACTGGAAAACGCGTACCAGCGCATTCCCTCTGCGACCGACCGATCTCCTTTTCGACCTCAACACACCGTTCCTTGCGGAAATGCATTGGCAATCGGTTGACGGAACTTGATCAGCCGAGTCGCGCTGGCCCCGTCTGGACGGCCGCTATTGAGAAGCTCCGGGAAAGTCGGCTCCTGGCGCACGTGGTCGGTTGGTGCGTTCGGCCTTCAGATTGCCTGATGAGGCTCGGGAAGGTCCGGCTGGGGGTGGTTTCCTGCCGTACGTCTCCTGGACTGGAACGAGCATCGAGCGACATAAGCGGCTGTTCCTTCGCGTCATCCTGAAGCTCCGGATTGGCAGAACGCGCGGTCACAAAATCCTGCGAGTTCTCCCCGCTGAGCGAGCCCGATGTTGGCCTCGCTCCTTGACTTTTCGCAGATGCCATCAGGATTTCGAAATGCCGCGCCGAGAATCGCAGCGGTCGCGCTGCTCGACCATGTTCTTGCGTCGTCATTTGCTGCCGAGAGCAACAATTCAGTCCGATTCAGCCCGGCTGCTGCAACGTGGAGGGATCAACGGGCAGCGTTCGCAGGCGCTTACCCGTAGCCGCGAAGATCGCATTGGTCACGGCAGGGACGATGCACGAAGTCCCGGCCTCGCCCATTCCGCCCGGCGCTTCGGAACTCTGAACGATGTGCACCTCAACAGCTGGCGCCTCGTCCATCCGCAGGATTTGATAGCTGTCGAAGTTGGTCTGCTCGACCCGACCGTCCTTTAGCGTGATGTCACCATAAAGCGCCGCGGTGATACCGAACATGACTGCGCTCTGGATCTGCGCCTGGATGGTGTCGGGATTGACGACGGTGCCGCAATCGACCGCGCAGACAACGCGCCGAACGCGAACTGTGCCATCTTCCGCCACTTCGACCTCGGCGACCTGAGCCATGTAGGTTGCAAATGCGTTCTGGACCGAGACGCCCCGACCGACCCGCTCCGGGATCTCTTGTCCCCAACCGGCCTTGTCGGCGGCGAGCTTCAGAACCGCCTGGGCGCGCGGCGACTTGTCAAGGAGCGCGAGCCGGTAGGCGACCGGATCCCGCTTGGCCGCCGCCGCCAGTTCATCCATGAAACTTTCAGTCACGAAGACATTGTGCGACGGCCCGACGCTGCGCCAGAAGGCGGTCGGAATGCCGGGCGGTTCCACCCGCACGTATTCCACATGTAGATTCGGGAGGTCGTAGACAAGGTGGATGGCGCCTTCGGTAGTGTCGGGATCGAGACCGTTGTTGAACGCGGGCGGCAGCCACCTCGCTATGATCGAGGATCCGGCAAAACGATTGTTCCAGGCGACCGGCGTCCCCTTTGCGTCGAGACCGGCTGAGATTCGGTCGAAGAACATGGGACGATACATGTCATGTTGAATATCCTCCTCGCGCGTCCACACGACCTTGACCGGCCCGTCTACGTATTTCGCAATCTCGACCGCGCGAATGACACCATCGGCCTCGAGCCTTCGCCCGAAACCGCCGCCGATTAGATGATTGTGCACGACGACCTTCTCCAACGGCAGGTCGGCAGTCTCGGCCGCAGCCGCCTGCGCGCGTGCGAGGGCCTGGTTTCCGACCCAGATTTCGCAGCCGTCCTCACGCAAATGAACTGTGCAGTTCATCGGCTCCATCGTCGCGTGCGCAAGAAACGGAACCTGGTAGGTCGCTTCAACCTTGGTGACGGCGTCCGCCATCGCGCGGTCGACATCGCCAATGCTCTGCGCGACTGCGCCCGGATTGAGCGTTGCCTGTTCCAGCTCGCCGAGGATCGCGCCCGTGTCGAGCTTGGCGTGTAGACCGTCGTCCCATTCGATCACCAGGGCCTCAAGCCCCTTCTTGGCAGCTCCCATGTGATCGGCCACTACAGCGATGGCGTCGTCGAGCCGTACAATCTGGCGCACGCCATTGACGGCCTTGGCGGCGGCATCGTCGACGCTCTTTACGCGGCCGCCAAACACCGGCGACTGCGCAAGCGTCGCGATCTTCACGCCTGGCGGGCGGGCGTCGATCCCGTAGAGGGCCGTCCCATTGACCTTCGCCGGCGTGTCGAGACGCTTCGCCGGGGTGCCGATGAGCTTGAAATCCTGCGGTCGCTTGAGCTCGACGCTTGGGGGAACCGGCATCCGGGCCGCATCGGCGGCAAGCTCGCCGTAGCTGATACGTCGCCCCGCCGCGTGAACCACTTCACCGCGTTCAGCGCGGCAGGCAGCCGGATCGACTTTCCAGCGTTTCGCGGCCGCGGCCACCAGCATGATCCGCGCGGTCGCACCGGCCTGGCGCAGCGGCTCCCATGCTCCTCGGATCGCGTTCGAATTGCCGGTCGCCTGCACGCCTAGCAACGGATTGGCGTAGAGCTTTTCATCGGGCGGAGCGTGCTGCAGCTCGATCTGTTTGAGGTCCACCTCCAGCTCTTCAGCGATCAGCATCGGTATCGCCGTGTAGGTGCCCTGCCCCATTTCGACGTAAGGCATGGTCAGGATGATATTGCCGTCACTGCCGATGCGGACGAAGGCGTTGGGCGCGAAGACATCGTCGGTGGCCGCTTCGGCTTCGCCGGTTGCGAACGGCAGGCTGAGACTCAGCATCAGGCCTCCGCCCGCGGCGGCACCGACCCGGAGGAAGCTGCGCCTGGAGAGAGTGTTCGCCGACGGCGGTTCACCCCGACCGGAAGCTCGGGACGCCTGTTGGTCGATTGTCATGGTTACCTCCCTCTCAGCTCGCAGCAGCCTGCTTGATGGCCTCGCGAATGCGAGCGTAGGTCCCGCATCGGCAAATGTTGCCGGACATCGCATCGTCGATGTCGGCATCGGTTGGATTGGGGTTGGTGGCGAGGAGTTCCGCAGCAGACATGATCTGGCCGGACTGGCAGTAGCCGCACTGAACGACCTCCCGATCTAGCCAGGCCTTCTGGATCTTTGCACCCACCGCCGTCGCGCCGATCGTCACGATCTCGGACGCACCGATGCTGTCGATCGGCGTGACGCAGGAACGGGTGGCGACGCCGTCGAGATGCACCGTGCAGGCGCCGCAGAGCGCCAGGCCGCAGCCGAATTTCGTGCCGGTCATGCCAAGCACGTCGCGCAGCACCCACAACAGAGGAGTGTCATCGTCGACATCCACGCGATGCATCTGATCGTTGACTTTAATGGTGAAGGCCATGGTGTCTTCTCCCTTTGACCAATGGCGATCCGCAACGCTACCGCCACATGACGTCCAGTCCATTGTACGATGGTGTCGCCGACACCTTGGGATTGGTTGGCGTGGGTGTCCGCACGCAAATACCGCCAATAACAACTACGTCGGCGCCGGTCGCTGCGTCGCTCTCACGGCGAGCTGAGCCGTGCCAATTTAAGAGTAACCCGGCAATGCCAGTCTTGAATATGCCGCAACTAACGGAGGCTGACCATGAAAATCTTGATTGTATTAACGTCGCATGACTAGTTCGCGAATACGGGCAAACCGACCGGTTTCTGTCTGGAGGAGTTCGCGGCGCCCTACTACGCGTGTTCAAGACGGCGGCGCCGAGACCACCTTCACCTCGCCTTAAGGAGGGCAGTCGCCGATCGACCCAAAAGCGACGATCCGGACACACAGAAAGAAGCGGTGACGCGCTTCAAGCTTCAAGAAAGACTACTCAGCAGGTATTGGCGAAGACCAAAAGCTTCGCGATGTGAAAGCGGACGGTTTCGAAGCGGTCTTCTATCCCGGCGGCCATGGTCCCATGTGAGACCTTGTCCATGACGAGAATTTGATCCGGCAGATTGATGATTTCTACACTCGGGCAAGCCGGTCGCAGTGAGTCATGCCCCCGCTGTCCTGCAAAAGGTGACTAATCAGGGTCAACCTATCGTCGAGGGAAGGCGATTTACCGGCTTCACCAACACCGAAGAGGAAGCCGTACACCTGACGGATGTCGTGCCCTTCCTAGTCAAGGACGAGCAGCCAGAATGCCTCCTCGTCTAGCTCGGCCGCTAGGGAATTGCTTAAGCTCCTGCAGGCATAGTTCTGGTCCCGATGCGGAGCATTGGGTCTGTGAAAGCAAAGTCCGCGCTTCAACCTTTTGCCGAACTTCCCCAAGAGCGAGTGGAACGTCGTAGAAGGGTCGTGGCTTGCCGAGACCTTACCCCAGCGAACAGCAGGAGAAGGTTCGACTCGAGCCGATGCGCGAAGGGCAGCTTTGAAGGAGCGCCCTGAAGGTCGCGTTAC
>NZ_JAAKZF010000148.1 GCF_011045125.1 Allomesorhizobium camelthorni | reverse complement strand
CCTGAAACCGCCGGGCCTTGCTCGCGCAAAGCTACGAAGCACTGAACAAAATCAATAAGTTGCCGTTTGTGGACGGAAACTAGCTAGGTTTGCCGCATCCGGCTGAAACGTTGAAACAGGAGTTGAAGCTATTTGCGCGCGCCAGGCGGAGAGCGGCTGAAGCAGGGTGTTGGTTCTCAGAATCGCCCAGATGATAGGTGCCGCCTTGTTGCGCTCGCAACCACGATGTTGTTGGTGTGCATACCGCGTTCGACGAGACGCTCCATAAATGCGGTGACGCCGTTCTCGCGCTTATTGCGGTTGTAGAAGGCAGATCGCATGCCGTGGATCGTCAGCGTCAGGACATAGGTGTTGGTCCTCGAACAGAATAATGAATGGGCCGTGCAGCGGCGCACCACACGATCTTGAGACCATCAGCCAGATGATCCGCTCATCAGTCTGCCGGCAGTGGCACGTTGATCAATCCAGCCTTTGCGGGAGAATACGGCGACTAATGGCCATCAGCTGCACCTGTGACACGATCGCGTCCAGTCAATTCTACAGTTGTTGCGCTACTGAAATGTTTGTAAGACCCCTGCTCATTCAGTGCCGCTGCGCCAGCAGCAGGTGCTAGGCCCGCCTTGAAGCGGTCAAATCATGGTTGTAGATCTGCAGGGTCGGTGCTTTGCTCGCCGTCAAAAGGCTGGTTCAGAAAGTGCCGACATGAATGTCCCTTTGACGCATCTGCAACTCCTAGAGGCCGAGGCCACCCATATTTTTCGCGAGGTGGCCGCGACCTTTGCCAAACCGGTGATGCTCTATTCGGTAGGCAAGGATTCGTCGGTCCTGCTGCATCTGGCGATGAAGGCCTTCTATCCGGCCAAGCCGCCATTTCCTTTTCTTCACGTCGACACGACCTGGAAGTTTCGCGAGATGATCGAGTTTCGCGACTCCATGGCCGAGAAACTGGGCTTCGACCTTCTCGTCCATGTCAACGAAGACGGCGTGCGCGACGGCATCAATCCCTTCGACCATGGCTCGAATACCCACACCCATGTCATGAAGACGGTGGGGCTGCGCCAGGCGCTCGACAAATACGGTTTTGACGCGGCCTTTGGCGGAGCCCGCCGCGACGAGGAAAAGTCGCGCGCCAAGGAGCGCATCTTCTCGTTTCGCAACGCGCAGCATGTCTGGGATCCAAAGAACCAGCGTCCGGAAATGTGGAAGATCTACAACACCCGGATTTCGCCGGGTGAATCGATCCGCGTCTTCCCGCTGTCCAACTGGACCGAACTCGACATCTGGCAATACATATTGCGCGAGGACATCCCGATCGTGCCACTTTATTTCGCCAAGAAGCGGCCGGTGGTCGAGCGCGACGGCATGATGATCATGCGCGACGACGACCGCATGAAGCTTCGGCCCGGCGAGGTCATCGAGAACCGTCTGGTCCGTTTCAGGACGCTCGGCTGCTACCCGCTGACGGGGGCGATCGATTCCGACGCCGGCGATCTCGAAAGCATCGTCAACGAGATGCTGATCGCCCGAACCTCGGAACGCCAGGGTCGGCTGATCGATCGGGACGAGGCCGGTTCGATGGAAAAAAAGAAGCGCGAAGGGTATTTCTGAATGCATCGTGTGTCGCCTAAAACGGCCGGTGCGGTGGTCGGGATCGATGGATTTCTCGCCGACCATGAGCAGAAATCGCTGCTGCGCTTCCTGACGTGCGGTTCGGTCGACGACGGCAAGTCGACGCTGATCGGCCGCCTGCTGTCCGACACCAAACAGATTTTCGAGGACCAGCTCGCGACGCTCGAGCGCGATTCGAAGAAGCACGGCACGACCGGCGACGACATCGATTTCGCATTGCTCATGGATGGGCTGGAAGCCGAGCGCGAGCAGGGCATCACCATCGACGTCGCCTACCGCTTCTTCGCCACGCCCAAGCGAAAATTCATCGTGGCCGACACACCCGGCCACGAACAGTATACACGCAATATGGCCACGGGCGCCTCGACCGCCGATCTCGCCATTGTGCTGGTCGACGCCAGGCAGGGCGTGCTGCGCCAGACGCGCCGCCATTCGATCATCGCTTCGCTGCTCGGCATCCGCCACGTGGTGCTTGCGGTCAACAAGATCGATCTGGTTGGGTTCGACCGTGATGTGTTCGCCAGGATCGTCGCCGACTACACGGAGTTCGCCAAGGATCTCGGCTTCTCGTCCATCGTGCCGATCCCGATGTCGGCGCGCTTCGGCGACAACGTCTCGCGGCGGTCAGCGCAGACCGGCTGGTATGCCGGCCCGACCCTGATCGACCATCTCGAAACGGTGGCGGTCGATGCCGCGGCCGGACAGCCGTTCCGGTTTCCTGTCCAATACGTGAACCGGCCGAATCTCGATTTCCGCGGCTTCGCGGGAACGGTCGCGTCGGGCTCTATCGCAGCGGGTGACGAGATCGTCGTCGCGAAGTCCGGCAAGCAATCGCGCGTCAAGCGCATCGTCGCGCAGGGCCGGGATCTCGAACGGGCGGTGGAAGGGCAGGCGGTCACCATCGTCCTGGAAGACGAGATCGAAGTCTCGCGCGGCAATATGCTAGTTGCGCCCGAGGCGCCGCCTCACGTCGCCGACCAGTTCACGGCCAACATCATCTGGTTCGACGAGCATCCGCTTCTGCCGGGACGTTCCTATATCTTCCGCACCGAGACAGACCAGGCGAACGCGACCGTTACCGAACTGAAGTACCGCGTCGATGTGAATTCATTCGCGCATCAGGCCGCCAAGTCGCTCGACCTCAACGAAGTCGGCGTTTGCAATCTATCCACCCAGGCCCCGATCGCCTTCGACACCTATGCCGAAAATCGCACCACCGGCGCGTTCATCCTCATCGACCGCATCACCAATGCGACGGTCGGGGCCGGCATGATCTTGCATGGGCTGCGCCGCGCTGACAACATCCACTGGCAGTCGCTGGAGGTGACGAAGAGCGCCCGCGCCGCGGCCAAGCACCAGAAGCCGGGGGTCCTCTGGTTCACCGGGCTTTCGGGTTCGGGCAAATCGACCATCGCCAATCTGCTCGAAAAGAAGCTGCATGCGAGCGGCCTCCACACCTACATTCTCGACGGCGACAATGTCCGCCACGGGCTGAACCGCGATCTCGGCTTCACCGACGAGGACCGTGTCGAAAACATCCGCCGCGTCGCCGAAGTGGCGCGGCTGATGGTGGACGCCGGCCTGATGGTGATCGTCTCCTTCATCTCGCCGTTTCGCGCGGAGCGCCGCATGGCGCGGGAGATGATGGGCGAGGGCGAGTTCATCGAGGTGTTTGTCGATACGCCGTTCGAGGAATGCGCCGCGCGCGATCCGAAAGGGCTCTATGCGAAGGCGCTCGGCGGCGAGATCAAGAATTTCACCGGTGTCGATTCGCCCTACGAGACGCCTGAAAATCCGGACATAAGGCTGACGACGACCGGCAAATCGCCGGAAGAGATAGTAGATGCGCTCGAAAGATGGCTCCATGAACGCAACATTGCCCAACGACCTCCTGCCGACGAAGGTGGATCCATCTGACGAAAAGGCCGTCCTCGCCCTATTCGAAGGGTTGGCGCTGTCGGCGGGCCGCGCCGCCATGGATATCTTCGCGGCCGGATTTATCCACGAGACGAAGGCGGATGCTTCGCCGGTGACCGAGGCCGACCGGGCGGCTGAACGGGTGATTCTCGAAGGTCTTCGCATCGCGCTGGCGGGCGTAACCTGCGTGGCGGAAGAAGAAGTCGCCGCCGGCGTGGTGCCGGTGCTGGAAGGCGACGCGATCCTGCTGATCGATCCGCTCGACGGCACCAGGGAGTTCATCAACCGCCAAAAGGACTTCACCGTCAACATCGCGCTGGTGCGCAATGGGTCACCCGAAATGGGCGTGGTCTACGCGCCGGCAAGGAGTGTGTTGTACTCCGGCCGTTCCGGCGAAGCGACCGAGGTTTCAATTTCGCGGGACTTCTTGCCGGCGGCCCGCCGCAAGATATCGGTACGCAGCGCAGCCAAGCCGCTTACGATCGTCGCGAGCCGATCCCATCGCACGCCCGAGACCGACGAATTCATTGCCAGATTCGAGGGCGCGGAAATCGTCTCGGTGGGCTCGTCGTTGAAATTCTGCCTGCTGGCGAGCGGAGCGGCCGATCTCTATCCGCGTTTCGGCCGCACCATGGAATGGGATACCGCGGCCGGCGATGCGATCCTCCGTGCGGCAGGCGGCATGACCCGCACCACTGACGGCAGGCCGCTTCGCTATGGCAAACGCGGGCAGCGCGACGAGGCGGATTTCGCAAATCCCTGGTTCATAGCAGATGCGTCACCGGCTGCGACGGATCAGCGCTTACGCTGACTGAGCATCCATCCGATTCCAGCGGAACGGAACTGGCGCTAGTCTCTCCGGCAAAACATCCTGCTGTAGCAGGATCCGTTCCGGTTCAAAGATCGGAGCATTCTCAGCGTATGCCGGTCATCAAGCGTATCGCCCCAGTTTTCCTCTATGCACAGCAACTGCCAGTCATTGCCGAAGCAGACCTTTGCCAGTTCGAACTCGCGGCGGATGGCCGTTTTGACGGCTTCATGGAACGGTATGATCGTCGCTTCTGCCGTGGCAACGATGTAACACATCGCAGGAATGGGGCCAACGATCGTTGTGCTGCTCAATCGACGGGCAAAGTCATGCGCCGTCCAAATGGAATGAATGACCATGCCCGCTCGTGGAGGTAGTAGAGGACGATCTTTGTAATCACCTCGGCGGTGGCGATGGAGCCTGCGGAGACCACGTTTCCCGTTATGAGCCAACTCAGCGCGAAAGTATCGAGGCTGCCTGTGATGCGCCAACTGACAGCCTTTGCGATCGATCTGCCGTGGGTCTCGGGAACAGGAATGAACATGCGCTATCGCTCCGGGGGAAGTGAGACGATCAGATATCAACAGCCGTCCTATTGTAAAGCTTTGGTGGCCAGGAGCATCAGTCCGGATGGCGCCAACGGAACCGCGTCCTTCGTTTCGACCACGACGAGATCTTTCACGCCGACGATGGCGACGAGGCGCCCGTCCGCGCGCACGTTGTTGTTGTTGCTGGAAAGGGACAAGACATCGCCCTTGAATGCGTTTCCATCGCCGTCGCGCTCCTGAACGTCCCAGAGAGCGGACCAGGAGCCGATATCGCTCCACCTTGCATCGAGCGGAATGACGACGGCGTCGTCGGTTTTTTCCATCACCGCATAGTCGATCGACTCCGCCGGGCATGCCTCGAAGGCTTCCGCGTCGACCCGCACGAACTGCATGTCCGGCTCGGTCACGGAAATCGATCGGCTGCAGGCGTCGAGGATTTCAGGCCGGCGGCGCTTCAGTTCCTCGAGATAGCGGCTGGCGCGAAACATGAACATGCCGCTGTTCCAGTAGTAATCGCCGCTCTTCACGTATTTTTCGGCGGTCTGCCGGTCCGGCTTCTCCTCGAATCGGCCGACGACGAAGCCGCCGTCGGAAAGCGCCTCGCCGCGCAATATATAGCCGTATCCCGTCTCGTTGCGGTCCGGCACGATGCCAAACGTGACGAGCTTTCCCTGCTCGGCCATGGGCACGGCTTTTTTGACGCTCTCACAAAAGCGGTCGACATCCAGGATGAAATGGTCGGCTGCGAGGACGAGCAGAAGCGGGTCGTCGCCATTTCGCGTAGCGAAAAGCGCCGCAAGCGCGATCGCCGGAGCCGTATTGCGGCCGACCGGCTCCAGAAGGATGGATGCATCTTCCCGGCCGATCAGTCGCATCTGTTCGGCCGCCAGGAAACGATGCTCCTCATTGCATATCAGCAGCGGGGATTCTGCGCCCAGGACGCGACGGCGGCGACGCGCGAAAATTCGCTCGATGCGATAGAGGCTCTAGCTAGTGTTGTCGGGCAGCCCCATTGCAAAAGTGCCGGGCTTCGCTTCCCGCGGCGCGCTCAAACTGTGAATCGGCGTCAAAGGATGACCCTACCTCCGAAATACGCAAACCGCTTGATTTCTCCCGCTGTTCATGACGAGCTGAGGGGGCACGACCGGCACCGATCTTAACCCTCTTTCAGCACAGGTATGACTGCGATATCAACATGATGCGGCATTTTCCGCGGGGCCATGCATCGACGCCGCGTCACATCCAGTTTGCCAAACGAGAAAGTCACGACGAGCTACGCATTCAACACGATCGGCTGCGAAGGCGAGACCCTTTGAACCCGTGCGAAATCAGCACGGGTAGGAGTATTGCCTGACAAGCCTCCAGATGGTCTCGTTTATCTCCCTGATATCGAAGATATAGCTCCTGATCTTTTCGATTTCTGCATCGTCCAAGTCTTCCATCTTGCCGTATCGGATTTCGTCCTTCGCATCAAAGACCCTCATCAGTTGGGTTTTTGCCGATGAGCCGGACTCGTCGAAGGAATAAATGCAGTGGCTATATTTGTTCCTTAGCTTGGCTTTCCGCGTCAGTTGATCGGTCACCGTGAGTATCGCGCGTCGGCGATCCGGCGGTGTCTTCTGGAGTTTGGCAAGACGTTCGACAAGCTCGATGCGAGCCCGCGTCGTGTTCAGGGTCAGGAAGATGACAATGGCGGTTTCTTTGTCGACTTCGGCGAGGCCAGCGATGAGATAGATCAGCAGGCTTTCCGTATTGGTCCAGGTGTAGTTCAGCTGGCCCAGAACGAGCAATATTTCCTGAAAGCGAGGCATGGCGTGCTCACTGCCCGACATAGCCGGCGAGGGCGCTATTGTGCGTATTGGCCTCTGCGGCCCGAGCCAGGAAGATTGCGGCCGCTGCGGTCCGGTTCTGGGCGCCGAGCTTCTTTATGATGTTGTGAATGTGGACTTTCACAGTGTGCTCGGAAAGGTTGAATTTTGCCGCAATTATTTTGTTCTGGCAACCGTGGGACACCATCTCCAAGACCTGGTGCTCACGTTCCGTAAGACAGTCCAAATTGCGACGCTGGGGGTCGACGATCGGGCTGATTTCCTTCCGATCGCTTGAACTCGATCGCGCGGCGGCATCCTTGTTCGGCTCCGACTGGCGCCCGTTATGCATGAAAGAAATCGGAAAATACTCTCCCCCACGGAGCAAGAGCCGTATCACCGAAAGCCACAAGTCCAGTCTCAGATTCATCGGCAATACGTTGCGGACAGTGCGGGACGACTTAATGTCATCAACAGTATTTCCTTGATCGCTGTGGTCGTCATACATGACCGCCGTGATCGAGGAGGGGTGGTGCCTGGCAATCGTGTCGGCAAAGACACCAATTTCCCCGAGGAACTCAGGTTCTATCAAGATAAGTGAAACGGGGTGCTCGAATTTCACGCACGCCGACTCGACGTTTTGCACTTGTTCAACCAAAATCCAGGGAAACTCGCGTTCCAGCGCGTGAAGAAGACAGTCAGAAACGCTACCGGGAAGGGCGACAAGGACCAAGATCCTCTTGAATGGCGCAACACCGCTGCCTGCAAGTCGAACGCTGGTATTCATGGCCTCGACCATTGTTGCATACTCAAAGAGTGCGGCAGCCCCTCGGATAGACAGGATTACTGGTTGGCATGTTTTATAATCAAAACAGATTATATACCCGCTTACCGGGATAAGAAATAGCTCGAAAGGGTTACATCCGGGCTATGGTCCTCCTTTCGGATAAGCAATGTCAGGTTGCCCCGGCTTCTTGTCGAAATACACCGCTTTCACGTCGTCCCATCAGCGGCATGGAGTTGCGGCGCAAAACCCAACGTCGCGGCAGCTGATACTGCTGTTCGGGCGAGAATGCCGGCGGCGCTTTGA
>NZ_JAAKZF010000147.1 GCF_011045125.1 Allomesorhizobium camelthorni | reverse complement strand
CTTTTACTGGCGGGTTTCTCCGGCGTCCAATGCCAGTCTAGACCAATCGAATCCCTTTCACGACCTGATCAGTCAATCGATTTCACTCCTTCTAGATTGGAGGAAGTCTAGAAATGGAATTCCCCGGCATCGTAATGTCTGCTGCAGACTTAAGAGAATACAGTATTCGTTAGTACCTTTCGGCGTACTAGACGCCATCACGTTCCGAATACGGGTATACGCCCGAACTGCGTGCTCGGCGTTATTGTTGTTCCAGGGAACGTCGTCATAATCGAGGAAAGCGAAGAGTTTTTCCTTGTTCTTTTCGATTCTCTTTCTCATGGCTATGCCAACCTCTGTCGCGCAGCGCAGTTCCGCCACGTCATTGAGAAATCGTTCGGCCGACCGCTTGTGCTTTCCGAGATTTCGCTTCTTTAACCCGTATCTATCGATGGTTTCGACGATTTCCCGTAGCAGCGAACCGAACCGCGTGGCGATGAACGTCAGTTCTTCGTTGAACGGGTGCTTGAGCATATCCTCGTTAATATCGCGCATTAGGTGGATGAGGCATTTCTGCTGCTGGCAAGGTACCGCGTCATATGCGCCGTAGAAGTCGCTGACCAATACGCCCTTAAAGTCTGCCAGCGTCTCGTCTAATATCGATGCTTCGCGCGATGACGAGTACACGTAGGCAATGGCCGTCAGATTGGCGAATGTCCAGACGTAATGGCCGCCACCGTATACGACGCCTTTGGTCTCGTCGGCATTTACCAGGGGACCGCTTCTGATCTGTTCGAGGATCCAACGATACGTCGGCTCGTAATACCTTGCCATCGCGGATTTCACGTTGTGCACCGCGGATGCCGTTATTGACACATTGAAAAGAGTGGCGACGTGCTCAGCTATGTTTTGGCGCGATAGGCGCATCTCGATCAGAAGGTAAATGATGTAGGCGCAGAGGTTCTGGCCAAATTTCGAGCGCCTCTGATAGATCGTCATTTCCGCCTTGCAGGCACCGCACCGATAACTGTTGTACCGGTACCGGACGACCCATCGCTTGATCCCACGGCGCGTAAACTTCAGATCGAAAACAGTTTGGGACAAGCGTTTGGCAACCCACACCTTCGATGCGCCGCATCTGGGACAGCACGCGGGTCTGTCGTCGATGGTTGCCTCCTTTTCCACGGCCACCTTCTTGACGGGTTTCACACTCTTCTCGATGGTTCGCCGTATCGCCTTATTGGTTCGCACATAGACCTTTGACCTCTGGTAGTCCCAGTATGCAGCCGCGTTGATCTTCTCGAATTCAGGCAGTGCGCTGGGAAATTTCCCGAAGGTCCGTTGGAACCCGACTTCCAGAGATTCGACGTTCACGGTTTCCAACTTCGTCTTGCCGCCGGACTCGCCGGTGCCGCAAATACGGGCGAGGGCCTCGGCGACCAGCTCGGCCGCACGGCAGTCTTCAATGTTATATGCGATCAGCTCGCGCCGGAGTCTCTCGTCGGAAGTAAGTTCCCAACATCGCCGGACAAGCATAGCGGCGCTGCCTGACGCTTGTGGCCAAGTCCATTCAAATCCGAGCCACCGGGCGATGTCCTTCAGACCGTTTGAGTAGGTGGGGAAATAGATTCTTCCGTAGATGCAGCCCAGAAGGTTCACCGACCCGTCGATGAGTCGATCGAGAAACTCAGCGTCTTCAAATGACGCCGGCCACCGCTCCCTCATGGCTTTAAGAAAGCGGCTTTCATACGCGCCGTGATGCACAATCTGCGGTTTTTCGACCAGCTTGAGGGCGCAAAGGCATTGCCGCCAGATCTCGCGCTCGCCTTCCGGCCCGTCGGCCCAAAAGGACTTCTCAACAGGAATGCCTTCCGCTTCGTATCTAAGTCCAATGAGGTAATAATAGTCCCGGTCAGGAACACCCTCGACGTCCATGAAAACTGGCGTCCCTTGGATCGATAGCGTTGGAGAACCGACGACGTGGGTCTGAGCTTTCTTGATGGCGAGGGCCTTGAGCTTGTGATCGTGTTTCACCGGCGGGCTTGCACGAGGGGCCGTCGACTTAATTCGCCTTCGGCGTCGCGGACGATAGCCATAGGAAAGCTGGGTGATGGTTGAAATGCCCTTTTCACTGTTTCGCGACCGTTCCTTTGCGGTCATGGCTCCGAGGAGGCTTAGGTCTTCCCGTTCAATTGCGAGGGCTCGGCACCGCGCCTGGAAATCACACATTGCGCAATGGTTGTTGAGGATGAGCGGGGGCGGATCCCCGGCCAGGGAGGCTGATGCAATTGCCTCGACAATCTGCCGCGCTTTCGGGAGGTGGTTGTCAATCCTGACGGTTCTGTCGCGCTCGCCTTCACCATAGATGACTCTCCCGTACGACGGAATTTCTTCTCCGGTCGCCTGCTGGATTGCCATAGCCCCGAAGCAAACGAGCAGATCGTCGGACCGGTCACGTTTGTTCCATGCCGAAAAGACAATCGGGACATAGTCGTGACCAGGGTCAGCTCTCTCGGTCTGGTTGCCCACCCGCACAGCCACGGCCAGGTCCCGCGCGCACGCCGCGGTCTCACAATCCACAAGCAGGGTGGGCGTGTACTCGGCAGGGACACCAGTCTGCCGCAAGTAGTCGAATGACACTGCGTTGGTCGATCCCATTCGGGGGCCTTGGCTCACCCTGGCCTTGTATGCGGCCGAAGTGCGCCCTAGCGTGTCAGCGAAGAAGCTGTCTGGCGACTTCTCGCCATGCGCCGTGAGATACGCCTTCGTTGAGCATTTCAGGTAAGCGGCAAAGACTGCCGCACTGATGTTCGCGCTCGCGTCCATCGCGTTCCAATCATGCGAACTTCATTGTGATCGCCGAAAGGGCAGCCACCGGAACTCGCCATCAACGCCGACCTCATTGATTTATAGCATCAACTCATGGATTGCGACGCTGACATGCCGCATCGTCTGATCGGTTCAGCGCGCCCAGCTGGCCTGTGTGGCATTGAACATCACTGGCGTGGCAGCTTTCTCAGCATTCCCAAAGGTCACGAGCGCAGGTTCGCAGCCCACCGGATGAAGCGGAATGGCCGCTTCCTATCGTCTACTTCCGACCTTCGGAAGCTCCCGCCGAAGGTCGGGGTTGGGTCAGAGGTGTCGGTTCAGCGAACGGTTTAACTTGCGCCACCACGCGGACGTTATACGCGACCTCCTGCGTCCATCGTGGTATTGTGTCAGTTCGAAGGTGCCCTCCGGCGTCTCCACTGGGAGGTGGGACATGGACATAGAGGAGTGGCTGCGCAGCTTAGAGCTGCAGCAATACGTTACGGCCTTTCGCGAGAACAACGTCGAGGCAGATGTGCTCCTGCGGCTAACGGCCGAAGACCTTAAGGACATTGGGGTTAGTTCGGTAGGACACCGCCGGAAACTTTGGGACGCGATCACCGAGCTAAGGGACAGATCTTCCCTAACGCCAGCCGATAAAGCGAAAGCGTCCGCGCAAGTCACGGAACACGCGTCGGCAGTCGTGTCGCCGTCGGATGGCGAGCGTCGGCAGTTGACCGTGATGTTCACCGACCTCGTCGGCTCAACGGCGCTATCGGCTCGCCTCGATCCCGAGGAGATGCGCGAGATCATCCGAGGGTATCAAAATTGCTGCACAGGTGAGATTACCCGCTTTGGGGGCCACATTGCCAAATTCATGGGCGACGGCGTGCTGGCCTATTTCGGCTGGCCACATGCGCATGAAGATGACGCCGAGCGGGCGGTGCGTGCCGGCCTCGCTGTGACCCGCGCGCTTGGCGGGCTCCCGGCAACTCAAGGTCGCTGTTTGGCGGCGCGCGTCGGCATTGCCACCGGCTTGGTCGTCGTCGGCGACTTGGTGGGGTCAGGGCCATCGCAGGAGCATTCCGTTACCGGCGATACCCCAAACCTTGCAGCTCGGCTTCAGGCATGCGCAGGGCCCGGGGAGGTGCTTGTCGCTGAGGGTACGCGGCGTCTCTTGGGCCAGCTCTTTGCCTTCTCCGAGCGAGACGGCTTGGTGCTCAAGGGCTACAACGCCTCAGTCCGCGCTTACGCCATCGTGGGCAGTGGCTTGATGGAGAGCCGCTTCGGTGCGTTGCACGGGCAGGAGGTCGCGACACTGATCGGACGTGAACGCGAGTTCGCCATACTTCTCGACGCGTGGGCCGGAATCGCCGACGGGCAAGGTCAGGTCGTCCTGCTTATCGGCGAGCCCGGGATCGGCAAGTCGCGACTGGTCGAAGCGCTTAAATCCCGGCTCGACGCCACACCTCACGCCCGCTTGGAATATCAGGGTTCCCCGCTCCACGCCCAGACCGCGCTCCATCCTTTCGCCAGTGAACTCGCGCGGACCGCCGGATTCCGCCGCGAGGATGGGGCCGCCGCACAGCTCCAAAAACTGAATGCCCTGCTCACGCGGCGATTGGGAACCAGTGCCAAGGCCGCCGCGCCAATTCTCGCGGCGCTTCTCGCCTTGCCCGCGGAGGGCACGCTGTCCTCGGACCTCACGCCGCAGCAAGTCAAAGCGAAGACGCTGGCGATCCTGATGGCGCAGGTCGAGGTCTTGGCACGCTGCGGGCCGCTCCTGCTCGTCTTTGAGGATGTTCACTGGGCGGACCCAACGTCGCTCGAGCTGCTTGCTGCATTGGCGGAAAGGGCAGCCTCCCTCCCGGTCCTGATGATTGTCAGTCATCGGCCGGAGTTCACGGCGGTTTGGAGTGACCTCCCGCACACCCTTTCCCTGACGGTCGATCGTCTGAACCGGCGCGATGCCGCGACACTTGCTGAGCGGACAGCAGATCCGGGACGCCTGCAGCCCGTGGCGATCCAGCGCATCGTCTCCCGGGCGGATGGAGTTCCGCTCTTCATTGAGGAGCTGGCCAGGGTCGTGCTTGAGACCGGGCCTCCGGGCGAAGCCGAGTCGGACCTCTCCGAGATGTCGCGGGCATCTCAAAAAGAGATTCCGAGCACTCTGAGCGGCCTGCTGTCGGCCAGACTGGATCGCCTGGGCACCGCAAAGGAGGTCTTGCAGGTTGGTTCCGCCATCGGTCGGGAATTCTCCCGTGAGCTGGCGATTGCGGTATTGCGGGGCGAGAGCGGCTCTGCCGACGAGGCCCTGGAGCGCGCGATGGCAAGCGGCCTGATCGTCCGCGAAGGTGCCGGTCAGTCGACGACGTATAGATTCCGCCACGCTCTCATTCAGGAGGCGGCTTACGCCTCCCTGCTCAAGAGCCGCCGTCGATCGCTGCACGCCCGCATCGCCTATCTCGCCGAGGCGCGCACATCCGAGTTCCGCGCGTATGGACCTGAGTGGCTGGCCCGACACTACGCCGAAGCCGGAGAGACCAATCGGGCGGCGGCTCTTTGGCTCGAGGCCGCCCGTCAGGCGAAAGCTACGTTCGCGACTCGCGAGGCCGCATCCCATCTGGCGGCTTGTCTCGCCACGTCGCGATCTCTCGCCGGAGGTGCGGAAGTGACGCCTGAAATTCGCCACATCTGCACTGATGCTTTCGTCATGCTTGGGGATCTCGCGAGCCTTGCCGAGGACATCGCTACGGCGGACGATCATTACCGCCAGGCAATATTCGAGGCCTCAGATCCCGACGTCCGCCAACGCATCGAGAAAAAGCGCCACCACTGCAGAATGACAAAGCGAGACTCGGCGCGCATCGCCTTTTACGAGCACGGTGCGGGGGACACGACGCTGCTCTTTGTCAGCACACAGGCGGTCGGATTGGCCATGTTCCAGCCTATCCTCGAGCGCCTCTGCGACAACTTCAGGGTTGTCACCGTGGATCCGCGAGGGTCCGGTCGCTCGGCTGGCCTGCACAGGCCCTACACGATCGCCGAGCATGCGAGCGATGCGCTCGCCGTGATACGCGAGCTTGGGGCTACGAGGCTGATCGGCGTCGGTATCTCCATGGGAGCCAACGTTCTGTTTCGAGTCGCACATCAAGCGCCAGGGCTTTTGAGTGGAATCGTTACCATCGGCGCGCCTCCGGCCGGCCAAGGCCAGGAACATTTCTCAAACGACTGGATCGCGCTTCAAGCAGAGATGAGACGCACCGGAGAGGTCGAGCCCATGCTGCGGCTTCACGTAGGCCAGATCTTCTCAGAGCCCGAAATGCACGAAATGTTGGACTCCGTCGTTCGATCCAGGCTCAAGCTACCGAAGGAGACACTCCTGAGCTTCTTCCTAGACGCGACGGACGGCGACGTGACAGGAATTCTGCCTGCCGTGCGCGCGCCGACGCTAGTGACGCATGGCGCAGAGGATCGGCTGGTCTCATTCGCGGCTGCAGAGCTGACTGCATCGTTGCTTCCCGACGCAACGCTGCACGTCTTCGACGGCAAGGGCCACTTGCCCCTATTTACGGCCACGGCCGAGTTCTGCGATGTCCTTCAGGCCTTCGTCCGTAGCCTCGCCGCGGGCAGGCCCGCTTGAACGAAGATGCTACCGCGCTGCTCATCGGCGAACTCCGGGCGGGCAAGGCCAGTGATCTCGCGATACGGCCGCGATAGCCCTTGTCGTACCTCAGGCCGGACTCGATGTTTTCGATCTCCTCGGCGGCAAGTCCGCAGGCTATCAACATTTCCTGGATGGAGTAGCCGAGATGCTCGCGGTATGCCCGGATGATATGCGTCCCCTCGGAAATTGCCTTCAAGACCGCCTCGGGAATGCGCGAATCCTTCGTGTGGCAGCTCCGTAAAAGCAGGGTAGCGCCTGACGATCGGAAATTTCTCTCCGACCTGGCGAACCAAACAAATGCAAACAGAATGGATGTCAGGCGGCCTGACCGGCCTCAGCCATGGAAACGGCCACTGCTGAAAAGTGGCGGCCAAGCCAATATGGCGGTTCACCCCCATTCCAAGCAAGTCCGAGCGCCCAATCGCTGTCGCGGGCCAAATGCGATTGCTTTAGGTGCCGTCTGGTTCGTACCATGGTTCATGCTGCCGACGAACAAAACAACATTGCCGCTACTCTTCCGCGTAGCCGCTTGGCTTATTCTCGCCGCCGTCGCCGTCGCAACACTGTCCCCGCTGGATGCGCGCCCCAAGTCTGGATTTGTACCTGACGTCGAACGTCTCGCTGCATTCCTGACCGTCGGGCTTTTGTTTGGCCTTGGATATCCGAAGCGGTGGATTGCCGTCCTTGGATTATTATTGGCAGGCATCATCGGCCTGGAAGCGCTACAGCTTTTGCTTCCCGACAGGCATGGTCAAGTTGCCGACGCCGCCTTCAAGTCGGCCGGATGCTCGCTGGGGCTCATGGCCGGGGTAGCAGTCAGGCGCGTGTCGCCATGGTGAGGGGGAGTGTTCGGTTCTCCCGCAACGCGGGTTCAGAACGGGCCGTCCTCACTCGGCAGCGAGGCGCACACCGAGTATTGCTCGCCCTTCATCGGTCAATCGATGATTTGGCCCTTCGGTGCAATACCCCTCTCTGGTCAGAGATTTCAGGCAGGTCTTTACCCAGCGCGGTCTGAGCCCGGCAAGCATCTCCAGGACTTCTAGTTCTTGCGGGAAAATGTAGCGCACGGCAGCTATTTCCTAATCCGACCTCACCAGCCGCGCACCCGGCCGTGCAGCGTATCGCTGCAATGCCGACAGTTGATAAGGAACCCCGGCTGCTGGTTTTAACGCCGGGAAATAAGGGAATCGTCGAGGCTGAACCTAAGAGCCTGAATCAAAAAGAATGGCTTTATATCAAGCTCTTGCGAGCCTGCGTGTGAGCAGGCGAATGTGGGCGACGTATATCCAGGCTTCTGCGGAGGCGATGGATTTCTCCCAGTCCTTGGCCAGCCTGCGGCATCGCCCC
>NZ_JAAKZF010000146.1 GCF_011045125.1 Allomesorhizobium camelthorni | reverse complement strand
CTATGAGCCGACTAGCCGACTGGGGCAACGCGGCGGAAGACACTGGGCAAGCGTCGTGGCGCTAACTGCGGACCCGACGGGTCCGCAGTTCTACCTACACTTGACGCCTGGAAAAACCGCCTTGTCAGCCAACGAAGAGTTCCAACGCGGGATGTAGTTTTTTGAGATTTGGCAATGATTTCGACTGCCAAGGTATTTCTGAACTTCCCCGGACAATGAGTTGGACCTCCGGATGTTTTCTGACCTCTATTGTGAACTTGGCCAATAAATTGATACCTGACGAGTTAAGAAACTCCAAGTCTGTTAAATGTATCGTGATAGAAGGAGGATGAGAGGCAAGGACATTCATCATTAGCTGCAATATTGGCGCATAGGCCTCAGAACTGGCCAACCTCATCACGCCGTCAAAATAAATCTCAGCTCCTTCGTTCCACACGCGATAATTTGCTGTCGATATTTCCATGATGTCGCTTCATTTCATTAGTTAATAGTTTCTGTTACCAGAATTGAAGCATATGTTTCCAGGCGAACCTGATCTCTTTCGTCAGCCGGGCTGAAGACCCAACCCAGATTCGCGCCATAGTCGCTCATCAACGTCAGCAATCCAAGGCCGGAATTTGTCATCTCAGGGTCGGCGGCATTCGCTTCGATTCGCTGGATCAGGAGCTCACCCGGGTCGCCGGCTGTGATCTCCGACAGAAGATTCTGAAATTTGGCGGTCGTTTCGACATCGACAACATTCGAAACCTTCAATTTAAAGCTTTCCGATTCTAGGGCCGCCTCGATCGTGATCTCGCCTGGCGCACGAAACTTCACAGCATTTTCAATCAGTTCGTTGACGAGATAGCCAATGCTGTGTCGTACTTCCCTATGGTCGTTGCGAGAAGACTGAAAGCGTAAGGCAAAAACATCTGCGATGAAGTCCGAAGTAGTAGCGCAATGATGCCAACTAAGGTCGAGAGGTCCATCGAACAATCGCACTCGGCTGACGCTCTCTCTAATTGCAAAGTCGGCTGTTCCGAACAGTGTTGTCATTCCTACTTGTGCCTCATGATCACGAGTGTGATGTCGTCGTGAATTTTCTGAGTTCCTATATGGGCCATCAGATCCTCAATAATTCCGGTTTTGATCTCCTCAGCGCTCCTGCGATGGTAGTGGCGCGCGCTGTTAGAAAGGCGCATCAAACCGAACAGTTTGCCCTCCTGATTTTCCGCTTCGGTCACACCATCCGTGTGGAGCACGATCACATCGCCGCTGTTGAACGGAATATCGCGCGTTGCGATGAACGGCAGGATGTTGCGTTCGAGGCCGATCGGCAGACCAAGATCGGTGGTATTGATACGCTCGACCTCTCCATTTGCACGAACGACAAGAACCTCCTCGTGCTGCCCTGACAGGGTCACCCGCCCATTCTCGAAGTCAAGGAAAGCCAGCGAGAGATGCTTGTTGGTGTTGGTCCGTTCGATATTTTTATAGATGGCTCTGTTCAGTCGATCGAGAAACTGACGTGGATTGTCCTCGCCCGTCTCCTGCAGTGCGCGTGCAACGGATTGAACCATCAGCATCAGCACACCGCTTTCGAGCCCATGACCCGTCACATCGCCGATCCCGATCTTGACTCGCGAACCCTCTTGCAAGACGTCGTAGTAGTCGCCTCCAACTTCGTCGGCCGGCCGCATGTAAGCGGCGATTTCTACCCCGTGGATGGCTTCGAGCTCGCTGTCTCTCGGCAGAACCATCATCTGGATGTGTTTGGCAACCGCAAGCTCTGCACCGAGGCGGAGGTTCTCATCTCGCAATTTGCTGTTGAGGGCCGAAATCTCTTGATTTGCGCCTTCAAGCTCCTTCGTTCTTTCATCGACGATTTGCTCGAGATTTTCCGTATGGAAGCTGATCTCCTCCGCCATCCGATTGAACGCGACCCCCACCTCTCCCACTTCGTCATGCGTCGGAATGTTTACTCGAACCGAATAGTCTTTTGCCTGGAGCCGCTTTGCGGCTCCGGCAAGCGCACTGAGGCCTGCGGTGATCCGCTTTGATATTCCGAAGACAGCCGCAAAGACGATCAGGAGCGAAATGATAATTGCGATGATCTGGGAGACCAGGATCCGGTTGGTCGCGCCGGAAATGCTCTCTTGCGCCGCAAGTAAGGAAGCATAGATCTCCCGCTCCGGGACGACGAAGCCGAGCATCTGGTTTTCGGCTGTGATGGACCCCGTGCTATTCCAGAGATTAACTGCCTCCAGTCGGCGAAGCGCGACGATGTGAGGTTCGGCTTCGCCATCCTCCTCCCCAATCGAAATATGCTTGATGATCGTCTTGTCGTCGGCAGGAAGTTCGAGCGCCGCAACGGCCGCATGCGTACTTTTCCTGAGCGAGCGGTCGAGTCCGGTAACGCCTTGACCCGCCGCACCGCTTGCAATCTTGAGCCCAAGCGTTTTCTCGCCTTCAGGCTTGATCGCAAGCACATTGCCATTCGACATGGTGAGGAAGCCGAAGCCTGTCTCGGCGACTTTCACGCTTTCGACGATATTAGCGAGCTGATCGAGCGTTACGTCCGAAGCGACCATGCCGGCCACATCCTTGCGGTCTTTAGTCCAGAGCGGATGGAAGAAGCTGACAATGAGCTTGCCGGTAATCGCATCGATATATGGGGCAGTCGCGGTGATGTTTTCGCCTTCTACGGGGCGCGATTTCGTGTCCCTGATCCACCCTTGCCAGCCTTCATAGACGCCAGGAAAAAAGAAATCCCAGAAATTTGCATTGTTGTGGCCCGGATAGAGCTTGTCGAAGGTTTGCGCCTGATCGGAGTAGGGAGTCGTGCGCATGATAGGTGCTGCCTTCGGTCCAACATAATAGACCTGCAGCTTCCTAGCGCCTGTTGCCATCTGGCTCGGGCCAAAAATATCGAATGCCGCACTCTCCTGAATGTTGCGGAGAATTTCGGGCTTTGGTCGGCCATCGGGGGAGAGGAGATATCCCCAGACACTCAAGACCGAAGGCGATCCTTGCGGGCTCTGCATCCAGTTTCCTTGAGGGTCATATACAAGCGGCGCATTGAAATAGGAGTTCGTCGCCAGCGCGCTGCCGATTGCCTCCTTCGCCTCCGGATGATCAATCAGTCTCTGCATGGAGCCTGCAAGTGCGGTCACCTCGGAGTGCATTTGGTCGAAGAGGAGATCGGCGCGCAGCGCAGTCGTCTCGATATAATTCTGAAGGTATTCCTGGCTCGCCTTGGTGAGGCCGCTCTCGATCTGATACGTGGCGTCGCGGGAAAGCCGGTTGACGTTCCACAAGGCGACGCTTCCACCGACCAGGAGGTCGAAGAGCACCGCCCCCCCTACAACCACCATGAATTTCGCGCGGAAGCTGTTGAGCCGGAAAACAGACCAGGGTTTAGGGGAAGATGGCATACGAGTCGCTCACAATGGCTTACGTCCCGATGCAACCCAGATTGGCCATCCGGCATATCCCTTGGGGTGGAGCGCAGCGAAAATGTGATCCTGGAAACCCTGTCGCAACCGTTTGACGAACGCTGGCGAGTCGCCTCGCTTTGTCGCCATCTCGCCTGCATAGACGTTCTCCCATGCCGCGACGACATCCGCGAAGTCCTGCGGATCGCCGTCGTGGTTGGTGACCATGAAAGACTCGACTCGAATGTCTTCGAATCCCGCTTCGATCAGGTATCGACGGCTTTTGGGGCCAAGCTCGATATCCATCTGGAAGTGCGCCCAAAGCTTGGCGACTTCGTTATAGGTCCACTGGATACTATCGGCGCGCGGTTCGCCCAGGCAGTGCGAGTTCTTTTCATTAGTGATGTAGACGCGTCCGCCCGGCTTGCAGATGCGGAAGAGTTCCTTGAGGATCAGTTCGGGCTTGTTGAACACCTGCAGGGAGTGTCGGCACGTGACCAAGTCAAACTGATCTTGGTCGAGCAGCATTTCTGACGCGTCGCCATAGGTATATTCAATGCCTCCGATATCGAACGCCGCAGCCACCCTTCGCGCATATGCAAGGCTTGATCTGGAGTGGTCGAGAGCGACAATCCGTGATGGCTGAAACTCTTTCTGCACGAGCACGGCGAAATCACCAATTCCGCAACAGATGTCGGCCATGATGATACCGGGCTGCAGGCCGTGTCGCGGCAAGATTGTGCGCTCGTGGCGCCAAGTCATCTTCGTCTGTGTGCGGAGGATCGGAATGAACCCGCCTTCTTCGAGGAAGCTCTGCCCCGGATAGAAATCACTGTCATACTCTTGAACCGTGATGTTCGGTTCGATTCCGTTCAAGCGCCCGAATTTTCTGGTCGTCCACCCGACAACACTTGACGTGATGAGTACGAACCTGAGATCGGGTCGAGCGCGACAGGCGTCAATGATGACCCGCGAGAACGCATGGAATGCGGTGTTGTTCATTTGCGTCAATCGTTTGACGTTTACGTACAGAGTGCCGCGCACGCGAGCGATCGATTCCTTCAACAGGGCAATGCTGGCCGCAAGCTCATCAATCGACTGGGGCCGCAGTATTCCCGATATCGAGAACTCCTGATCGTTCACGTCGTATTGCGCTCTGAAACGCGGGTAAAGGTTGTACGTGCTCAACTTGGCATACCCTCAAGCGGAAGATCGACGACAAGAGTGATGATATCAGCGCCGGCCTGCTCGACCCGAATTGTCGCGTTGTAGTCGATTGCCAGCTCCAAGAGAACGATTTCACGACTGGGCGCGAGGTCTCCGGACACCGAGTTGAGATAGCGCTCCATTGCCTCCGACCCCGCAATTTGCAACACCGCTTCTTCATAGAATTGTCGTTCTTCGGGCATGCAAGGGAATGTCAGTTCGATCCTGTCCGTCTCACCCCGGCGGGACAGCCTACAGGCTATTTCGCCGCCGGAATGCCGCGTACGAAAGGCGACCTCCAGCAATTCGTTCAACGCAGAGGAAAAGAGGTTTGAATGCCGTACGGAGTCAGTTCTATTGTGGCTGATCATTCGCGCCGAGTACGTCGAGATTTGATCGCAGAGTAACCAATCAGACATAAAAGTTTGGATTTCCAAATCGATCTGGATCATTGTCTCAAAGACTGCTTCGCCATCTTCGTCATGAGAAGCAATATTCATCGGCATTCCCCACTCATTTTCCATCTGCATTTTTAGTCGAGCGATGCGACGAACCCTTCCCGGACGGCAGTTGACCTGTCTCTGGAAATCCGCATCGCCCTACCTCGCTTGCCTCAGTTTCGTCCACGGTGCTACGCATGGGGCCGGACGCTGGATCGCCCGATTTCTTCCCCCCTTTGGCGTATCACTTCCTTGGGAGATCGCCTGACGAAATCGCGCGTCGCCTCGGCTCCGAGCGGCCGTCCCAGGAAATCGCCCTGGAGGTAATCACAGTCTTCCCTGATCAGCCACTGTGCCTGCTCCGGTGTTTCAACTCCCTCCGCGGTGACGCTTATCCCCAAGCCGTGCGCCATGCCTATGATCGATCGCACGATCGTCTGACTTTTTCGATCGGTTTCTAAGTCTTTTACGAAGTACCGGTCTATCTTCAATATGTCGAACGGGAAGTTCTTCAGGTAACTCAACGAGGAGTAGTAGGTGCCGAAATCGTCTAGCGCGATTCGTATCCCGAGAACATTCAGGGTGTTCAGTGTGTCAATGTTGTCGACGGTTTGCTCGAGAAGGACGGTTTCGGTAATCTCGAGCTCAAGCCGGTCGGCGCGGATTCCGACTGCGTCGATGATCTGAGCAACGGTGTCCGTGAGCGAACCGCTCAGGAACTGCGCCGGCGACAGGTTTACGGCGACCGTCAATGAAGATGGCCATCTCGTTGCTTGGCGGCAGGCTTCCTCGATCACCCATCGTCCAATCTCGTCCATGAGGCCGTCGGCTTCGGCGATCGGTATGAATACGCTCGGAGGGATGGTCCCGACTTCGGGATGACGCCATCGCAGCAGCGCTTCGAAGCCCACGACCGAAGCGGGAGCACGAATGAGCGGTTGATATTCAAGATAAAGCTCGTTCCGCTCCAGCGCCATTCGAAGATTGCGCCTCAGGTTTTCACGCTGTTCGAGCAGGAGCAGCATCGAGCGATTAAAAATTCGCGCACAGCCGCGTCCATCTTGTTTGGCTGCATAAAGGGCGATATCCGCGGCCTTCATCAACTGCTCGCCCTCGGTCGCGTGTTCAGGTCCGAAAGCAATTCCGATGCTCGCGCCGACGAAGACGGGGATGTCGTTGATCATGAACGGCGCCCTGAATGCTTCAATTAACGACCCCGCGAGGCGTTCCGCTTCGGCCGGCTGTCCCCTTCCCGATTGAATGACGGCGAACTCGTCTCCAGCTAACCGATATGCGAATTCGCCGTCCTGCAGCGTGTCCCGGATCCGGCCTGCTGCCAGTTGAAGCAACGTATCGCCCGTTCCATGGCCGAGTGTGTCATTGACCGCTTTGAAACCGTCAAGGTCGATTTGCAGCAAGGCAGTGGCATTTGATTCATCGACCACCGACAGAGCTTGTCGCAGGCTTTCGCTGAACCGCCGCCGGTTTTGCAATCCGGTCAACGCGTCGTGCGTCGCCTGATGAAGCAGCATCATATGCTCTTGCTCTTCCGCCAGAGCCCGCCTGTGCTGCTCCGCTTCTCTGGATTCAATGATTCCAATTCCATTCGCAGCAGCAAAAACGACAGCCGGACGAGGCGCCTCCCCAAGCGATCGCTGGAGATCGATATTTATTGAAGTACCGCCGCGCAGCACGCGATCAAATTTTTCAATGAGCTCAGTGTCGACGTTCGGATAAATCTCCCGCAGACCAACACCCGCTTCTAGCGGGCGGCTGTGGACGCTTTTGAACTTGGTTGCGTAGTGCGTCAGGCGGAAGTCCCGATCATAGAACGACACAACATCAGTCGTGTTCGCCAAAAAATCCAGGAGACGTGCTTCGCTGATGGAGGACGGAGGACTCGGTGAAAGCTCCGCCCTCTTTGCTCCGGCACCCAGTGCTTTCGGACGTCCGAGCCAGTTCCAAAGGCGGTACAAAATCCGCATCTCCTCACCCACACCGTGAGGCTAGCAAACGGTGTGGCGAGTTGCAAACTACAGGTTGCGGCGGCGCTTCGGACGAGTCATAGAGACGCCGTTGGCCGAACCGTTGGCGGAGACACAAAGAATGTACCGCGGACGGGCCGGAGCCGAACACCCAAAAGGATGCTCTCGACAGGATCGCCAGCACACGATCTGTGATCGCGCCACCCAGAAGTGGATGTGAATGGGCGATGGTTCAACCTCGGTTGCCGTTGATGACATTTTCTGCGCGCTCCGAAACTGACGAGCGGCTTTTCTGGCTAAGCCGGGCGGAATTCGACACATAGCTGATGTGGAACATTGTCGGCATTTTCCATATCTCATTAAGTGCCCCGAAACACGTTTCGTATACAAACGTATAAAGACGGGGAGTCAGTTATGAATAGTCGTGCATTCAAAAACTATTGCCGCGAAGATTCTCGGCACCATGCAAATATTTCCACGCATAAGTTCCGCAGACGTGGTCTAGCGGCAGCTGCATTTGCTTCTGCATTGGCTATATTGGCGTCAGGCTGTGCGCGTATGCCCGACAAGACAATTATTGCAGAATCCGTGTCGACGGAATCTGGCTATCCCAATGTACCGGTTAAAAGGGCAATGGCCCCGGGCAGAAGAGGCGGTAAAATGTTGCCCGTGAAGCAGGCTAGCAGTAGCTATCTTGGCAGGGCGCAATACATCTGCACTCCGAGCGGCTTCGGGAGGACCTCAGGCTGCTTTCTTCG
>NZ_JAAKZF010000145.1 GCF_011045125.1 Allomesorhizobium camelthorni | reverse complement strand
GATAGCTTTCGGCTTCCGATACAGTAACGCGATGAAGAATTCCGGCATCGTCTGGGACAACAAGTTGCTTAATGCGTTTCTGGAGTCGCCCCGGAAGGCCGTCCCCGAAAACAGGATGTCGTACGCTGGGCTCAAGGACGCGACGGATAGGGCGGGCCTCATTGGCTACCTCGCAGCATTGAAATCGCTGCACGCCCACTGACACTTTCACGCGCCGGATCTCTATCGAACGGAGATCCGATCTTGCACAGATGCGACGTGAGAGACTTTTCTGGGGTTCCGCCGCTGCGGAATCTACGCAGAAATTGCAATCGTGCGAGCTGTTGTTCCTACCGGCGACATACTCGCCGGAGCATAAGGTGAGATTGGCGGCGGAGCGGCAGCACGTTTTCTGGGCGGCGGCTGAAACGAAGGGTTGTTAAATCGCTCGATCTGGCCGGGTTTCGGGGCGCGCTGACGATCAAGCATATGCCGGCCGCGCCACTCTTCCACACTACCCCGGACTCCAACTCCGCTAGCTAGCAGAGCCGGGGCGGCTGCTCCGCTCGTCGATGCCAAGACGGCGCCGGCGAACGACGCGACAGTGGCCGCAAGCGAGGTCGCGCGCGTGCGAACCTGATACCGGTCGTCGCTCAAGCCAACCGACGCGGGGCAACCGCTTGATGTCGCAGCCGACGGCGCCCGTACAGCGCCGCGATCTCCTCCTGCGCCAGGAAGCTTATGCGAGCGCGGTTGATCCCCGCGACTCCCGTCTCGCTTACAGCCGCCTCGATTTCAACTTCGTTTGCAGCGCGCCGATGACCTCTCGCAAGTCGCTCACTATCGGCGCCCAGTTAAACTTCCTTTCTGTCTTTAAGGCCTCAGTCCGCGCCGCGCACCGCGCTGGCCTCTCACGAGCAGTCACTGCCGCTCTGCTGAGTTAGGTTGCAGCGGAAATCCGAGCATCTTGTTGACGTTGTCGAGAATGGGTCGGGATCGGCCGGTGCCTCGTCGCGGCCGGGAATGGCGATGCGTGACATGTTATACTGTGATGGAAAGTCAACCTGATCGGTCGTCACCCCCACGTAGCCCCTGCCCCGAACCCGAATAGTCCGCTAATCATGAGAAACGGCCTCTCGGAAAATGAGAGAAGATGGATCGCCTGGAAGCAATGTCATATTTGGCGGCCTCAGCAGAGGCGGGGGAGCTTTTCTGCTGCAGGGCGCCAACTCGATGTCCCCCTCCCGACTATCAGCCGGAAGCTCGCGGACCTTGAGGCGCACGTCAAAACGCAGTTGCTGGTGCGTTCGGGCGTGGTCTGCGGAAGCCCGAAATATTTTGCCGCGCACGGTACGCCAAAGACGCCGGCCGATCTCGCCGACCACATGTGTGTCACCTTCACCGCGCTTGCTCCCGGCATGACCTGGATATTCAACCCAAAAGGAGGACGCGACCAAGGGTGTCCGGCCGCCTTGCCGGCTGAAGATCAACACGGCCAAATCCGCCATAGACGCAGCGATCGCCAGCGTCACGAACGTGCTCTCATACCATGTCGCACGAGCCGTCGCCGAGGGAAAACTCAAGCTGATACTTCAGGACTACGAGCCCGAGCCTCTCCCCGTCCATCTAGTCCACTAACTAGCGGCAGGCGTTCGTGCCGCTCAAATCGCGCAGGTTTCTGGAATTCGCCGCCTCGCGGTTGCGCAAGTCTCTTGCAACCGACCTCGCCAAGCTCGGAAGCCGGCCAGCGCGGCAATCGCGTCCAGATGAGGGGCTCGCGCACTTACCGTACTCACTCATGCAATTCGAAAATATCTCAAACTTGAAGCGACAGACTACCTCAGGATCACGGGTTGCGCGATTGTTAAGTCCAGCGCGCCTAACCCGCGCAAAAGAGCTACATGCGACTCCAAGATGAGCTAGGCGCCGTCAAAGCAAGCGACAGGCGCGCAGCCCGCCGCAGGCGACAGCTGTGAGGCAGCAGGCCGGGGAGCAGCTGGCAGCGTCCGGGCAGGCCGACCGTGCAATCCACGCCGGCGACCTTGCGCCTGGCTTCCGGCTGCGCGACGGTGAGGGAGACGCCGTTTCTTCTCACGGCGCACTGCGTACCGGGCCGATCGTGATCGTGTTCGTGTTCCACCGAGGCCGCTGGCGTCCGTATTGCAATCTCGATCTTCGCACAATCCAACTTGCCGCGGACGACATCCGCGCATTAGGCGCAACAATCGTGGCTGTCTCGCAACAGACCCCTTTCGAGAGCATGGAGACAGTTCGGCTCTACAGCCTCTCCTTCCCGAGCCTGGTCGACCGGGGGCAGGGTCACACACGCCTTCTGCCTTCGATGGAAACTCTCGGCAGAGCTGAAGACCGTCAAGGCGGAATGCGGCGCGGATCTCGCTGTCTGGAATGGAGAGCCGAGCCGGACGCTCACTATGCCAGCCCGCTACGTCACCGCGCCGGACGGCACCGTGGAGTATGCCGATATCAGCGTAGACTACACCCGCCGCGACGAGCATTCGGAACTCCTCAGGTGCTCGCCGACGTCGACCACGGCGTGGCCATGTCCTACGGCGACAGAGATTCTCGCGGCGGTGCGACGGCTCGCGCTGGAGAACTGAGCCAGCCGCAGCGCGTTCAGCCTGGGGCTGGGACGCCGCCGGCTCGCCCTTCTCCGTGCAGGTCCGGCCGGGCAAAACCGAGCATGAACGCCGTCACTTTATTTGCCGCCATCTCGCACGGCTTTAACACGGTGCCGCCTATCGCCGTGCGGTAAAGATTGAAGCTGATGAAGTCGTTGCCGGCGAGCTCGCGTGCGAAAAGGCTTGTTCGCCTCCCATCCGGCGAGCGTCGCACGGTCACGCCATATCGCCGTCCGGCGAACCAGCCCTCGCTGTAACCATCCGCGAGCGCGCCCAGTGCCCTTTCGAAATCATCGTTTTCCATATCGTGTTGCTCGCTTCCTTCTCGCCGCCGCTCCCAGCAGCCTCCGATCCGATCACCCGCGCACAACCGTGTCCATGGCATGGATTCGATAGCCACACGTCATTGGACCCGCTGACCTCTCTTCGTATAACTGTTGGAGTACTCGAAACGAGGATGGTAGATGAGGAACTACGATAAGAAACCCGAGGCGCTGTCCCGCTTGACGCCGGAACAGTACCGCGTGACGCAGCAGGCAGGCACCGAACGTCCCGGCACTGGCGAATATCTCGATAACAAGCAGCCAGGCATCTACGTCGATATTGTTTCCGGCGAGCCTTTGTTCGCTTCGCTAGACAAATTCGACAGCGGCACCGGCTGGCCGAGCTTCACGAAGCCCCTCGATAGAGCGTACGTCAAAGAAATTACCGACGACTTTCACGGAATGGTGCGCACTGAAGTGCGTTCGAAGCACGGTGACAGCCATCTCGGACACGTCTTTCCGGACGGCCCGCGAGATCGCGGCGGCCTACGCTATTGCATCAACTCGGCCTCTCTCCGGTTCGTGCCAAAGAGTAGGATGGAAGAAGAGGGATACGGAACCTACCTCATTCACGTAGGAGAAGTTCAATGACGACTGAACGCGCAGTTCTCGCAGGCGGCTGCTTCTGGGGCATGCAGGACCTCATTCGCCGCTATAACGGCGTCGTCTCCACCCGCGTCGGCTACACTGGCGGCGAGGTGCCCAATGCGACCTACCGGGATCACGGTAGCCACGCCGAAGCGATCGAGATCATCTTCGATCCAGCCAAGATCAGCTATCGCGAGCTTCTGGAATTCTTTTTCCAGATTCACGACCCGTCGACGCTGAACCGCCAGGGCAATGACCGCGGCGCCAGCTATCGCTCGGCGATCTTCTACACCAGCGACGAGCAGAAGCACGTTGCCGAGGATACGATTGCCGACGTCGATGCTTCCGGTCTCTGGCCGGGCAAAGTGGTGACCGAGGTCGCGGCTGTCAGTGATTTCTGGGAAGCCGAGCCGGAGCACCAGGATTATCTCGAACGGATTCCCAACGGTTACACCTGCCATTTCGTGCGGCCCAATTGGAAACTCCCGCGGCGACATACTGCGGCCTGATCGGTCGCGGCGACCAAGAAGGGAGGGCGACCCGATGGCATACGGCATTTCAGGGCAGAGAGCGCCGGAACTCACCGTCCCCTACTGGATCGATGCTTTCGGCGACCCCGGGACGTCCGGTGACGCTATCCGAGCTCGGACCACGTCACCGCGTGCTATTCTTCTACCAGCACTGGTGCCCCGGGTGTCACCCGCACGAGTTTCCCACCGCTCTCTCTTATTGAGAAGACACATGCCACCGATGTCGGCATAGACGTGGTACAGACGGTTTCGAGGGTGCCAACGTCAATACTCCCGGGCAATTGCTCGACGACCAGCGGCGTTATGGATTGCGGATCCCGTTCGAGCACGAAGGCCGCACGGTCACGGGCCAACTTCCAAAGACGATGGAGAACGCCCGTACCGGCGGCACACTATGGTTCCTCACCATCGATGCCGCCGGCGTGGTTATGGAGGACGGCTTTGCGATCGACGCCGACCAATTGATCGCCACGGCCCTCAAAGTAAGCGCTGCGGCATGACCCGTCCCGCCGGTGGGGCGGGTCATGCCGCAGTTCACGAAGGGTGTCGTGGGACGATGGGACACGCCATTCGGATTCCCGACTCTCAAGCACAGCCTTGGATGTGGTTTGCGCGGGCGTCCATCGCCTCGCGACCCACACCCCAAAAACTTTGGAAAGGTCTATTTCGTGGAACCAGCGTACCTGTTTCAGTCAACGCTCGCGCCGAACGATCTGCAACGGCTCTTTCGGGAAGTCCGAACCACCAGTGAAAGGCTCGCGGAACCCCTCTCCGACGCCGATGCCACGGTACAGTCGATGCAAGACGCGAGCCCCTCCAAGTGGCACCTCGCCCACACGACCTGGTTCTTCGAGGCAATGGTCCTCAAGCCACACCTGCCTGACTACAGCGATTTTGACGATGGGTTCAGTTTCCTGTTCAACTCGTACTACGAGACGCTTGGCGCCCGACAGCCTCGCCCGCGCCGGGGGATGATCACACGCCCGTCGCTCAATGAGATCTTCGCCTACCGCACGTACGTCGACGCCGCGATCGACACACTGTTGTCGTCGCAACCGCCTCGGGACGTGACCGAACTCGTCGAACTCGGCTGTCACCACGAACAGCAGCACCAAGAACTTCTTCTGACGGACATTCTCCACCTCTTCGCCCAGAATCCCCTGCATCCTGGCTACCGCGATCCGGCGCTCGTCGCCGTCGAGACTGAGCCTGCGCCTCCACTCTCCTTTTCGGCTTTCGCCGGCGGGATTTACGAAGTCGGCCATGGTGGGCCTGGTTTTGCATTCGACAGCGAAGGGCCGCGTCATCGCGCCCTCGTCGAACCTTTCCGTCTCGCAGATCGGCTCGTGACCAATGCGGAGTGGATCGCGTTCATCGAGGACGGAGGGTACCGCAATTCGCTGCTATGGCTCTCGGAGGGCTGGGCGAAGACGCTCGCCGACGGGTGGACGCAGCCTCTCTACTGGGAGCGGCGTGACGGAGAATATTGGACGATGACGCTGCGCGGTTCCCAGCCGCTCGACCCGACGGCACCAGTCTGCCACGTCAGTTTCTTCGAGGCAGATGCGTTTGCAACATGGGCTGGGGCGCGCCTACCCACCGAGGCCGAATGGGAGATTGCCTCCGATGGGCTCAGCCTGGACGGCAACCTCCTCGACACCGATCGCCTGCGCCCCAAACCAGCCGCGGCACGAGCAAACGGACTGCAGCAGATGTTCGGAGACGTCTGGGAATGGACTCGCAGTCCGTTCACGCCCTACCCGCGCTTCCGCGCCGTCGAGGGCGCGGTCGGGGAATACAACGGCAAATTCATGTCCGGGCAATTCGTGCTACGCGGCGGCTCTTGCGTGACACCGCCCGGCCATATCCGAGCGAGCTACCGCAACTTCTTTCCAGCTCACACGAGATGGCAGTTCTCTGGGCTGAGGCTGGCGCAGGACGCGTGATCAACAAGCCGAGAGCCACTCGGCCCCGGGAACTGCAACCAAGGAGGAAAACATGAGCACCGACAAAATCGCCCTGAACATGGGACAATCACGCATTCTGGACGCATTATGCCGATAGCTCGTCGATCCAACCGGTCATTCTGAAGGTCAACGCCGCGCGATCCTGGGTGCGACGCTTCAAGCCCCGCCCAGCCTACCTTGCCGCGATCGAGCGAGGCGGCGCTTACGCGCTCGCCGAGTAAACGCCATACCCGAGAAAGGAAGAGATCATGACGTCAGCAACATGGAATGGAGCCACGATCGCAGAATCCGACGAGACGGTCGTCGTCGAAGGCAACCACTATTTCCCGCCTGACTCGGTCAACGCGGAGTTCGTGCGGCCAAGCAAAACCACCAGCCGATGCCCCTGGAAGGGTACAGCGAACTACTATTCCTTGGTGGTCGACGGCAGGACCAACGAAGACGCAGCTTGGTACTATCCGGAGCCTTCTGCCGCAGCCACTGACGTCAAGGGACGCGCGGCATTCTCAAGGGTGCCGAGGTGAAATGAGGCTCTCGTCCAGCCTCTCCCAAAACCATCCTGCGCGGTCGGACTTCTCACTTTACGACGGAACTTTCTTCCCGTGTGCTGTCGGTCTCAAATCCGGACTCGCGCTTTGCTTCAGCGCGATATGCGGATGGATCGGTGCCGTAGTGCTTGCGAAACGTCCGCGTGAAGCTGCTACGGCTTTGGTAGCCCGAGTGCATCGCGACTTGGTCTATCGAGACGGCATTCGCAGAGAGCAATCCCGCGGCGTGACGCATTCTCAGGCGCCGCAGTACGGACATCGGCGATTCCCCGAACGCTGCGGCGAACCTGGCCATGAACGCCGAACGGCTCAATCCCACGGATTGCGACTGAGCGTGCACCGTGTATTGCCCGGACGGCTTGGACGCCATCTCAGCAAAGGCTCGCGCGATCGGCGGATCGTTCAAGACGGAGAAACGCTCAACCCAAGGATTCGCCGAAATCAGGCTGCGCCGGAGCAGCGACAAAAGCAAGAGCTTCAGGAGAGCTGCCGACATAGGTCCGCCGCCGACCTCCTGCGAAGCAAGCTCGACCATCGCGTAGATCATGATCTGGTCCAACTGGTCGTGCGCGTCGAAGGTCTCTACGATCGGAGTGGCGAGCGAGGCAAACAGGTCGAGGCCTGCCGCATGCACCGCCGCGAATGATCCGCAAGCAAGCCGCAGCACGGCCTCGCCATTACCGACCAAGTGCCGCGAACCCGTGCCGGGAATAAAAGCGGCCGACCCCTGCCCGCCGCCGAACGTTCTTTGCGCGCCTCCGCGCGGATATGGAGCCACGATCGTCGCCGACCTGCGGGCGGGGATCAACACGAGGGTGTGGGCAGAGAGCTCGATCGGGGGCTCTCCTTCGACAAGAACCGTCCCCGAGCCGGCAAAGCCGTAGTGGATCGTCGGATGTTCGCTTCGGGCGACCTCCAGCCGCGAACCGGCAGCAAGCGTACACTCGGACAGCCTGACGCGATCGACCTCCAAGGTCGTCATCAGTTTGTCGAGGTCGACACGCGATATGCGCCAAAATGGTTGCCCTGCCACGTCCGGGAGCCTCGCGGAGTTCTACCCACACCAGTTCGGCGTTCGGGCGGCGCGACGGCTTCCGAACCACTCGGACATAGCCGGCGAGACCGGGTGAAGGGCTCTTCCGCGCTCCAACCTGATTTGGGTTGTTGATCAGTCTGCACACGCCTTCGAGAAGGCTGTGAAACAATCACCCAGATGCGCGTGACGTAGTAGTCCTTGCCGCCGAATTTGATATATTCATGCTGAACATGAATTGCGTTGAAACGGCCTTATGGTGCCGTAGGAATCCATGAATTG
>NZ_JAAKZF010000144.1 GCF_011045125.1 Allomesorhizobium camelthorni | reverse complement strand
TGAAGCCGGGCCGATCAATGTCGGCAGTGGCCAGGAGATATCGGTTCTCGGCCTGCACCAGTTGGTGGCGGAAGTGTGTGGATGGCAAGGAGAATTTGACTTCGATCGCTCCAAGCCCGACGGCACGCCGCGAAAGCTCATGGATTCGAGCCGCCTGACAGCACTCGGTTGGCGGCCGCGGATCGAACTACGCGACGGTCTCCGTCAGATGATAGACATCTATGGAAGCACCATTGCTGCTCAACCAGCCTCGTAATGATCTGGTGAGTTGGTCGGTCGGCAGTTCTCGCCAGTTAACTTTCCGGAAATCGAGACGTCTCCTCATGGAAGCTGATCACCGGAGCACGGACTTCATACCAGTCAAAATATGGTCTTCTCGCGAGGAACAAGACGGCTACGAATCGTCGCGACGGACGTCGTCATCATCTGTGTGCCGACGCCGCTCTGTAAGAATCGCGAACCCGATCTAGCTGTGAGCTTTCAGTAGGTTGTCCATCCGGTCCCGACCGGGAAAGCTGAGGTTGTCGAAGCTTCAGTGATTCTCGGAGGACCGGATGAACATCCATAAGAATGCCCGGCTGACGCCACGCGGTCGAGAGCGAATTGTAAGGCAGGTCGAGAGCGGGCAAACGCCGGAGGCCGTCGCCGAAGCCGCAGGCGTCTGCCCGCGGACGGTTCGCAAGTGGGTCGACCGATATCGCCACGAAGGATCGGCGGGATTGCGAGATCGCTCATCCAGGCCGCATCGACTGCGTCGGCCGACGCCTCAGGCGGTTATTGAGACGATCGAACGGCTGCGTCGCCAGCGCTGGACAGGCAAGCAGATCGCCGCGGAGGCCGGCGTCTCGCCAGCGACCGTCAGCCGTATTCTACACCGGCTGGGACTGAATAAACTGAGCGCCTTGGAGCCGGAACCCGTGGGTCGCTACGAGCGGGAGCATCCCGGCGAGCTCATCCATCTCGATATCAAGAAGCTTGGTCGGATCGGCTCCGTGGGACATCGCATCACCGGGCGATATCCGGGCGCAGTCAACCGCCATCTGGGCATCGGCTCTGAGTTCGTCCATGTCTGTATCGACGATGCCTCGCGTGTCGCTTTCGTCCAGGTTATGTCCGATCAGCGCAAGGAGAGCGCTGTCGCCTTCCTTGAGGCCGCCGTTGCTTATTACGCCAGCCTCGGCATCAAAGTGCAGCGCGTGATGACCGACAACGGTTCCTGCTACCGCTCAAGGACTTTCCGGGCAGCCTGCAGGCGTCTCGGCCTGCGCCAGATATTCACCAAGCCTTATACTCCCAGGACCAACGGGAAAGCCGAGCGCTTCATTCAGACCAGCTTGCGCGAATGGGCCTATGCCCGCGCCTACAACACTTCAGACGAACGCACCGCCGAGTTGCCGCGATGGCTTCACCGCTACAATCCTGTTTCATAACACCCATCTCTCTATGTCGTTGAAATGAATAGGTTTTGCTGATCGGGATGCGATCCCGTGGGTATTTTTGGTTCTGCCGCGCGCGGTGAACGATCTGCTGAGCATCCGGCTTTCCAAGCTCTGATCGTCTGAAGATCCACGGACCATCCGGCAAAGGATGAAGGCCTTCGATCTTTCCTGCTTCGGCGGCACGCCTGAGCGTCTTCGGCGTGATGCCGAGCAGGCGCGCTGCCTTGTTCAGATTGAGCCATGGTTCGATGCCGTCCGGCCCCGGTCGGAAGACCGGGATCTTGCGATACGATCGAAGCGCGGTGACCCGCTCGCGTGTCCATCGATTACTGGTGTGTCGTAGACTGGCGCGGCATGGACCTCTCCCCGATTCGCGTCGTGAGAAGCCGATGTTGCGCCCGAATCTCGCGATTGCGATGAGGTGCCGGAAATCGCCGCCGCGTCGCGCAGCAATGTCGCCAAGTCGGCCAGAGCGGCAACCTCGACATGGGGAACGGCAGCGATGCGCCAACCCGCGCTCGCCGCCCGATCAAACATCCAGGCTGGAACCTCCAGCCACCGATCGAAAGCCCGGCCGGAGAGGCTGCAGCGGAAGACGCCCAAGCCGCCTTCTCGATCACCTCATGAACGTGAACACAACGCCCAGCCCAGGGATGCCATGGATAAAAAAGCTCGCGTTCCTCGATCCCGTGGGCGGTGTGTCGTCGTGTTGTACAACGCGATCCATCCTCACTCAGCGCTCCGCATGCGCTCCCCACGGGAGTTCATCCGAGCCCAAACCCAGTAGCCGGGTGTCCGGCGAAACGGGGGGCACTACACCAGCCAAGAAACGCCAGGAAAGCCGTGTGGACGACCGAAAAACAAAGGGCAGAGGCACGACCGGCGATCCAGCGACAGCAAGCGCGTCCATAAGCCGAACATTTCGGCCAGGAACGAATCCTCCGCTGCAGCGGTGGCCTCGATCGTCAGCGGTCCAGTCAGATTGAGCGTGCCGGCCCGCACGGCGGCACCGGCGCCGATAGGTCGCGGCGCGCGCTCGCCGGAGAGGAGCAGAAGCGCTCCCACCCCTGAGCACGTAGTTCGCACGCTGGGCAGTTCCCGCAACCGAAACCCCAGGCATGGCGGTGCTGGCGGTCGCCGTTGTAGCAGGTGTGGGTTTCCTCGCAGATGAGGTGAACAAGTGCCTCGTTCCCAAGGCGCTCCGCCAGCGCCCAGGTCTGCGCCTTGTCGATCCACATCAACGGAGTGTGGATTACAAAGCGCGTCTCCATCCCAAGGTTCAGGGCAAGTTGCATCGCCTTGATGGTGTCGTCTCGGCAATCGGGATAGCCCGAGTAATCCGTCTCGCAGACGCCAGCGACCAGATGCTTCGCGCCCCGACGATACGCAACGGCGGCCGCGAAGGCTAAGAAGAGAAGGTTGCGGCCAGGCACGAACGTATTGGGGAGTCCGTTCTCCTGCATCGCGATCTCGACACCGCGGGTAAGCGCAGTTTCGCTCACCTGTCCAAGCACCGCTATGTCGATGAGGTGATCCTCGCCGAGTCGACTGCTCCAACCCGGAAAGCCCCTCCGCATGCGATCGAGCACTCGCGGCCGGACCTCAAGTTCGATTCGATGCCGCTGCCCGTAGTCAAAGCCGATCGTCTCGACGCGCTCGAATTTGTCGAGAGCCCAAGCCAAGCACGTGGTTGAGTCTTGGCCGCCGGAGAAGAGAACGAGCGCAGTCTCCGAATCCCGTTGCATCGTCTCACCCTTCATATTCAGCCCAGCATTGGGGGGTCTCGTAGACTGTCACCGATGCAATTTGCGGAAGGATCGACTTGATTCGGTCCCAGAGCCAGATTGCGATATTTTCGGCGGTGGGATTTTCGAGGCCCTCGATCTCATTCAGGCAGTGATGGTCGAGGCGCTGCAAAAGGGGGCCGAAACCAGCCTCCACGTCGAAAAAATCGACAACAAAGCCCGTCTCCGGATCCACTGGCCCCTCGAGACGAAGTTCCACACGGTATGAGTGGCCATGCATTCGATGGCAGCGATGGGTTCCGGGTACTCGGGGAAGACGGTGCGCTGCCTCGAATGTGAAAGCCTGTGTAATTTTCATGGGATTCCGAGAAACTTGTGTGTTTGAAGAGTCAGCCGCCAGCGTGGGTTGGCAAGGCAATAGGCGACCGCGGCCGCCGTATTCGCCTCGCGTTCAGGCCCGTCCATCGGCTGGAGTAAAAGGTGCTTAAATGCGAGGCCTTCAAAAAGCTCGGGCTCCGCACCAAGCTGAGGATAGACAAGCTTAAATTCGTCCCCGGCCGTGGCTACGAGCGGTGCGCCGGCCTTCGGACTGACACAGAGCCAGCCGATCCCAGTCGGCGGATGAATGGTCCCATTTGTCTCCACAGCAATTTCAAATGCCAAATCGTGCAGGGCTTTTATGAGTTCTTCATCTACCTGCAGAAGCGGTTCCCCTCCAGTAAGGACGACAAGACGCTCGCCTGCCCCGGCTCCACGCCAGGCCTGCTCAACGGCAGATGCAAGCTCCCGCGCGCTCGCAAAGCGTCCACCGCCCGCGCCGTCCATACCAACAAAATCGGTATCGCAAAACCTGCAGATTGCCTTGGCGCGGTCAGCTTCACGCCCCGACCATAGGTTACATCCAGCGAAACGACAGAACACGGCAGCCCGCCCCGCATTACACCCTTCACCTTGAAGCGTGTAGAAGATTTCCTTGACCGCGTACGACATGGCTAAATTGCCTCTGATTGAGCAAGTGACCGCTTCACCTCGTCCACCGGATAGAGCGTGAGCGACGTATATCCGACGGCAGCTTCTGGACCCGTTCCGCCGTCGGTCCCAAAAAATTCGGTCACCCGAACTTGGAGCGCATCGCTGGCACGGCAGGGACGTCGCAATCTGTCGAGCGTCAGCCGTTGCGGAATGTGTAGCTGTAGCCGTTGATCGCCGGCGCGCCGCCGAGGTGTGCGTAGAGGATCCTCGATCCCTCTGGAAAGAAGCCTTTCTGGACAAGGTCGACCATCGCTTGCATCGATTTGCCTTCGTAGACGGGATCAGTAATCATACCCTCAAGCCGCGCGCACAGGCGGATGGCCGCCTTCGTTTCCTCGGACGGGACGCCATAACACGGGTACGCGTACTCCTCCAACAACACCACGTCCTCCTCGACGATTTTCCTGCCAAGATCAACGAGCGTCGCAGTATTTTGGGCAATGCTTAGCACCTGCGCCTTGGTTTGGGCGGGGGTGGCGGAGGCATCGATGCCGATCACCTTGCGCTGTCGGCCGCCCTTGGCGAATCCGACGAGCATGCCGGCATGCGTTGAACCCGTGACCGTGCAAACGACGATGTAGTCGAAGGCAAACCCAAGCTGCTTCTCCTGGGCGCGCACCTCCTCCGCGAACCCGACATAGCCGAGGCCGCCATATTTGTGGACGGAAGCCCCGGCTGGTATCGCATAGGGTCTGCCGCCCCTTGACTTGACCTCATCGAGCGCCTGTTCCCAACTGGGGCGGATGCCGATATCGAAGCCCTCGTCGACCAGGCGCACCTCTGCTCCCATGATGCGGCTCAAGAGAATGTTGCCGACGCGGTCGTAGACGGCATCCTCGTGTGGTACCCAGCTCTCCTGGACCAGGAGGCATTTCATGCCGATCTTGGCAGCGACCGCGGCGACCATCCGCGTGTGGTTGGACTGCACGCCGCCAATGGACACAAGCGTATCGGCATTCGACGCGATCGCGTCGGGGACGATGTATTCGAGCTTGCGGAGCTTGTTTCCGCCGAAGGCGAGACCGGAGTTGCAGTCCTCGCGTTTGGTGTAGATTTCCACCTTTCCCCCTAGATGTTTGCCCAGGCGGCCGAGCTTCTCGATAGGCGTGGGTCCAAAGGTGAGCGGGTAGCGTTCGAACTTTTCCAGCATGGTCTCTCCAGCGATACGTGACTGAGTTGAAAGTAGCTATGGACAAGTGGTTCCAAGAGGCGCGTTTGATTTGAGGCCAGGTGCGCTCTCCAATGTACCGGAAGAGCCCGGTCATTGTTTCCAGCGCCTCGTTCCTCATCGAGACGAAGCAACCCGCATGCCGGCGTGCTGCGATAGGCTACCAATGCCTATGGAACCGAAATCTTGCATCTGCCTCGGCATTAGAACGGCCAGAATGCGGTCGCCTCTGACCATACCAAGCATGGTCTCCTTCAACGATCAGCCCAGTGTTCATGGTTCGTCCAAAGTAGCGTGAATGGCCTTTATCAACCAAACACAGCTAAAAGCTTGTGGTCATGGCCTTCCCATGCGTTCTTGGAGCGTGATCTGGGGGGACGAGAATGCCTGAAACGATGCTCGCAGCGCTTTCCAACATTCGGACCGTTGAGGAAATGATCGTGGCTTTCCGGGATGAAGAACATTGCCGGAGATTGCTGGAAACCATGGTGTGGCCAGATGGCAGAATCTGCCCGGCCTGCGGGTATAAACGCTCGATCCCGCTTGCCGGTCGCGATACGGGCAAGCGGCGTGCGCGGCCGGGCCTTTATCAATGTTCCAATGGCGCTTGCCGGTTCCAGTTCACGGTGACGACCCATACCCCGCTGCATTCGACCAAGCTGCCCTTGCGTGTTTGGCTGAAAGCCATGTGGCTGCTGCTGCAATCGGATAAGGGCTTGTCCTCGGTACGGCTCGCCGAGATCCTTGGAGTGAGCCAACCGACGGCCTGGCGCATGGGTCACGCCCTGCGGCTGATGGTGGCGCGGGAAAACATGCTCGAGGGCACGGTTGAGATCGACCATTTCCATCTCGGGGGAAGTCCCCGAAAGCGGCCGGATGAGCCACCTCCAGGACGGGGCCGGAAAGGTCAGGCGAATACAGAGAAGGCGCCGGTCATGGCGATGGTGCAGCGGCCGACCGACGTCACACCCGGCACTCCGGCCGGTGACGCACGTGCTGCGGTCGTGACCGGTCTTTCATTGCGTGCTGCCGAACGTGCGATCGAAACACAGATCGAGCCTCACGCGCATTTGATGAGTGATGAGGCGAAGGCCTTCATGGCCATTGGTGAGAGCTTTGCCAAGCATGAAACCGTGAAGCATTCCAGCCACGAATATGTTCGCGACACGGTCCACGTCAATTCGGTGGAGGGTTTCAATTCCCGCGTTCGGCGAACGATCGCCGGCGTCTTTCACCATATCAGCCCGCAACATGCTGACCTCTATTTCCATGAAATCGGCTTCCGCTGGTCTCAGCGCGTCGTGTCTGGAAGCGCCGTTCGGAAAACTCGGCACGGCCGGGAAATCATGCGAACTCTCTGGTCACGGGTGCCGCCGGCGCTGCAACTGCCGACTGTCTTTCGCGCCGCCACGGGACGTCAGATGCGCCGAAGCCCCGATGGCGGCATCACCATCAAGTCAACCGTAGCTGTCTTTGGTTGATAAAGGCCGCGTGAATCTGAGCGCTGATCTTGTCCCGGCCCCCTTAAGGGAACCGCGATATGTTCACGCGTATGACCAAGCTGGACCCATCTGAGAATTCATTCCTCACCCTTTTTATGGTCTGGCGAATCGTGCCGAACCTCCCCGCAACTACCGCAATGCCGCGCCTTTTGGCCAGCTCTGCGCGTGCAGCCAGATCGCCAGACCAGAAAGAGCACGCTTCCGAAATAGGCGACCTGAAGAAACAGCGAGCAAGCCAGCGTTGTGAAGGTTGCCGCGCGGATGGAATGCAAGACGAAGTACATCGTTAGAGCGTTGGCGCACAGGACCAGCCCCAGGACGCGACAAAAAATTCTAAAGGGCAACGCCGTTCTCCTGGTTTTGTCCCGTCAGGTCATGCAGCGACCCAGTCGGCCGCAACATGAGTCTGGCAGTTCTTCCGGCGGACGCGGGCGCAGGCTCCGCAGCCAATGCGGCGGCCGGCATGATCGACGACCATGATCATTCGATTGAGCTCGCCATCGGCGAGCGTGAGTGCGTGCAGATTGGCTCCGAAGAGCTTCGCGAAATTTGCGCGGTTGCTGCGACTTTCTCCGAATTGGCATCAGGGCAGGCGACCAGGGGAGCTTCGAACAGCATCGGTGCTATTCCCGAACCAGTCAGAGAGCCAAAAACAGCGGCAATGGCGGCTTCTCAACGATCCATCTCGTCACGCCACCGAAGATCCGATCACGCAGCCGGCGGCGGCCATAGGCGCCCATGACTATCATGTCGGCAGACGTGTCGATTGCGTGCTGCGCGAGCACCGCGGCCACGGATTGGCCGGCGCTCGGCAACCGGTCGATCGCTACCCGAACACCGTGCCGAGCAAGATACGCAACGATGCCGCCTCCCGGCTCGGGGCCGTTTCCGTTGCAGCTCGCCTCCGGATCGACCAGTGCGAGACGAACTTCCTGCGCACCGGATAGGAGATCCAGAGCTTCGCGAACCGCCCGGGAAGCCTGGACTCGCGAATTCCAGCCGACCAGCACGCGCCGTGGCTTCAGAGTCGCCTCAGCGCCCTTCGGCACGA
>NZ_JAAKZF010000143.1 GCF_011045125.1 Allomesorhizobium camelthorni | reverse complement strand
TACAGCGAGCCCGAAGCCGAGGCGGCGTGGTGGGAAACAACCGGAGCCAATCCGGACGAGGTTTTCGCGCTACCCGAAACCGGCCGCTCATGAGGCCGGTGATCGAGGCGGTGCAAGCCCCCCGATCTTCCAATTCGCGACGACGGAAGCCGACGTGATGTGTCGGCACCTGCTCTTGATCGATAGCGCCGGTTCCGCCTCCCGCGCCAGGTCAGCTCCGGGGCTTCGTATCCGTCTGTTTGGCCGGGTTGTGCCCGCCGCTGTCCGCCGACAATTCCTCTACCAGCCTGAGAAGGTTCTGCGCGGTCGCAGCCGGCAGGTCCAGCATGCGCATGACAAGCTTGAACCTGGTCTCCGCCTCCTGCTCGGTCTCGCCGAAGAACTGCGGAGCCGCCGCGTAGATCGCTTCGATTGGCGAGAAATCGAGCAGTTCGGCCAGATGCAGTAGCCGTGTTACCCGTAACTTGGCTCCAGCCCGCTCATGCCGGGCGTAAATCTCGTGATGCAGGCCGACCATCATGCCGACCTGCTCGCGGTTCAAGTTCTGCGCATCACGCCTCTCCCGCAAGAAGCGGCTCAGTTCCTCCTCGATTTCGAGAAGACCGCGAATGCCGCCAAATCCCGGCTTGCGCCAGATCGGTTTTCCAGCCTCGGAATCGTCCGTTTCGACAAGGCCATGCCTGTCGATGTAAGTCTGTACGTCCTTGATTGCCATCGTCTGGCTCGCTCGAACCTGCTCGCTGCCCCAACCCCGCCAAAACAGACGGGAAAACCCCAATTTGGCTCCAAACCCCAAAAATCAGAGCCAAAACGATAGTGTTCCTAGCAGGGATTCGGACACGACATCAACTCGACTCTCGGCGTAGCTCGGTGCAGACCACACTTCCTGTCAAAATCCGTTCGCGTCCAAATATTGTCGAATGGCCTTCTCCATGAGGGCCTGCATGGACGTCTCCAGGTTGAAGGAGGCCAACTTGAGCCGGCGCTTCGTGTCCCGATCCAGATTGACATTCACGAAGTGGCTCGCCCCTTTCATCCGCACCCGCTTCATTTGCCGCAGCGCCTTGCTCGCTTCGCTGGACGTCTCGCCCTTCTCGCGTTCTGTCACAGCGTCCGGCATGGCCCTCGTCGCGGCCGTACCCTCGTTATACGCGCGCTCGGGATGAGCGGGAGCCGCACGCTGCCGGCGCGGGGCGGTGGCGAATTCGTCCAGCGACAGGCTTTCCTTCCCGCTCATACCGCGCGTCCCGTCGCTGCCTCGCTCGCGAGCAGTTCGTCGACTTCCGCGACCAGCGCCTGCGTCTCCCGCCGCGCCTTGGCGATCGCTTCCGTCACCTCCTGCATCTGAAGCGTGCCGATGCCGTTGTGGATGTCCTTGTAGACATTGCGCTCGAACACCTCGGTGCGGAACAGATAGGTTCCGACCTTGTCTTCGATGATCGGCCTGATCTTTCGATAGAGTTCCGTGTGCCTGACCGTCACAGTGATCCGGGTTCGCAGCACGCCATGCCGGCAGGTCCTGCCCATCACCTCGTTGACGCGCAGCACATTCTCGAAACTGTCAATAGCGCCGAGCACTTCGCGTTTTGACGGCTGTATTGGCGAAATCACCAGGTCGGCCGCCGCGATCACCGGGTCCACGATCGACGTGTCCTCGCCGGGCGTGTCGATCAAGACATGATCGAATACACTGTTGTTGTCTTCCATCCAGCGTTCCAATCCTCTTGCCGTCTTGTGGCTATAGACTTCGATGCCCTCGGGCTGCGCATCCTTCTCCTGGCAATCCGACCACCACTTCATCAGGTTGTTGCGGGCGTCCATGTCGATCATGGCGACGCGTTCGCCACGCAGGGCATATTCGCCGGCGATGTTCATCAGTGCTGTGGTCTTGCCCGCGCCTCCCTTGCCGTTAATGGCGGCGATCACGACCGTCATCGACTTATCTCCCTAGAAAAATGTGTTTCTACTCACACACGAATCCATGTTCGTGTGGACGTGGATTCACATCGATATAGAAACACACGAACATGGAAAAATACAATCATATTGATATGAAAAAAAGCATATCAAGCGTCAATATGGGATAAATCTCTACCATTTATGTTGGCAGGATACGGAAAAATGTGATACATTTTCCTGACGATCGAGGGACAAGCCCTCGATCCGCGGCCTGCGGCCGCGACCACAACGATCAGAGGTGTGGCTGACGATGGCTCGCAGCATTTCGGAAGCGTCGAAACGGAAGGAGAAGGTGGCACATATCCGCTTCTCGCCGGCCGAGTTCGATGCCCTGGAGGCAGCCGCGAGCGCAGCCGGGATGACCGTGTCCGCCTTTGTCCGGTCGCTGTCGATCGAGGGTGCCGGCGTGCGGCCGTTTCTCGGGGAGGGGGATCGCTTGGTGCTCGGCCTGCTCGCCGACGGCATGCGTGCGATCGGCGGTAACCTCAATCAGATTGCCAGAGCCATCAACACTGGCAGGGCGCCGGTTGAAAGTGATGTCGCAGGCAGCATCAGGGATGCGCATAGCGTGGCGACCGCGCTCGCTGCCGAGCTGGCGGAGATGACCCGGCGTTCGGCGGCTGCCCGACGCGGGGAGGGCGCCTGATGGAGTTTTTTCCTGGCGCCTTCGAACGGGAGTGGGAACGGCGGCGCGCCATGCTGATGCATGAAATGCAGCTCGGTCAGTCTGAAAAGAACGACTGGGATCAACCGCGAAGGGGAGGGGTGGCGCGGATCGGTGATGAGGGGCTGGGCGGCTTCGGGAGGGCGCGGCGGCGGCAGGGCGGAAGCGGAGCGCGGTGGTCGCGTGGTGGCGCGGGAGCGGCCAGCCGCTCGATGCGGACACGCTTCGCCGAACTGGCGCGCGGCAGTCAACCGGCCGTGGTTAAATTGGCTTCCTATGGTGGCGGCGCACGTGCCGGCGCGATGATGAGCTATACGTCGCGGGGCGGCGAACTGGCGGTCGAGAATGAGCGCGGCGAGCGGGTGCTGGGCAGTGACGCACTCGCCGAACAGCGCGCGGAGTGGGAGCATCTCTTCGACAATCGCACCGCCAGCCGGGATCTGGGTGTGTTCCATGTCTCGATCGATACGGCATCACTGCAGGATGACGTGGACCAAGATGACCAACTGCGCGAGATTCTGCAGTCGGGATTTGGTGATCGGCGGTTCGTCTACACCGCGCGGGAGCGATCCCCGGACGAGCTCTATGTCTCCGGAGTCATCGTGCTGCGCGACGGACGTGGAGAGCGGCTGACCGGCGACCGGAAAGCTGCCGAGATCGTCCAGCAGCGATATGACGACTCCGATGCCGGGCAGGATGTCGAGGCCCGGTTCCGGTTCAATGGCTACGGCAATGGAGTGGAGTGGGGCACGGCGCGTGTGCGCGAACTGGTCGCTGGGACCGAAAGGGAAGTTCGCGACGACACCGGACGGTTGATCGGGGATGCGGCGCTGGCCGGCGATCTCGTTCAGAAAGAATGGCGCAGGGAATTGCACAGCCGCAAGGGCAGGGACGTCATGCACCTGATTGTCTCGGCACGAGCAGGTACTGATGGGGTGGCCTTCGAAGCTGCCGTGCGCGAATTCCTCGGCGAGCAGTTTGCCGGGCATCGCTACGTGTTTGCCGTCCACGATCCGGCGCACGATCCAAAGGAGATAGCCGTCGGCGGCAAGCGCCCGCATATCCATGCCCATGCGATCGTCACCATGCGCTCCGATGCTGGCGATCGGATCGTCACCAGCCCGCAGATGTTCCGGGAATGGCGTTCCGTGATGGCCGAGAAGGCGCGCGAGCAGGGCATCGACATGGAGTTGACCGACCGCCGTGAGTTCGCCAACGCACCGGCCTACTCGCGCAACCAGGTCCGCCCCGTCAGTTATCTCGGCCGGACCGAGCATGAAGGCACGAGCGCCGCCGCGCATACCCGCTATCGGGCCAAGCGGTCGAACGAGGTCAACTTCGCAAAAACCGATCGCAGCCGGCAGTATGCAGCGACAGCGGCCGAGGCCTGGAGCGATCTTGCCAATGAGGCGGGCGGCACGCGCGAGGGCGCCTTCGCCATGCGTCAGAGCGGTCGTCTGGACGGATTGACAGAGAACGCTCAAAATGAGCGTATTTTTGTGGCAGATCGTGAAGAGGCTGTCAAAAACGCGACTAATATGATAGTGTTGGCGGAGTTCGTGAACGGTGAGGACGGACCGATGCGAGAGATGACGCGCCCTGAGTTCGAGGCTTACGAGAGCCGTGTAGAAGCGGTCCTTGCCTCTGTGGAGCAGACACTCGATACAACGGATCGCGCCGACTTCGACGAGGTCGCCGCGGCAGCGCGCGAGGTGGTGGACATCCGTCGCGAATATCTCGAGTTCACCGAACGCCAATCCGACCGAGAGGGTGGGCAGGTATCGCGTGCCGTGCGTGACGATCAGTACGAGGATCCCAATGCTCAGTGGGATGCCGCGGTTGCGCGGTTCGGACTGCAGGCGGTCGAAACAGCGAACGAGGTTCTGGTTCAGGTCGGTCACTATCGCGAGGGGCTTGAGCGGATTGAAGCGGGCGAGCTGCCGCAATCCTTCACGGCAAGCTACCAAGCAGGGCTCGAGCGGGAAATTAACCGGGCCGCGGAAATGGCTGTCGATGGCGACAACCATTATATGCGCGAAGCCGCGAAAGCGGATCAGGAGCTGCAGCGTACGATCGCTCAGATCGAGCTGTCCCGTGCCGAGAGAGTGCGTAGCGACACGGGAGCAGACAGGGATCAGAAGGCTGATTCAATCGACGCCGGCGCGAACCGCCCGAATGAGGGCGCGCCTGGCGGGTTCCAAGGTGCTGCCGAAGCCGAGCAACATCGCGATCCGGTTCGGGAGGTCCGTTCGACGCCGGAGAAGGATGGCCAGACAGTCGAGCAGCAGGCGACGATGCCGTCCGAGCAACGCACAAGGCATCCCGACGACCGATCCGTCGAAAGGAAGCCTGGCCTCGACGCGGAGCTTGCTCGATCCGATCCACCGCAGCAGCATGTGCCGCGTCTTCGCCAAATCGAGCTGGAACTCGAAAAGCGCGAAGACCGTGACCGCGACGATCGGGAGAGGTAGGAGTTCGCCATGAAGAATGACAACTGGCCATACAAATACGGCCCGCCTCCAGACGAGTTGCCAGAAAATGACCACGGTTGGCCCGGTTCATGGCTCTTGCTCGCGTTTCTGTTGATTGCCCCGCTAATCTATTTCGGACCCCAGCTTGGCGCAGTTGAGGCGTGGCTTTTCAGCCTCTACCGCGCTCTAGATAATTGGGTTGCCCCAATCAGGGAGTTTGTGTTGGGGTAAGAACTCTCCGCGGCTCACGCAATAGGCGCCCGAAAGTCCATCGGTGAGAATAAGTCGCGAGCAACTACACGACCTGGTCTGGTCGATGCCCATGATGGAGATTGCCCGGCAATCAGGCCTCCGCAATCAACACATCGCCAGGGCATGTGACGGCGCGGAAGTAGCGCGCCCTCGCGCTGGCCATTGGCAGAAGGTGGAGTACGGGAAACCTGTGACCCGCATGGCTCTCAGCAATGATCGTTACGCGGCAAGTGACATCATCACGATCGACGCAACAGGTTGGGCAATCTCGCAGCCATAACCGGAAGTCTTTCGCGGCTCTTTCCGCCTGATCGTCACCCCTGTGCCAGTGCGCGAATGAGGGTTCGAAACGCGGCGCGGACCTTGCGATCCTCGATTTTTGCCAGCGCCTGCGCAACCATGGTATCTCGTCTATGAAGCATCGGTTGCTCGGGCTCGCCGATCTTAGGGCCGACGCCTTCGAAAAAGAACGACATCGGTGCCTCCAGCGCAGTAGCTGCACGCAACAGAATGGTTACGGCGATCCGGTTCGTCCCGCGCTCATACTTCTGAACCTGCTGAAAGCTGACGCCGAGGATTTCCCCTAGTTTCCGCTGGCTCAGACCGAGCGATTGACGTCGGGCGCGCAGGCGGCGCCCGATGATGACGTCCACCGGATCACGAGCGCTTTCGTTTTCGCGGGGGACGGGCTGGGATTGGCGGGGGTGGATCGATGAAGAAGTCGGTCGGGGCAACGTCAAGGATCTCCGCCAGCTTCTCCAGCATGTCGACGGTCGGAGAATGGACTTCACGCTCCAGGTGGCCGACGTAAGTTCGATACAGGCCGGCTTGCGCGGCCAATTCCTCCTGCGACATGCCTTTGATGTAGCGCATCCGTCGCAGGTTCTGCGCCACCACCGTCCTCAGCTTCATAGCCGAGACGGAACAGAATGCGCAGTAAACAGCGACGCAGTATAATGAGTGATTCCGAAAAATCTACCGGCTCACAACGCCAAATTGCCTCGTCATGTCGGTGTTCCGAGTTTCGTGAATCGGCGCGGACGCGAAAGCGAGTCTTTGCAGTGGGTTGCCGGAACGGTGTTGGTTCCGAGTTTGCGTACTGGCGCCGGGATGTGCCGAGTTCGTGTACTGAACTGGGCCGCAAATTGCAGTGAATGAGTCGGAGATCGCTCGACCAGAAAGCCCAGGAATTGGAGCCTTCTCCAAATATTTTGGTTCCGAGTTTGGGAACCTAGTACGTAAACTCGGCACACAGTTCGCGAATCTCGGCACCAGTTCGCGAAAACCTCGCTCCCCGACACGTCATCTCGATGGTGGATAAGAATCGGTCGCCTCCGTACTTTAAATTGGACGGCGGGCACGTTAAAGATGGGCGCATGGTTGGCTCGACATCGCCGCGCAAAATTCTTGACCGGAAAATCCGCCCGCTCGTTGAAGCGGCACTGGAAGACACCCGTGCTGTGCTGATCACTGGCCCGCGTCAGGCCGGAAAAACAACACTCGCCAGACAATTTTCCGGAGCCGATCGACCGTATATCACACTTGACGACGCTGGCGCCTTGAGCGCTGCACGCGCCGATCCCGTCGGCTTCGTCAGAGGCATCGACCGCGCGGTGATTGACGAGGTCCAGCGCGCCCCAGAGCTCATGCTGGCGATCAAGGAGAGCGTCGACCGCGACGATGCTCCGGGTCGTTTCCTTCTGACCGGATCCGCCAATCTTGCCACGATGCCGGCGATCGCCGATTCTCTGGCGGGTAGGATGGCGACGATCTCGCTCTTGCCTTTCGCCCAATCGGAGCTCCGCTCTACCCCTGGGCGCTTGGTCGACCGCCTCTACGCCGGTGACGAACTCGCAGTCTCAGCCGATGCAGTACTCGGCGACGAATTGATCGCGCTCGTGCTTTGTGGCGGATATCCGGAGGCCTTGCGCAGGTCGAGCCAGGCACGACGGACCGCCTGGCTCGAAGACTATGTGACGCAAATCCTCGACAGGGATGTTCGGGATATCGCCAATATCGATCAGCTGGATCGGCTGCCGCGGCTTCTTGCGGTTCTGGCGGAGCACGCGGGTCAGCTCGTCAACCACTCCAGTTTCGGCGCTGCCCTCGGCTTATCGAGCGTGACAGCTCAGAAGTACGTGGCGATCCTCGAGCGTCTCTTTCTGGTCAGGACCTTGGCGCCATGGTCGAGCAATCGGTTGAGCCGTCTCATCAAGACGCCGAAGTTGCATTTTCTCGACAGCGGGCTTCTTGCCACCCTGCGTGAGGATGAGGGGGGAACGCTGCAGCAGGATCGGACGCGCTTCGGCGCCTTGCTCGAAACTTTCGTCGTCTCGGAACTCCTCAAGCTGGCATCGTGGTCGGAGCGACGCCTGTCCTTCTCGCACTACCGGACGAAGGACCAGGACGAGGTCGACGTCGTCATTGAGGATCGTCGCGGGAGGATCATCGGGATCGAGGTGAAGGCCAGTGCGACGGTTCGGGCCCAGGATTTCCGCGGGCTGCGTCAGCTGCAGGAAGCAGTAGGCGACCGCTTCGTCCGCGGCCTCGTGCTCCACGACCATGATCGCTTCACGCCGTTTGGTGAAAAATTGCAGGCCGCGCCGTTGTCCATCCTGTGGTCGATGTAAAGTCGCATAACATAGTTTATGG
>NZ_JAAKZF010000142.1 GCF_011045125.1 Allomesorhizobium camelthorni | reverse complement strand
CGCAGCCCTATACTCTGATCGTTGCCATATCCCCTCGTATGGTCAAAGGCCGGCGTCCGTCCCCTCCTCGTCGAAACTCCACTTGGACGCCGGCCCTTTATGTCGAGAGAAAATCCTTTGCGAAGGACGCCTATATGGCGAGGCAGGCGCAGCGATGGACACTTTTTCCTTTCCGAGGAACAAGGCGCCGTCGATGCCGCGCTATTTCTTCACGTTACCCATGACGGATCATCGATGGATGACACAGAAGGTGTCGAGCTCCCGGACCGAACAGCGGCGTGGTTAGGAGCGACCGGCGCCTGGGAGGAATTTATCCGAGAGTTCAATGATGAACTGGAGACCGGGACAGCCTTGCAGGTGGACGTGCACGATCAGGATGGACCGCTCTTTCGTATAAGCTTCAGGGCGGAAATTCTTCGCTGATCAGTCGGCACATTTCAGCCTCTCGTAGCGGGCCGGAGCAGCTTTTTCGCGGGCTGCAAGTCACCTCCGAAGGTTCCGCCCTATCCGATTGGCCAAGCTGCAACCAGCGCCTCGGTGCCGTACAGTCTGTACCATTGCCATACGCCGCATATGGCAGACAAGGCCGGCGTCAGTCCCCAAAACTTGGACGCCGGCCTTTTTTGTCATGCTCTCTTTGCGGCAACACGCCAGATTCTAATGAGCTATCCAAAGGTGATTGGACAGGGCTGCGCCTCCAATGTCTCCTGGGACAGGGGGAGGAGGAATCCATGTCGATAAATTTCACCGAAATAATTCTTGCCGCCTCGATTTTGGGGCTCGCGGTCGGATTCGCTGTGCTGTAGCAGTCAGCGAATGCCTCGCCCCTGGCTGCATTCGCGATCCGACGGCCTTCGCTGCTTATAGCTTCGTGCCAGCCCGCATCGGGGGTGGGGTCGGGTTGCACAATGCACTGGCAGTGCTCTATCCCACCGAAGAAGACGTGGAGGCGGCAGCATGATGGGCGTTACCGAACCTCCTCCCGCCCGCTGAGAACGAAGACCAATTTGAACTTGAATTTCGACAAGCTGGGGCAATTGCCGATAGCGGTATCAGCCTTGGGGGTGGGGCGGATTCCCGCCGTTATGCACAATGTCCATAAAGGTCGGCTCCTCGCGCAATCTTCCTGTTCGGGGAACCGGAAAAATTGACGCGTTAACGACCTTCCTGGCGTCGCGCTACAACGTCCGCACAGGGGCATGTAAGCTGTCATTGTTGCCAGTCGCGGAACGACGACCCACTGAATCACAACCTGCGAGTAGGTAAAGATCGGGCAGTGCCGCGATCAACTCGGGATCAGTTCGGATCGCCTCCGGGGCAGTGAGACTTTGGCATGCACTCGGCAGAAATTGTGGGCCGATCAAATCAAGGGCCGTATCCCATTCCCGATCCGGAACTCGGATCTCGGTCGCCGTGAAAAGCGCACTTGATGCACGTGATTTCGTCGTGTGGGATACGGATGTCGCTTAGAATGTCATCCGGTGACCGGCTCAGCCCGTCCGTTGACGTCCACATAGCTTTTCGCTCGGCGCGAAGGCGGAACCATCCGCGAATGGGCCAACCGTGACAAAATGAAAATTCGTCCACATCGAAGCCATTCCTCCATCATTTGTTCGAATTGACGGAACGGCACGGGCGGTACTCAGCGCGCGAAGGACTGGTTGTATCACTACTGGCCCGTCCCGATGCTGAGCATTTCTCCTCGGGCTGGGGCGCACTGCGGTGGCAGCAAACGGTAATCGTTCCTGTGAAGGTCGAAATGCTGATTGCTTTTCGTAACATAGCCCTCCTTCCATTTAGGTGGCAATGGTCGATCAAATGATCAAAGTGGAATGCAACTTATGCGAGCCAATAACGTGAGAGCCCGCAACAAACGATTTCTTCTACAAACGTTTGTTCTGTGAAGTATACGGCTTATGAGCATGCGCTCTAATATCGCTTGCGCATAGACGGTTGTCTCTACGCCATCGGCCTCCATCGTGCTATACTGGTTTTTTGGTTTCCTTCCAGGGGAACGAAGATGTCAGCCCTGTCAACCTTGACGCGGAGAAGCATTGCTGCAACCTTTCTCGGTTGCGCGTTCCTCGCACCGGCTGCCATAGGAGCGGGAGTTACTGAAGATGTCGCGATGGGAATCCGCCTTGCGGAATTGCTTCGCGCGGGGCGAAGCGTTGTCTCCAACTATCAGACACTAATCAACGATCCCGCACTTGGCGACAAGCACCTCGACAGCGAGCGGTTTGCGAGCGAGGTCATTGCCGTTTACTCAAAAAACACCGGCCAGGCCCCGTTTTCCGGCGAATTGGCCAATCGCGACCGGCGTCTGCTTGAGGCCCAGATTGGGGCTATGCGGGAGGTGGTGGACGAGCAGCAAGATGACATCAACCGCGCTGGGATCGGGTTCAAGGGCTTCGTGCCGGCCGTTTTCGCGCGTCTGTTGAATGAGAAATTCGCCGCCAAGGTCGGCAACGAAGCTCTCGTGCGTGTGACTGCGCCCGAGCAACTCGTGCGCAACCGTAAATCGCTTCCCGACGCTTGGGAAGCCAGCATCATCGTAAGCGTCTTTTCAGACCCGAAGAGAGCAAAGGGAGAGGCCTATACGGAGGTAACCGAGGTGGACGGGCGCCCGGCATTTCGAATGCTGCTGCCCGAATACTATACGGACTCGTGCCTTTCCTGCCACGGCGAGCCGAAGGGCGAGATCGATGTGACCGGATATCCAAAGGAGGGCGGAAAAGCGGGCGATCTGGGGGGCGCTATCAGCATCGTCTTGTTCAAATGAGCGCTCTTGAACACTCACCCCACGAGGTGGAAGCCATACCGGCCCCGACGAAATCCCTTGGACGTCGCCTTGCCGGTCTGCCGATCGCCGTCCGTGTAGCTGCGCTGACGGCGGCCGGCCTCATCAGCCTCATCGTATCTTCCATCCTTCTCACGCAGGCGCTTTATCGCAGTGCCGACCGCACCGCAGACACCAAGGCATTGTTCGACCTCGCGGCGACCGCTGCTGCGACGCACGTGACCTTCGGCGAATTGCGATACTGGCTCACCGATTTGTCGGTCAGCTTGCTGATGAACTCCCAGCGCAACGCCGAGCAGGCGCGTGGGCGGCTGCTGGACCAACTGGACAGCCTTGCGAAATCATCCCCCGATGCAGTGAGGGAAATCCGTATTGAGATCGGCGCCTACGTCAAAACGGCGCTGGAGGCGGCGGACAGCTATACTCAGGACAACCGCATCATTGGAAACGCTCTCCTGGCCGAGGCGCGAACTCACAGCACAAATGTCGATGCCGCCCTTAACAAACTTGTCGAGCAAGTGAGCGCCGAGGCCGAAGCTGCTCGCAACGAGGCCGTAAGGCAAGCCCAGAAAACGGCGACTGCCGCCGCCATTCTGGTGGCCATCTTGCTGTTGATTGGGTCAGTTCTCACCATCCTCGTTCTTCGCTCGATCGTTGGCCCGTTGCGGCGGCTGAACCGGGCCATCGGCGAACTGACGGAAGGACGCTACGATATCGAAATACCGATGGAGGGAGGCGACGAACTCGGCGCGATGGCGCGGACGCTTCGGCTTTTTCGGGCGGGCGCGATTGAGAAGAAACAACTGGAGGACGAGGCGGAGCGGCAAAGACGGACGATTGCAGCTGCGCTTGAGGCAATTTCTGACGGATTTGTCCTGTTCGATCCGCAGGACAGGGTCATCCTGGCCAACAGCAAGTTTTGCGAATTTTTCCCCGACCATTCGCGAGCTTCTCTTCCTGGACAAAGCTTTCAGGATATCCTGAGGCGACGCTTGGCAAGCGGGCAAGTCGCCCTTGAGGGCGCGTCGCCGGAGGATTGGATTGCCGAGAGGCTCCACATCCACAAGGATTCGGCGGGCTTCGTCGGTGAGGATCGCTTCGGCGACCGATGGGTTCGCGTAAGCAGGCGAAGAACGCCTGACGGCGGCGCCGTCGCCGTGTACACCGACATCACGGAATTGAAGCGGAGACAGGACGAACTCGAGCGGGCCAAGAGCCATGCTGAATCGACAAATGAAGCCAAGAGCCGCTTCGTCGCGTCCGTCAGCCACGAACTGCGCACGCCGCTGAACGCGATTATTGGCTACAGCGAGATGCTGATCGAAGATGCCAGCGACCAGCAAATGGAGGCGTTCGTCCCGGAACTGGAGAAGATCGCCGCAGCCGGTCGCCATCTACTGGCGCTCATCAATGACATCCTCGATTTGTCGAAGATCGAGGCGAACAAGATGGAAATTTTTTTGGAAACGTTCAATGTCGCCGATTTGATGCGCGATGTCCAAGCCACAGTCGCGCCTCTGATGGCGAAAAACCGAAACAGTTTCGTGTTGGACCTCGAGGGCGACCTCGGGAAAATGCATTCGGACCAGACGAAGCTGCGTCAGAACCTCTTCAACTTGCTCAGCAACGCCGCCAAGTTCACCGAAGGGGGTCGTGTCACACTCACGCTGCGTCGCGACAAACGACCGGACGGCGATTGGCTGATGTTCAAAGCGTCCGACACCGGGATCGGGATGACCCCGGAGCAGCAGGAGCGGCTCTTCGACGCTTTCACTCAGGCGGACGCATCCACCACTCGCAACTATGGCGGAACTGGGTTGGGCCTCAGCATAACCCGGAGTTTCTGCCGAATGATCGGAGGCGTTGTAACGGTCGAGAGTGAACTTGGAAAAGGCTCGACCTTCATAATGGAGATTCCAGCCGAGTTCAAAAAAGAACCTGGCGAGCAACACCCCACCGAACCGGTGCCGTCGCTGCCGCCGAGCAAGGCGGTTTTGATCATAGATGACGAACCCGCTGCGCGAACTGTCATTGCTAGGGCCTTGGCGGAGGCGGGACTGGCGTCGATCGAAGCAGCAAGCGGAGAGGAAGGAATAGCCGCTGCTCGAGCGCATCGTCCCGCGGCAATCATTCTCGACATCATCATGCCTCATCAGGACGGCTGGTCAGTGCTGCGCTCGCTGAAGAGCGATAAGGAGCTCTGCGAGATTCCTGTGATCCTTGCGACGATACTTGCAGATCGCGAACTCGGCCTCTCCCTCGGGGCGGTCGAATACCTGACGAAGCCGATCGATACCGAGAAGCTGATTCAAACAATAGAGGCTTGCGGCGGTGGCAACCGCGATGTGCTTGTTATTGATGACGACCAAGCCTCCCGCGATTTCCTTCGGCGTATCCTGATCAAGAAGGAATGGCGGGTTCACGAGGCAAGCGACGGCGTGCGCGGCCTCGGGCTGATGAAACGATTGTTGCCGCGTCTGGTCGTGCTGGATCTGCTGATGCCAGAAATGGATGGGTTCCAGACATTGAACGAGATGCAGCAGACGCCAGAACTGCAGAATATTCCGGTCGTAGTTGTTACCTCGAAGGATTTGTCGACGGACGAGCTCAAATGGCTGCGCGACAGGGCGGTTGCCGTTGTGACCAAGGGCACAAACAGCAGGTCTCAATTGGTCAAGGCCCTCGAACGCCAGATTTCCGCGCCCGATTAGGTTGGCCCGGTATCGCCGATGGTTGAGCTGCCCCATGGTTAGAGGAGGTCGAAGATGACGAGGATCCTTCTGGTTGAAGACAACGAGATGAATCGCGACATGCTCTCGCGGCGGTTGTCGCGGCGTGGTTTCGAAGTGCTTATTGCGGAAAACGGACAATCGGGCGTGGAACTCACCATTTCGGAAAGACCGGATCTGATCCTTATGGATATGAGCCTGCCCGTGATGGACGGATGGGAGGCGACACGGCGGATCAAGGCTGATCCGGCCACCTCCAGGATCCCTATAATCGCGCTTTCTGCGCATGCTATGACCAGCGATCGGGAATTGGCGCTTGAGGCCGGCTGCGATGACTACGACAGCAAGCCGGTGGATCTGCCGAGGCTTGTCCAGAAAATCGAACAATTGCTTGCCGCAAATCCGTGAGCCGCCGAGTCGGCGGATTGGAGACATGACTGCCAAGAACGAGTTCCAACGCCACGCAATAGCCGCCCATCTGGCGCAGCGGCTTGCTGGACCGGCACGGGCAATCTCGGGAATTCAGGAACTGCTGCTAGAACAGGTGCAGAACCACGGTCTGGTGCACATCACACCAGATCTTGAGAGGGTCGGCGCCGCTGCCCGGCAATTGAACAGCCTCATCGACAGCTTGATCCATGGCAAAGCCGACTATCCGGACCATGCAGGGCGCGAGATCGAGGCGAAACTGCGTCACGATTTGCGAACACCACTCAACGCGATTATCGGCTACTCCGAAATGATCCTTGAAGAAGCCGAAGAATTGCACGAACACGCATTGGACGAAGATGTCAGGGTGATGCTCGCGGCTGCGGCCGAGCTGTTGGCGCATGTCGATGCAATTGCCGGCCTATCGCGCGCCAGCGACAACGAAGGGCTGTGGACGACGGATCAGGCAGAGATCGATGCAGCAGGGCTCGAAAGGGCGCTGGGCAAGACGGAGCGCGATGCATTCTCAGGACGCAACGGTAGAATACTTGTCGTCGACGACATCGGCAGTAACCGCGATCTTCTCTCGCGCCGCTTGCTGCACGACGGTCATCAGATAGTCACTGCCGAGTCAGGCCTGTCCGCGCTGACCCGCCTTGCGGAATACGAATTCGACCTTGTTCTGTTGGACATACTGATGCCGGATATGAACGGCATCGAGGTGCTCTCGCGATTGAAAGCTGAGCACCGGTGGCGGCACATCCCGGTCATTATGATATCGGGACTGAACGAAGTCGACGCCGTGGTCCGCTGCATCGAGGCGGGAGCCGACGACTACTTGCTTAAACCTTTCAATCCGGTCCTGCTGCGCGCCCGGATCAACTCCAGTCTGGAGAAGAAGCGTTGGCGCGATCGCGAGCACCAGTATCTTCAGCGGATCGAGGCGGAAAAGCGGCGGGCCGACTCGCTTCTTCATGCCGTCCTGCCCGGTCAAATCGTTGCGCGGCTGCAAGGGGGCGAGGAGATCATTGCGGACCGGTTCGAGGAAGTGACCATCCTTTTTGCCGATATTGTCGGTTTCTCGCCTATCGCAGCGAAATTGCCGGCATCCGACCTTATCAAGCGCCTCGACCGGATGTTCAGCATGTTCGACGCGCTGGCGGAGAAACATTCCGTGGAGAAGATCAAGACAATCGGAGACGCGTATATGGCCGCTTGTGGTCTTCCGGAGCCGGCGGCCGATCACGCCGACAGGATCGTGGCGCTGGGAAAATCCATGCTGGACTCGTTGAGGCTCTTGGCGTCGGGCAGCGATAGTTTTCGTGTCCGCATCGGCGTACACACCGGACCGGTGATCGCCGGTCTGATCGGCCGACATCGGTTCGTCTATGATGTGTGGGGCGAAACCGTGAACATCGCAAGCCGGCTCGAGTCCCAAGGCGTAGCCGACCGCATGCAAATCTCGGAAGCAACCAGACGCGCTCTGCACGCCTCTTGGGAGCTAGAACCGCGCTGCACTGTGGAACTGAGAGGCGTCGGGAAGATGGAAACCTATCTCGTTCGACACTGATGTCTGATTTCCTCAGGGTATTCCGCAGAGCGACACTGGGCTTGCAACACCGCGCAAGCGAGTAGCTTACGGCACCGGCGTTGAGAGGCTATTACTACCCGCCATGGCTGGCGCGATCCGCGAGGCCTTCAGGACGCGCGCCAGGTAGGGCTGAGCTCCGCGGCTGCTAGTCCGGATTGATGTTTCTCTCTAGCGATCCGTCTCGCGAGTTTCACGGCGGACAGTGCTGGTATTGGGGCCTGGCAAGGTGTCGTCTGGGTAGCCTGACCAGTGTATGCCCAACGCCAGCTCACGGGTCGTCTCCAGTGGCAGGATGAAGTCGGCTCTGGAGAAAAGCAGGAAAAGTCGGCAATTGCGCAGACCACCCATGGCTATTAGCTCGCCCGATGAGCGGTGATGATCCACGCACGCGAGTCAAAAAGCACACCGTCGGCAGCCAAGTGTGCGTCCAGTAAAATGCGCAACCGCTGCAACGCTTTATCAGCAGCCGCCGCGACGCCAGCAAGTGCTTCCTGGTGGCCGGCCTTGGTCGACCTGACC
>NZ_JAAKZF010000141.1 GCF_011045125.1 Allomesorhizobium camelthorni | reverse complement strand
ACGAATTTGGACCGCTAACCCATTCATTTGCCAATGCACCCTTTTCAAGGACTGAACGGGGCGAGCGGCGAACTCCACGCGGAACCGGCGATGATCGACGGGAAACCTTTGCCGGGCCGAGGCGGCGCGCCGCAAAGCTATTCAAGCCCGCGACCTGATGGCAATCCTGCCCCCGATTCAACCGGGATCGCTCTTTGACCTGGAGACTGTGCCGTGTGCCTACGCCCGCTGACAGCAGGGCGCGCGTTGGCAACCGCTGTCGATAAATCGGGCGTCAAATGGGTGGAGCCGAGTCCCGTCAACCGGGCGCGGTACAGGAGGGGCAAGGAGATCTAAGGCACACGACGCTCAAGGATGTGCGGGAGGAATGATCATTCGAACCGACCGGCCAGCTCCTCGATCAAAGTGCCGTCCCGATTGAAGGCTCGAAGGTCTTGGAGAGCTGTCTCGTCGTCCATGGCATCAACCCAATTGCCGACGATTCCCAGGAGATCGTCGGGCGCGTTGAGTCTTTCGAGCGCCGCATAGAGTTCCTGGACCACAGCGATCCGAACCGAATGCTTGTCACGGCCGGTCTCCGGCACAATGATCTCTGCTTCCGCCATGGGAATACCCCTCAGGCGAGCGGGGCCTCAGTCGCCTCGGTAGGAAGCGATAGGTCCGGCCGTCCTCCCGCGTTTATGCCTCTCAAAGCGCTGCCAGTACATCCGTGGTCAACGCCCCGAGAGATCACACTATTATGGCCTACTCACCTGCAATGGTCAGCCTATGAAAAAGGGGGGCTCCTACATCTTCCGCTCAAGCGCGGCTCAGCCAACAGCGTTAATCGATCCGGCAGACGACGCGATAGCGAGCATCCTCCATCCTGATCCGCTACGGATATGAAATCCTGCACCAGCAGCCGACTGCATTGGTACGTCTGTTATCGGTCCACGATGGCCGCGCGTCCGCAATTCTCATAGCCTCTTTCAGGTACGGCTGCGGAGAGTGGCAGGGCGGATCGTTCCTTGCGCTTTCATCTCTTGATCGGCTCGAATTTGCACCGGCCTGTCACACCCGGAGATGATCTAACCCCCTTTGCGGCGCCGATCGCACGACCAGAAGAAGGCCCTTACGCACGCTCGGCTCATTGCCCGATCTAAGCGAAGTCGGGAGTGAGACAACTTGCCAAGGAGCCGAGCGCCGGTCGGGAATGTCGCCAACATTCCGACGCGTCAGTGTGCACGAGAATAGGCCTTCGGGAACACTTGTACAAAAGGCTTAAGCCGGCACCCGTCTCGCGGCTCCGGCGCGGCCGAAACGTCTCACGCGGATTGATGCGGCTCGCGCTCAGACCGGTTCGGAACATGGGCGATCCCTAGCGCTTACCGTTCTGGAATGTTCCGCATTATAGCCCCCGTCACCAAACATTGTTCTGGCGGAGAGATAATATTTCGTACAGAACCTATCAGCCTATCAGCAGTCAACAGCGAAATGTGAAAGTCTTGTTCAAATAATAATTTACCGGGAAAATAGTTGCGGTAGTTATTATCTGAGCCAGCAGGTAGGGAACTACCGCTGACATAGCGCCAAAGAGCAAGGCATTGGCCGCAAGCGTTACCAAAGTTAACGAGACGAAACGCGGCCCTGCAATGACATGCCGGGATTTGGACCGGAAGGTAAAATGGCGCTGAAGACCATAATTGACGACGACCGAGATTCCCAACGCCGCCGTTGAAGCCAACAGCGAGTAAAAATGCAAGAACTCCACAAAGACGAAGAGCAAGCTGAGTTGGAGGAGCGCCGCGCCGGTGCCAATAAGACCGTAACGTAGCACCCGCACCGTCGCGAGCATCCGAAGTTTTTCCCAGAAAAGAGCTGGTGGCCGATACCGCCACAAACTCTCGGCCTGGAAAGGCTTGTTCGAGCAATGGGAAGTGGCGTCGATGTTCGCGGCGCGGCTTTCGAGGATGTCGACCTGCGGCCGGCGACTGACCGCTGGACGGTCATCTCCCGCTCGCAACTGCGCTTCCAATGTCATGAGCCACAACGCCTTCTATCGCAATGAACTTGCCATGCCTGTTCGCACGCCCCGTCATCGGCGGCTATCGGTCTTTGTACGAGAGTCTTCCTGCGGCTTCGCCTCACATCGCGATTTCTATGCAAAGCTTGCCTCGTATCGCGCGCCCAATGCAGTGCGATAGTCGGTGCGTCTGAGCAGTGCCTCAAAGTGGTCGATCGTAGCCAGGAGCCCTTCCTTCAAACCCACCTTGGGAGACCAGCCGAGTTGCTCCCTTGCGCGAGATATGTCCGGCCGTCTCCGGCAGGGATCGTCCTGTGGCAGCGCTCTGTATGCGATATGCGACCTGGACCCGGTAAGTTCGATGATCAGGGAAGCCAAGTCCCGCATTGTGATCTCGGCGGGATTGCCAATGTTGATTGGTCCCTCGACTTCCGGCGGCGAATCCATCATCCGCAGCAGCGCCCCGACCGTGTCGTCGACATAGCAAAATGATCGCGTCTGCGACCCGTCCCCATAGACGGTGATATCCATGTTGAGGAGCGCTTGGACAATGAAGCTCGAAACCACCCGCCCATCGCTTGGGTGAGTGCGGGGCCCGTAGGTATTGAAGATGCGAGCGACCTTGATTCCCACTTGGTGCTGTCGTTTGTAGTCGAAGAACAAAGCCTCCGCGCAGCGCTTTCCTTCGTCATAGCAAGAGCGCGGCCCAATCGGGTTGACGTTGCCCCAATAGTCCTCCACCTGGGGATGAACCATGGGGTCGCCATAGACCTCCGAAGTCGAAGCCTGCAGGATGTTGACTTTCAGCCGCTTCGCCAGGCCAAGCATATTGATGGCGCCTTGCACGCTGGTCCTGATAGTCTTCACCGGATCGAACTGGTAGTGCACCGGGGAAGCCGGGCACGCCAAATTGAAGATTTTATCTACCTCGGCGTAAAGCGGTATCGTTACATCGTGCCTGAGCAGCTCAAACCGCGGATGAGACAAAAGACGCTCGACGTTTTCACGCGATCCGGTGAAGAAGTTATCCAGGCAGAGAACTTCCGCTCCAGCTTCGATCAGACGCTCGCACAGGTGCGATCCTATGAAACCGCAGCCGCCCGTCACTAGGACACGATTGGTAAACAGACCCGCCATGGTTTCCTCTCACGCATCAGAAGAAATGCACCTGCAGTCCCAGTCTGGAAGCGTATTCGACTTCCCGTGTATCGCGCACCTTACCGCGCCAAACCTCTCTTCGCCAATTCGGCCGCCGCGGCTTCGAAACGGTCGTCCGCCTTCTGGCTCTCGGCCCAGTCTATAAGATCGTCGATCCCGGTCTCCAACTCGACTGTCGGCGCGTAGCCCAGGTGCTCCTTGATCTTGCTGATGTCGGCGTAACAATGCCGAACGTCTCCTTCTCTGAACTTGTACTCGATCTGAGGCGCAATATTGCGTCGCAGCTTTCGCGAGAGGAGAATTGCAACGTCCTTGATGGATGTCGGCCGACCAGTGCCGACATTGAAGACGTGCCCGTTGGCTTCGTCTTTCACAAGCGCAAGCGAGATCGCCTGGACGACATCTTTGACATGCACGAAATCACGGGTCTGATTCCCATCCTCAAACACCACCGGAGGGCGATCGTTGAGAATGCGTGAGGAAAATATCGCCGCGACACCAGTATAAGGATTGCCTAATGATTGCCGTGGTCCGTAGATGTTGAAGAACCGAAGCGCCACGCTCGGTATGCCATAAGCTCTGCCGACGACCAGGCACATCTCCTCCTGGTCTCTTTTGGTGATTGCATAGATGGACGTCGGCAAAACGGGCTTGCTTTCAGCCGTCGGTACAGGTGTTGTCGTTCGGCCGCAAATTGGGCACCGCACCTCCCAATCGCCGACCGACATTTGTGTTGCGCCTCGAAGCGCCGGCGTGACGCTGCCACAGCTTGCGCAATGCGCCCCGCCTTCGCCATAAATCGACATCGACGACGCCACGACGAGCTTGCGCACATTGTGCTTGCGCGACGCAAGCAACTCCAAAAGAACGGCGGTGCCGATGGTATTGTGGTCCACGTATCTGTGGACCTCGTACATCGACTGGCCAACTCCCACCTGCGCTGCCAAATGTATGACTGCGTCTACGTCCCTCAGCGCAGCGCCGAGTTGTATTGGACTCCGAACATCGCCAAAAACAAGTTCGACACCATTCAGGGGTATTCCGTTCGGCAACAGATTGCGCAGGTTGCCCTGCGCCCCGGAATGGACCTGTGGTTCGAAATTGTCGAATATCCGTATGTCGTGGCCCGAATTGTGAAGCTCCTCGCACAGAAATGACCCGACGAAGCCTGCGCCGCCAGTGACCAGAACCTTCATCGGAACTCTCCTAGTTCTTCTAGGTTGAAGCTAGAATTCATATCTTCCTCTATAATTATGCCATATAATCTTCAAAACGTCGAAACCGTATTGTACCGGCTTCAAATGGGATTTTTCATCGGCATACCGCGTGGGAATTGCGATTTCCGTGATACGGAGACGCTTCTTCCCAGCCATCATGATCATTTCACCATCGAAATGAAATGTATCGCTGAGCTTTGTGAAAGGTATCGTCATCAGGCATCGACGCGAATAGAGCATGTATCCACTATGATACTCGCTCACGCGAAGGCCATATGCGAAATTCTCTATCGCTGTGAGAGATTTGTTCGCTATGTACTTATACAGCGGCATGCCGCCTTTCAGAGCGCCGCGTTCGAGCATTCGCGAGCCGACGACGAGATCGGCTTCGTCGTTGTCGAGAGGGGCCAACAACTGGGGTAGAAGCTCCGGGGCGTATTGGCCATCCGCATGCAGCAAGGCCACGATGTCGGCCTGTTGTTGCAGCGCGTGAGAGAACCCCGTCTTCTGCGCCTGCGCGTAACCCTTGTTCTTGGGGTGCTCTATCACTTCGACATTGGGCCGCGACAGCGCGATCCTTGCCGCAACCGCTGCTGTCTCATCGGTACTGCCATCATTCACAACTATGATTCGAGCGCCGCGATCGTAAATCTCACTTGGGATCCTGTTGAAGACGCTTTCCAGTGTTAGCGACGCCTGGTAGGCGGGAATAACCACAAACAACTTCTTCATTGAGCCCATGACATTTCTCCGTCGTGATGTTCAAAATTTCCCGCTGTGCGATGGTTCGATCCTGGCGCAGTATTCAAGGGAGGTTTTCCGTCATCTGTGTCCTAATGATTCCGATAATTGCCGGCCGCTGCATAGACGCGGCCATCAGGTACTGTGGCAATTCGAGCGAGGGGCACGGATAGAAGGAGTTCTTTTTCGATGATCAGGTAGTCGCGCCAGTTGATTTCATCGACAATCACCACATACGCGTTCGCCTGCTCAAGATTATTGCGTAACTCATCCATCTCTTCATAGAAAGTCTTTGGACCGTCGTCCCGGCCAGTGAGATGATTAAATCGAGCGGGAAGATACGTTGCGCTCCGCTGCAATCGAAACGCGATGAGGTCGGGCGCATTGGAGTAGATCGGCACGCCTTCCGGCAGTTTCTCCACAGCCTGGAGAACTGGGGACGCCGCCCAAGTTCCGCTCGCATATCCTAGGCCCAATTCATGCGCGGATTTGGTGAACAGCGCAGTCCGTGCAAGGTTCGAGGTCAGGATGACTCCCGCGACCACAGCAAGAACGGTCGTAGTCGTCCGGCTCAGAGTGAACTTGAAGCTGTGGTTCCCGAATAGAATCGCTGTCGCAAGGGCAGCAAATACGTAGAGAGGCAGCAGGAAACGCCCGGTGAGATAAAGTCTGTATTGGATCATCACCGAAAATATCAGAAATGCCGCATAGAACAGCGACAGAAAAATCAGTGCGATCGGCACCAGAGTGGAGGCCTGCGATCGCCGGTCTGGCGACACGCGCAGCCACTCCCGCACGTATCTCGCCATAGCCCAGACCGCGGCTCCGCTTGCGAGAGCCAAAAACAGAAAGCGTGCCGCGGAGGGCACCGGCGCGGGCAAGAGCATGACCGATGCCGACCGAAGCGTCGCTATCCAGAAAGCCGCATCGGGACTGCCGCGGAACTCGAAGGCACGTCCCGTGGAATCTCCGGTGGTCAACTCGCTCACCACGACCCAGGAGCCGAAGACGCCGACACATGCGGCTGTCATTACCACGCAATCGGTAACCCTCCTCGGCAAGTTGCCGTCGCCAACAAGGAGTCTCGTAATCACGAGTGCTGGAAGCAGCGGTGCAGTCGCGAATCTGGTAAGCATCCCGAGTCCGATCAGCACCCCGACCAATGCGAAACCAGATCTCCAGCCGTTCGCCACGGCGATCGGGAAAACCAGAATCGAGGCCAATACGAACACAAAGAATAGTGCCTCGGTCATGGCGACGGAGTGGTACTCGACAAACACTGGATGATAGACAATGAGGGCAGTGGCCATTACGGCCAGTGCCGGCCGCAACTGCGCCAGGTGCAGCAAGCGCAGGATCAGAACAATGTTGGCGATCAGAAGTGCCCACCCCAGCCACCAGGCCGCTTCGCTAATCGCGAGGCCATGCGACGAAATCGTCTGCAACAGCCACGTGTATAGCGGAGCAAAGTGGTGTGCGCTGCCAATCCGGAAGTAGGCGACGGAGTCGGGCAGGATGCCTATGCCGTGAGCTGTACTGGCTATGAATATCGCGGATGAAACAAATATAAAGGCGAGGTAGGCGAAAGGTGGCTGGTTCGCATCCTTCAGGGCTGCGACTTCGGTCGTTGCGGAGGAACTACCTGATGGCATACCCACTCTCGTTCTGCCTTTCCTTCCCGCGGCGCGTGTATCGAGTATTCAGGATCGGTCGCGAACAATTGGCACAGGGTTGATTCCCTACCTTGCATCGCTCAAGTGATCACCTCCTACAATCGGGCTAGCGCGGGTCGCGGAAGCTAGTCCTTTTTGGGCTAACCTGCCTCTATCGAAGTGGCGCTTAGCCGAAATCGCCACCAGGCGCCCGCGCGCTGCGTCGTCGGCAATACTGAGCAGCGAAGCGCCGGCCATTGGCGGACTGATCACGGATGAGATCCAGCGACTGGCGCACGTTTGGCCATGCCGCCGTCATACGTCGCTCGGGCAAAAACCTCGACGATCTGCTTCCGCACGATGTTTGCAGCAGATCGCGAAGCTCCAAGCGGAGATGCCGGCCATCGTCACCAAAGCCGTGCGCGATGCACAAAAATGGGGCGGCAGCTCTGAATGGCGCCGTCGTAGGGCCAGGCGGCTCGTTGTTGACATCAACAACGACGGAAAATGGGCTGTCTCGTGCGGTTTCCATTCAATGTCGGTCGCTGGTCCTGCCTGATGGTGGACGCTCCGACGCGGCGCGGAGTGCCGTCGCGCCTACAGCACCGCGAATCCGACCGCGAGTCCCAAGATCGAGGCGGCAAGAATGATTTCGGTGAAATTGATCGACATGGATTTCCTCCTCCCCAGCATAGGAGACACTGTAGATGCGGCCCTGTCCAATCACCTTGGGTGGCTGACCAAAATTTGGCGTGTTGCCGCAGAAGAAGCACGGAGAAAAAGGCCGGCCTCCCAGTTTTGGGGACTCACGCCGGCCTTATGAGGCGTATGGCAATGGCAATGTTCAGACTGTGAGGCGCCGAGCTGTTGGTCGCAGTTAGCCAAATTAGTTAGAGCCAGCGTCTCATCGGCCTCTTGACCTCCCCGCGCGAGGGCGGCGGAAGGAGCTGCCTTGTTGACAAATCAACGGTCGCCGCAGGGCCTTTTTTCATTTTAGCTGGAACATCGGCAAGGTTCTACCGGCCCATAGCTGCCCTGGAAGTAATGCGCGGCGGCTTTCCCCTTGCTTCGTGTCGTGCGGCAATAAAGCCACTAATGCGATTAAAAAATGCGGCGGCGCTCGAATTCTGATCGCGATTGCGTTCCGTACGTTGTAGAAGGATGCTGCGCACGGCTATCTGATTCTCGTGAGGTTTAAGAGCTTACGTTGATCACGCCCGGAGAGTATTTCAGACCGGCTCCTATAGATTGAGGGGTATTTTTTTGTCGCTTGGACGAAAGCATGTTTTCGCGGCGATTATCGTGTCTGTGTTGGCGCAAACTCCAACTGCAGCCTCT
>NZ_JAAKZF010000140.1 GCF_011045125.1 Allomesorhizobium camelthorni | reverse complement strand
TAGAAGGGGGGGAGCAAACCATTCACGGGGGTGAAGGCAATGCTCCAGATAATGATACTCGTCTGCTCGGTGAACGTTTCTCCGGCGGACTGCCAGCTTGAAACAGCGCTCGACGTGATCAGCGGCCCGCAGACCCAGAGCGTGGTCGCCTGCGGACTTCAGGGCCAGTCGCTGATTGCGGCGACGTCGATCGCCAGGCGCGGACCCGACGAATACATCAAGATCAAGTGCTCCCGGGTCGTGAAGACGGCGCAGAAATCCTGAGCTTGCGGGGCGCCTCACTTCGAGGTGGGACACGTCCAGCACATCCTTCGACATTGCCACGCCCGGTTTTCGCCGTCCGCGAGATGAGATGAGGCTTGGCAATCACAGCGCCCCCGTTGCAGGCGATAGCATTCGCGTTGAACCATGGCTGACGCCAAGCTCAAGAAACTGCGGGCGCATTGGCGTGTCTATTCTAAAAAGACGCGTGCTTTGGTACCGTGCTATTATTCGGGCGTTGGATTACGGCGAGCGGTACCTGGACAATGGCTGGACTGGGTGAAAAGATTGCGCGTCAGCAACGCACCATGGGACCATTGCTGGTCGCAGCGGTGCTCATCGGCCTCATAGGCCTGCCTGTCGCAGCCTGGCTCGACCTCCGAGATTTGTCGGAACGGATGCTGCGTACGCAAGTCAGCGAGATCAGCCGGATCATCGACGACATGCGCGGATTCTACGGCAGCGACGTCGTGGGACGCGTGCTGCAAGCAGGCGACGCAGTGACCGCGACGCACAATTACCGGGAGGTGCCAGGCGCTATTCCTATCCCAGCGACCCTCTCGATCGAACTCGGCAAGCGCATCAGCGCTTATGACGGGTCCGTCAAATATCGGTTCGTCTCGGACCTGCCTTTCAAAGGCCGCGAGCCTCACCAACTGGACGAATTCGAGCGGAATGCCATCTCTGCTTTTCGCGCCAACCTGCGTGAGCCCATCATCGAAGCCTCGGGTTCGCTGTTTAACCGGCATGTCCGGGCGGCGGCTCCTGTCGTCATGGGACAAGTCTGCGTGGCGTGCCACAATTCGCACCCCGACAGCCCCAAGATGGACTGGAACGAAGGGGACGTCCGTGGGATCCAGGAGATATCAATCGCCCAGCCCATCGCGGCGAACGTCCTCTCCTTCAAGTATCTGCTCCTTTATTTCGGCTTCGCGGCGGCGGCGGGCCTGACTTTCATTCTCCTGCAACGTCGCCAGTCCGCCTTGGTTCAAGGCATGAACAAGGAGCTTGCCGAGGCAAACGACTTTCTGGCCGCAATTTCATTGAAGATCGCCAAATACCTCTCGCCTCAAATCTACAAAAGCATCTTCAGCGGCCAGAAGGACGTCACCATCGCGACCGAGCGCAAGAAGCTCACGATCTTCTTCTCCGACGTCAAGGACTTCACCGCGATCGTGGAACGGCTCCAGCCCGAGGATCTGACGGTCCTCCTCAATGAGTATTTCACCGAGATGTCGACCATCGCGCTCAAACACGGCGCCACGGTCGACAAGTTCATAGGCGACGCACTTCTCGTGTTCTTCGGAGATCCCGAGACACAGGGCGTCGAGGAAGACGCGCGAGCCTGCCTGCGCATGGCTGTCGACATGCAGCGCCGGCTGGAACAGTTGAACAGGGTATGGCGCGACCGCGGCGTTGAACAGCCGTTCCGGGCTCGCATGGGCATCAATACGGGCTACTGCAATGTCGGGAATTTCGGTTCCGACGATCGGATGGACTACACGATAATCGGAGCCGAAGCCAACCTGGCGGCTCGTCTGCAGTCGATTGCCAATCCTGGCGGTATCTGCCTCAGCTATGAGACTTACGCGCTCGTGCGCGACCTTGTACGGGCGCGTCCGTTGGCGCCGATAGCCATGAAGGGTATCAGCCGCGAGGTTGTTCCTTACGAAGTCGATGGCCTCCTTGGCGAATTGGCGCAACGCCCTCAGGTGATCAGCGAGCACGCGACCGGCCTCGACCTTTTCCTCGACGTTGAGGCAATCGACGAGAACGGGATCGAGCGGGCAAAAAAACGTCTTTCGGAGGCGCTCTCGGCTTTAACCGCTCGAAGCAAGCCCGCCACTCTTTAGATGCGAGATCTCGTCGACGCGGTTTGCGCCGTTCAGCGATGTGTCGCCGGCCTCGTTCACACTCTCACACCCCGCGCCACCAGCCGCGCCAGCGCCGGCCCGAACAGCAGAACGAACAGGAAGCGCGCGGTTTGCGCGCAGGTGAAGATGATCGATCAGCCGGCCTCGATGAAGTTCCATGGCGTGTCTCCTCGCATCGCCGAACAACAGCGCCGGCGCGAAAAGGTTTCACGCTAAGGTCAGCGGCGTCTAGCCGCCGAACCTCGGCCAGAAAAAGCCGGCGCGCGCCTTATAGGCTTCATAGTCGCCGGCCAGCGCGGTGCCCGAGAATTTCTTCTCCTCGGCGAGCGCGGCCGTGACGTAGATCGCCGCAAAAATAGCGACCGGCAGGATCGTCCAGGCCGACCATGCGGCAATCGCCCAGCCAGACCAGAACAGGAGATAGGACGTGTAGAAGGGATGCCGGAGATACCGATAGGGCCCGCCGGTGAGGATCCCGTGCGGATTTTCAGGATCGAAGGCAAACCGCAGTCGCGCCTTGCGCGAAGCCGATATCGCCGCCCAGAACAAGGCGGCGCCGGCCAACTGGATGCAGAGCCCGGCTACCTGTGCGGCGGCCGACTGGTGCTGGCTCCAGACGAGATAGAGAAAGAACATAGATGTCGCGGCGACGCCGGCGGAGATCACTTTTGCGCCCGCCGGCATTTTCGAAGACGCGAAGTGGCCGCGAAGCGACCAACTGTAGGACGCGATCACGAGAACGCTCACAGCCGAGATGACGAGATCTAAAACCAGCTGCATCGGGACCCTGACATGGAGAGATTCCCCGACGGTCAGGGTAGCTGCGGACGGCCGGCGATGGCAAGCGCAGGTTGCGGCGATAAACAGCTTGTTAACCACCATCGTACACCGCCCGTACAGCGCTTGCTGCGATGCTCGGCGACCATTCTGCGAGGCCGCCACAAATGCCTGTCGCCGACAAGACAATCCACACGCGCCACGCCGAAATCCGGCTCAGCGAGACATCAGGCCGGTCGCTACCGATCGTGATGCTGCACGGCTCGGGCAGCGCAAGGCAGGTCTTTGCGAAGCAGCTTTCCGGTCCGCTCGCCGAAATTCACCGGATGATCGCCATCGACCTTCCCGGCCACGGCGAATCCGGCGATGCCCTTGACCCATCGTCCGCGTACACGATCAGCGGCCTTGCCGCGGCGGTCGGCGATGTTCTCGACGAACTCGGCATCGGCCGGGCAATCGTCTATGGCTGGTCGCTCGGGGGACATGTCGCGATCGAGCTTATGGGTTCGCACCCGGCGGTCGCCGGCTTGATGCTGACTGGAACGCCGCCCGTTGCGCGTGGCCCGCTTGGTTCGTTGCGTGGCTTCCACACCCATTGGGACCTGCTGCTCGCCTCGAAGCGAAATTATTCCGAGCGCGACGTAGAGCGTTTCGCAAAACTTTGCTTCGGCGACAGCGGCGACCCCGCCTTCCTCGATATGATCCGCCGCGCCGACGGCCGCGTCCGCACCAACGTGTTCAGGAGCATGATGCTCGGCGCCGGCGCGGATCAGAAGCGGGCCGTCGAAAACGCGGATGTGCCCGTGGCGATGGTCAACGGCGCGGACGATCCGTTCGTCCGCCTGGGCTATATTGCGGGGCTTTCCTACCGAACCCTGTGGGACGGGCGCTGCCACATCATCGCGGGGGCGGGGCATGCGCCCTTCTCGACGGCGGCCGAAATCTTCAATCCGCTCCTGTTCCGCTTCGTGCGGCACGTAATGGAGCGCGAGTTCGAAAACCGGCGGCAGGAAAGGAATGCGGCCGGCGCCGCCTGAGGAGAATTTTCTCGCCCGCGCTTCAAGCGAAGGGTACGGCGGCGGTTCCAGGCGGCAGTTTTGCTTCGTCGTCCGGCTCGACATGGATGATGACGCGAACCGAAGGGATTTCCGCCGTCAGCGCATCCTCGATGCGGTCGCAGATGACATGGCTTTCGCCGACAGTCATGCCGGCGTCGACCACCAGATGGAACTCGATGAAGATGGCGCGGCCGGCGATGCGCGTCTTCAGGTCGTGCACCTCAAGCGCGCCTTTCGAGTTGGCCGAAATGATGTCGCGGATGCGCATATGTTCGTCAGTATCGACCGCGCGGTCCATCAGGCCCTGCACCGACGAGCCGATGACGTGCCAGCCCTGCCACAAGATGTTGAGCGCAACCACGACCGCGAGCGCCGGGTCGAGGATGGTCCAGCCGGTGGCGACGGCTCCGATGAGGCCGATGATCACGCCGAAAGAGGTGATGACGTCGGTCATGATGTGCTTGCCGTCGGCGACCAGCGCCGGCGACCTCCCGGCGCGGCCGGTTCGTATCAGCAGCGTGGCCCAGACGAGATTGATGACCGAGGCCGCGCCGTTCACCGCGAGCCCGGCCCAAGGCTGGTCGAGCACGACCGGCATCTGCCATGCCCGCCACACTTCGACGAGGATCAGGAGCGCGGCGACCACGATCAGCACGCCTTCGAGCACTGCGGAAAAATACTCGGCCTTGTGATGGCCGAAGGGGTGATCCTGGTCGGCGGGCGTGTGGCTGATCTGGATCGCCCAGTAAGCGGCGGTGGCCGCGATTACGTTGACGATCGATTCCAGCGCGTCGGAATAGAGCGCGACCGAGCCGGTCATGCGCCAGGCGGCGAATTTCAGGCCCATCACCAGGAAGGCGATAACGATCGACCAGAAGGCGAGGGCCGCGATCTTTTGCTTGGAGGTCACGACGCGTTTACTTAGCGCCATGCTTGGACATTTGATGGCTTAGGTAAGCCATAGTCATGGCCATAGCAGCAGTCCTCGCGCTAACGGTACGATGCTCTCCGTCTACCGCAAAATTGGCAACCACAGGAGTGCCCAGCTTCAGTACAATCGTATCGAGGAGGTCGGGAGCGCCAAGAACAATATACAACTTGACGCCTTCAACTGAGGTGGTGAACGCATTGTCGAGCCCCCGCCACTCAACCTCGTCGAATGTGTCAGAACCTGTCGGTGGCCATAGGTCCCCGGAAATATATGACTGAACCTTCCTGTCCAAAAATCTGCTTGGGTTACTTACGCTCAAGTCGTTCATAATTTCATCGAACGAAATTTTCTTCGGTCTGATATTCGAATTTTTCTTGTGTTCAGCGATCAGCATTTTCCGTTCAGTTTGGCGAATTGCTACACGATTGGCCCATCTGTGCATGCCAAACGAACGAAGAAACCGCTCAAATATCGACAACTGAAACTCCGACTTAGTTTCTAAGCCGCCTTTTCCTTCGCCTTCCTCGGCAGGTGGGCGACGATGTTCTCGATCATGCGCATGCCGGCGTTCTGGCCGAGCGTCATGATCGATTCGGGATGGAACTGCACTGCGGCCACCGGCTCCTTCTTGTGCTCGAAGGCCATGATGACGCCGTCCTCGGTCTCGGCGGTGACGAGGAAATCGTCCGGCAGCCGCACCGGGTCGGCGAAGATCGAGTGGTAGCGACCGACCGTGACCTCCTTCGGCAGGCCGGAGAAGATCACGCCGGGCTTCGAGACGCGGATGCGCGACGGCTTGCCGTGCATCGGGATGTGGAGCTGCCTGAGCTCCCCGCCATAGGCCTCGGCCAGCGCCTGCAAACCCAGGCAGACGCCGAAGATCGGCAGGTCGCGCGCGCGCGACTTCTTGATGGTCGCGGCGCAGTCGAAATCCTTGGGCAGGCCGGGGCCGGGCGAGAGCACGACGAGATCCGGCTTCAGACGATCGAAGACTTCGTCCGGGACCGGTGAACGTACCGTCGAGACGGTCGCGCCGGTCTGGCGGAAATAGTTCGCCAGCGTGTGGACGAACGAATCCTCGTGGTCGACGAGCAGTATGTTGACGCCGTCGCCGACCTTGGCAGTCTGGCGTTCTGCGGCGGCTGAATTGCCGGCCTTGGCGTCGCGAATGGCGGATAGCATGGCGGATGCCTTCAGTTCGGTTTCGGCTTCTTCTTCGTCCGGTACGCTGTCAAACAGCAATGTGGCGCCTGCGCGCACCTCGGCAATGCCGTCCTTGATGCGGATGGTCCTGAGCGTAAGGCCGGTGTTCAGGTCGCCGTTGAAATGCACCATGCCGATCGCCCCGCCATACCAGGCGCGCGGGCTCTTCTCGTTCTGCTCGATGAAGCGCATGGCCCAGAGTTTCGGCGCGCCGGTGACGGTGACCGCCCAGGCGTGGGAGAGAAACGCGTCGAAGGCGTCCATGCCTTCGCGCAGGCGGCCCTCTATATGGTCGACTGTGTGGATCAGCCGCGAATACATCTCGATCTGGCGGCGGCCGATGACGCGCACCGAGCCAGGCTCGCAGACCCGGCTCTTGTCGTTGCGGTCGACGTCCGAGCACATGGTTAGTTCGCTCTCGTCCTTCTTCGAGTTGAGCAGCTTCAATATCTGCTCCGAATCGGAGATTGCATCGTCGCCGCGCTTGATCGTTCCGGAGATCGGGCAGGTCTCGACCCGGCGGCCATTGACCCGAACGAACATTTCGGGCGAGGCGCCGATCAGATATTCGCCTTCGCCGAGATTGATGAAGAAGGAATAGGGCGAGGGGTTGATCAGCTTCAGCCGGCGCGAGATTTCCGAAGGCTGGGTTTCGCAGCGCTCGTAGAACATCTGGCCGGGCACGACCTCGAACAGGTCGCCGCGCCGGAAACTCTCCATCGCCCGCGTGACCAGCTTGGCATATTCGCCCGGCTCGTGGTCGCCGCGTGGCGGGATGCGGTCGGACGGCCGGAACGGCTCGGCTTCACTGTCGCGCGGCAGGTTCTCCGTGGAAAATCCGTCGCCGGAATAGTCGTAGCGGTCGTGCCAGGCTTTCGCCTGGTGATGGTCGACGACCAGGATTTCGTCGGGGAGGTAAAGCACCAGGTCGCGCTGGCTTTGCGCGCGCTCCAGCCTGTGCTCCACCGGGTCGAACTGGAAGGCGAGATCGTAGCCGAAAGCGCCGTAAAGGCCGAGATTGGCATCCTGGTCGGTCTTGAACAGCCCGGTGATGATGCGCAGCACGGTGAACACCGAGGGTACGCGGCTGCGTTCTTCCTCGGTGAAGACGCGGCCGGGTTCGGCCACCGTCAGCGCCAGGCGGCGCTTGCTGGTCTGGGTGAGGGCGACATCCTTCTCAGCCAGAAGGGCGCGCGCGATGACCGGCAGCAGCGCCTCGCCGCGGCTGTTCAGCGCCTCGATGCGCATGGCCCGTCCGCGCGCGGAAACGACCAGCGGCGGGTCGATGATGGCGGTGTCCCAGCGGGTGTAGCGGCCGGGATATTCGTAGTTGGAGGAAAAAACCGCGCCGCGCCGCGAATTCAGCCCGTCGATATAGGTCTCGATCGCGCCGGCATAGGCGGTGTCGTGGCGTTGCCTGGTAATGGCGATGCCGCCAGCGGTGATGAACCGTTCGGCGCCGTTTTCGAGAGTTTCGACAGACATTCCCCGTCTCCATAAGTCTTTCAAACGGACCCGGAACGCCTTTTCAAAAACAAATGGCCGCCCGGAAATTCCGTTGCGGCCACAAAGTTTTTCACGCGCACGCGCTCACCAGGCCGCTGTCAGCAGGCCCACCACCAGAGCATCGTGTTCGAAACCGAATTCATGGATTTTTCATAGCGGTGAACGGTGACCGGCGCAACTGGATTCGGTCGGCGGGTTTCAGTTCGAATTTCGGCTTGCGCCCCCCATGGCGGACGTTCCACGGAAGCAACGGATTGCGGCTATCCGGAAATAGCTTTGGAGAGGCGATTGGCGGGCCGCAAGGCGGTGCGCGCCGTCCTTAGAAACCGACTCAGGCGGGTTGGCTTAGCGAGCTTGCGTTCCAGCACTGCCGCCAGATCGGATCTCCCCCGATCGCGCAGCGGCAAAAGCAGATCGCGATAGCAACTCGCCTGATAGGCGTTTTCGATCTTGAGGTTCGTGAGGTCCTCGGCTCGGAGGTCGCGTCGAGGAAACGCAGCGGTGGCGTCCAGCTTCCCGAGCGCTATCAGGGTCAGCATCGTGCGGATGCACTTCTCGCATTGTCCGCAGTTTTCGCCGACGCTCTTCGGTGAAACACAGACGTTGACGTGCTTCAATCCCATCGGCCAATCAGCCACGATAGCCGTCTTGGCAAACCGTGACATCTCCAGCCCATGATGATCGATCGCCATATGGGCGCTGCTATAGAACGGGTCGAGCAGT
>NZ_JAAKZF010000014.1 GCF_011045125.1 Allomesorhizobium camelthorni | reverse complement strand
ATGTGTGAATAAAAGATTCTTTTGCCAAATCGCCAAGTGTTTGAAATCGCTGCAAAGAATCGTCGGTGGCAGCGAAAACCGGCCAGGATCGGACTGGTTTTATCCCCATTTCGTGAGTGGATGGCGTTGCCGCTTTCGGGGGTTGCATTCTTCACCGCCGGAGCACTGCCGCGAGGGTACGGCATGGATCCTCGGGTCTCCGCTACGTCGCTTCGCTCCTGCTCCGCCCGAGGATGACGAATTGAGGTGCTGCCGCCAACCGCGACATTGGCGATCGCTACATCGCTACGCGGCGGGCGCCGTGCGCATTGCCCAGGCCCGGTAGAACAGGAGCAGCGCGTAGAGGATCATCAGCGCCGTGACGATGCGGACAAGAACGACTGCGCTGGAAAGCGGAATGAACAGCAGGGCCAGGCCGAACACGATGTAGAGCCCTCCGCCGATCATAGCGGGCCATAGCCGGGAGCCACGCTCATGGTCGATGAAGCCGGATAGAAATTCCATTATCCCGACAAGGACGGCGAGCAATCCCACCAGACTCGTCATGAAGCTCAGGCTGAAAATGCCGAGCAGCACCGGGCTGAACAGCACAATCAGGCCGGCCGCTATCGAGAGGCCGTTGCGCACGAGCTCGAACCAGAAAATATTGGTTCTCGGACCTGAGAATTTCATTGCCGCCAGGCCGAGCGCGCCGTCGATCAGCAGCAGGCCGCCGCCCGCCAGGACCAGGAACCTGACCGCCTGGGCGGGATAGATGAAGGCAAGCAGCGCCGCCACCGCCATAAGCAGTCCGCGCAATGCCGTCAGTACGGCATCGATACGATCGGATTCCCCCACTGCCATGATGCTCTCCCGAATTCCGCCGGCACGACCATCGTGGCGGCCTCATTGCAATTCCTATGTCCGGCTGCCCTCATGGCTCCGCCGTCAGCGTTGCGACGGCAGTTCCGGAACCGTCGCGCAGGGTCAGCGTGCCGCCCTCGACGGTGTAGGACGCTGCTTTCGCCAGCGCGGCCAGGAACGCGGCCTCCTGTTCCATCTTGGGCTGCTCGCAAGCCATCATGGTGGAGAACACGTCGCTGAACTTCAGCTTGACGCCGTCGAAACTCGCCTTGCCGCCGAAGCTGTTGCAGCCGCCATTGCCGCTGATGTTGTTGTCATCGTTGAAGGTGAGCGTCGAAACTACACTCGCGGCCGCGTCCTCGCCGCCAAGGCTGGACAGCCGCCAGGCGGTTCCTTTGATCGAGCCCGCTTCGGCCGGGTTTTCAGGCGGAGATTTTTCGGCCACGCGGACCAGCAGCACGGATAGAGGAGCAGCCGGCTCTTCCAGATCGATTGGCGCAGGCGTTTCGTTCGCGAACCAGGTTACGCCGTCGACCGCGATACGGGCCATGAGCCCGTGATCCTTGCCGGGCGCCAGGCGTGCCGCATCGATAGAGAGGGAGAAGGCGATCGGAACCTGGCCGGCGGGATGGACCGACGCTTCGCCAACGACGCCTACCGGCGCTTGCGTCGTGTCCACCAGTTGCACGGTCAGGGTGGCGTCATCAGGCAGGGCCATGCGCTCTCGATAGAAAACGCTGCCGCTGATGGTAACGTCCGCCGCCTGCGCTGCCGTGGGGAGAAAGGCGCCGGCAACCACGAAAGCGAATGCTGCAAGACGGCGACGGTCGATCAAAGCCATCAGCTTTCCTCCGCTCCAGGCAGGGGTCCCGCCTGTGTCCGTCCAGTGCCGGAGGGATATTTCCTGGATGAGACCTCGGCGCTGTAGCGCCGGCCCTATACCTTCATCGCTTCAGGCCTATCGCGACATGTCCCTCAAACATGGCCGTTACGCATCCGACGAACAGGATAACGGGCTTTCCCGGCTCCACAAGCCGCCGGGCGGCGGCTGTAACGGTTACGGCGATCATTCCGGATCGCCGCGCAAAAGCCGGCTCAACTAGCGGGCTTGGGAGCATTTCAGTGTCCTCCTAATTGGCCGGCCGGCCTTCATCGTCGGCCGATCCGCCCGACAGGAGCACCTCGATCCAGCGGCTGGACGGGTCCTGTGCGCAATAGACGATGAAGACCATCAGCATCGGCACGCCGAGGAACGCGCCCGGGATGCCCCACATGAAGCTCCAGAAGAAGACCGCGAAAATGACCGCGAAAGGCGAGATCTTCAGGGACGCGCCTGTGAGCAGTGGTTCCAGGTAGCTGCCGATGATGAACTGGATGATGTTGAGGCCGATGAACACCACGACCGCCATCTGCCAGGATTCGAACTGGGCGATCGCGAACAGCGTCGGAAACACCGTGGCGATCAGCGGCCCGAGAAACGGGATATAGTTGAGCGCGAAGGCGATGGCGCCCCAGGCGGCAGCCAGTTCGAGCCCAGCGGCAAGCGCGAAGATCCAGACGACGAGGCCGGTGAGCACGCTGGCGAAGCTGCGCACCGCCATGTAGCGGCGCAGCTTGCCGGCGATCTCGCGGATGGCGCTCAGGATTTTTTCGCCCTGCGGCTGGGCTCCGGGCAGTCGCAGCCGCCGGGTGAAGTCGTCGACCTCGAGTAGGCCGAGCATGACGAAGATGAATACCAGGACGAGGAAGCCGGCGAAGCCGTTGAGCCTGAGCACCACGCCCTGCGTGACGCGCACCAGCCACATCACGTCGAAACGGTCGGCGAGCGGACCGGCGATGGCTATGCCGTGCAGTTCCAGCCAATCGGCCCAGCTGACGTAGATCTCCTGGTAGCGCGCGGCATTGACGAACAGCCACTGGCCGAGCCTGCCGAAGCCCCAGGCGACCGACGACCCGACCATCAGGATGACCAGGATGGTCATGGTCAGCGCGATCAGCAGCGCCAGCAGCTCCGGTATCCACCTTTTGAGCGCCCGCTGCAGCGGCCAGACCAGCGCGATGGCGAACAGCGAGACGACCAGCGGCACAAGGATCGACTGGGCGAAATAAAGCAGGGCGATGACCAGGATGCCCGTCGACAGACGGCTTACCGGTCGGCTGGCGTTCGTCACCATCATGCCCCGCCTTCAGAATGCTGCATCGAACCGCTGCGTAGCAGTTGGCGTGGCAGCCATCAACGGCAGGGGCCGGAATGGACGATCACGTAGCCCTCGACGCGTGCCAGGCAGCTGTTGGTGAAGGTGCGCAGCCTTCCAGCGCGGCTGGCGCAGACCCGGGCGATTTCGCGCGTGCATTGGTGGATCGGACGGCACTGGCCTTGAGCGATGACGCGGAAGCCCTCGGCGCGCGCCAGGCAGGCATTGGTAAAAGTGCGCTGCCGGTCGCCGCGCTGACCGCAGACCGGGTCGTGCTGCAGGGTGCATGCGACCGGGGCGGGCGCCGGACGGGGCTGTTCCACCACGACGGTGCAGGCCGAAACAATGCCGGCGACGAGCAGGAGGAACGCTGCGGAGTGGGAAAGAACGCGTCGGATCATCACAATTCTCCCTTTAGATCGAGGTTCACGCGTGTCCACCTGCGGCGGCCATCGACTTCAGCGCCCCACTTTGTTCCGGATGAACCCGGCTACGGCCGTCAGCAGGATGCCGCCGAGCAGTCCGGCAATGCCCACCCCGACGAGGATCGCGGGTGTGAGGCCGCCCACGCTTTGCGCGGTGGCGTCCGCCGCCTGTTCGACGCGCCCGACAAAGCGGCCGATGCCGGGCGTCCGCGCCGCCAGCCAGGTCAGCGCCAGGCCGCCGATCGCGCCTGCGAGCGCGTCGCCGGATGAGCCAAGGCTCAGGCTTCGGACGAACCTGCCGAGGAAGATGCCTCCCGCCGCGCCGCAAACGACCTCGATAATGATAGGGACGAGTGTTTGCGTCGTCGGCATGACTTCACCTCGGCCTGGGGCTCATCGGCGGTGGCATGCGACAGCGATGGGATGCCGGGGATGCGCGCGTTCGCAGGATCATGCTGGTCACGCTGCGGCAATCAGGCGGTAGGCAGCCTGAGGATTCCTGACCTTCGGGCCAGATCCGCGCCTTCATGAACTCGCCCTCGAATGCGGTTCGGCAACGCAGGGCAACTCTGCATTGAAAAGGCGGATCCCGCAAGGAAGAAAGCTGCCTGGGGCCGCTCCGGCGGCGTCGCCGGAGCGATGAGTTCGCCTTATCCCCTCAGCTCCCGGCGCAAGATCTTGCCGACTGGCGTCTTGGGCAGTTCGGTGCGGAACTCGATGAATTTCGGCCGCTTGTAGCCGGTCAGGTTCTGCTTGCAGTAGGCGAGTAGGGTTTCCTCGGTCAGGCTTGCATCCTTCTTGACGACGAAGAGCTTTGGCACCTCGCCCGAATGCTCATCGGGTACGCCGATCGCCGCGACTTCCAGCACGCCCGGATGCGCGGCCACGACCTCTTCCAGCTCGTTCGGATAGACGTTGAAGCCGGAAACCAGGATCATGTCCTTCTTGCGGTCGACGACCTTGACGTAGCCATTCTCGTCCATGAAGCCCATGTCGCCGGATTTGAAGAAGCCGTCGGCGGTCATCACCTTGGCGGTCTCGTCCGGCCGGTTCCAGTAGCCGGACATCACCTGCGGTCCCCTGATGCAGATCTCGCCGACTTCGCCGAGCGGCAGATCGTTGCCGTCCTCGTCGCGTATGGCGATGTCGGTCGAGGGCAGCGGCAGGCCGATCGTGCCGGTGAATTCGGTGCCGCTGACCTTGTTGGCCGTCGCCACCGGAGAGGTTTCCGAAAGGCCGTAGCCTTCCGTGATGTTGCAGCCGGTGAGCTTCTGCCAACGGTCGGCGACAGACTTCTGCACCGCCATGCCGCCGCCCAGCGTCAGGATTAGCGGCTTGAAATCGAGCTTGCGGAAATCCTCGTTGTTCAAGAGCGCGTTGAACAGCGTGTTCAGGCCCGGGAAGATATGGAAGGGCTGCTTCTGCAGTTCCTTGACGAAGGCCGGAATGTCGCGCGGATTGGGGATCAGGAGGTTATGGCCGCCCTGCTGGATGCCCATCAGCGCGTTCACGGTGAGCGCGAAGATGTGGTAGAGCGGCAATGCGCAGACATAGTTGATGTTGGCCGGGCGCGGCTTCACCGTGTAGGCGTCCTCCACCCAAAGCGCGAGCTGCGCGACATTGGCGAGCACATTGCCGTGGGTGAGGGTCGCGCCCTTGGAAACGCCGGTGGTGCCGCCGGTATATTGCAGGAAGGCGGTGTCGCCCGTCTCGACCTTGGCGGGCTTGAAGGTCATCGCCGCGCCGGCTTTCAGTGCAGAGTTGAAGGCGGTGTGGCCGGGCAGCGACCAGGCCGGAACCATCTTCTTGACCCGGCGCACGACCAGGTTGACGATCATGCCCTTCAGGCCGCCGAGCAGATCGCCCATCGTTGCCACCACCACATGCTTGACCGGTGTTTTGGCGATCACTGCCTGCAGGGTGCAGGCGAAGTTTTCCAGGATGACGATAGCCTCCGCGCCCGAATCCTTGAGCTGGTGCTCGAGCTCGCGCGGCGTATAGAGCGGGTTGACGTTGACCACCGTGTAGCCGGCGCGCAGGACGCCCATCATCACCACCGGATATTGCAGCACGTTCGGCATCATGATGGCGACGCGCGCGCCCTTGGGGAGGCCCTTCGACTGCAGCCAGGCGCCGAAATCCGTCGACAGGCGCTCGAGCTCGGCATAGGTGATAGTCTTGCCCATGCAGGTGAAGGCCGGCCGGGCAGCATACTTCTTCGCGGCATCAGTCGTCAGATCGCCGATCGAGGCGACTGCGAGCGGCGCGATCTCCGGCGAGATACCCTTCGGGTAGCTTTTAAGCCAAGGCTTGCTGGCGCCGGTAGGCAGGGCCGACGTCGCCTTCGGCATTACGGGCTTGGACTTGGCAGCTGGCTTGCCCGCCGCCTTGCCGGAGCCCTTCGCTGGCGCTGCCTTTGCCGTGGATTTCGCAGCGGCGGATTTCGCGGCGGCCGGCTTGGCGGATGTTGACTTGCCCGCTGCTGGCTTAGCGGAAGTTTTGCCAGCCGGCTTGGGCGCAGTGGCCTTGGCGGCCGGCTGTTTGGATGCGGCAGGCTTCGCGGCTGATTTCGCCGGCGCGACTTTTGCAGTCGTCTTTGCTGTTGCAGATTTTGCCGCGGTCTTGGCGGTCGACTTCGTTACCGGCTTCGATGCGGCGGGCTTCGAGGTTTTGGCAGCCGACGGTTTTGCGATTGTGCTTTTCGCAACCGGCTTGGCAGTTGCTTTTACCTGCTTGGCAGAGGCTGCCTTGGCTGGCTTTGTCGTGCCGGTCTTTGTTGGCGTTGCCGGGCTGGATGGCGCCTCTGCAGGTTTCGCTTTCGGCGCCGCCGTCTTGTTCGTTGTCTTAGCCAATTTTGCCTCCCTCGTGTTTTCCGTTGCCGGATTTTTATCGTTTGCAGCCGCCCCCTCGCAGCTGTTTCGCCCGTCGAGCATTTGCTGCGAAATCGAGCCAAAAACGATCGTGCCGCCTATGTATTGTGACAAAGTGGCGGCGCGCAAGCCTTGCCTCTGCGTCAGCTTCGGGATGATTTTTCTTGTGGAGCAGCGTCTGAACAGCGGCGGCCAAAGTATCGCCGGCTGCTGAGCGAAACAAGCGCTTGCGCAAAGCCTTGGCGTCTCTAACCAGTCTGTAAAGGACGAACCAGAAAGAAAATCCGGAAACTCACTATTCGGAGGTAAAAAAATCTCGTTACCAAGCGGAATGCAAACGGGGAGTTCCAAAGCCCGGTAAACGGTGCTTATATGCGCCCTCACGAGCCCGCCTCAAGGGCTTGGAACAATCTCAGGGGAGTAATCATGAAAAGAAAACTGATCTTCGCGGCCGCGCTTATGGCTGCGACCGTGCTGAGCGGCGCGGCGAGCGCAAAGACGTTCGTCTACTGCTCCGAGGGATCGCCGGAAGGTTTCGATCCCGGGCTTTACACGGCCGGCACCACCTTCGACGCGGCTGCGCATACCGTCTACAACCGCCTGCTCGAATTTAAGCCCGGGACCACCGAAGCCGTTCCGGGCCTTGCGGAAAGCTGGGAGATTTCCGACGACGGCCTGCAGTACACCTTCAAGCTGCGTCCGGGCGTCAAGTTCCAGACAACCGAGTTCTTCACCCCGACTCGCGACCTGAACGCCGACGACGTGGTCTTCTCCTACGAGCGCCAGCTCAAGGCCGACCATCCGTGGAACAAATATGTCCCCGGCACCGCCTGGGAATATTTCAACGGCATGGGCTTTCCCGACCTGATCGCCTCGGTCGAGAAGGTCGACGATCTGACCGTGAAGTTCACGCTGAAGCAGAAGGAAGCTCCGTTCCTCGCCAATGTGGCGATGCCCTTCGCCTCCATCATGTCGAAGGAATACGCCGACAAGCTGGAAGCCGAAGGCAAGATGAACCAGTTGAACCAGATGCCGCTCGGCACCGGTCCGTTCGCCTTCGTCGCCTACCAGCAGGACGCGGCGATCCGCTACAAGGCCCATCCGGATTACTGGAACGGCAAGCAGAAGATCGACGATCTGGTGTTCGCCATCACCACCGACGCGGCCGTGCGCTACCAGAAACTGAAGGCCGGTGAATGCCACCTGATGCCTTATCCGAACGCGGCGGACGTCGAGGCCATGAAGGCAGACCCGGCGCTGACGGTGATGGAGCAGGAAGGCCTGAACGTCGCCTACCTCGCCTACAACACCACCCAGGCTCCGTTCGACAAGGTTGAAGTGCGCAAGGCGCTGAACATGGCGATCAACAAGCAGGCGATCGTCGATTCGGTGTTCCAGGGGCAGGCGACGCCCGCCAAGAACCCGATCCCGCCGACGATGTGGTCCTACAACGACGCGGTCGAGGACGACAAATACGATCCGGAAGCCGCCAAGAAGATGCTTGAGGACGCCGGCGTTTCTGGCCTGTCGATGAAGGTCTGGGCGATGCCCGTCGCCCGTCCTTACATGCTGAACGCGCGCCGCGCCGCCGAGCTCATCCAGTCGGATTTCGACAAGATCGGCGTCAAGGTCGAGATCGTCTCCTATGAATGGGCCGAATATCTCGATCGCTCCAAGGCCAAGGACCGCGACGGCGCGGTGATCCTCGGCTGGACCGGCGACAATGGCGATCCGGACAACTTCCTGCACACGCTGCTCGGCTGCGATGCGGTCGGCGGCAACAACCGCGCGCAGTGGTGCAACGAAGAGTTCGACAAGCTGGTCGTCCAGGCCAAGACCACGTCGGACCAGGCAGAGCGCACCAAGCTCTACGAAGAGGCGCAGGTCGTCTTCAAGCGCGAAGCTCCGTGGGCGACGCTGGACCACTCGCTGTCGGTCGTGCCGATGCGCAAGGAAGTCCAGGGGTTCGTACAGAGCCCGCTTGGCGATTTCGCCTTCGACGGTGTCGACCTCGCCGAATAACGCCAACTAGAAGACCCGGAGTTGGGGGCGCTTGTCATGCAAGCGCCCCCAAGCACATTTTGTGCTATCTTGCCCGTGGTCTCGGAAAACCCACCGAAGGTCTGATATGCTCCGGTTTCTTCTGGGGCGGCTCGCCGTCCTGATCCCGACATTCATCGGGGTCTCCATCATCGCATTTTCCTTCATCAGGCTGCTGCCCGGCGACCCCGTGGCGCTGCTGTCGGGCGAGCGGGTCATGTCGCCCGAGCGCCACGCGCAGATCACGCACGAACTCGGTTACGACCGGCACATTGTCATCCAGTACCTCGACTATTTGTGGGGCGTGCTGACCGGCGATATGGGCACTTCGATCGTCACCAAGCAACCGGTGCTCGGGCAGTTCCTGACGCTGTTTCCGGCGACGCTTGAGCTCTCTACCTGCGCCATACTCCTGGCCGTCATCCTCGGCATTCCGGCCGGCATATTCGCAGCGCTCAAGCGCGGGACGTTCTTCGACCAGAGCATCATGGGGACCGCGCTTGTCGGCTATTCCATGCCGATATTCTGGTGGGGCTTGCTGCTGATCATCCTGTTTTCCGGCATATTGCAGTGGACGCCGGTGTCCGGCCGCATCTCGCTGCTCTATTATTTTCCGTCGGTTACCGGCTTCATGCTGATCGACTCGCTGCTTTCCGGACAGGAAGGCGCATTCAAGTCCGCCGTCAGCCATCTTATTCTGCCCACCATCGTGCTCGCCACCATTCCGCTCGCCGTCATTGCCCGCCAGACCCGTTCGGCGATGCTCGAAGTTCTCGGCGAGGATTATGTGCGCACGGCCCGCGCAAAGGGGCTGCCCCCGTTCCGCGTCGTGGGCGTGCATGCGCTCCGCAACGCGATGATCCCGGTGATCACCACGATCGGCCTGCAGGTCGGCGTGCTGCTTGCCGGCGCGATCCTGACGGAAACCATCTTTTCCTGGCCGGGTATCGGCAAATGGATGGTGGATTCGGTGTTCCGGCGCGACTACCCGGTCATCCAGGCCGGCCTGCTGATGATCGCGGGCATCATCATGATCGTCAATCTCATCGTTGATCTGCTCTACGGCCTGATCAACCCGCGCATCCGGTACTGAGGAGGAGCGGACCATGGCAGATACAACGGCCATCGAGAGCATCTCGCTCGACCCATCCCGCCGCGCTCGGCTCGCCGAGTTCTGGTACTATTTTTCCGAAAATCGCGGCGCGGTGATCGGGCTGTGGATCTTCGTTGCCTTGGTCGTCATCGCGCTTCTGGCGCCGCTGATCGCGCCGCATCTACCCTATGCGCAGTATCGCGACGCGACGCTGTTGCCGCCATTCTGGCAGGACGGCGGCCGCGCCGCCTTTCCGCTCGGCACCGACGCGGTCGGCCGCGACATGCTTTCGCGGCTGCTGTTCGGCGCGCGATACTCGCTTTTCATCGGGGTCTTCGTTACCACCATCGCGCTGGTGGGCGGCATCATCATCGGCGTCATCGCAGGCTATTTCGGCGGCTGGATCGACACCGTGATCATGCGCGTCATGGATGTCATCCTGGCGTTCCCGTCGCTGCTGCTGGCGCTGGTGCTGGTCGCGGTGCTCGGGCCCGGCCTGACCAACGCCATGATCGCCATCGCGCTGGTGCTGCAGCCGCATTTCGTTCGCCTGACACGCGCGGCCGTCATGTCGGAGAAGGGCCGGGAATACGTCACCGCGGCAAGGGTCGCCGGCGCCGGCCCGCTGCGGCTGATGTTCAGGACCATCCTGCCCAACTGCATGGCGCCGCTGATCGTGCAGGCGACGCTTTCGTTTTCGAACGCTATTCTAGACGCGGCCGCCCTCGGTTTCCTCGGCATGGGCGCGCAGCCGCCGACACCGGAATGGGGCACCATGCTTGCCGAAGCGCGCGAGTTCATCCTGCGCGCATGGTGGGTCGTCACTTTCCCGGGCCTAGCGATCCTGATCACCGTTCTGGCGATCAACCTGATGGGCGACGGCCTGCGCGACGCGCTCGATCCGAAACTGAAGAGGTCGTGAGGCGATGGCACTTCTCGAAATAGAAAACCTCGTCGTCGAATTCGCCACCGCCAGCGGGCCGTTCCGCGCCGTCGACGGCGTGTCGCTGTCGGTCGAGCAGCGCGAGGTGCTGGCGATCGTAGGCGAGAGCGGTTCCGGCAAATCCGTCTCCATGCTCGCCGTCATGGGACTTTTGCCATGGACGGCGAAGGTGACGGCCGACCGTATGGTCTTCGCCGGCACCGATCTCCTGAAGCTCAGCGACGCCGAGCGCAGAAAAATGGTCGGCAAGGACATGGCGATGATCTTCCAGGAGCCGATGGCGAGCCTCAACCCCTGCTTCACCGTAGGCTTCCAGATCGAGGAGGTGCTGCGCGTCCATATGGGCATGGACCGGACCCAGCGCCGCGCCCGCGCCATAGAGCTGCTCAAGCAGGTCGGCATTCCCGACCCCGAGCAGCGGCTGTCGTCCTTTCCGCATCAGATGTCGGGCGGCCAGTGCCAGCGCGTGATGATCGCGATCGCGATCGCCTGCAACCCGAAGCTGCTCATTGCCGACGAGCCGACCACCGCGCTCGACGTGACCATCCAAAAGCAGATCCTCGACCTCCTGATGCGGCTGCAGGCCGAGCACGGCATGGGCCTGATCATGATAACCCACAATATGGGCGTGGTGGCCGAGACGGCGGATCGCGTCATCGTCCAGTACAAGGGCCGCAAGATGGAGGAGGCCGACGTGCTGTCGCTGTTTGAGCGGCCGAAGAGCAACTACACCAAGGCGCTGCTTTCGGCGCTGCCGGAAAACGCCACCGGCGACCGGCTGCCGACCATCGCCGATTATGTCACCGAAGAAGCGCCCGCAGAGGGAGCCGTCCAATGACCGAAAAAGTCCTGGAAGCCAGAAACATCGTTCGCGACTACCATGTCGGCGGCGGGATTTTCGGAAAGTCGCGCACCCTTCGCGCGGTCAAGGGCGTCGGCTTCTCGGTGGAGAAGGGAAAGACGCTGGCGATCGTCGGCGAGAGCGGCTGCGGCAAGTCCACGCTGGCGCGCATCATTACGCTGATCGACGCGCCGACCGAGGGCGAGCTCTTCATCGAGGGCAAGAAGGTCGACATCGCCAGGGAACGTCTGACGCCGGAAATGCGCCAGAAGGTGCAGATCATCTTCCAGAACCCTTACGGCTCACTCAACCCGCGCCAGAAGATCGGCGACGTGCTCGGCGAGCCTCTGCTGATCAACACCAACAAATCCGCCGCCGAACGGCGCGACCTCGCCATGAACATGCTGCTCAAGGTCGGGCTGGAGGCAAAGCACTTCAACCGTTACCCCCATATGTTTTCCGGCGGCCAGCGCCAGCGCATAGCCATCGCCCGCGCGCTGATGCTCAATCCGAGCCTGCTGGTGCTGGACGAGCCGGTCTCGGCGCTCGATCTTTCGGTGCAGGCGCAGGTGCTGAACCTGCTGGCCGATTTGCAGGACGAGTTCAAGCTGACCTACGTGTTCATCAGCCACGATCTCTCGGTGGTGAAGTACATCTCCGACGACGTGATGGTGATGTATTACGGCGAGGCGGTGGAGTATGGCAGCCGCGACGCGGTGTTTTCAAACCCGCAGCACGACTACACCAAGACGCTGTTCGCCGCGACGCCTCGCGCCGATGTGGCGAGCATCAAGGCAAGGCTGGCGAAGAAGGCGGCTTAATTCCGCGCCAAAGTGGCGCCGCCCATTGCTAATGATGCAGGTCGATCATGTTCTTCGGTTGCGGCAGGACCGCCGACCTGATCGTCGGGCGCTCGATCATCCTATGCACCCGAGGCGGCTCGGCCCCGCTGTGCAGCCGCCGGATGCGGTCGGTAACGATGGCGTCGGCATGGGTCATCCGGCGGTTGTGGCGCACATATTCGAGCCAGGTCGGCGTGTGGTAGGTCTCCATCCAGCTTTCCGGGTTTTCCAAATCGCGCGCCAGCGTCCATTGCCGCGCTCCGTCGCGCCGGCGAATCCGCCTGCGCTCCGTCATCACTTCGAGGAATTCGGCCGTGTCCTCGTCCTTGATGATGTATTCGATCATGATTACGATCGGGCCTGAGCGCGGTTGCAGGTCGAGCGCGAGCGGCGGCTCCTTGAAACGGTTGAGCGGGTCGAGGTTGAGCGATGTCTGATCGGGCAGGGTGAACCGCCAGAGCCCGAGCGCCGCGCCCGCGATCATCAGCGCTGCCGACGCGAGCAGCGCGTTGCCGGGACCATATTCGTCCGCCGCCACGCCCCAGATCCAGCTGCCCAGCGCCATGCCGCCAAAGGTGGCCGTCTGGTAGAGGGACAGCGCGCGCCCTACTACCCAGCGCGGTGTCGACAATTGCACCGTGACATTGAAGAGCGACAGCGCGATCACCCAGTTTGCCCCGCCGATCGCGAGCGCCGCCGCCGTCAGCCAGGGATAGGTGCTGAGGCCCGCGGTTGCGGCGCAGACGGCAAAGCCAATGAATGCGACGCGCACGCACCATTCCGTCGAAAGCACCTGTCTCAGCCTCGAACTGACCAGCGCGCCGCCCACCGCGCCAACGCCGAATGCGCCGAGCAATATGCCGTATAGCAGCGGGCCGCCGCCGACCAGATCGCGCGCGACCAGCGGCAGCAGGGCGAGAACGGAGATGGCGGTGAAGCCGAAGACGAAGCCGCGCAGCAGCACTTTTTCTATGTTGGGCGACATGGCGATGTAGCGCAGGCCCGCCGCCATTGCCGGCCCTATCGCCTCGCGCGGCAGTGCATTCGGCGGGATCGCCGGCTTCCAGCGGCCGAGAACGAACAGCAGCACCAGATAGCTTAACGCATTGACTGCGAATGCCGCGGCCGCCCCGGCCGCAGCCACTATTGCGCCGCCGATCGCCGGGCCGACGCTGCGCGTCAGGTTGAAGCCCATGCTGTTCAAGGCGACGGCCGCGGGCAGGTCGGTGCGCGGCACCATGTCGCCCACCGAGGCCTGCCATGAGGGGTTGTTGAGCGCCGTCCCGCAGCCGATCAGGAATGTGAAGGTTAGCAGCCCCCAGGGCGTGAGCAGCCCGAGATAGGCGGCGACGGTCAGCGCGACGGATGTGACGAGCATGAAGCTTTGCGCAACCAGCATCACCCTTCGCCGGTCGAAACTGTCGGCGATCGCGCCCGACGGCAGCGAAAGCAGCATGATGGGCAGCGCCGTCGATGCCTGGACCAGCGCCACCATATTGGCCGAGTCGGAGATGGCTGTCATCATCCAGGCGGCTCCGACGCCCTGGATCAGCGATCCGAAATTCGACGCGAGGCTCGCGACCCACACATAGCGGAAGATGTCGTGCCGGAACGGGGCCAATGGCGAGATGCGTTCAGTCACGGGCTTAGACTTTCATCAACTACAACAAGCCTGCGCGTCGGGGCCCATCGCCTTCGCGTGGCGGAGACGCTGGTCCGCTGTTGCGGCCTGGGCGGACATGAAATGGCACACCGAAAGTAAGGTGTACAGGGACAGCAGGCGGGTGCTCAACCTGCGGCAGCTTTATTGCTTGATCTGAGTGCTCAGCGGTTCTTGGACACGCCGACTGGCTCGCTCGTCACGCGAAAAATGCAACGTTGCCAAAGTGTGCGACGATCAGACCGTGCAAACGACACCCTTGTACCTCGATCCGGTACGCTTTGAGGGAGCGGATCGGGCGCATGTGTTCGGGCGCGCAAGAGCATTCCGGCAGCTAGCATCAAAATGAAGTATGAGATGCACTCGGCCAATTCCTCCCAAAACTTCGATACGGGAAGATCCAGATAGCGGACGCCATATTTGTCAAATCCATAACCGATCAACAGGACGACTGCGGCGGCTTGGAATGGCCACGCGCGACGACTAAGCGCATAGCGGAATAGCTCCGGTACGAGACGCCAACGCACCAAGGCGTACGGAACGAGAATGGCGAGCACCACCAACGCCTCGTGTAGTCGGAACGCTTGGCTGGACAGATACGATGCGAATGGCGCCGTAGGCGGAAATTCAATCTCACGGAAGAACAATAATCCGCATAGCAAACCGGCGTTCACGCCAACGGCGCGATCAACGGCACGCGAGCGGCAGGCCGCCAAGAGAAATATGATGGTGGCAGCCAGCAGCACGATGTTCTGTGACTGCTCCATCAAGCCTGCTTCCGAGACGGCAAGGTCCATTGCCATTTATCCAGTCAGCCGCGCCGAGCCAAATTGGCAAGTTCGTCGACGTATGACGCTATGGCCCGAACTCGGTGCAGATTGCGCGCGGCGCATCGAAAATGGAGTCGGCATCCACTTTCTTTTGGAGAGATCAAAGACGCCGGCCACTTGCTCGCCGCTCAGAAATCATCGTTGAAGATCTTCTCTTCGAACATCTCACCGAAGCTGTCGGCCGGCCGCTTTGGGCGGAACATCTGTTCAAATGGATCATAGGCGTCAGCCGGTGGTTTCGCCGGCCGCTGCTCTTTATCCCTACGTTCGCGGTCACGCTGATTCATGCTGACTTCCTTGGCCGTCAGCGCGCGACCTTGTCAAATCACCTTAGGTGGCTCACTAAAATTTGGCGTGTGCTGCCGCACAGCGGTGTGCTTGAAAAAGGCCTTCATCAACTTTCCTTGGGGGGAGAAGTCAGATGTCAGCCTTCAACCATATGGGCATATGGTGAGCTTAGTAGGCGATGTAGGCTGGTTGTTGAAATCATTGGTGCCGCTTGCGTGACTCGAACACGCGACCCCATCATTACGAATGATGTGCTCTACCAACTGAGCTAAAGCGGCAGCCGTGGTCGCGACTTGGCGGCGCGGCCGAATGTGCGCCTGATAGCTTCATTGCGCGGCGAATTCAAGCCGCGTCGCGCGCAAATCGCAGGCATGGTTTCCGGGAGCGCCGGGCGCGCAATGCGGGCGCCCCGCGCCGAATGTCGGATGCTGGCGGTTGATTGATGCCGCCGCTGCGGCTAACGATCATGAAATGCTGGCCGCATCAAAGGGATAACGGATTGGACGCGATTGAAAAGGCGATCCGTAACGCCTTCGAGAAAGGAAACGCCGAGGACCGGGCGTTCCGCGAGAAAGTCTATCGGTCGGCATTCGCCGCGCTCGACCGCGCCCTGCAGGCAAATCCGAGCCTGACGGTGGAGGCGGCGATCAATCGCCGCAAAGCCATGCAGGCCAAGATCACCGAGATCGAATCCGAATTCCAGCCGGCGGCGCCCGCGGCAAGCGCTGCGCCCGAGCCCGTGGCCGGCGGTGCAGCGGAACGCGCGACGGCCGGCGACGTAGCGCCGGAGCCCAGGGTCGACAGCGCCCAGGAGCGCGCGGCGAGCACCGCCCCGGAACCCGTGGCAGCCGCCGGGGCGGGCAGCGAGTCGACCTTTGGCGTCAGTGTCGAGCCGGAGCGACGAGAGGGGGCTGAGCCCTCGGCAAAAGCGCCCGAAGTGTCGCTCGATTGGCGCGTGGAGCCGCGCGATGCCCCGCCGACGCCCGACATCAGCGGCGCACGCACGCCGACGCTTGCTGGCGATACGGCTGCAGAGGTCGCGCCCGACCGCGACGAGCGGCGCGCCCGCCGGCGGCTGCCCTTCGCGCAGATTTTCCTTGCCGCGACCTTGATTGCTGCGGTTGGGATAGGCGGCTGGTGGGCGTTTCAGACCGGCCTCCTGAAGACGCCGGCTGAGCGCGACACGACGGTGCCCAACCCGCCGGCGACGGTGGAGAGCGAGGACTTCATTCCCGAGGCCGAAGCGCCGCCGCTGCTGCCCGGCCAGGCCGATGCGGAGCGCAACTGGATCACGGTGTTCTCGCCGGAAAACGCCACGCAGGTCGCCGCCCCGGCCGACACCAGCGCCGAGGTGATGGAGGACGATTCCGGCAGCTTCCTGCGCATCCGCTCCGGCACGTCAGGCTCGGCGATCGTGTTCGATGTCGGCCAGGGCGTTCTGGAACAGATCGCCGGCAGGAAGGCGACCTTCGACATCGTCGCCCGCGCCGAGGAAGGGCAGGAAACCGAAATGTCGGTCGACTGCAATTTCGGTGAGCTGGGCGATTGCGGCCGCAAGCGCTATGCGGTCGGCTACCAGCGCGGCGACTATCTGTTCGAGCTCGATTTCCCGAACGCCGATCCGGGCTCGGGCGGCACCATCGCCATCAACTCGGATTTCGCCAACCAGGGCAAGGCCGTCGACATATACGAGATCAGGGTGTCGGTGGCGGAGTAGGGGCGTGCGTCCTTCGACAGGCTCAGGATGAGGACCGCGGGTGCTGGCGTCAGCCAGTTAGGTTGGCGCTACCCTTGGCTTGTTGCCAGTAATGGTGGTGGAGAAGGCGTGCGTCCTTCGACAGGCTCAGGATGAGGACCGTGGGTGGTGACGTCAGCTAGTTAAGTTGGCGTCCGTGGCTTGTTGCCCCAACGATTGATCTGTCGTTTGAGGTCGCACAACCGTCCTCATCCTGAGCCTGTCGAAGGACGTACCAGGCATCCGCGGCGCTCAATCCAGCAGCGCCTGCAATGTCTCGATCCGGTCGGCCTCGTGGGTGGGCTTGTCCCAGCGCAGCCGCGAAATGCGCGGGAAGCGCATCGCCACGCCGGATTTGTGCCGAGTCGAGCGGTTCAGCCCCTCGAAGGCGATTTCGAGCACCAGGCCGTGGCTGCGGTCGGCGCGCACCGAGCGCACCGGGCCGAACCGCTCAACCGTGTTGTCGCGCACGAATTTGTCGATCTGCCTTAGCTCCTCGTCGGTGAAGCCGAAATAGGCCTTGCCCACCGGCACCAGCTCCTCCGCGCCTTCCGGGCCAGACCAGACGCCGAACGTATAATCGGAATAGAAGCTCGAGCGCTTGCCGTGGCCGCGCTGCGCATACATCAGCACCGCGTCCACCGTGTGCGGGTCGCGCTTCCACTTGAACCAAGGTCCCTTCGGCCGTCCGGCAAGGTAGGGCGAATCACGGCGCTTCAGCATCACCCCCTCGATCACCGGATGCGGCGGATGCCTGCGCATCTCCTCAAGCGCGGCCCAGTTGGCGAAGGGCGCGAGCGGCGACAGGTCGAAGCGCGACGGGTCGAGCCGGGCGACGAAATTCTCCAGATGGCCGCGCCGCTCTATGAAGGGCAACGCGCGCCGGTCCTCCGCGCCTTCCTGCAGGATGTCGTAGCAGCGCACGAACACCGGATATTGCTCGCGGATCCTGGCCGAAACCGCCTTGCGGTTAAGCCGCTGCTGCAGCTCGGAAAATGTGCCGGTCGCCTTCAGCGGGTCACCGACCAGCAATTCGCCGTCGAGCACGCCGCCGAAATTCATGGCGTCGACCAGATCGGGGAAGGCGCCGGAAATATCGTCGCCGGTGCGCGAATAGAGCCGCCGGACGCCGCCCTCCGAAACCGCCTGCACGCGGATGCCGTCCCATTTCCACTCGGCGGCGTAGTCGCCCGGGTCGAGCTTTTCGAGGTCGCCGTCGCCGACCGGGTTGGACAGCATGACCGGGCGAAACAGCGCCTTGGCCGACTTTACCGGCTTGTCGGCCTTGCCCTCCAGCCAGGCGAACAGTTCGGTGTAGGGCGGCGAAAGCCCGTGCCACAGTTCCTCGATCTCGCCGACATCGACCTTGCCGAAATCGGCGAGCGCCTGCTTTGCCAGCCGCGCCGAGACGCCAATGCGCAACCCGCCGGTCACCAGCTTGATGATGGCGTAGCGCGCCGAAATGCCGGCATTGTCGAGAAGCCGCGCCAGCACCTTCGGACCGTCGGAGCGGCTGGCCGCCTGCAGCGCGGCCACCGTCTCGCCGAGGGTGAGGTGACGGTTGGGCCTCAGATGCGCCGGCGCGTCGGGCCAGACCAGCGATACCGTCTCGGCGAGGTCTCCGACATAGTCGTAGGAATAGCCGAACAGCACCGGGTCCATGCGCTCCATGACCAGCGTGCGCAGCATGGCCGGCTTGACCGCGGCGATGTTCAGGTCGCCGGTGATGGCGGTGAGCGCCAGCCCGCGGTCGGGGTCCTCGACCTCGCGGAAATAGTCGGTCAGCAGCGTCAGCTTGCCGTTGCGCGACGGCGTCATGACGAGGCGGTCGAGCAACTCGGCGAAGCGGTTCATGCGCTGGAGAGCCTGCATCGATGCGGCAGCAGGCGGCCGAGACTACCCCCCTCTGGCCTGCCGGCCATCTCCCCCTCAAGGGGGGAGATTGGCAGCGTCTGCCTCACCGCTCCACCTGCGACGCCAACGATTGGCGAAACCGTCAATGAGGGCTGATCTCCACCCTTGAGGGGGAGATGGCCGCCCCTCGATAAAAACTCGGGAGGCCAGAGGGGGGCCGCCTGAGGAATTGGGCCGGCCATCGCCTCAATCCCCCTCGTCCTCATAGCCGACAAGGTGCAGCGGGCGCGCGGAAATTCCGGACAACTCGCACCAGCGCACCAGCGCCTCCTCGCGGCCGTGCGTGACCCAGACCTCGCCGGCGCCGGTCTCGGTGATCGTATCGATGAGTTCGTCCCAGTCGGCGTGGTCGGAGATGATCAGCGGCAGCTCGACGCCGAGTTGCTTGGCGCGCTGGCGGATGCGCATCCAGCCCGATGCGTAGCAGGCGATCGGATCGGGAAAGCGCCGCGCCCAGCGATCGACGAAGGGCGACGGCGTGCCGACCACGATCGCGCCGGCGAAGTCGGCTTTCGTGCCGGTCTCGACGGTCGCCGGCTGCAAATCGCCGAGCGCGACGCCGCGGCTCTCGTAATACTCGCAGAGTTTCGCCAGCGCGCCATGGATGTAGATGGTCTCGTGATGGCCGGCATCGCGCAAAAGCCGGATGACGCGCTGCGCCTTGCCGAGCGCATAGGCGCCGATCAGATGCGAGCGCTCCGGAAACTGCCTGGCCGAGGTGAGGATGCGGGCGATCTCCTCGGTGTCGGGCGGATGCTTGAACACCGGCAGGCCGAAGGTTGCCTCGGTGATGAACACGTCGCAGGGAATCGGGACGAATGCCGCGCAGGTGGCGTCGGGCTGGCGCTTGTAGTCGCCGGAGGCGACGATGCGGATGCCGCCATATTCGACCGCGATCTGCGCCGAGCCGAGCACATGGCCGGCCGGGTGGAAGGTCACCGAAACGCCGTTGACGGTCAGCGTTTCGCCGAACCTCGCCGCTTGGGTCGATCCGGCGAAATCCTCGCCGCAGCGGATCGCCATGATGTCGAGCGTCTCGCGCGTCGCCAGCACCGATCCGTGGCCGGGACGAGCATGGTCGGAATGGCCGTGGGTGATCAGCGCGCGCTCGACCTGGCGGACCGGGTCGATGAAGAAATCGCCGGGGGCGCAATAGAGCCCTCCGGGTTTCGGGCAAAGCAGGTCGCGGGCGCGCATGCTGCAAACATAGGCATTTGCGTGCGCGGGGGAAGCCTGTTGAAATTCGCTGCTGACAGGCCGATAGAAGCGCGGGAGGCCATGGGGACAGTTACTTTTTGCCCCTTGCGTGACGTATCCACAGCCTCATCCTTCCGGGGCAAGAAAAGTAAACTGTCCCCAGCACTCGTTCAGCCAAGGACTGTTCCGATTTGAAACCGCTAGAAACTTCTTCCAGTGACCTTCTGGCCGACCGCCGCGCCGACTATGCCGAGATGCTGTTCGGCTCGGGCGATCATGCCGCCGCGGCCGAGCTGATGCTCGGCGCGCTGGAACTCGCGCCCGGCTGGGCAATGGGCTGGTTCCGTCTCGGCGAATTCCACGAGGCGGCGGGCGCGCTCGACCAGGCGGCGGAAGCCTGGCGCATGGCGCTGAAACTGGAGCCGGCGGACCGGACGGGCGCGGCGCTGAAGCTCGCGCTGATCGGCGCGGCGCCGGCTGCGGATGCGCCGCCGAGCGCCTTTGTCGAGGCGCTGTTCGACCAGTATGCGCAGAAGTTCGACGACGCGCTGGTGCGCACTCTCGAATACCGCGTGCCGGATATTCTCGCCGAGGCGATTCGCAATCGTGGTCGCGAACGTTTCGGGCTGGCGATCGACCTTGGATGCGGCACGGGCCTTATGGGCGAGCGGCTGCGACCGATCGCCGAAATTCTGGAAGGCCATGATATCTCAGCCGAGATGCTGAAGAAGGCGCGCGGCAAGGGCATCTATGACAGGCTCATGAAGTCGGACCTCCAGACGATCCAGCTTGCGCCGGCGAGCGCCGACCTAATCACGACCGCCGACGTGTTCATGTATGTCGGCGCGCTCGGCAGCATTGTAGCCAAGGTGGCGGCGGCCTTGCGCGGAGCCGGGCTGTTCGCCTTCTCGGTCGAGCGCCATGCCGGCCCTGAAGATTTTGTCCTGCGCCCCTCCCGTCGCTACGCGCATTCAGAGACGTATGTGCGGGATGTTCTGGCGCGAAATGGATTTGCGACGGTCTCGCTGGAGATGCACATTATTCGGCAGGACCGCCGCGAGCCCGTGGAAGGATTGATCGTGGTGGCGGAACGCCCGAATCCGCTTCTTTGAAACTAACGCTTAGTCGCGCCGGCACTGCCGCCAAGGTAGATGACGGGAATGACGATCACGGTTTGTTCACAAATTCGCTTGGCGGCGTGAGGCGTCCGCGCTAATTCTGGCGCGTGAACACGCTGACCCGCTCCCAGATGCAGCATGACGCGGCCGCCCTGCTGCCGGAGCGGTTCGTAAAATGGTTTTCCGAGCGCGGCTGGGCGCCCCGTCCGCATCAGCTCGAATTGCTTTCCCGAGTCCAGACCGGATCGTCGGTGCTGCTGATCGCGCCGACCGGCGCCGGCAAGACGCTGGCCGGCTTCCTGCCAACGCTGACCGATCTGGAGCACCGGCCGAGACGCAGGCCGGGCGAGGCGCGCCGCGGCATCCACACCCTCTACATCTCGCCGCTGAAGGCGCTCGCTGTCGACATCGAGCGCAACCTGACCAAGCCGGTCGGCGAGATCGGGCTGCCGGTGACGATGGAAACGCGCACCGGCGACACGCCGACGCACAAGCGGCAGCGCCAGAAGCTCGTTCCGCCGGACATTCTCATGACCACGCCGGAGCAATTGGCCTTGCTGATCGCGGCGTCGGATGCGCAGCGCTTCTTCGAGGATCTGCGTTACGTCGTGCTCGACGAACTGCATTCGCTGGTGACGTCGAAGCGCGGCCATCTGCTGTCGTTGGGGCTGGCGCGGCTGCGCCGCTACGTGCCGTCGCTGCAGGCCATCGGCCTGTCGGCGACCGTCGCCGAGCCGGACGAATTGCGCCGCTGGCTGGTGGGCCAGAACCCGCCCGGCGAGATGGCCGACCTGATCACCGTGGCCGGTGGCGCAAAGCCCGAGATCACCATTCTCGATTCCGAGGAGCACGTGCCGTGGTCGGGCCATTCGGCGCGCTACGCCACGCCTGAGATCTACGACGCGGTGAAGCGGCACAAGACGACGCTGCTGTTCGTCAACACGCGCAGCCAGGCCGAACTGCTGTTCCAGGAACTATGGCGCGTCAACGACGACAATCTGCCGATAGCGTTGCACCACGGTTCGCTGGACGTTGCGCAGCGCCGGCGCGTGGAAAAGGCGATGGAGACCAACAGCCTGCGCGCCATAGTCGCCACTTCCACGCTCGACCTGGGCATCGACTGGGGTGATGTCGACCTCGTTGTCCATGTCGGCGCGCCAAAGGGGGCGAGCCGGCTGGCGCAGCGCATCGGCCGCTCCAACCACCGCATGGACGAGCCGAGCCGGGCGATCCTCATTCCCGCCAACCGCTTCGAGGTGCTGGAATGCCGCGCGGCCCTCGACGCCAACTATCTCGGCGCGCAGGACACGCCGCCGCTGGTCGATGGCGGGCTCGACGTGCTGTCGCAGCATGTGCTGGGCTGCGCCTGCGGCGCGCCTTTCTACTCAGATGACCTGTTCGAGGAAGTGAGGAGTGCTGCGCCCTACGCCAATCTCGACCGCGCCACCTTCAACCGCGTCGTCGAGTTCGTCGCCACCGGCGGCTATTCGCTGAAGAGCTACGAGCGCTATGCCCGCATCAGGCGGACGAAGGATGGCGCGTGGCGTGTGTCCAACCCGCGCATCGCCCAGCAATACCGGCTGAATGTCGGGACGATTATCGAGATTCCGGCGCTGAATGTGCGCTACGTGAAGGCCGGAAGCAAAGGCTCGGCTTCGCGCGGCGGGCCGGTTCTCGGCAAGATCGAGGAGGCGTTTCTTGAAACGCTGACGCATGGCGACACTTTCATGTTCGCCGGCAAGGTGCTGCGCTTCGAGGGCATCCGCGAGAACGAGTGCTTCGTCTCCAACGCTCCTGGCGCCGACGCCAAGGTTCCCTATTACGGCGGAGGAAAATTCCCACTCTCGACCTATCTGGCCGAGCAGGTGCGCGCCATGATCGCCGATCCCGCCCGCTGGAAGAATTTGCCGGACCAGGTGGCGGACTGGCTGCGCATCCAGGCCGAGAAGTCCGTCCTGCCGCGCCGCCAGGACCTGCTCATCGAGACCTTTCCGCGTGGCGAGCGCCACTACATGGTCGCCTATCCGTTCGAGGGCAGGCTAGCGCACCAGACGCTGGGCATGCTGCTGACACGCCGGCTGGAGCGCGCCGGCGCGCGCCCGCTGGGCTTCGTGGCGACCGACTATGCCATGGCGATCTGGTCGCTCGGCGACATGGGCCAGATGTTCAAGCGCGGCAGGCCGAGCCTCGGCCAGCTCCTCGACGAGGATATGCTGGGCGACGACCTCGAAGCCTGGCTCGCCGACAGCTGGCTCCTGAAGCGGACCTTCCGCAATTGCGCGCTGATTTCCGGCCTGATCGAAAAGCGCCATCCAGGCCAGGAAAAGAGCGGCCGCCAAGTGACCGTGTCGGCGGATCTGATTTACGACGTGCTGCGCAGCCACGAGCCGGACCACATCCTTCTGCAGGCGACGCGGGCGGATGCGGCGACCGGCCTTCTGGATGTCAGGAGACTTGCCGAGATGCTGTCGCGCATCCGCAGCCGAATCGTGCATAAGGATCTGGAGCGGATTTCGCCGCTGGCGGTACCGATCATGCTCGAAGTGGGCAAGATGCCGGTCCATGGCGAAGCCGGAGATTCGCTGCTCACCGAAGCAGCCGATCTGGTCGAAGAGGCCATGGGTTAGAATGAATGTAGCGCTGAGGCCTTTTATGGCCGGAAAAGACGGGACGATCCTTATCGCGGGCGAACGCGCCGTCTGCGACCAGCGCGGCGTGCTCTTTTTCCCGGACCTTGGGCTGCTTGCCGTCTCCGACCTGCACTTGGAGAAAGGTTCGTCGCTAGCGCGGCGCGGGGTCTTACTGCCGCCTTACGACACCGCGGCGACCCTTCTGCGCCTGCAGGCGATCATCGCCGATTACAATCCGCGGATGGTGATCAGCCTCGGTGACAGCTTCCACGACAGCGAAGGTTCGGCGCGACTGCCCGATCCCTTCCGCGACCGACTTTGCGCGATGATGGCCGGGCGCGACTGGTTCTGGGTCGCGGGCAATCACGATCCCGACGCGCCGGCCGGGCTGCCGGGCGAGACGGTGCGGGAACTGGCGATCGGCGGGCTGGTGTTCCGCCACGAGCCGTCGGCGGTTCCGGTGGCGGGCGAGATCGCCGGCCATCTTCACCCCTGCGCCCGCATCGTCCAGCGCGGCCGCTCGGTGCGCCGCCGCTGCTTCGCCAGCGACGGCGACAGGCTCGTGATGCCGGCCTTCGGCAGCTACACAGGCTCCCTGAACGTGCTCGACCGCGCCTATGCCGGCCTGTTCCGCTGGGACGCGTTCGTCGCCTACATGCTTGGCTCGAGCCGCATTTTTGCGATTGCCGGCTCGATGCTTCGGCCGGGGTAGGTTCAGGTGATGCCGGCCTGCAGATGACGGCTTGTGCGGTTACTGACCTGGCTATCAATCCCGGCGGAAGATGAGGCGGCCGAGCCAGCCGGTCAGCATTGCGAGGCCTACGGCGACGAAGCCGTAAAAGGTACCGTGATTGACGGACAGGCGGAAGAGCATCTGCTCGAAGCCAGACTTCTGGATCGCGAGATGCGCTGAGGTCTCCTTGACGAACACGCCATTGCGGAACAGGAAGCCGCGCGCCTTGTGCGTGCCGACGGGAACGTTGGGCGCGAGCGACACCGTCGCGCGGAAGAGGTTCGCCGACAGGAACTGCACGCCGCCGACGCGCTCGTTGAACAGGCCGGTCGCTTTCTTGCGTTCGCGCAGCGCGGCCTCGAATTGCTGGATCGTCACCGGATTTCCATCGGGATCGGCAGGCTGGATATGAAGATTGTCGGCGCCGAGAGCCAGTTGCCGATAGTTGGTCGGGCCGGTGATGTCCTGCAGCGGGCGGGTCGTTGCCACCGAATAGGACTGCGGCACGTTGAGGAACGTTTCCGACTGAAGGTTGACCCAGACGCCGAGCACCCGGTCCTTGCGCCTGACCACGACGGGCCGCGCCGGCCCCTCCAAGACGACGATGACGTCGTAGCGGCCCTGCCGGTTGATCAGCGGATCGGCATTCTCGACGGAGCCGAAGATGGTCAGGTCGGCGCCCGAGAAATCAGCAGTGATTTCGATGCGGTCGGTCGACAGGCCGATCTGGATGCTTTCCGGGACTGGAGCCTGCGCCAGCGCGGCCACCGGCAGGCAGCAGAGCGCCGCCAGCGTCGTGGCGAGGGCTTTCTTCCCGCCCGTCATGGCACCGTCAACCCGGTGAGCGAATAGAGGCTGGGCGGGGGCAGGAACAGGCCGAAGGCCAAGCGCACGGCAACCGCCAGCACCAGCATCCCGAGGAGCGCGCGCAACTGCTCGCCGCGCAGCTTCTGCCCGGCTTTCGCGCCATATTGCGCGCCAGCGACGCCGCCCAGCATGAGTACGAACGCCAGGACGATGTCGACCGTCTGGTTGGTTGTTGCGTGGATGATGGTGCTGAAAGCGGCGACGAAGATGATCTGGAACAGCGAAGTGCCGACCACGACGTTTGTCGGCACCTTCAGGAGATAGATCAAAGCCGGCACCATGATGAAGCCGCCGCCGACGCCCATGATCGCCGAAAGGAAGCCGATGCCTGCGCCAAGCGCCAGAACCGGGATGACGCTGACGAAGAGCTTCGAGGCGCGAAACCGCATCTTCAGCGGCAGCCGGTGGATCCAGTTGTGCTGGCCGGGTTTCTTCAGCGTCGGGGCCGCACCGCCTTTGGCGCGCCTGATGGCGTTCACGCTCTCGACCAGCATCAAGCCGCCGACCAGGCCGAGGAAGACGACGTAGAGTAGGGAAATAAACAGGTCGAGTTGGCCGAGGGCGCGCAGCAGCGAAAACGCATAGATGCCGATCGTGGACCCGACGATGCCGCCGGCCAGAAGCACTGTGCCGAGCTTGAAATCGAGCGTTCCGCGCTTGAAATGCGCCAGCGCGCCGGAAAAGGAAGATGCAATAACCTGGTTGGCGCCGGTGGCGACCGCGATGGCCGGAGGAATGTTGTAGAAGATCAGGAGCGGGGTGATCAGGAAGCCGCCGCCAACCCCGAACATGCCCGACAGGAAGCCCACCGCCGCGCCCATCGCAAGCAGCACCAGCACGTTAACGGACATTTCAGCGATCGGGAGATAGATGCCCACCCGTCAAACTCGATTGTATGTGCCTGTCGGCGAAGACCGTCCCTTGTCCTCGGGTTACATGGCTCTTGCGCCGACAATGCGGCGAAGTCAAACTTCACCGCATTGTCGAAATAAAAACCATCTCAACAGGTTATCATCGAATCCGTAACCAAAGCGTTCCGGCAGCGACGCCTGATGCGATCATTTGCGCGCAATCAGCGCGCGAACCAGCTTTTCGTCGATCTCGCCGGTCGGCGCCAGCTCGTTGTCCTTCTGGAAAGCGATGATCGCGTTCTTGGTTTTCTCGCCCATGACGCCGTCAGCGCCGCCGGCGTCGTATCCGTTCTTGTTCAAGATCGACTGGATGTTCTGCACCGCCTTCTTCATGTCGATGCCGGCGGTAGTATCGGTGCTTTCCTGCCAGGATTCGGGTATGTCGACTGCGTTGGCCTGCGGGTCGAGCGGCTTGGCCTTCCACAGTTCGGCCGCGGCGCGGGCGCGTTCAAGCTGCTCCGGGCGCAGCGCATTGGCGATCTCGTCGCGCTTGGCTGAGGCGTCGCGGTCGCCTGCCTTGGCGACCAGCGCGAACCATTTGTAGGATTCCTCGAGGTTCTGCGTCATGCCGACGCCCTTGGCCGCGAGAATGCCGAGGTTGAACTGGCTGTCCTTGACGCCGAGCTCGGCGGCGTCGGTGAACCAGCGCGCCGCCGATTCATTGTCGGCCGTGCCGTCCGCGCCCATGGCGAACAGCACCGCCAGATTGTGCATGGCGCTGGCGTTGCCCTGCGCCGCCGCGAGTTGGTACCAGGTCTTCGATTTCTGCACGTCGCGTTCGACGCCGACGCCTTTCTCATAGAGGTTGCCGATGCGGTACTGCGCCGGGGCGAAGCCGAGTTCGGCGGATTTCTCGTACCATTTCGCCGCCTCTTTCATGTCGGCGGTCACCCCGCGGCCGTCGGCATAGCGCGAGGCAATTTCGAACAGCGCCTTGGCGTCGCCGGCGTCCGCCGCCTCGCGAAGCGCCACTGGGCCGGCCTCGACCGGCACGGTGACGGCAGGCGTTGCGGGGGAGGGAGAAGCGCTTGCCGTCGACACAAGGTCCATCTGTGGCTGCGGTTCGGTAGGCGAAGCGGCCGCAGAAATTTCCTTCTCCAAGGCCGGTTGGACAGGCCGCACGCCTCCTGCCTGAGTGGCCGGTACTTCCGGCGAAATCTCGGCAGCCTGAGTGTCTTCCCATGGCTCGGGGGCGTCGGACCGCGGTTCCTCGTCGACCTTGCGCATCGCATCCTGTTCGTCGGGCGCGACGTTTTGCAGCTCGGCCTCTGGTGCGGTTTCTTCGAGCGCTGCCTGCGGCCCAGCGTCGTCCTGCGCTGACTCCTGGGTCGAGGCGGTTTCGATCTGCTGCTGGGCCACGAGCGGGACAGTCGAAATTTCCGCGATCTCGCCGCCGTCCGCCAGGAATGCCTTGCCGAGCTGAAGGCCGGCAAGCGCGATAATGATGCCGGCGCTGGCCATCAGGATGGTCTTGCGCCGCTTCTTCAAGAGGTCGCCGATCCTGAGTGCCCGCACCGGTCCGCCAAGATCGGCATTGCGCTTCAGCACTTCGGCTTCCGCCGCCGCCGCTTGGGCCGCGCGGCGGGCCGCAGCGATGAAATCGGATTTGGCTGCGTCGGGTTCGTTCGGCTTGGGCGGTTGGCCGCGCTCGTCGCGCACGCGCTTCATGATCGCGTTGAGATCTGGGCCGCCCGAACCGGGCTCCAGCGGACGGTTGGCGAATTTGGGGTCGAGCGGTTCGTCGAGATCGACACTGGGGGCTTCGCTCGCGGCAGCGGCCGGGGCCGAACCTGCCAGCGGCAGCGTTTCCTTGTCCTTGCGGCCGGTCAGCGCGCGCGCGATACCGCCGAGCATGGAGCGCCTGCCGGAAGGCTCGCTTTCCGCGATGCTGTCAGAGCCGAGGGCGGCTTCCGCAGCCGCCGCGGCAGCTTCGGCGGGCGTGCGCTGGCCGCGCCCTGCGGGAGCGACGTCCTCCGCGGCATGAAGCGGCATGGCGTCATCGAAATCGAGAGATGGCGCGTCCTGCAGCGACAGCTTGCGCTGCGGCGCCGGCTTGGGAGCGGCCGGGGCGTCGTCGGAATTCTCCAGCGAGCCGAGGCGGTCGACGATCTTGATCAGCGTGTCGTGGATCGCCTCGAAAGTCTTGGTGTTGCGTTCATCGGAGCGGCGCGTCAGCGCCTCCAGCGCTTTCAGGTCCTGAGCGAGGCCGGTGACGGCGGCCGTGTGCGTCTGCGAGCCGTCGAGCGAGCGCACCGCATTCTCGGCCGCCTGGCGCGCGGCTTCGAGGATCGATTCGCGGCTGCCGGCGATCGACTTCTCGATATCGTCGAGGCGTGGCCCGATATCCTCGAATTCCGGCAGGGGCGTTCCAGGACGCGTGAGGTGGTTGGAAAGCCCGGACACCTGCGCTTCAAGGCTGCGGATAAGTTCCGGATCGATGCCGGCGAACTGCGCCGATGAGGAATCGAGCCGGCTCGAAATGCTTTCCAGCCGTGCCTCCAACCCGCGTATGGCATCGCTACCGGGCTCGCCGGCTCCGCCCGCGGCAATCTTGTCGGCCAGCGCTGCAAAGCGCGCATCGATCGCATTCATGATCGCGGCATTGTCGAAGGTTGCGTCCGGCACCCTCTGGTCGAGCCGATCGGCCACTTCGTCGAGGCGGCGTTCGAGGTCGCGGAACAGCATATTGCCCTGTTCCAGCGCGTCGCCCTGCCGGCGCTCGATCATGCTGGACAGAAGATCGAAGCGCTGCTCGATACCCTGGAAGATGTAGTCGGCATCCGGCGGCGTTGGGACCCGGTCGATCTTGTCGGCTATAATCGCGATCTGCTTGGCCAGCCGCTCCACCGCCTGGCTGGGCACGTTGGTGTGTGCTGCAAGTTCGTCGACGCGCTGCGACAGGAAGTTGATGCGTTCGATGACTTCGCCCGCCGGGCGGTCCTCGGCGACTTCATCGATCTGCCGCGCCAGCGCCGAGATCCGCGCCTCGATGCGCTCGAAGGGCTCGGGGTCGAAGTTGGGCATTTGGGCGGCGGCCGTCGAAGCCACGATTGCGCGAGAAATCTCGTCTAGCCGCTCCTCGATCAGGGCGAACGTCTCTGACCCGCCATGTTCCTGCTGGCGGGCGAAATGGTCGACGGCGCCGGCCAGCGTGCGCACCTTCTCTTCGAGCGAGCGCAGCGACAGCGATTCGGGAAGGTTGTTGACCGCGTCGCTGATCTGCTCGAGCCGTGCGGTAAGCGCCGCCAGGCCAGGCTCTCCCGCCCGCTGGCGCGCGTCGGCGCGATCCTCGAAATCGCTCCAGCGGCGGTCGAATTCGTCCCAGCGGCGGTCGACCGAAAGCACGGTCTCCTCGCGGGCGAGCGTGTCGAGCGCTGCCTTCACCTGCTCCAGCTCCAGCCGCAGCATGTTGATGCTCTTGTCGTCGCTGCGCTCCGAAAGCGTCTGGATCGCGGTCGCGATGCGCTCGAATTCGCGGCCGAGTTCTTCACCCACCCGCGTTGCAGCGCCGGACGAATAGGCCCGCTCAATGTCCTTTCGCAGGGTCTCGAATTCACGGCGAATGCCGGAAGTGACCTGCAGGCGCAGCTCCTCGCGCAGCGTCTTCAACTCGCCGGCGATCTTGCCGGCCGCGGCGATCCCGTCCTCCTGCCCGCGCAGGCGGTCCATGTCGCGCGCGATCGACTGGTAAGGCTGCTCGCGCATACGCGACGAATAAGGCATGTTGGTTTCAAGGCGGGCGTGCGGGCTCGTGCGATCCGTCTCGCCGCGCGCCGCATAATCGTCGGTCCGTTCGGGCGAGCGACCCAGCCGCTGCTCAAGCGTTTCCAGCGAGCGGTTAAGCTGCTCGAGCGTGGTATGCGGCCTTCGCTGTCTTCCGGCATTCAGTGTGTCGAGATATGACCGCTTGCTGTTCATCGAAACGCCCATCTGCCAGTTTCTCCGGCCGCCCTGCCGGGTTCGAAATCCGTGCCGGGTCTGACCGCGGCGAAGCCGTGGAAGACGAAGCGTGGCCCTGCGCCGCGCTTCGGAAACCGTGAAGAACCAGGTACAAAATAGCCACGGCAGACCGACACGCGCACAATTCGCCCAACGTGGTAAACAAGCCGTTAACCAAGCTTAAGATCGGGCAAGGATTGTCTAAAATGAATGACGCATTCGTCGCGGCGGTGCGACACTCTATCAGCGAAGACAAGGCTTGCGTCGCCTAGACCACCCGATTATATCATTTACGTAAACGTAAAAGTGCGGGAACCCGCTCAGCTTACGCAGCCATTAGTTGAAACCATAGCTGGAAGCCAACGCCCCGAATGCTTCCGCCCGGCGCAGAGCGGCCCGACCGCAGCGCCCACGAACGGGGAAAGCAAAATGACCATGAAGCCAATGAAAGCCGGCGACAATGCTGGCGCTGCAGACAACATGTTCGTCGATTCGGGCGAAGCCGGGGACGGCTTTCTCAGGATCGGCGAGATGGCCAAGAAGTTCGGCGTGACGCTGCGCACGCTTCGCTTTTACGAAGACAAGGGGTTGCTCCATCCCCACCGCGACGGCAGCACGCGTCTTTATACCCGCCGCGACAAGGCTCGGCTGAAGCTGATCCTGCTCGGCCGCAAGGTCGGCTTTTCGCTGCGCGATGTGAAGCAGATGATGGATCTTTACGATCCGTCCGGCACAAACACAAAGCAGCTCCGCCTCGCGCTCGACAAGTCCGAGAAGCAGCTCGCCCGCCTGCAGAAGCAGAGGGACGTGATTGAGGACGCCATCAACGAGCTGAGCAACTCGATGACTCTGGTGCGCAAGATGCTCGCCGAGCGATCCACGCAGACGAACAGCGCCGCCTGAGCTTCCGGCAAGGCGAACACTCAACAGTTTTGCAGACGAAAGGCGCGGGAATTCCCGCGCCTTTGTCGTTTCGTGCGGGCATCGAGCCGCACAATCCGCTTCGCATTCAGCGCGGCTCCAAGTACGATTCCGTGCACGACAGCAATTGACGTTTACGCAAACGTCAATTATTGCTATGACCGTTCGATCGAGGCCGCCAGCGCCCGGCAGGCGCTTTTCATGGCCGTCAGAAATCGCGTGCTGGAGGAAAAGAGATGCCGACATACAAAGCGCCGGTTCAAGACACGCTGTTCGTGCTGAACGAAGTGCTGGGCTACGAGCGCTACAGCAATCTCCCCGGTTTTTCCGACGCCACGCCCGATGTGCTCGAAGTGATTCTCGCCGAGGGCGCCAAGCTTGCCGAAAACGTCATCCTGCCGACCAACCGCATCGGCGACATCGAGGGCTGCGTCCGCCACGAGGACGGCTCCGTCACCACACCCAAGGGCTTCAAGGAAGCCTTCGACCAGTATCGCGAAGGCGGCTGGATGGGTCTAGCCGCGCCGACGGAGTATGGCGGCCAGGGTCTGCCGTATACCGTCCATTCTGCGGTCGGCGAATATCTTTCCTCCGCCAACATGGCGCTGATGATGTATCCTGGCCTTACCCAGGGCGCCATCGCGGCGATCCTCGTCCATGGCTCGGACGAACAGGAGCAGAAATTCCTGCCGAAGATGGTCGAAGGTCTCTGGACCGGCACCATGAACCTGACTGAGCCGCATTGCGGCACCGATCTGGGCCTGCTGCGGACCAAGGCAGTCCCCAACGGCGACGGCAGCTACAGGATTTCAGGCCAGAAGATATTCATCTCCGCCGGCGAGCATGACATGGCCGAGAACATCGTCCATCTGGTGCTGGCGCGCATCGAAGGCGCACCGGAAGGCGTCAAGGGCATCTCGCTGTTCATCGTGCCCAAATTCAAGCTGAAGGGCGGCGAGTTGGGCGATCGCAACGGTGTGTCCTGCGGCTCGATCGAAGAGAAGATGGGCATCCACGGCAACTCGACGTGCGTCCTGAATTATGACGAGGCCGAGGGCCATCTGCTCGGCGAGCCGAATGGCGGCCTGAAGGCCATGTTCACGATGATGAACGAGGCGCGTCTGTCCGTCGGCATGCAGGGATTGTGCATCTCGGAGATCGCGTACCAGAACGCCGTTGCCTATGCCCGCGACCGCATCCAGGGCCGCTCCCTGACCGGCCCAAAGGCGCTGGACAAGAAGGCCGATCCGATCATCGTGCACCCCGACATCCGCCGCAATCTGATGACCATGAAGGCGTTCAATGAGGCCGGCCGCGCGCTGATCCTGTGGACGGCGATCAAGTCGGATGTCGCGCACCGTTCGGGCAACGACAAGGAGCGCCAGGCGGCTGACGACCATATGGGCCTGATGACGCCGATCATCAAAGGCGTGCTGACCGACAAGGGTTTTGACCATGCCGTGATGGCGCAGCAGGTCTTCGGCGGCCATGGCTATATCGAAGAGCACGGCATGAGCCAGTTCGTGCGCGATGCCCGCATCGCCATGATCTACGAAGGCGCCAACGGCATCCAGGCGCTCGACCTCGTCGGCCGCAAGCTGGCCTTGAATGGCGGCCGCGCGGTCCAGGCATTCTTCAAGGAGGTCGGCGAGTTCTGCGAGGAGAACCGCGCCGACGAGAAGATGGTGCCGTTCACCAAGCAGCTCAAGAAGGGTCTCAACGACCTGCAGGCCGCGACCATGTGGCTGATGCAGAACGGCATGCAGAACCCCGACAATGCGGGCGCCGCCTCCACCGACTATTTGCATCTCTTCGGCCTGGTCTCGCTCGGCTATATGTGGGCGCAGATGGTCAAGGTCGCGCAGGGCAAGCTCGCAGGCGGGGCCGGCGGCAAAGCATCATTCTACGAAAACAAGCTGGTCACAGGCCGCTATTTCATGGAACGTGTGATGCCGGAAACGTCGGCGCATCTGGCCCGCATTTCGAGCGGCGCGGGGTCGATGATGGCGCTGCCGGCCGAAGCGTTCTGATTTCCGTGGGGCCGGCTCGACCCGGCCTCGCGTCAAAAAAAGCCGAAGCGGAGGAAATTGTGGCCATTGTTCCTGCTGAAGTCCTGGGCTTGCCAAAACCCGCTTGGGCCGGCGACGATGTCGCCATGCTCTACGACATGGCGACCCGTTTCCTTTCGGAGGAAATCGCGCCGCGCTACGAGGAATTCGAGAAGGCCGAGATGTTCGACCGCGAAAGCTGGACGAAGGCCGGCGAAGCGGGCCTGCTCTGCGCCTCGATGCCGGAGGAATATGGCGGCTCTGGCGGAACCTTCGCGCATGAGAGCGCCATCATCGAGGCGATCAGCCATGTCGGCGTCGACGGCTTCGGCATCGGCCTGCACAATTCCATCGTCGCCCCTTATATCCTCCACTACGGTTCGGAAGAGCAGAAGAAAAAGTGGCTGCCGAGGATGGCGAGCGGCGAGCTGATCGGCGCCATCGCCATGACCGAGCCGGGGGCCGGCTCCGACCTGCAGGGGGTGAAGACCTCGGCCAAACGCGACGGCAACCATTACGCCATCAACGGCTCGAAGACGTTCATCACCAACGGCCAGCTCGCCAACCTGATCATCGTCGTCACCAAGACCGATCCGTCGAAGGGCGCCAAGGGCACGTCGCTCATCGTTGTCGAAACCGATGAGGTCGAGGGTTTCGAGCGCGGCCGCAACCTCGACAAGATCGGCCTGAAGTCCAACGACACGTCCGAGCTGTTCTTCAACGATGTTCGCGTGCCTACCTCCAATCTGCTCGGTCACGAGGAAGGGCAAGGCTTCATCCAGTTGATGCAGCAGCTGCCGCAGGAGCGGCTGCAGATCGGCACCACCGCGATTGCCGCCGTGGAGCGCGCGCTGGCGCTGACCATCGACTACGTCAAGGAGCGGAAGGCCTTCGGCAAGACGATCCTCGAATTCCAGAACACCCAGTTCAAGCTCGCCGAACTGAAGACCGAAGCCACCATCGGCCGCGTTTTCTACAATGACTGCGTGGCGCGTCACATCGATGGCGGGCTCGACCCGGTGACAGCCTCGATGGCCAAATACTGGCTGACCGACCTGCAGGGAAAAGTCATGGACGAATGCCTTCAACTGCATGGCGGCTATGGCTACATGAACGAATATCCGATCGCCCGAATGTTCCGCGACGCCCGCGTCCAGCGCATCTATGGCGGCACCAATGAGATCATGAAACTGCTGATCGCCCGCTCCCTCTAGCAGCGGTCCGCATTCGAGGAGAAGAAAGATGGCCGAAGCTTATGTCTATGACGCCGTGCGCACGCCGCGCGGCCGCGGCAAGAAAGACGGTTCGCTGCATGAGGTCCCGGCCGTGCGCTTGGGCGCGAAGGTCCTTGAAGCCCTGCGCGACCGCAACGGGCTCGACACCGGCACCGTCGACGACATCATCTTTGGCTGCGTCGACCCGGTCGGCGAGGCCGGCTCGGTCATTCCGCGTTCGTCGGCATTCGAGGCCGGCTACGCGACCACGGCGCCCGGAATCCAGATCTCGCGCTTCTGCGCATCAGGGCTCGACGCGGTCAATTTCGGCGCGGCCAAGATCGCCCAAGGCTCGGACGAAATCGTCATCGCCGGCGGCGTCGAGTCGATGTCGCGCGTCGGCATGGGCATGTCGGGCGGCGCCTGGTTCATGGATCCTTCGGTCGGCCTTCCCGCCTATTTCATGCCGCAGGGCGTTTCAGCCGACCTGATCGCCACCAAATACGGCTTCTCGCGCGACGATGTCGACGCCTACGCGGTGGAGAGCCAGAAGCGCGCCGCCAAAGCCTGGGAAAAGGGCTACTTCAAGAATTCGGTCGTGCCGGTGAAGGACCAGAACGGCCTGACCATACTCGACCGCGACGAGCATATGCGGCCGACAACAGACATGCAGTCGCTGGCCGCGCTCAACCCCTCCTTCACCATGCCGGGCGAGATGGGCGGGTTCGGCGCGGTCGCCGTGCAGCGTTATCCGGAAATCGAAGAGGTCAACTACGTTCATCACGCCGGCAATTCGTCCGGCATCGTCGATGGCGCGGCCGCCGTTCTGCTCGGCTCGAAAAAGGCCGGCAAGACCATGGGGATGAAGCCGCGCGCACGCATCCGCGCTGTCGCCAACATCGGTTCGGAGCCAGCGATCATGCTGACTGGTCCGGTCGACGTGACCGAAAAGCTGCTCAAGCGCGCGAAGATGAAGCTGTCGGACATCGACCTGTTCGAGCTGAACGAGGCATTCGCCTCGGTAGTGCTGCGCTACATGCAGGCTTTCGACATTCCGCACGACAAGATCAACGTCAATGGCGGCGCTATCGCCATGGGCCATCCGCTCGGCGCGACTGGAGCGATGATCTTTGGCACGGTGCTTGACGAGCTTGAACGCCGCGACCTGAATACCGCGCTGGTGACGCTCTGCATCGGCGCCGGCATGGGCACCGCCACCATCATCGAACGCGTCTGACCGGGGAGAAGAAGAAATGACCTACAAGAATTTCACGGTCGAGACGGATGCCGACGGTATCGCGCTGGTCACCTGGAACATGCCCGACAAGTCGATGAACGTCTTCACCGAGGAGGTGATGGACGAACTCGACAAGATCGTCGACCAGGTCGCCTCCGACGCCGCCATCAAGGGCGCTGTCATCACCTCCGGCAAGGAGAGTTTCTCCGGCGGAGCGGATCTCACCATGCTGAAGCGCATGCTGACGCTGTTCCACGAGGAAGAGGCGAAGGACCGCGACAAGGCGGTGAAAATGCTGTTCGACGGCGCCGGCCGCATGAGCGGACTGTTCCGCAAACTCGAAACCTCCGGCAAACCCTGGGTTTCGGCGATCAACGGCACCTGCATGGGCGGCGCGTTCGAACTGTCGCTCGCCTGCCACGGCCGGGTCGCAGCCGATAGCGACAAGGTGACGATGGCGCTGCCTGAAGTGAAGGTCGGCATTTTCCCGGGCGCCGGCGGCACGCAGCGCGTTCCGCGCCTGGCGCAACCGCAGGAAGCGCTGCAGATGCTGACTTCCGGCCAGACGCTGACGCCGAAAAAAGCCAAGGCGATGGGTCTGATCCACGAGATCGCCGAGCCGAAACAACTGGTCGAGACCGCCAAGGCGATGATCAAAAACGGGCTGAAGCCGGTCCAGCCCTGGGACGAGAAGGGCTTCAAGCTGCCGGGCGGCCCGGTCTATTCGGCGGCGGGCGCCAATCTCTGGCCGCCGGCGATCGCCATCCTGCGCCGCGAGACCTACGGCAATTATCCAGCCGCATCCGCCATCCTGAAATGCGTCTATGAAGGCCTGTTGGTGCCGTTCGATACCGGCCTCAGGATCGAGCAGCGCTACTTCACCGAGATCATGCAGACCACCGAAGCGGCGATGATGATCCGCTCGCTGTTCGTGTCGCTGCAGGAGTTGAACAAGGGCGCGCGCCGTCCGGAAGGCATTCCCGCCACAAAGTTCAAGAAGATCGGCGTGCTCGGCGCGGGCTTCATGGGCGCAGGCGTTGCCTATGTGACCGCCAAGGCCGGCATTCCGGTCGTGCTGCTCGACCGCGACATGGAATCCGCCGAAAAGGGCAAGGCGCATTCCGAAAACCTGATTTCCGAGCAGGTCAAGAAAGGCCGCGCCACCGCGGAAGACAAGGACAAGCTGCTGTCGCTGATCACGCCGACCGCGGATTATGCCGCACTGGACGGCTGCGACCTCGTCATCGAGGCGGTGTTCGAGGATTCCGAGGTCAAGAAGGCCGCGACCGAAAAGGCCGAGGCGGTGCTCAAATCCTCGGCGATCTTCGCCTCCAACACCTCGACCATCCCGATAACCGGGCTGGCGAAGAATTCTGCGCGGCCGAAGAATTTCATCGGCATCCACTTCTTCTCGCCGGTCGACAAGATGATGCTGGTCGAGATCATTCTGGGCAAGAAGACGGGCGACAAGGCGCTTGCGGTCGCGATCGACTATGTCCGGGCTATCAAGAAGACGCCGATCGTCGTCAACGATACGCGCGGCTTCTACGTCAATCGCTGCGTGCTGCGCTACATGTCGGAATCCTACAGGATGCTGATCGAGGGCGTGCCCGCGCCGATGATCGAGAATGCCGCGAAGATGGCCGGCATGCCGGTCGGACCGCTGGCGCTGACTGACGAGACCGCGATCGACCTCGCGCAGAAGATCATGAAGCAGACCATTCGCGACCTCGGCGAGAAGGCGGTCGATTTCCGCCAGATGGAGTTGATCAACACTATGGTCGACACGCACGGCCGCCATGGCCGCAAGAACGGCAAGGGTTTCTACGATTATCCGGCGAAGCCCGCCAAGAAGAAGCTGTGGCCCGGCCTGAAGGATCTTTATCCGCAGCTTGCTCCGGAAAAGGTCGATGTCGACGAACTGAAGCAGCGTTTCCTCGTCACCATCGCCCTGGAAGCAGCGCGCGTGATGGAGGAGGGGATCGTCACCGATCCGCGCGAGGCGGATGTCGGCTCGATCCTGGCGTTTGGATTCGCGCCCTATACCGGAGGCGCACTGTCCTACATCGACGGCATGGGCGCGAAGAAATTCGTCAAGCTGGCGAAGGGGCTGCAGAAGAAGTTTGGCGCGCAGTTCAAGGCGCCGAAACTGCTCACCGACATGGCCGAGAAAGGCGAGACGTTCTACGAGCGCTTCGATCCCTACAAAAAGGACGAGGTGCGCAAGGCGGCCTGACCGGACGTCCCGCATGTATGTCTGGGCACGCTTTGCTCGAATGGCCGCGACCGTGAAAAGCCGCGGCCCTTATCGGCCAGGCGGGACAAGCCGCCTGGCCTTCCGCTGCCTGCCGACCGACATCGACTTCAACATCCATCTGAACAATGCGCGCTACCTCATGCTGGCCGATCTTGGCCGCATGGACATCTTTCTGCGCTCAGGCCTTCTGAAGTTGATGCGGGAGAGAAAATGGGCGCCGATGATGGGCGGCGTCCAGTCGGTGTTCGTCCGCGAGATCAGGCTGTGGCGGCGTTTCGACGTGGTCTCCTCGATCGAGACATGGGACGGCATGCAGGTCATCGGTCGCCACAACTTCATCCTCGACAATGGCGAGACCGCCGCGCTGGTGATGACCACGGCGGGCATTTACGATCTCGCCAATCGCCGTTTCGTCGACATCGGCGAAGTCATCGCCGCGCTGGGCTTCGAGACAAAGCCGCGCCAGCCGAGCGAAGCCGAACGGATATTCATGGCCTCCCATTCGGGGCTCCGGGCGCTGGCAAAGGGTGGCAGGCCTGATTAGAGCCGCACCGGTTTGCGCGAGAGCCAACTACTTGGCCAAAGCCTCACGGACAGCCTTCGCCCGCTCTTTCTTGTCCACCGGGATCCAGAAATCCTTGAGAATGAGGGAATCTCCTCTTTCAATCCCGCTGAGCGACATGCCCGCATGTCCTGCCTGCGGTTGCCAACGGGATGCGGCGATTTCCTGGAGTACGGCGTGGGCATTCGCGCGGTCGAGCATATAGGCCGACTCTGCGGCATTAAGCCGGACCTGCCTGTTCGGATGGTCGAACAGCGAGATGAGCAATCTGCGTTGGTCGCCCGGCCGCAATCGTAGTTCGTTGACCACGGCAACCTCGTGCTCGAAAAGCCGATTGAACCGCGCGGTGTCGAAATTGTCGAGCGCCTCGGCCTGTGCCGCTCCGATCTCGACGTAGCGGGCGACGAGTTCATCGTTCGTCAGTTTGCTGAGAGATACTTTCTTCATTTCAAGACCTCGAATTCTCGTAGGGCTTCAAGCTTGGCGCTCATTTCCTCATTCCGGGTCCGTGGGGAGCTGTGAGGTTCCATTTTCCAAGGCAATGAGCGACATGCCTGCATCGCCTGACCAAGGTTGAAACGGCGACGCGGCGATCTCCTCGATGGTGGATCTCGCCCGCTCAGGGTTCAACGCGTAGGTCGACTCGGCCACGTTGAGGCGCACTTGCGGGTGCCGATGCGCATACAGGACAAAAAGGGTTATGCGGGCGTCGCCCGGGCGGTGCCGCATTTCCGAGAGCAAAGCTCTGCGACGCAGGATCAATCGGTTGGCGCGCGATGACTGCAGAGCTGCCGTAGCCTCGCCCTCGGCAAGACTTAATTGTTCGAACAGATCCACCAGTTCGGCGTTCGACATTGACGCAAGAGATTTTGCGCGGCTTTTTTTCGTGGTCATTTTAGCACCTCAAATGCCCTCAGAGCATCGGGACAAGGTGATGTCCAATGCCCCTTCCACACAAGACCTGGCCGCGCTATGTTCCAGTCGAGGTAGGATAATGACCAAGCTTGAGCGCGCCATCAAAGAGGCCGAGCAACTTCCGAGCGATTTGCGGGAGCAGCTTGGCGAAAAGCTCCTTCATTACATACACAAATATCTCGCGCTGCGGGATGACATCGATGCTGGGCTTCGCGAGCTTGATGCCGGCGAAGGGCGCGACGGGAACGATGTTTTTGCGGCCTTGAAGTCGACGTATGGCGCTTAGGCTCATGATCGCTCCGGCCGCGGAGCGCGACTTGGCAGACATTCTGGAGTTCATATCGCAAGATGGCGTTTCAGCCGCCCGCAAGACTGTTTTGCGGATCGAGCGGGTGATCGACCTGTTGCTGGAGCGCCCTTTCCTCGGGCCGGCCGTTAGCAGGCCTTTGCGGGTCGGTCTCCGCAAGATCACCGTCTCGCCCTATATCATTTTCTACCGATTGGCGGATGACCAACTGCAGATTGTTCGATTGCTGCATTCGTCCCGCGACCTTGATGAAGAATTGCCGGTCGATTGAATTCGTTTTCGAGCGTTCCCGGCCAACTCGACTAGACAACCCTTTCCGCCCGCGCTAGAAAGTTAAAAAGGTATTTTTTCCTGTCTGGCATGGAGAACGCCATGCTTTCGCATGAGCGCGTTTGGGCCGCGATCGACGCACTTGCCGCGCGCTATTCGCTATCGGCGTCCGGCCTTGCGAAGCGGGCAGGGCTCGATTCGACGGCCTTCAACAAGTCGAAGCGGCTCTCGGCTGATGGCAGGCCGCGCTGGCCGTCGACGGAATCGCTCGCCAAGATAATCGAGGCGACGAACTCCTCGCTCGACGAGTTTCTCGCGTTGATCGACGGCAAGCCTGGCCCCAAGGACAAGCCCCTGCCGGTGCAGGCCTCGTCAGTGCCGCTGCTCGGCTTCGCCCAGGCCGGCGCCGGCGGCTTCTTCGACGACGCCGGCTTTCCGGTAGGGCAGGGTTTTGACCTGATCGAACTGCCGTCCAGGGCCGGCGACAATTCCTATGCGCTGAAAGTGCAGGGCGATTCCATGCTGCCGCTCTACCGCGACGGCGACGTTTTGATCGTCGAGCCGGGGGCGAGGGTCAACAAGGGCGACCGCGTCGTCGTCAAGACCGGCAGCGGCGAGGTGATGGCCAAAGTCCTGGCACGCCAGAGCGCGAAGGAGATCGAGCTTCAGTCGATCAATCCCGATCATCCCGATCGCGTCATTCCCGCAAAAGACGTCGAATGGCTGGCCCGCATCGTCTGGGCGAGCCAGTAGCCGCGCCGATGCGTGCCGGCATTGCAGCGGGCGCATTCCTGACCCTTGTCGGCCTGGGCTTCGTCATCATGACCGGCGGGCAGACGCTGATCCCGGACGAAACGCCGCCCGGCGCCTCCGCACTGCCAGATGGACCGGAGACTGCGGAGGTTCCAAAGATTGATCCGCCGCGTCCGACCATTCGGTCGCGTGCCGCTGACGGGAACGCGGAGCCCGAAGAGTTTGAACGTGTCCCCCCGCGCGAGCCGCTCGGCGAAATTGGTCTCGCGCTGCCGCCGAAGTCGGCTGTGCCCGACGAATGGAAGGGAACCATCCTCTACCGTCCGGTCGCGCCCGCAGCCGGGGTGGTCGAGGCGATGGGGCATACGGTCGCTATCGCCGGGGTGGATGCCGTCGCAGCCGACGAGACCTGCCTGTTTGAAGGCAAGGAATGGGTCTGCGGCATCCGCGCTCGCACGGCCTTCCGCTTGTGGCTGCGCGGCAGGGCCGTCACCTGCGCTGTGCCGCCCGAGGCCGACCCGAAGACGATCACAGCCGCCTGCCGGCTCGGCAAGCAGGATGTGGGCCAGTGGCTGGTATCCAATGGCTGGGCGCGGGCGGCCGCAGGCGGACCCTATGGCGAGGCCGAGGAAAAAGCGCGCGCCGCGAAGAAGGGCATATTCGGCCGGCCCCCGGACAAGAATTCCCTGCCGCCGCCGTCGTCAGCCATCAGCACGTTGCCTAGGCCGCCAACTGACCCGACAGCGCCTTCTGAATGAGCGCGCGCGTTTCAGCGATGCCGTAGAGCGCAACGAAGGAGCCGAAGCGCGGACCGCGTTCCTGGCCGATCAGCACCTGATAGATCATCTGGAAGAAGGCGACGGAAACACCGGGCCCACCTTCCGGGCTCTTCTTGTCATGATCTTGGTAGCGCTCGATTTTCCGCGCGACATTGAGCGAAATGTTCTGGACCGCCTCGCCGTCGGCATCGGCCGGCAATTGTCCGAGGGCGTCCGACAGCGCCTGCAGCGCCTCGCGCTCCACCGGGTCCGGTGACCGGTACACCTTCGCCGGCTTCACGAAATCGTCGAAGTAGCGGATGGCGTAGCCAGCGAGCCGGTCGAGTTCGGGGTGCGACTGCGGCGTCACCCCAGCGACGTGGCGCGAAATGAAGCCCCACAGCACGCTCTTGTCATGCGCATTCGATGCGCTGACCAGGTTGAGCAGCAGCGCGAAAGGCACCGGCAGGTCGATCTGCGGCGGGTTGCCGTCATGCATATGCCAGACGGGATTGCCGAGCCGGGTCTTCCAGTCCTGCCTCTGGTAGGCAGACAGGAAGGTGTAGTACTCGTCGACGGCCTTTGGGATCACGTCGAAATAGAGCCTCTTGGCCGTGCGTGGCTTCTGGAACATGTATAAAGCGAGGCTCTCGGTCGGCGCGTAGGCGAGCCATTCATCGATTGTCAGGCCATTGCCCTTCGACTTCGAGATCTTCTGCCCGTTCTCGTCGAGGAAGAGTTCGTAGACGAAGTGTTCCGGCGCGCGCCCGCCGAGCGCCTCGCAGATGCGGTCGTAGACGCCCATGTTCGGTCCGTGGTCCTTGCCGAACATTTCGAAGTCGACGCCGAGCGCGGCCCAGCGCGCTCCGAAATCCGGCTTCCATTGCAGCTTCACCCTGCCGCCGGTGACCGGCAGCGTGGTTTCCATGCCGTCCTCGTCGTCGAAGGTGATGGCGCCGGCGGCCGCGTCGACATGCTTCATCGGCACGTAGAGCACCCGGCCGGACTTCGGCGAAATCGGCAGGAAGGGGCTGTAGGTCGCCTGCCGTTCCTGGCCCAGCGTCGGCAACATGATCGCCATGATCGCGTCGTAGCGTTCGGCCACGCGCTTCAGGATCGTGTCGAAGCGGCCCGACTTATAATAGTCGGTCGCGCTCGCGAATTCGTAGTCGAAACCGAACGTGTCGAGGAAGCGCCGCAGCATGTTGTTGTTGTGATGACCGAAGCTCTCGAACTCGCCGAACGGATCGGGCACGCGGGTCAGCGGCTTGCCGAGATGCTCCAGCAGCATTTCGCGGTCAGGCACGTTGTCGGGAATCTTGCGCATCCCGTCCATGTCGTCGGAGAAACAAAGCAGCTTGGTCGCGACCTTGTCTTCGGTCAGGATGCGGAAGGCGTGGCGCACCATCGAGGTGCGCGCGACCTCGCCGAACGTACCGATATGCGGCAGACCGGACGGGCCGTAGCCGGTCTCGAACAGCACTGTTTCCGGAAAATCCCGCCCCTTGTAGCGAGCGACGATCTTTTTCGCCTCTTCGAACGGCCACGCCTTGCTTTCGGCGGCGGCCGCGAGGATTTCCGGGTTGAGATCGATCACGTTTGATCTCGCCATTGTGCCTGTCCTGTATTCCTGCCGGCGATTATTGCCGGTTCCGTGCTTGTGGGGATGCTCGGCAATCCCGAGCGCCGCGTCTTGTGCGTATGCAGCCGGACGAGCTTGCAGATGGTCTCTATGCGGGCGGGCGGGGGGCGTCAACATTGGCCCGGTTTTTCCTTGCGAGGGCATGGCCGCGTTCCTACCTTCGCTGCAATGAAACGAAGGGGACTAGAATGGCTTTGCCGACCGCGCATGAGGCGCTGATCTATCTGATGGTGGTGACCTCCGCTTCCGACCGCGACATGACCGATGTCGAACTGGCGCGGATCGGGAATGTGGTTCGATCCTGGCCGATCTTCGAGGGTTTTGACGACGAGAGGCTGATCGGCATCGCCCAGGATTGCCAAAAACGGCTTCACGAGAATGGTGGAATGACCGGCGTCCTGACCCTCGCGCGCAAGGCCATCCCCGAGCATCTCCACGACACCGCCTACGCCATGGCTTTTGAGGTCGCCACCGTGGATCTGGAAATGCGCATGGAAGAAGTTCGCGTGCTGCAACTCCTGCGCCAGCATCTCAACGTCGACGACGCTACCGTCGCCGCCATTGAGCGGACGACCAAAGCCCGCCACCGGACGCTGACATGAGGACGGGATGATGGGCGAGGGCGCTGCCTTTCCGGAAGCCTGGATCCGCGGGGCTGTGTTCCTCGCCGTCTTCGGCTCGCTGGCGGTGCTGGAACTATGGTCGCCTCGCCTCGAGCGCGACGAGTTGCGCGGCGCGCTGAAATCGCGGCGCTGGTTCACCAACATCTCGATGGTCGTCCTGTCGTCGCTGGTCCTGCGGATAATCTTCCCGGCCGCCGCCGTTGGCGCAGCACTCTGGGCGGAGGCGCGGGGCTGGGGCGTGCTGCGGCTTGCCGGCCTGGACGGCATAGTGGGCGGCGTCATCGCCTTTGTCATGCTCGACTTCGCGGTCTGGCTCGAACACGTCGCCAGCCACAAGATACCGCTTCTGTGGCGCATCCACAGGATGCATCACGCCGACACCGGTTTCGACGTCACCACCGGGCTGCGGTTCCACCCGCTGGAAATCGTGCTGTCCATGTTCTGGAAGGCCGTGGTCGTTGTGGCGCTCGGCGCGCCGGTGCTGGCCGTCTTGATTTTCGAGATCGTGCTCAACGCCGGCTCGATGTTCAGCCATTCCAATCTGCGCATCGACAAGCGTATCGATCGCTGGCTTCGCCGTGTCATCGTCACGCCAGACATGCACCGCGTCCATCACTCCACCGATCTTACGGAGACGGACTCGAATTACGGTTTCAATCTGTCGTTGTGGGACCGGTTGTTCAAGACCTATGTCAGCCAGCCAAAAAAGGGTCACGACGGCATCGCGATAGGGCTTTCGGGCTATTCCGCGAGCGAAGCGGCGCGGCTCGGCCGGTCCTTGGCCCTGCCGTTCGTTTCGCGGCCGAGCGCCTACGTCAGAAGAAGCTGACCGGAAAATAGCGCAGGTAAAGTTCGGCGAAGACGCCTTTCACCGCGATCTGGTGCAGCGCCGCGTCGAAGGCGGCGGCCAAGGCCGGCTCGCCGGCCCTTGTGGCGATAGCCAGTCCCGAGCCCAGATATTCCGGTGTGAGATAGGCGCCGCCGGCGAACCGGCAACACCCGCCGGCTTCAGTCCCCGCCAGCCAGAAACCGAGGCGCATGCCGTCGCCGAAGGCGACAGCGATCTTGGCGGCCTTCAAATCCTGCAGCATCCAGTTCTGCCTGGAATAGGTGATGATTTTCACGCCCGGAAAATTGGCGCGCAGCATGCGCTCGTGCGCCGAACCGGCGATGACGCCGACGCGCTTACCCTGCAGCCTGTCGAATGCCGGTTCGGAAACCGCCGTCGTCTTCGACATGACGAAGCGCGCCGGAAACCGCAGATATGGCCGCGAAAAAGCGTATTTCAGCCGTGATTCCGGCGTCACGGCGACGCCGGCCATGATCGCTTCGCCCTGTCCATTTTGCAGCATTCCGTCCAGTTCTGCCCAGGGGACAGCCTGGATCTGGCATTTGTCGGCGATGTCGAGCTCGGCGCAGATGGCGCGCGCCAGGTCGACGTGGAACCCCGACAGGCGGCCTTCGCTGTCGAGGAAATTGAAGGGCGGGAAATCCGTCGTGGTCAGGAACCGCAACCTGGCCAGCCCCGACAGGTCGGGTTTCGGTAGGCGCTCCTTGGCGTCCCAGAACATCGGGACCTGCGGTTCGGCCGCGCGTGCCGAGCCGCAGGCAAAGGTCAATGCGCAGAATGCGGCCAGAAGGACAGCGCGAAATTTCATTTGAGCTCCGGGCGAGGGATATTGGTTTGTTCTAGCGCCGGTCTGATGCGATTCCCAGCCATGCGGCGAGCAGCTTTCCGGCAAAGCAGGGTGCACGGGATAGCCCCTCTTCGGCGGTAACATCGTTGGACCCGCAAATATGGTTACCGGATTATTGCGGCCTTATGTAGCAAAGGCACCAAGGCCGCGTAGCGGCTTAAAGTGTCCGAACTCATGAGGCCGGTTTCCGTGCCGCCGCGCTTGCCGACGTCGGCGGCTGGGATCCCTACAACGTGACCGAGGACGCCGATCTCGGCCTTCGCCTCGCGCGCTTCGGCTACCGCGCCGAGACGATTTCCTGCCCGACGTTTGAAGACGGCCCCGAGGACTTCAAGACCTGGAGGCCGCAACGCACGCGCTGGTTCAAGGGCTGGATGCACCTTGGCGTGAATTCAAGTAAGGATCTGACGGAAAACAGTTTTTAAGCGAATTTCAGAGGCTCGATGGACCGCATAGCAACGCTATAGCAACAAATCGGTCAAACCCCTCGCACTCTGGCGGTTCGATTTCCGGGCTTAGCGAGATATTTGAGTGGGAATGAAACTGGATCATCAGCGGGCTTTCGCCGACTATCGGCGGAAATTGGATGGGTTCAAGCCGATTTTCCTGCCAGATCACCTTCCGATAAGACTACCGTGTCAACGGCCGCCGCAAGACCATTGACGCTCGGTCGCTATGGAGAGGACGGCATCTCGCTGGCCGAGGCGCGAGAGCGCTGCCTCGCGGCGCGCAAGATGGTGGCGGAGGGCAAATCGCCCGCCCAGGAGAAGCAGCGCCAGAAGCGCAGGCTTTCCGCCGCATCCACTTTGGGCGAGGCGGGCAAGCGCTGGTTCAAGCAAGCCAAGATGGCAGAGAGCACACGCTCGATGCGCAAGGCCATTTTCGACCGTGACATCCTGCCGGTCTGGAAGAGCCGTCTACTGACCGAGATCACGCCTGACGACTTGCGGTCACTCTGCGCCAAGGTAAAGGAGCGTGGCGCGCCGGCCACGGCCATCCACGTCCGGGACATCGTGAAGCAGCCATTCTCCACGGTGAGAAGGTCACCAACCCCACCGATGACGTCGGACCGGCCTCCATCGCAACGTTTGCGCCGAAGGATCGTGCGCTCAGGCCAAGCGAGATCCAGGATCATGCTCAATGAGCTTGAGCATGATCCGACGCTGCCGACCATCCGACTTGGACTCAAGCTGATTCTGCTCACCATGGTCCGCAAGAGCGAGCTGCTCGACGCCACCTGGGATGAGGTCGATTTCGAGAATGCTGTCTGGAGCATCCCGAAAGAGCCGATGAAGAGGAAAAAGCCACATAATTCTATCGCTCGCGGCAGGCGCTCGACAATATGATCGCGCTCAGAACCTGCGCTGCGAATTCGCGCTATGTGCTGCCGTCGCGGTACGATGCCGACGAGCCGATGTCGCGCGCGACCTTCAACCGCGTCACCATGGCCATCGTCGAACGGGCGAAGACGCAGGGACTGCCGCTTTCACGGTGCACGACTTGCGGCGCACCGGCTCGACGCTGCTCAATGAGCTCGGCTTCAATCGCGACTGGATCGAAAAGTGCCTCGCGCATGAGGACAACCGCTCGTCGCGCGGCGTCTACAATAAGGCGGAATACGAACCGCAGCGACGCCACATGTTGGCAGGAATGGGCTGACATGATCGACGCGTGGCATGTAGGTAAGAGGCACACGCCGACGCTCCACCCGCCCACAGTGCAATCGATTACTCTCGATCCAGCTTGACCGGCCGCGTCCTGCGCAGCCGTACATCGGGCGCGGGCGCCGTTTCGATCTTTCCGGCTTCGGAGGCGCGCCGTCGCTCCTCGAGCCAAGTCTCAACCTCGGCCAGATCCCAAACGACGCAGCGCGGCGTCAGATAAAAGCGCCGCGGAAATTCGCCCCGCTGCTCCATCTCATAGATAGTCGTAGCCGATAGCGGAACAATTTCTCTCAACTGCGTCCGCCTGATCGTACGCCGTACCGGACGCGATCCCGTGTGGGGCAAAACAGGGAGGGCCTGCGATTCCCTGGCGCTCCGTGCGTCCGAATTCTGCTGACGCTCGTCCATGTCTCGAACCCGAAAAGGAGAAAAACGTTCAAAGTTCCGGGCCTAGGATCACACGAGGCGCCGAATCCTTTTATGGCCATCAGATGCGACGATGCCGCCTTTTACAGCAATTTGTGCATGCTTGCGGCCACAGTAGGCGCATCACAGGCAGCCTCGATACGTTCGCGTGAGTTGGCTCATAACAGGAACGTCGTCTCAGCGGGCTCGATCGCCACTGCCGAGGTGATTACAAAGATTGTCCTCCATTATCTGGGGCATGGTCATATGTTCCATTTGGACGGCGCATGACTTTGCCCGCGGATTGAGGAGCACAATGATCGTTGGCCACATCCGTGCGATGTGTTACGTCGTTGCCATGGCAGAAGCGATGATCGTACCGTTCCATGAAGCCGTCAAAGCGGCCATCTGGCGCGAGTTCGAGTTGGCAAAGGCCCGCTTCGGCAATGACTGGCAGTTACTGTGCATAGAGGAAAACTGGGGCGACACCCTGGATGACCGGCACACGCTGAGGATGCTCCGATCTCTTAACCGGAACGGATCCTGCTACAGCAGGATGTTCTGCCGGCGAGACTAGAGTTCGTTCATTCCGATGGAATCGGATGGATTCAGCCCAGCCAGCGAAAACCTTGATCCGCCGCCGGTGACGTATCTGCTATGAACCAGGGATTGGCGAAATCCGCCTCGCCCCGTTGTCCGCATTTGCCATAGCGAAGCGGATCGCCATCGATAAGCATGGTTCGTCCGCCAGCCCCCCGCAGCACAGCATCGCCGGCCGCGGTATCCCATTCCATGGTGCGGCCGAAGCGCGGATAAAGATCGGCCTCTCCACTCGCCAAGAGGCAGAATTTCAAGGAAGACCCCACCGAGACGATATCCGCGCCCTCAAATCTGGCGATGAACTCGTCGGTTTCGGGCGTGCGGTGGGACCGGCTTGCAACGATCGTGAGCGGCTCAGCCGCGCTTCGTACCGATATCTTGCGGCGGGCCGCTGGCATGAAGTCCGGTGTGATTGAAACCTCGGTCGCTTCGCCGGGACGCCCGGAATATAAAAGGCCCCTGGCCGGAGCATAGACGACGCCTAGTTCAGGCGTACCCTTGCGCACCAGCGCGATGTTGACGGTGAAGTCCTTTCGGCGATTGACAAATTCCTTGGTGCCGTCGAGCGGATCGATCAGCAGGATCGCATCGCTCTCCAAAACCGGTACGACGCCGGCGGCGATTTCCTCCTCCGCCACGCACGTTACGCCTGCCAGCGCGATGCGAAGACCTTCGAGGATCACGCGCTCAGCCGCCCGGTCGGCCTCGGTCACCGGCGAGGCATCCGGCTTCGTCTCATAGATAAATCCGGCCTCGAAGATATCCATGATGGCGCGACCCGCCGAAAGCGCCAGGCTTTCGAACAGGGCGAGGACGGCCTCGTCGTCAGATGGATCCACATTCGTCGGCAAGAGGTCGTTGGGCAATATTGCGTTCATGCAGCCATCTTTCGAGATCATCTAGCATCTCTTCCGGTGATTTGCCGGTCGTTTCTAGCCGTATGTCGGCATTTTCCGGCGTCTCGTAAGGCGAATCGACGCCGGTGAAGTTTTTGATCTCGCCGCTCAGGGCTTTGGCGTAAAGACCTTTTGGGTCGCGCGCGGCGCATTCCTCGAACGGCGTATCGACGAACACCTCGATGAACTCGCCCTCGCCCATCATCTCCCGCGCCATGCGGCGCTCCGCGCGGAAGGGCGAGATGAAGGAAACGATCACCATCAGGCCGGCGTCCACCATCAGCCGCGCCACTTCGGCGACGCGGCGGATGTTTTCGACACGGTCCTCGTCCGTGAAGCCGAGATCGCGGTTCAGCCCGTGGCGGACATTGTCGCCGTCGAGAATGTAGGTGTGGCGGCCGCTCGCATGCAGCCTCTTTTCCAGCAGATTGGCGATGGTCGACTTGCCCGAACCGGAAAGGCCCGTGAACCACAGCACCGCCGGCTTCTGGTGCTTCATTTCTGCACGGGCCGACTTGTCGACGTCGAGCGCCTGCCAATGCACGTTCGACGCGCGGCGCAGTGGATGCAAGATCATGCCGGCCCCGACCGTCGCATTGGTGATGCGGTCGATGAGGATGAACGCGCCGGTGGCGCGGTTTTCGGCATAGGTGTCGAAGGCGATCGGGGCCTGGGTGGATAGATTGCAGACGCCGACTTCGTTGAGGTCGAGCGACTTGGCGGCCTGATGCGCGAATGAATTCACATCGACGCGGTACTTTAGTTCGGTAACGGTCGCGTTCGCCTGGTCTGTCTCGGTGCGGAAGATATAGGAACGTCCCGGCAGAAGCGCCTGCTCGTCGAACCAGACCAGATTGGCCGCGAACTGGTCGGCTACGTGCGGCCGTGCTTCGGGCGCGACCAGCAGGTTGCCGCGCGAAACCTCGACCTCGTCTTCTAGGACAATGGTAACCGCCTGCCCTTCGATGGCCCGCTCTAGGTCGCCACCCTGCGCGACGATGCGCTTGACCCGCGACTTCTTGCCGGATTTGGCGACGACGATCTCGTCGCCCGCCCCGATGGAGCCAGAAGCGACCGTCCCTGCGAAACCGCGAAAGTCGAGGTTCGGCCGGTTCACATACTGCACGGGGAACCGGAACGGCTGCTCGGCCGCGGCATCGACCGACACCGTTTCGAGGTGGTCGATGAGGGTCGGACCGGCATACCAGCCGGTTTGCATGGAGCGCCGGGACACGTTGTCGCCGAAGCGCGCCGACATCGGGATCGGCACGATGGACGAGAAGCCCAGATCCTTCGCGAATTCCGTGTAGTCGGCGACAATTCTGGCAAACACGTCGCGGTCAAAGCCGACCAAATCGATCTTGTTGACTGCGAGCACCACGTGACGGATGCCGAGCAGCGAGGCGATGATCGAATGACGGCGCGTCTGGCGCAGCACGCCCTGCCGGGCGTCGACGAGCACTATGGCCAAATCGGCCGTCGAAGCGCCCGTCGCCATGTTGCGCGTGTATTGTTCGTGGCCTGGCGTGTCGGCCACGATGAATTTTCGCTTGGGCGTGGCAAAGAAACGGTATGCGACGTCAATTGTGATGCCCTGCTCACGCTCGGCTTCCAGCCCATCCACGAGCAGTGCGAAATCAACATCGTCGCCGGTCGTGCCGTACTTCCTAGAATCGCGTTCGAGCGTGGCGAGTTGGTCTTCGAAAATCTGCTTGGTGTCGGACAGCAGGCGGCCGATCAGCGTCGACTTGCCGTCGTCGACCGAACCGCAGGTCAGGAAGCGCAGCAGCGATTTCTGTTCCTGTTCGGCGATGAACTCGCGAACGGTTTCGGTCGCGACGAGATTTTCGGCCAGTATGTGGCGCATTCTCAGAAATACCCTTCGCGCTTCTTCTTTTCCATCGAGCCGGCCTCGTCGCGGTCGATCAGCCGGCCCTGGCGTTCCGAGGTGCGGGCGATCAGCATTTCGTTCACGATGCCTTCCAGATCGTCGGCGTCGGAATCGATCGCTCCGGTCAGCGGGTAGCAGCCAAGCGTTCTAAAGCGGACCATGCGGTTTTCGATGACCTCGCCTGGCTTGAGCTTCATGCGGTCATCGTCGCGCATGATCAGCATGCCGTCGCGCTCGACCACCGGCCGCTTCTTGGCGAAATAAAGCGGCACGATCGGGATCTCTTCCCGCAGGATGTATTGCCAGATGTCGAGTTCGGTCCAGTTCGACAGCGGAAACACGCGGATCGATTCGCCGGCGGAAATCCGGGTGTTGTAGATCTTCCACATTTCCGGACGCTGGTTCTTGGGGTCCCAGACATGCTGAGCATTGCGGAACGAGAAGATGCGCTCCTTGGCGCGAGACTTTTCCTCGTCGCGGCGCGCCCCGCCAAAGGCTGCGTCGAAACCATACTTGTCGAGCGCCTGGCGCAATCCCACCGTCTTCATGACGTGGGTGTGCGTATTGGAACCGTGGTCGAAGGGATTGATGCCGTCTCGCACGCCGTCTTCGTTGACGTGGACGAGGAGGTCGAAGCCCAGTCTCTCGGCCATCGAATCGCGAAACTCGATCATCTCGCGGAATTTCCAGGTCGTATCGACATGGAGAAACGGAAACGGCGGCTTGGCGGGGTAGAACGCCTTGATGGCCAGATGCAGCAGGACAGACGAATCCTTGCCCACCGAATAGAGCATCACCGGCTTCGAAAACGTCGCCGCCACCTCACGGAAAATGTGGATGGCCTCGGCCTCCAGGCGTTGCAGATGCGTCAAAGGGACATTCATGTCGGCACTTTCTAAACCAGGCTTTTGACGGGGCGCAAAGCACCGCCCCTGCAGAGTTAAATCCATGATTTGACCGCTTCAGGGCGGATCTAGCACCGTCGCTCGCGCGGCGGCTCTGAATGAGCCGGGGTCCGTACAGAAATTTCCGCAGTGCAACAACTGTCGAATTGTCGCCGGACGTAGCGCGGGGGCGACTCCGTTTCTTCAGGCGTCCATTCCTCGGACGAACCAGAGGGCAGCCTTGCCTGTCAAGCCCATGGCCGTCCCACAAGTATTTTACCGTCGTACCCGCAGGCGTGTGAGGTCTGCGTGAAGGGCCGGGGACGGTCGCCGGGCAGGACAAGACGAAGTTCCGGGGGCGCGACCGCGTCGGGTGGGCCTTCACTTCGCTGCCGCCGCCCTACAATCTGGTGCGGGCTTCCGAAGCAGCTGACGGTGCCGACATGATTTTGCCAGCAGGCTGCCAACTGGTCGGCCGCTGGCGCAACTCGAGGCTGATAGACGGGGATCTCTCGGCTATCTCGATCTCGGCGGATCAGCCACGATCACCATCGGAGCCGCAATTTAGTGCTGCAGCGATAGGACTGGTGCTCAGACTGCCACCGAGTGCCTGGCCGTTCCACTTTCGAAATATCTGTCGAACTTCACCGCGATGCTCCTCACGAAGGGACGACTTTCTGCCGGTACGACGAAACTGTCGCCCTGGAGTTCAAGGAGTCGAGCAGGACCATGAATTGCGATGGAGCTTGCCTGAAGAAGGAGCCTCTGGCCGGCTTTCCCGAAGCTCTCCACCAGATCGATCGCTGAAAAGGCGAAATCGCACATTAGCCGCTCGATGATCCATCCCCGGACGCGATCGTCGTCGGAGAGCACGATGCCGCGCATAGCCGCCAATCCGCCGTCTGCAACCATGCGCCCGTACTCGCCGGTCGAAGGCATGTTCTGCACGTAACCCTGGCGAAAATGGCTGATGGATGACGGGCCAAGTCCGATCAATGTCTGGCAGCGATCCTCCGTGTAGCCCTGGAAATTGCGATGCAAAGTCCCTGTGCAGGCCGCCACCGCCAGCGCATCGCCCGGCTTGGCGAAATGATCGAGACCTATTGCTTCATAGCCCTCGTCCATGATCGCTCGCGCAGCGAGTTGCGATTGGGCGAACCGCTCTGCGGGACCTGGCAGCCATGCGTCGTCGATCATAGTCTGATGCTTCTTGAACCACGGCACGTGAGCGTAGCCGAAGAGAGCCATCCTGTCCGGTTCCAGTGCCAGCGCTTGAGCGACGGTGGAACATACGCTCTCCCTGTTCTGGTGCGGCAATCCGTAGAGCAGATCGAGATTGACCGATCCGACGCCGCGTGAACGAACTCCGTCGACGACGGCCTTGGTCTGCAAAAAGCTCTGCTCGCGGTTTATCGCCTTCTGCACTTTCGGATCGAAATCCTGTACGCCGAGGCTCGCCCGGGTCATGCCGATTTCGGCGAGTGCGTCCAGATGCGCCCCGTCCATATCGTTCGGATCGATCTCCACGCTGATCTTCGTATCGGGAACAAAATCGAAGCTGTCCCGCAAGAACGCGCCCAGAGCCACCATATCCTCGGGCTTCAGCATGGTCGGCGAGCCGCCACCGAAGTGGATTGCGCGGACGAAGGCCTTGCCGCTGACAAGACCGGCAACCGTCGCGATCTCCGCATATAGCGAGCGCAGATAGGTGGTCACGGGTTCATAGTGGCGCGTCTGTTTGGTATGGCAAGCACAGAACCAGCAGAGCCTGTCGCAATACGGAATATGCAGGTAAAGCGATATCTCGTCACCGTCTTCGAGCGCCTCCAACCAGCCACGGTAAACGGCAGCATCGACGCCAGGATGGAAATGCGGCGCGGTCGGATAACTCGTATAGCGCGGGACGTTCTCACCTAGTCTGGCAGCTAATTCCGGTCGCATGTCGCGGTCCCCCGTGTTTGCATCGCCGGAACTCTGGACGCAAGGGTCAGCCAAAGCCCTGATTTCGGTCAACTTCCAGCACGGACAAACTGCCGCAAGGATTTCTCTACCGTGGATTGCTATCCTGCCGGCCCTTGGGACCCGTTGGACGATCGAGATGACAGTACGCCAGGACATTCGCAGTTTCCGCATTCCCGTTCTTTGCGGGCCTTGCAAGGCACGGCATCACGGCGTCTGCGGTGCGCTCGATCCCGACCAATTGGTTGCACTCGCCAAAACTTCGTCGAGACAGAAGCGCGAGCCAGGGGTCGAACTGATCGGTAACGCCGAGGCCATCGGCAGCTACTCAAATGTGCTTTCAGGCGTTGTGAAGCTGACGAAGAGCCTTTCGGACGGCCGCCAGCAGATCGTCGGCCTCCGGTTCGCACCGGATTTTCTGGGACGGCCCTTCAAGGTGGAAAGCGCGATCAATGCGGAGGCGGCAACAACCGTTTCACTGTGTACTTTTCCGAAGGGGGCCATCGAACGGATGATGAAGGAATCACCGGAGCTCCAGAATCGCCTGCTCAAGCAGACGCTGAACGAACTCGACGCAGCACGCGAATGGATGGTGACACTGGGGCGCAAGACCGCACTGGAAAAGGTGGCGAGCTTTCTCCTAATGATCGCCCGAAATATCGATCCCGCGGTTGATCCGGCGGCCAGGTCGGCGTGCTTCGATCTGCCGCTGACGCGTGTGGACATCGCTGATTTCCTTGGACTTTCTGATGAGACCGTTAGCCGACAATTCACGCGATTGCGGGCTGACGGCCTTATCCGGATCGAGAACAAACGCTATGTGACGGTGGACAGCGTGAGCAGGCTGGAGCAACGCTGCGGCGGCTGAAGCACGCGGCAACCGCCCTTTGAATAAACCCAAGCGACCGGCCCACGTCGCTTACTCCGATACGCGGCAGGACATGCTCGCGTTCGAACGCGATTTGTCGCGCAAGCCTTCGAAGAAGCCGCGTAGCAGAACCCGACAGCTTCGGCATTCCCTATCGGGTCACCATGGCCGATCGCCAGGAGCGTTTCGGTCCCCTCGTCCGCGAAAGCATTGATCCTCGACATGCCCGGCGCGCAACCGGCTGGTGGAGGCAAGATTGGTCTGGGCCGAGGTCAGTACGCCTAATATGCCGGGTACCGTCTCCTCGAACCGGTGAATGTCACAAAGCAGCGGAACGATGGCATTGCTGTGCCAAGGCATTTGAAGCGATCGACGTTCGACAAGGCATCGGCAATACGTTCCACCGCGTCGCAGAGCCTCAGTTCTCAATGCGCGCGCTTCATCGCCTCGCCCGCAATCGCCTCCAGGCCGGCCACGCAGGACTTTTCCATGAGCTGGGCGGCCCGTGCTGCGTTTCCTCGTTCAATCGCCCCGTGCTGATTGCACCGAGCTCGATGCTGCCCAAAGCAAAATCGTCCTGACATGGATCAGGGCGAGCAGGCCGCGGCTGCGGAATTCATGCACCGCGGATTTGGCGTCCGCCGAAATGCGAGATCGGGAACTTGCGATGAAATTCGGCACAGAGATCGTTCTTCTCTACCTGTTTGCCTTTGCGGCCCTTGTAGCTGCCGGTTTGGGCGTGGATGAACCTTTTCGCCAGCATATGTGGGTGTTGTTCTTCGTTCTTGCGGGCTTCACGGCGATCCTGTTGCGCAATACGGAATTCAAACCGGCGATTCCTGTTGATTCCTCGGCTTACATGGACGGGCCGATCCGCTACGGGGCCGTTGCAACGGTGGTCTGGGGCGTCGTCGGCATGCTGGTTGGTGTGGTTATCGCCCTGCAGCTTGCCTATCCGGATCTCAATATCGAGCCCTGGTTCAATTTCGGCCGCCTGCGGCCCCTGCATACATCCGGCGTCGTTTTTGCGTTCGGTGGCAATGCGCTGCTTTGCACATCCCTATATGTGGTGCAGCGCACCTGCCGCGCGCGGCTGTTCGGAGGCGATCTCGCGTGGGTCGTGTTCTGGGGCTACCAGCTTTTTATCGTCATGGCGGCGACAGGCTACCTGCTCGGCGTCACCGAGAGCCGCGAATACGCCGAGCCCGAATGGTATGTGGACCTGTGGCTGACCATCGTCTGGGTCGCGTACCTTATCCTGTTTCTCGGCACCATCCTGAAGCGCAAGGAACCGCATATCTACGTCGCCAACTGGTTCTATTTGTCCTTCATCGTGACCATCGCGATGCTGCACGTGATCAATAACCTGTCGATGCCCGCCTCCTTCCTGAGCTCCAAGAGCTATTCAGCATTTTCGGGCGTCCAGGACGCGCTGACTCAGTGGTGGTACGGCCACAACGCCGTCGGTTTCTTCCTCACCGCCGGCTTCCTCGGGATGATGTATTACTTCGTGCCCAAACAGGCGAACCGACCGGTCTATTCTTACCGCCTTTCCATCATCCACTTCTGGGCGCTGATCTTCCTCTACATCTGGGCAGGTCCGCACCATCTCCACTACACGGCCTTGCCCGACTGGGCACAGACGCTCGGCATGGTGTTTTCGATCATGCTGTGGATGCCCTCCTGGGGCGGCATGATCAACGGCCTGATGACGCTCTCGGGCGCCTGGGACAAGCTGCGCACCGATCCGATCATCCGCATGATGGTCATGGCTATCGCCTTCTACGGCATGTCGACCTTCGAAGGCCCGATGATGTCGATCAAGGCGGTCAACTCGCTATCCCACTATACGGACTGGACCGTCGGCCATGTCCATTCGGGCGCGCTCGGCTGGGTTGGCATGATCTCGTTCGGCGCAATCTATTACATGGTGCCGAAGCTATGGAACCGTGAACGGCTCTATTCGCTGCGGCTCGTCACCTGGCACTTCTGGCTGGCGACCCTCGGGATCGTCGTCTACGCCGCGGTAATGTGGGTCTCCGGCATCATGCAGGGCCTGATGTGGCGCGAGTACGACGAGCAGGGCTTTCTGGTCTACTCCTTCGCCGAAACCGTCGCCGCCATGCATCCCTACTACATCATGCGTGCGCTAGGCGGCCTGATGTATCTGTCCGGCGCCCTGATTATGGCTTGGAACATCGCCATGACCATCTTTGGCTATCAACGCAAGGAGGAGCCGATGCCGGGCTCCACCTCCGCCCTCCAGCCTGCGCAATAAGGAGCCAGAAATGGGCTTGATGGACAAACACGCGATCATCGAGAAGAACGCCACGCTCCTTCTCGTTGGGTCCCTCCTTGTAGTGACGGTCGGCGGCATCGTCGAGATCGCACCGCTCTTCTATCTCGATAATACGATCGAGAAGGTCGAAGGCATGCGGCCCTATTCGCCGCTGGAGCTCGCCGGGCGCAACATCTATGTCCGCGAGGGCTGCTACACCTGCCACAGCCAAATGATCCGCCCCTTCCGCGACGAGGTCGAGCGTTACGGTCATTACAGCCTGGCGGCTGAGTCGATGTACGATCACCCGTTCCAGTGGGGCTCGAAACGCACCGGACCGGACCTCGCGCGCCTCGGCGACCGCTACTCCAACGAATGGCACGTCCAGCATCTAAGCGCGCCACGCTCGGTGGTGCCGGAATCGATCATGCCGAGGTATGCCTTCCTGAAGGACACGCCTATTGAGGTGAAGGACTTCTCGACCCATCTTATCGCGAACCGGCGCGTCGGCGTTCCCTACTCCAATGATATGATCGCCAACGGCAATGCCGATCTCATGGCGCAGGCCGATCCGGGTGCCGACACATCGGGCCTCGAGAAACGCTATCCGAAGGTCAAGATCGGCGACTTCGACGGCAACCCACAGAAGGTCACCGAAATGGATGCCCTGGTCGCCTATCTCCAGATGCTCGGCACATTGGTCGATTTCAAGACCTACGACGAAGCCGCCGGCTACCGCTGAGGAGAGTGATCATGGACTACAATTTGATGCGGGAATTCGCTGATAGCTGGGGGCTGCTCGCGATGGCGCTCTTCTTCGTCGGATGCATTGCCTTTGCGCTACGTCCCGACAGCCGCAGGCACGCCGATGAAGCCGCTCACATTCCTCTCAAGGATGATTGATCATGAGCAGCGAGCACATCGACGAGGTCTCGGGCATCTCAACGACCGGCCATGAGTGGGATGGTATCAGGGAACTCAACAACCCACTTCCGCGATGGTGGGTCATCACCTTCTACGTCACCATCGCGTGGGCGATCGGCTACACTATTGCCTATCCGGCATGGCCGCTGCTGACTTCCGCCACGAGGGGCGTGCTTGGCTTTTCAAGCCGAAACGACGTCAAGAACGAGCTGACGGCCGCAGAGGCCGCCAAGGCCAAATATGTCGCGGCGATAGAGTCGAGAACCGTCTCCGAGATTGCTGCCGACGATGCGTTGCGCGAATTCGCTGTCGCTGCCGGTGGCGCTGCGTTCAAGGTCAATTGCGTGCAGTGCCACGGCTCAGGAGCGCAAGGGTCCAAAGGCTTTCCCAATCTCAATGATGACGACTGGCTGTGGGGCGGCGAGGCCGAGCAGATCCAGCAAAGCATCAAACATGGCATCCGCTTCGCGCCCGACCCGGATACGCGCCTGTCGGAAATGCCCGCTTTTGGAGACATCATCACGGCCGATCAGATCGCGCAGGTCAGCGCCTACGTTGCCAGCCTGTCCGGCCTGGTCCAGGACGCAATGCTGATTCAACCCGGCGCCCAGGTTTTCGCCGAAAATTGCGCTGCCTGCCATGGCGAAAACGCAAAGGGCAACAGGGAGTTGGGCGCACCCGACCTGACCGACGCGATCTGGCTCTATGGACCGGGCGAGACGGCTATTGCCGCGCAGATCCGCGCGCCGAAGCAAGGCGTGATGCCGGCCTGGATCGCGCGTCTAGGCGAGACCAAGGTCAAGGAACTCGCGGTCTACGTCCATTCGCTTGGCGGCGGAGAATAGAAACGGAAGGCTTATTCTCCGCCCACCCCCCGCCAAGCGACGAGGCCCGGCGTGAGCCGGGCCTCGACACCGCTCCGGCGTCCGGCGAATGACCGGCATCAACGCGAGCTGCCAGCCATGCGGCAAACTGCTCAACGTAGCATTCCGGACGTCAGCCAACGCAGACAAGTCGGGTTGCACGGCAATGTCATCGGCTGCGCGATAGGGGATTCTCGTGCTGGATAAAACACGGATAGAACGGCTCGAAGCCGAAGCACTCAACTCCGCCAAGACGCGACAGCCGCTCTATGCCCCGCGCAAGAAGGTGTTCCCCAAGCGGGCCTCGGGCAGTTTCCGCCGCTTCAAATGGCTGGTGATGGCGATCACCCTGGGTATCTACTATCTGACGCCGTGGTTGCGATGGGATCGCGGGCAGTTCGCCCCGAACCAAGCCGTGCTACTCGATCTCGCCAACCGCCGTTTCTACTTCTTTCTCATCGAGATATGGCCGCAGGAATTCTACTACGTCGCCGGTCTTCTGGTGATGGCCGGCATCGGCCTCTTCCTGATCACATCCACTGTTGGCCGCGCCTGGTGCGGCTATACCTGCCCGCAGACCGTTTGGGTCGATCTCTTTCTGGTCGTAGAGCGGGCGATCGAAGGCGATCGCAATGCCCGCATGAAGCTCGACTTTGGCCCGTGGACCACGCGCAAGCTGGTACTGCGTGTATCGAAGCACGCCTTCTGGCTAGTCATAGCGGTGGCAACCGGCGGCGCCTGGATTTTCTATTTCGCCGATGCGCCGACGCTGCTCCGCGAAGTGGTCACCGGCACCGCCGCGCCCGTGGCTTACGTTACCATCAGCGTCCTGACCGCGACCACCTACACGTTCGGCGGGCTCATGCGGGAGCAGGTCTGCACCTATATGTGTCCGTGGCCGCGCATCCAGGCGGCCATGCTCGACGAGAATTCGCTCACCGTGACCTACAATGACTGGCGCGGCGAGCCCCGTTCACGTCATGCCAAGAAGGTTCAGGCAGCCGGTCAGCCGGTCGGCGACTGTGTCGACTGCATTGCCTGTGTCGCGGTCTGCCCGATGGGCATCGACATTCGCGACGGCCAGCAGCTCGAATGCATCACCTGCGCGCTCTGCATCGATGCCTGCGACGGCGTTATGGACAAGCTGGGCAGGGAGCGCGGGCTCATCTCCTACGCGACGCTATCCGACTACAACACCAACATGGCGGTAGCGACAGCAGGTGGCACCCGTCCGATCCATCCCACCCTCGTTCGGACCGCCGGCGGGACCTTCTCCGACGGGTTGGCGCATTTCCGCATTCGCAAGATGTTCCGGCTGCGCACCCTCATCTATGTGGGCGCTTGGTCGGCGGTCGGGCTTGCTCTGCTCTATTCGCTGCTGACGCGCGACCGGCTCGAAATCAACGTTCTGCACGACCGCAACCCGCAATTCGTGACCCTGTCCGATGGCTCGATCCGCAACGGCTATACCGTCAAGCTGCTCAACATGATCCCCGAACCGAGGACCATCGTCGTCAGCTTGCAAGGCCTGGAAGGTGCCGAGATGAGCATTGTCGGCATCGACCTTCCCGCCGGCCGCTCTTTCACCATTCCGGCGGAACCTGACCGGCTGAAAATACTCAAGGTCTTCGTTCGCCTGCCGGCCGACAAGGTCAAGGACCAGGTGCAGACCTTGACGTTCCGCGTCGAGGACAAGGCAAGCTTCGAGAGCAACGAATACAAGGCTAGTTTCAACACACCTGAGGCCCACAGATGAGCGCCGACACGCAAAAGCCCCGCGAATTCACCGGCAGACATATGCTGTTCATCATTCTCGCCTTTTTTGGGGTGGTGATCGGCGTCAATGTGATTATGGCGACGTTCGCCAGAACGAGCTGGACCGGTCTTGTCGTCGAAAACACGTATGTGGCCAGCCAGCAATTCAATCAGAAGACTAGGAAAGGCCAGGCGCAGGCGGCGCTGGGCTGGACCGGCAAACTGACGATCGCGGCAGGCGAAGTCCGCTACAGCCTCCGCGACGCCGCCGGCAAGCCGGTCCCTGTGCACGGCGTCCAGGTGCTGTTTCGTCATCCCGCCTATGAGGCGGAGGACAAGACGGTCACTCTTACCGCCGCCTCCGGTCAGATGTTCGCGGCGCGGCATACGCCGAAGGACGGCGTCTGGATCGTCGAAATTGATGCCGATGCCGGCCTTGCGGAACCCTATCGCGACGTTCGCCGGATCATGATTTCCCGGGGAGCGCTCCAATGAGCTGCTGTGCGCCGGGCGCCGAAATGGCACTTGATGTCGCCGGCGCCGCATCCGTTTTGCCGTCGAGCCAGGAGATCAAACTGGCGAGCCGGCCCCTCGGCGGCGACCTGTATCAGACCGATCTCTCGGTGCCGGCGGTTCACTGCGCGGCCTGCATCCAGACCATTGAGACGGCGATTGGAAAGCTGAATCGGGTCGAGGGCGCCCGCGTCAGCCTGTCGACGAAACGGGTCTCGGTGCGGTGGCGTGGGGACGAGGTCCCATCATTCGTCGCCGCGCTTGGACGGCTTGGTTATCAGGCGCATCTGTTCGATCCTGTGATCGACGAAAAGGACAAAACTCTTTCGGAACTCATCCGGGCCGTCGCGGTCGCCGGTTTCGCGGCGGGCAACATCATGCTGCTTTCGGTGTCGGTCTGGTCCGGTGCCGAAGGTGCCACCCGGGACCTGTTTCATTGGATCTCGGCCCTGATCGCCATCCCGGCCCTCGCCTTCGCTGGCGGCATCTATTTCCGTTCGGCGTGGAATGCGCTGCGCCATGGCCGCATGAACATGGACGTGCCGATCGCGGTCGGGGTTTCGCTCGCTTACGCGATCAGCCTCTACGAGACCATCAATCATGGCGACCACGCCTATTTCGACGCGTCCGTGTCGCTGCTGTTCTTCCTGCTGATTGGCCGAACGCTGGATCACGTGATGCGGGAGCGGGCACGCACCGCCGTCAAGGGCCTGTCGCGGCTGGCGGCGCGTGGCGCCATGGTGCTGCGCGGCGACGGCATGCGCGACTACCTGCCGGTGGGCGAGATCGAGCCCGGCATGCAGCTTTTGATCGCGGCCGGCGAAAGGATCCCCGTCGACGGCAACATCGTGGAGGGCTCGTCGGACCTAGATTGTTCCCTGGTTTCCGGCGAGAGCACTCCCAGAACCGTTGCGCTCGGGGAAAAGGTTCAGGCGGGCACGCTCAATCTTACGGGCCCGCTGACCATGGCGGCGACCGCTGCGGCGAAGGATTCCTTCCTGGCGGAAATGGTGCGGCTGATGGAGGCCGCCGAAGGCAGCCGCACGCAGTATCGCCGGATCGCCGATCGCGTCTCGGCGCTTTATGCACCGGTGGTCCATCTCACCGCCTTCCTGACCTTCCTTGGCTGGATGGCGGCTACTGGTGACTGGCACAAGGCCACAACCATCGCCATCGCCGTTCTTATCATCACATGCCCCTGCGCGCTCGGCCTGGCAGTCCCGATCGTGCTGGTGGTCGCGGCGCGGCGCCTGTTCGAAAGCGGCATCATGGTCAAGGACGGTTCCGCCATGGAACGCTTGGCATCGGTCGACACGGCGGTGTTCGACAAGACAGGCACTCTTACTCTCGGACGGCCACATCTTGTCAACGCCTCCTCCATCGACCCTACTATGCTGGCGATCGCGGCCGACATGGCCGCGCATTCCCGACATCCGTTTTCAAGGGCGATTGCCGGCTTTGCAGGGTTTTCCGGCCAGCCCAAGCTCGAATCCTTCAGCGAGTATCCGGGCTTCGGGATTGAAGCCAGTGGGGCCGGAAACACCTGGCGTCTTGGCCGGCGCGGATGGGCAGGTTGGAAAGCCCGAACCGGCGGCGAAGGCAAATTGAGCGGGAGCGGCGGGACGGTCCTTTCGAGGAATGGGATCATTAGCGCATCCTTCGCTTTCAAGGATGCGCTCCGCCCCGACGCCAAGGCAGCCATCGAGCAACTGAAAGATGCTGGCCTGTCGGTGGAGATGCTGTCGGGCGACACGGCAAAGGCTTGCAGCGAGGTGGCCGAAACATTGGGCGTCGACCGCTTCGTTCCCGCGATGCTCCCCTCCGGCAAGGTCAAACAGATCGAGACGCTGGCAAAAGACGGACATAAGGTTCTGATGGTCGGCGACGGCCTCAACGATACGCCTGCGCTTGGCGCGGCGGATGTCTCGATCGCCCCGGCGACCGCCGCCGACATTGGCCGCAACGCAGCAGATTTCGTCTTCCTGCGCGAGAGCCTTCTGGCAATACCCTTTGCCCTGGACGTCTCGCGGAAAGCCGGACGGCTGATCCGCCAGAACATTGCCATCGCCATCATCTACAACGCCGTTGCCGTGCCGATCGCCATTCTCGGGCACGTCACTCCGTTGATCGCAGCGATAGCGATGTCCGCCTCGTCGCTGCTGGTGATCGGAAATGCGTTGCGCCTGCATGGCTTTGCGCTCGCCGAGGCGACGAGTGCTCCTTCGGCAACGCGCTCGGGCATTCGAGCACCGGTGCAGCAGTCATGACGACGCTCGTCTACCTCTTACCCGTCGCTCTGTTCCTTGGCGGACTGGGGCTATCCGGTTTTCTGTGGGCCTTGAGAAGTGGTCAATATGAGGATCTTGACGGGGCCGCTGAGCGCATCCTCATCGACCGGGACGACGAGCCGGAACGCTGACCCGATAAATGTGGTGTTTCAGCCACCAAGCGGAGAGGACGAGCAATATGAAGAAAATACGATGATTGGGAATGGATTTGGCAATGAATGTAATCGTGCTCCACGGCGTGTCGATGAACGGCCATCTGAAGTTTCGAAAGAAGCTGTCACGGCTCCAGTTTCAGAAGTTCATGACGGAGCATCCGTCGGCAGTGGTTGCGCCGATGCCGAGGCGATTGTGGCCCAGCGACCGGAGATGCGATTTCGTCGAGCCGAAATCGGAAGAACAGCAGGCCAGGGCAGTATTGTTCCGAGCTCGCCAGCGCCTCGTCCACCAGCGCACCGATCTGGTGAATGCATTGCGTGCCATTCTCTACGAATGCGCGGCCACGTCGTCGCGCAAGGCAGCCACCACCTGACTGGCATCAAGGACATCGTCGAGGAACCAAAGAGCAATCTGCCCGAACTGGTCCGCCACGAATGCGCTCGTTGTTGGGATTCGGACCTGATGCAGATCACCATACCGGCCAGCAGCTTCTGGAAGTGCCGAACATGAAGGCCACGCTCGATCACACGTCGAAAAAAGGGCCAGAAGCCTCTGCGTTACGGGCGGCAACCACAGCAGGCTCTACAGCTAGCAAGCTGCGCTGACAGAGATCTTTGAAAAGCCCCCGTCGCACCAAAGACTGCGTTGCTGGTTCCGCCTTCATGCGTAGGCGGCTGATGTCATCATGTACGAGAAAAGGATCGCCCCGAAAGGGGCAGTCCGCCGTTTCGTGCCGATCTGGCTAAACCAAGGCCAAAACATTTTCGTGGCGATCGACCACCAACTCGCCATTGCCGGCATTTGTGGTGTTGGTTGATCCAGATCAAGGTTACGTCCTCATCTGCGTGGTTTCGTCGATCGGTCTTACAGGGAAGAACGCATTGCTATCAGACAGCTTCGTCATCGTATCATACAGCTGGAGCACCCCCGAGCCGAATGAAAATGTCGGCGTCCGTATTTGATGGAACTGCTTACTTCGTTGCCGATTTATGCGGATCTTCCTGCCCAGTGGCTTGAGGCGGTGCAGCGGACACTGGAACGCAGCGCTACCGGTGCACGACTTGTGGCTCAACTCCGCCACCGTCTCACGAAGGTAGCCGATGCGAGGGCGGCAGGCTAATGGCCGGCTCCGGCGACAAGTTCGACATCGTTGTCGTCGGAGCCGGGCCGGTCGGACTTTCCTTCGCCGCGTCGCTTGCCCAGAGCGAACTCAAGGTGGCAGTTGTTGAACAGCAGTCTCTCGAAAGGCTGGCGGATCCGGTTTTCGACGGTCGCGAGATCGCGCTGACCAACGCCTCGATCAGAATCCTTCGCGAGCTCGGCGCCTGGGATGCCATCCCCGCTTCGGACAAATCACTACTTGAAGGCGCGCGCGTGCTCAACGGATCGAGCGCTTTCGCTCTGTGTTTCGATCCTCCCAGTGCATCTAGCGAACCACTGGGCGTTCTGGTCCCAAATTGCCGGATCCGCGATGCCCTGTTCAAGATCGTCCGCTCGCAGGATCATGCCCGGCTGCTGTGCGGCCTGTCGGTGGTCAATGCAACCAACAGCCACAAAGGCGCAGTCATAGTGCTCTCTGATGGCAGGCAGCTGACCGCTCGGCTTCTCGTTGCAGCGGATTCGCGTCTGTCCGCCACGCGCGACCTACTCGGCATCGGCGCCGACATCAATCGACTTGGCAAATCGATGCTGATTTGCCGGGTGAGGCACGAGCGAGTCCATCACCAGATCGCAGTCGAATGGTTCGATCACCATCAGACGATAGCGATGTTGCCGCTCATGCAAGGCGTGTCGTCGCTGCTTCTCACCTTGCGCTCAAGCGAGGCCGATAGACTGCTTGCTTTCGAGGACGATTTGTTCCTGATGGAATTGACGAACCGCTGTCGAGGGCGCCTCGGAGAAATGACCTTGGCAAGCAGCCGCCATGCCTACCCATTGGTCACGACGTGGGCGCACAAGTTCTGGGCTCCGAGCGCCGTACTCATCGGCGATGCTGCCATAGGCATGCACCCGGTGACTGCGCATGGCTTCAACATCGGCCTGAGCGCCCAGAGGCAACTCGCTCATCGAATCCTATCAGCATGTCGCGACAGTCGCGACATTGCCGATCCCGACATGCTCCGCAAATACGAAAGCTGGCTGCGCCGGTCGGCCGCGCCGCTCTACTATGCTACGAATATACTCGTCGGGCTCTACTCAGGCGAGCACCCTGCGGCACTACTTGCACGACATGTTGGGCTTCGCGTTGCCCAACATCTTCCCTTTGTCCGCCAGGGCATTTCGGCCATGCTGAGCCGGTGAACCACAGTCTCCATAGTGTCAACCGCTCTAAGGCGCTATCTCGCTAAGTCAGGTCAAGGGCGGCACGCCACGCCTTGGTGTCGTCACGGCCAAGCATGTCGATTTTTCGCGCAGGGCATCGCAGCGACCGAGCCATGTGCCGCTTCTGGACACGCTCGCAAACCCGGTTGCAGATATAGTACTTCGCGAAACTACACTCCATCTGCAAACCGTTCATACAGCCGGATAAGGCGACAACGCAATTCAACGATGCTGAAACCGTCGCGGAAAACGCGACTGTGCGGCGTTGGTTATTAGCCGCAGTAAGTCGGCGGCTTTTGGATGCCTCTAGGACCCCTGAAGGCCTGCGCCGGCGTTTTGCGCATGCCACATTACGCTGGTATTGGGAAGCTGGAACGTCGATACTGCAAAACAGTTCTGCCTTGCCGATGATTGCGTTGCTTTTGACTTTTTTCTCGCAACCCAAAGCTAGGCAAAAAGCGACAGTGACTGTTGGCCAAGTTCAATTGCAAGCCCCGAGAGGACGGCAGCTGGCTACCGTTTTCGTAGACGCCCCGAGTATCTGCTCGCGAAGAAGACGGAGCTGCTTAATCAGATCGAGGCGCGGCTGGCCTATGTCACACCCTCGCATCAGTTCCCGCTGGGGGGCGTCTTGCCGGTCTCGCGCCGCTATCAGCTCCTCGAATGGGCTCGGCGCAACGACGCTATGTGAAGACGATTACGACAGCGAGTACCGCTACGATATCAGTCCGGTTCCCCACTGCACAAACTGGAGGACCGCAGTTCGTTATCTGTCTTGGCACGTTTCCAAAACGCTGTCGCCGATGCTGCGCATCCTCTATCTTGTGGTGCCCCGGAACTGCAGGATGTCTTCGCGACGGCCAAGCAGCTTCCGGACAGGCATTCTCCGGTTGCGGAGCAGGAGGGCCTGGCCTCGCTGATTGAGAGCGGCAGCTATGAAATGTGCGACGCGCGCGCCGGCTGAACGGCGAGCGCCGGGAGACCCTGCCGCACTTCGACGCGCGTCGCGGACCATCATCAAAGGCGCCGATACCGGGCTGCATGTCGTCGTCCGGTCAAAGACATCTCTCAGTCATTGGAGGACGTGCTGGTCTAAGAGGCGCGATGGGCAGGCGCGGTCCATTCCGCATAGCCGCTCTAGGGCCGGCAAACAGGCGAGGGCCGTCCTGATGGCGTCGGATTGGTGGTGGGCTATTCCGCATTGAGAGGCCAGAACGGCGTTTGACTCCTCAGCGGGCCGTCGAAAGCGGTGAGAAGCAACTCTAAGAACACTTCGGCTGCACACAAAGTCTCAGCCGGTATGGCCGCGAGGGCTTGAATTGCGACATTCGCCCGTGTGCAGGATCGCCGACTGGATTAGGCAAACTCGCAAAAGATGGCCATGTCGATCAGGTCAGCTCCGGGGCAGGAGGTGTCTCCCGGTTGGGGCTGTCATCCTGACACACGGAGCGCGGAAGCAGGCACGGCGACGGACACTCGGTGGAGACGTTCTGTCGAAGGGCCAAGCTGGCTCCGGCGGGCTGCTGCGGATCTTGGTCGGGCTTGAGCATCCGCAGGAGGATATCATCGGTGACCTTTACCAGGTGATGTTCCTGGTTGAGTAAGGCAGGCCGCGCAAACCAGCAGAAGCGCTTGCGGGCCCCATCAGAGCCGATCGGGTTCTCTTCAACTCGTCGGGCTTGTCACCCGCATCACCGCGTCTGCATCGATATCCTTCTGGGAATATCCGTGCGCCGCTTCAGCCAAATCCGCCCGCGGAAATAGAGATGTAACCGGGCGACGGTTGAGTTCATGGCCGGCTGGCTCAGTTCGATCGCAAGCCGCCGCCGTTACGCATGACATCCACAGGGTGGATAGGCCGTATAAAAACAATCGATTTTACCGATCTTTCGAAATGCTCCATTAGCCAACACGAAACTAAGTGTATCGACGTGAAAGTTGCGAGCTGCACAGAAGGACGGAAGTATTGAGAATGTCCATAAGCTATGGAACGCGACGCATCCAAGAATCCGCCAGCCAAATTGGCTAGCCTCACGATCACTGACGACCGCGGATGGCGTGCACAATATGGCCGCTGCTTCGTCCCTCAAGAAGACATCATAAAGGAGGTCTTTGCATGCGCTCTCAGGTGCAGTGGAGGCTTTGCTGGGAAAATGAGTTGCAAGTGGCTGACCATGTCGAACTCGCCGATTTCTTTCGAAAGACCTATGGGCCGACCGGAGCCTTCAACGCAAAACCATTCGAAGGCAATCGGAGTTGGGTGGGTGCGAGGCCAGAGCTCCGTGCAATCGGCTATGACTCAAAAGGTATAGCGGCCCATCTGGGCCTGCTGCGTCGGTTCATCAAGGTTGGCGCGGTCGATCTGCTAGTGGCTGAACTAGGATTGTACGGGGTACGTCCGGATCTGGAGGGGCTCGGGATCGCCCGTTCAATCCACGTCATGAGTCCAGTACTGCACGAGCTTGGGGTTCCATTCGGCTTCGGCACGGTTCGGCACGCGCTGCGGAACCATCTTGAGAGGTTTGGCAGACACGGCCTGATGACCGTCGTGTCAGGCGTTTGCGTACGGTCGACCCACCCGCAGGTGCATCTCCACCTGCCGGCCACGCGCGTGGAGGACGTTCTCGTCGTGGTTATGCCGATTGCGCGGCCGATGAGCGAATGGCCGACCAGTGCCATCATTGATCGGAACGGGCCGGAGCTATGACGCACGTCGGCTGCTTATACAAAGTGCGCAGTGAGTGCTCTGACGGCGCCAGCCATCGCAGCGTTTATCTGACGTTTGACGACGGTCCCAATCCGCTTTTCACACCGGAGATTCTCGATGTGTTGGCAGAACAGGGGGTGCCGGCGACTTTCTTCGTCATCGGCGCCTACGCGGCAGACCAGCCGAAGCTCATCCGACGAATGATTGCGGAAGGGCACGAGGTAGGCAACCACACGATGACTCATCCGGATCTGTCCAAATGCGGCTTCGGGGAAGTGCAACGCGAGATATATGAGACGAACAAGGCTATCATGACGGCGTGCCCACAGGCCTCGGTGCGCTATATTCGCGCGCCCTACGGTGCCTGGAGCGAAGACGTCTTCACAGCGTCAGAGATCGCCGGACTCGCGGCCCTCCACTGGTCCGTAGACCCTCGCGATTGGTCTCGCCCTGGCGTCGACGCGATTGTTGATACAGTGCTCGCCTCTGTCCGGCCGGGCGCAATTGCGCTCTTGCACGACGGATGCCCTCCCGACGAATTGAGACAATGCACCGACGCCGGTCTGCGCGACCAGACGGTCACTGCGCTGTCCCGTCTGATTTCAGCATTGCATGACCGCGGATTTGTAATCCGCTCGCTTCCCCAACATCACTGAACAAATCGGCATCCTATGAACCTGCTTGATACAACCAGCACTGTCGCCATCTCGTGTTATGCGCTGCTCTCGGCTGTCTATAAAAGCATGCAGACGGCTTATGCTTTGCCGATAGGCCGTTCACCGGCGTCGGAAGACCCGGTCGGTTTCGACCTTCTGCCGAGCGTGGATGTCATCGTCCCCTGCTTCAACGAGGATCCGAGCGCGCTCTCGGCATGCCTAGCGTCCATTGCAAGTCAACAATATGCCGGAAAACTGCACGTCTATGTAATTGATGACGGTTCTGCAAATCGCGACGCTGTTGTAACTGTGCACGACGCCTTTGCGGGTGACCCGAGATTCAATTTCATTCTGCTCCCCAAGAACGTTGGTAAGCGCAAGGCGCAGATCGCCGCGATACGGCGCTCATCTGGAGATTTGGTGCTCAACGTCGACTCCGACACGACGATCGCATCCAATGTCGTCACAAAGCTTGCACTGAAGATGCAAGATCCTGCCGTCGGGGCGGCCATGGGTCAGTTGATAGCCAGCAACCGGAGCGACACCTGGCTGACTCGGTTGATCGATATGGAGTACTGGCTGGCTTGCAATGAGGAGCGCGCGGCACAGGCTCGCTTTGGTGCCGTTATGTGCTGCTGCGGCCCATGTGCTATGTACCGTCGCTCCGCGCTCGTTTTGCTGCTGGATCAATACGAGACGCAACTGTTTCGGGGGAAGCCAAGCGACTTCGGTGAGGATCGCCATCTCACGATCCTCATGCTGAAAGCAGGACTTCGAACCGAATACGTTCCGGACGCCATCGCCGCAACAGTCGTTCCGGATCGGCTAGCACCCTATCTGCGCCAACAACTCCGCTGGGCTCGAAGCACATTCCGAGACACTTTGCTGGCGCTGCGCCTACTGCCAAGCCTCGATCGCTATATAACGCTGGATGTGGTCGGACAGAATCTCGGCCCGCTATTGCTCGCCCTGTCGGTATTGGCTGGACTCACGCAGTTCGCACTGACTGCCACAGTGCCCTGGTCGACTGCCCTAGTGATTGCATCCATGACCATAATTCGCTGCAGCGTGGCAGCGCTTCGTGCTCGCGAACTTCGATTTCTCGGCTTCTCGCTGCACACACTCATCAACATCTTCCTCCTACTTCCCTTGAAAGCTTATGCGTTGTGTACGTTGAGCAATAGCGATTGGCTGTCGCGAAGCTCTCCTGCCAACGGACCGAACCAGGGCGGGAAACAGGTCGCCATGCAAAACCCCATCGCTGGATCAAGCACTACAGAATTGTCGGAAAATGCGGTGCCACGTCGCAAGCTCAAGTTGGCGCGGGATCCTTCGACATTGGTGACATCTGACTGCGTTTGCAGCGACGATTGATCGTAACGTTACCTAGGTGGATAAGTCTTGAGCCAGGATACAAAGTATCAACTGTTGAATCGGGAATTGGTCGCAGACGATCCGTGGCAGCTCGGCAGTAATCCGTTCGAGCGGGAGCGCCACACGCAAATGCGCCGCCTGTCGCGGGAGGCTGCGCCCTGCAGTATGCGGCAGCTCGCTACACTCCTCACCAGCAACAAACCCTTGGTTTTTCTTACCGGGCGCGCCGAGCGCGCACCGCGCGCGCTGGGCGGACGCATTGAACACATATGGTGCGACGGCCTGATGTTCACCAAAGCGCTTGGAAGCGAACCCTCGTCGATCGAGGTGCGTTCTTCAGCTGAGATGAGCGCATGTCAAGCGTAGCAGTCGGCTTTGCCGGCGTAACGAAGTCATATGGCGGCAAAACTGTTGTCGACGGCCTGTCGTTCACCGTCGCGCCGGGGGAGTGCTTTGGCCTGCTGGGACCGAACGGCGCGGGCAAAAGCACGATTACGCGCATGCTTCTCGGCATGGCGCGGCCTGCAGCGGGTGAGATCACGGTGCTCGGCGTGCCTGTGCCGGCGCGCGCTCGCTTGGCACGCAAGCGTATCGGCGTGGTCCCTCAATTCGACAACCTTGACCTCGCGTTCACAGTACGCGAGAACTTGTTGGTGTTCGGGCGCTACTTCGGCATGAGCACACGCGAGGTCGAAGCGAAAATTCCGTCGCTGCTCGAATTCGCTAACCTCGAGAACAAGGCAGATGCGCGGGTTGCCGAACTATCCGGCGGCATGAAGCGGCGTCTGACGCTTGCGCGTGCGCTGGTCAATGATCCGCAGCTGCTGGTAATGGACGAGCCGACCACCGGCCTCGATCCGCACGCGCGCCACCTGATCTGGGAGCGCCTGCGCTCACTGTTGGCGCGTGGCAAGACGATTATTTTGACCACCCACTTCATGGAAGAGGCGGAGCGCTTGTGTGACCGGCTGTGCGTGCTCGTGGGTGGGCGCAACGTCGCCGAAGGCCGACCTCATGCGCTGATCGACGAGCAGATCGGGTGCCAAGTGATCGAGATCTATGGTGGCAATCCGCATGAGTTGAGTTCGCTGATCAAGCCGTACGCGAAGCGTATCGAGGTCAGCGGCGAGACGCTCTTTTGCTATGCGCCCGATCCAGAGCATGTGCGGTTGCAACTTCGCGGGCGCGAGGATCTGCGGCTTCTGCAGCGCCCCCCGAATCTGGAGGATGTCTTTTTGCGGCTGACCGGGCGCGAGTTGGAGAAATGAACATGGGTGAAGGTTATGCGGCGGTTCTGCCGGCCAACGCGTGGAACTGGGTCGCGGTATGGCGCCGCAACCTCCTGGCGTGGAAGAAAGTTGCGCTTGTAACGATCCTGGGCAACCTCGCCGATCCTATAATCTACCTGTTCGGCCTCGGCTTTGGCTTGGGAATGATCGTAGGTCGCGTTGATGGCACTTCGTACATCGCGTTTCTGGCAGCTGGCATGGTCGCGACGAGCGCGATGACTGCCGGGACCTTCGAAACGATTTATGCGACTTTCGCGCGAATGCACACTCAGCGTACCTGGGAAGCAATTCTCTGCACGCAACTGACGCTCGGCGATATCGTGCTCGGCGAATTGGCTTGGGCAGCCACCAAGGCTTGTCTAGCCGGCATCGCAATTGCGGTTGTTGCCGCCACGCTGGGCTATGCCACGTGGCCTGCCATCCTCTATGCACTGCCAGCGATCGCCCTCACTGGCTTCGCCTTCGCGAGCTTGGCGATGGTCGTCATAGCACTTGCGCCCAGCCACGACTATTTCGTGTTCTATCAGACACTCGTCCTCACACCGATGCTGCTCCTTTGCGGCGCAATCTTTCCCGCCACCCAACTGCCCGACGCCGTTCAGCAGGTAGGACACTTCTTGCCGCTGGCGCATTCGATCGACCTCATTCGTCCGGCGATGCTTGGCCGCCCAGCCGGCAGCGTCGGCCTGCACATCGGCGCACTTTGCGCGTACGCGATATTGCCGCTCTTCCTATCAGCGGTGCTGTTTCGTCGACGCCTGATGCGTTGACGCAAGACTTCTTGATGTTGGTGACGTCCGACTGGCCATTGCGGCGATCAGCGACAATGCAGCTTAGTTACGTGGAATAGTCTTGAGCCAGGCCAATGATGCCTGCTTGTTACGATGAATGGAGAAGCAAGATGCTATGCCTAGGATTGAGTGGCGGACTTGACAAAGTCTATGAAAACCGACTCGAGCTTCCGAATACATTTCTGCACGATGGCGCTGCGGTACTGGTCCGGGACGGACAGGTGATAGCAGCCGTAGAAGAAGAACGCCTCAATCGGATTAAACACTCCAACAAGCTCCCAAGCAAGTCGATTCAATACTGTCTTTCAGCCGCTGGCGTTCAGCTCAGCGAAATCGATCGTATCGGGTACTACGCTACCGAGGCCTATAGCAACGCTGTGCTCGAACGCCTGTTCGTTTCCCAGCCAGACATCTCCATGCCGTTGGATGCCACACTGTTGCTGCAGAGGCTACTGGCGCAGGAGTTCGATTTCGAGGTCGATGCTTCGCGTGTCTCATTCGTGAGTCACCATCAGGCGCACGCTGTGAGCGCTTTTGCGATGTCCGGCTTCGAACAAAGTCTGATCCTTGCGATTGATGGCGGTGGTGATTTTCTCTCCGGGCTCTTGGCTCTGGGGGCAGGAACCGACGTTACGCAAATCGAGACGTTCCCGGAGAATAACTCCCTAGGGCTATTTTATCTCGAGACGATCCGGTATCTCGGCTACGGCATATTCGATGAATATAAGGTGATGGGGCTTGCCCCCTACGGGGATCCCGTTCCCTATCGCAAACTCTTCGAGCAGTTCTACGAGCTCTCCGCCGAAGGTGGTTACCGCGTCCATCTCGACCGGATCGGGCCGACGTTGCTCCGCAACATCCAGGTCAGGCGAAAGGGAATGCCATTCACCCAGCAGCATCGAGATGTAAGTGCGTCATTGCAGGAAGCGCTGGAGCGGATCGTGTTTCATATTCTCCGGCATCATCGTGAGACTACCGGTATGAAGCGGTTGTGCTTGGCTGGAGGGGTAGCCCACAACTGCACCATGAACGGTAAACTGCTGTATTCGGGACTTTTCGAAGACATCTTCGTGCAACCGGCATCGCACGACGCTGGCTGCGCATTGGGCGCCGCACTAATGGTGTCAAACGAGCTGGGCCGCCCCGCGCCACGCAAGCGATTGCAGGAGGTCTATTGGGGGCCTGATCTCGGGAGCGACCGCGCGGTGGAGCAGGAACTGAATGCATGGGCCGGGCACCTCGATATTGAACGCACTGATGACGTGGCAAGCAGCGCAGCCGACTGGATGGTCAATGGCGCCGTGATCGGATGGGTGCAGGGCCGTTCGGAGTTCGGGCCACGTGCCCTTGGTAACCGCAGCATTCTTGCTGACCCGCGACCTGCCGCAAACAAGGACCGGATCAACGCAATGGTCAAGAAGCGCGAAGGCTATCGACCGTTCGCGCCGTCTGTGCTGGAGGAGGATGCGCGCGAATTTTTCGACCTACCGGATGGTACGAGCGAATTTCCCTTCATGAATTTCGTAGTTCGGGTGCGCGACTCAAAGCGTGACTTGCTCGGCGCCATCACGCATGTGGACGGTACGGCTCGGCTGCAAACGGTATCGCGCAACACCAATCCGGCCTACTGGGATGTTATTGATGAATTCAAGAAGCGGACCGGCATTCCAATTCTGCTCAATACGTCCTTTAACAACAATGCAGAGCCGATCGTGGACTCGGTTGCAGACGCCATCACCACATTTTTAACGACAGATCTGGATGGTCTTGTGGTCGGGTCGTTCCTCGTCAAAAAGCGGGCTCCAACGCTGGAGGATTGGACTGCGCTCGCGGTTTCATTGCCGCCTTATGTATCGCTGCATCAAACCCGCGCATTCACAGCGCCAGATCGCCAAGAGACGGTCTGCGAGATCCGTGCGAACCATTCCAACCGTGACGGTGTTCGTATTTCAGCTGACGTGTTCGACCTGCTGATGCGTATCGAGGGCGAAGCGGTGATCGGAGATCTTCTCGATGTGATTACCTTCGATCAGGTTGCGCGTGAAGCTCTCGTCAAAGAATTGCGGGAACTATGGGAGCAGCGCCGTGTTCGGCTACATCCCTCACACGCTGCTCGCATGGACCAAGACTGCGATCAAATGCCGGATCGAGCATAAGAGGCTGCGATGAATAAGGCCGTTCCAGACAGGCCCCGTGGTCACGTCGGTTTGCGTCGAACATCAAGAGAGCCACATGTCCATTGCGCCCAGCAAGCAGTCGGTGTGGACCGACAGGGTCTTCAATGCAAACCATTCAAACGCTGGACGCATAACGGGCTCCGCCCAAAATGGGTCCCTCCATTCCAGTGCGGTGCACGAAGAGTTTCTGCCGGTGCAATTGGCCAGAATCGCGACCGCTCGTGACTGGATCGGGCGAGGCCATACATTGCCCCTAACCTCCTAATCCCTGTCGTATTCCGGAAGGACGCAAAAGCTTGTGGGTGGCTCAATGAAGGATCGATTCGTCGTATCTCGACGGCGTACTGGTTTCGGTGATTGCCTATGGTCCCTCGCGGCAGCTTGGTCCTACGCGCAGCGGACGGGGCGGACGCTAGCGGTGGATTGGCGCGGCTCGTGTTATCTCGATGAACCCCTTACCAACGCCTTTCCGGTGTTCTTCGAGCCAATCCAGGACATCGCTGGCGTCCCGGTCATTTGCGACGATCGGATCAACCAGCTCTCATTTCCTGGGCCGTTCTTCCCGCCGTGGTGGAATAAGCCATCGATTGACTGCGTTTACCGGCCAGATGAACAGATTTTCCGGGAACGAGACGAGCTGAGAGAGCTTTTCGAAGGCCAAGGTGATAATGAAGCCAACACCGTAGTGTGTGATGCTTGCTTGATGTGGCGTTGCGGGGAAGATGCCGAACGACAGGTCTTTCAGAATATCAAACCAAGGCCTGAAATTGTGTCCCGGATTGAAGCCATCTACCAGGAACACTTTAAGGGGAACAGCATAATCGGGGTTCATGTCCGGCACGGCAACGGCGAAGATATTATGGAGCACGCGCCCTACTGGGCTGATTCGGAGCTCGCCTTGCGGCAGGTATGCACTGCTATTCATAAAGCCAAAGCGCTGCCGCATCCAAAACCTGTAAGGGTTTTCTTGTGTACGGACAGCGCGCAGGTGCTCAACGAGTTATCAGGCGTGTTTCCCGACCTCTTCACTATCCCGAAACGCCTCCAGGCGGATCGGGCCGGGCCTCTACATAGTGCAGCACTGGGGGCTGACGGCGGCTTTGCTGCCCTCGTCGAGATGTATCTACTTGGGCGATGCAATACCGTGATTCGTTTTCCGCCCACCAGCGCCTTCTCGCGCTATGCCCGCCTCTTCGTGCCACGCGTTGTTGAGTTCGATTTGAACGATCCGGGTCGTTTGATCGTGATTGATAACTCGTCCGAACATCTCCCGATTTCATAAGGTACCCGGCAACCTCGCCGATCTAGTTCTGATGGGCAGGCGCCTCGCTCGTTGCGGAGCAACAGGCGGACCTTGCCGATCTTATCGATACGGTCGCAAGTCGCATCGGCGGGGACGATGGCCGCGGAGCGCGGCCGTGCGGCAGGCCGGATTGCCGAGATAACCTTCAATGACTGAGGCACCGAAACGAACGGCTGAGCTTTGGCCCCTGGCCGGCTCAAGCCAGCCCAAGCTTTTTCCTGAGTTCGGCGTTTTCGTTTCGGAGCCGGTCGGCGAGGAGCTTCTTCAGACGGGCATTTTCTTCTTCAAGCTTCACCAGATCCTTGAGCTCATCGCTCTGTTTTGTGTGCCGGGCAGTTTTCTTCCACTGATAGTAGGTCTGTTCCGAGATTCCGGCTTTCTGGACTGCGGTCCTGATGCTCTCTCCCTGTCCGATCTGCTTTTCGATCGCGCCTAGCTTTTGGGCCCGCTCTGTTTCAGAGTATATTTTCCGTGCTGTCCGGACTGTAGGCGAGGCGACCGCTTTAGATGAAGACGCCTGTGGGGCCGACTTGGCGGCTCCGGTTCGTACAGCACCTGCGCGCTGTCCGGTTCGCTTCCTCGTCTTTGGCATCACTTCCTTTGTGTCAGGTATCTGTTCCTTCGCCGACACCTCGGCGGCTGCCTGATTTGCCTCTGTTTCCTTGAGGTCGGCCATGAGACACTCCCTTCGATATCAACCATCTATTCTCCACGCAGCATCAATAACTTACGGACTTTGTCAACATAGCCGAAACCCCTGCTCTCATTGTAGCCAGTCCAAGCCTAAAAAGCGGAGGCGTCAGTGCAGTGCATGCTTACCTTGAAGCGCGTGCCCCCGCCGACACTAGAGGAGCGGCTCGAGCTCAACGATCCCAATCACAGAAGGCCGCAGGCCGCCAGACCACTGAAATGACGCCTGAACTCGGTGCCAAAGCCGCGCCCATCGGGCTGCGCCTGGAGCGGCCGGCGCGGACAGTCAACAACGGCCGACTGGCTGACGCCTCCAAGCTCGACGAGCCGCGGCGCTCGGTTGAGAAATTCCGATTCAAACTTCGGATAATGCAGGCCGAGGGCGAAAAAACCTGCTCTTAAAAACCTGGGGCAGGGTCGATCACCACATCCACGAAGCCATTGCCGGTGAGGCGAGTTTCGAGATCGGTACGGAGCGGCTGGGGCCGATCCAACCACTTTTTTTCGTATATGGCATAGTTGGGGAGATCGGCGATCCGGTCCTCGTCAAGCTCGGCCAGGTATTTCCTGGTGTTGCTGACCCGCTTGCCGAGTTCCACCAGAAGTGTTCCGCGCGGGATCACTTTGTAGAAGGTTCGCTCCGTCGAGACGATCGCCTTGGCCGTGGGCTTTGCATTGCCCTGAGGAAGCGGGAGGATGGCATCGAGAATGGTGGATGGCTCGGTTACTCCGCCGTCCTCCTTGTCATCCCAGGGCGTCGAGTTGATGCTGCCATGGTGACCGATCTTGAGGAAGTCGATCGGCTTGTTGAGCTCGCTCTTGTGCAGTTTCCACGCAGTGTTCCAGGCGAAGTTCTTCTTCTTGTCGCGATAGGCCCTGTTCCATTCGGCGTCGCCAACGAAGAGCAGCCGGCGACCGCGCCATTCGATGAGCAGCATGACGCTCGTATTGTTGACGATCTCGCCTTCCTCCTCGGCGAAGGCCAATGCGCTCGACAGCAAGCGGGATTGGAGGCGCTTGAAATCGGAAGCGCTGATGTTTGCAGGACCCGCGCTGCCGGCTCGCTTCCTCCCGGCGGCGCCAAGCAGGCCCGTCGAAGCTGAGAAGCCGTGCAGGATGTCGCTGGCGGCATCTCCGAGGTAATAGGTGTCGATATCGAATTCGGGGCCGAGCACCTTGAAAGTCGCGCCAGACAGCGTTTTCGGCCTGAGCTTGGCGGCCTTGATGTCGGCATGCACGTAGAGCGGCGTGATGCCGTTCTGTTGGGGCAGGACTGCACGCAACGCGTCCACCGCGCCGTCGTTGCCGATGTCGTAGCGGCCGACAATGTCTTCGAGTTCAGGGCTCAGCTCCAAATTGCGGGCGGCGATGTTGCGCATCGCGGTCGCCGCCATGTCGTGCAACTGCCGTGCGAATTTGGCCTGCGGATGATCGCGGTCCATGGCTACGCTCAACCAGATATTCTCGATCCGAACATCGCTGAGCCAGTCGGGATCGAAGCCTTTGATGTGGTCTTCGTGTTCGTGGCTGACCAGCAGGAGGTCGAGACGCTTCTTGTCGCCTTCTATCGGCAGCTCACCCTTCAAGTGGTCGAGAGCGGTTTTCAATTCGTTGGCGCTGCCCTTCTTTCCGCAATCGATAAGGATGTGGAAATCGTCGACCTTGCTGCCTTTCTTGCGGGCTTTCGGGATGCGGACATAAATGCAGTCGCCGACGCCGACATTGTAGGCGCGGATCAGGAGCTGATCTGCCATGGCCGCTCTCCCATCTCCTCGTCTTCGTCGCCGCCAATCCCGATATGTGGCGAAAGGGCGAAGCGAAGGTTACCGTCGACCCATTCTGCGGTCAGCGGTGCGATCGACTTCTGCAGCAGCCCTGCGGCGCCGCCGGCAACGCCATCGCCGATCCGCCCTGCCGCGATCCGCGCGGCGAGTGCGTTCAGGAATGCTTCGCGGCGGGCTTTGCCAAGTTTGACCTCCTCTTCCTCGGCCTGACGTTTGCGGGAGCCCTTGATGAGCGGCAGGGTGCCGGGCTTGCGCATCCAACCCAGGCAGTTTCCGTCTATGTCGAGCGCCAGTGTTCCGCCGCAAAGCATGCTGGTCGTCTCACCCGCGAACTGGCCAAAGCGCTCGCCTTCGAGCAACACATCCTCGCGCCAGATGTACTGCAGGAGGATTTGCTGTGGCAGCCGGCGACCCGACACCGTCAGCTTCTGCGCCATCGCCAGGTCGGTGACGACGACATCGGCCGCGAAGGGAATGAAAAGGTCCCTGCGGTTGTCGTCGAGAAATCGATAGGCGTTTGCGCGCGAGGCGGCAATCCTGTGCGGATCATGGAACACGGAGACATTGAGGCGATCAAAGACGGTGACCGGGGTTTTCAGTTCGGCCGCCTTCGCTTCGCTCAAAAGGCCACGGACCAGAAAGACGTCTATCATCAGGTTGCGATAGCCGTCGGGATCGGTCGGATTGACGATCTGCTCGGCGCGCAATACCGCCAATGCGTAATCCTCGAACATCACGTCGGCGGGCGGCAACAGGTCGAGCGGCTGCACGGCCATGCATTGCATGCGGCGGATCGTCGACCACAGGGCCTGCTTCACGGATTCGCCGCGCACCTTCATATAATACGCGGTCAGGCGGCGGATGATGTCGAACATCGCGCCGGTAAGCACCTGGGAAACATAATGCTGCCGTTGGTCGTCTTTGACGTCCTTGTATTTCAGGGTGTTCAACGCACTGCGCAAATAGTCCTGATCGCCGATGTTCCGGCCGAACTCCTCGGCGAGGCTTGAGAGCGGGTTATCGCTGTCGAGGTCGCCGCCGGTGGCTTTGGCGACCTGCGAGCGGAAGACGGTGTTACGAAAGGCGATCAGGATCGCTGACATGTCGCCCAAGAACTCGTGGAAGGCCGCGGTCTCGGCGAAGACGGATTCGTGGTAAAGGGGCCGAATACCGTCGAGCACGGCATGGCCAAACTCGTGATTGATGATGTCGGCGGAGAGACAGGTGTGGATACGCTTGCGCGCGCCTTCCTTGCCGGCGTCGAAATAGTAGAACTGAAGCGATTTGCTGTCTCGGTCATAAAATGCGTTTTGGCCATAACCGGCATGCGGCACGACAATGAGCCGGTTGCCCTCGAACCCCCAATCGATGCGGCGGCCGAGGCCGAAACCGGCTTCGAAGAAGTCGAGCGCATTCTGCAGCGTCGCCCAGACATTCATCTGGCGGAACTGCGCCGAGCCGAGATTGTGGCGATCGAGAACCTTGCCTTTGGTGTCGACGAATTTAGCCAGTTCGTCATTCCAGCGGGCCGGCGCGTTCAGGACCTCGGTTGCGCCGTCATAGTCGACAATTGCAAAGCGGGCGCTCGTTGGACCGTCAGCTAGTCCGGGCTCCCAAGGAACGGTGAACTCGACGTCGAAATTGTAGGCCTTGTTGGATTTTGTGACGAAGGGGTCCTGGAAGTAGACATCGAAAGGGATGCGGACACCGAGGTCCGCCTGGATGTCACGATCCAGAAACTGTCGCGCGGCATAGAGTTCAGGCCGCGCTCTCTTGATCGTCGCTCTCGCCTTCTTACCGGCGTCCGCTGCGGTCGGAATCCGTAATTTTGCCGGCAACGTGATTATCCCCGATAGGTCCGACGATGGGTGAAGGTATTCCAGCGCTTGAATAAATCAAGCAGACTGGGGCAGGGGACGTATTCCTCGCGTCGCGCCATCGCAGGAAGCGCGGTCCATATGCGGCTGACGCCTGGCCCGGAGTTAATTTGTGGTCCAGCAGCAACAGGTGATGCAAGTACAGGTGAGCATTCAAATGAATCGCTGGACCATCGTCGTTGAGGGGCCTCTCCCGTTCCCGATGCGCCGGATCGAAGCCTCACGTCGGGGGCGAAACTGGCGTGCAGATAATCACTATGCCGCAACTGGCGGCCCGTTTGGCCGGCGGTTTTACGCGACCTGCCCAATCGCAAGACCTCGATGCCGCGCTTGGCATCGCGCTCAAAGACTGCGGCATGGGGCGCTTCCTTCTGGAGAGTTGGTTGTAACACGCCGAACGATGCCACACCCTCGCTGCTCGCCCCAGTTGCATCTACGTTGAAGCGTGGCGAAGTCGGACTATAGAAAGCCCGCTGCGGAAGGAGGTTGCCGGTCCTGACAGCGGGCTCCTTCGGCGCCTCAGACGGAAATGCGCCTACTAATTCGAACAACGGGTGCTGGCAATTGTTCCGATCGGCGGCATAGATGGCGCGAAAAAAGCCCGGCCAGCATGGCGACAGGGAGCGGGCTGACCGGGCTGATCGGCGACTTGCGGTGCCGATGCCACTATGCTGGGTGGGAATAGCGGCCCACGTGAGGCATCGTGGCGCCAACGAAAAAGGCCCGCTGCGAGAGGGGACGGCGGGCCAGGCTTTGCGCGCCGAGTGAAGGCGCTCGGTTTGTTGGCTTGACGGGAGTATCGATCGCCAACTGCGTAAACGTACCATGATTTCGGCGACAGGGAATGACTGTCGCGCTCCATCTGCAGCCTTGATGCGCGGTATTGATCCAAGGAAGGACGGAGCACGCCGTCCGCGGTTTTCATGGATGTCTGATGCCGGTCGGAATGTAGTGCTTCGGCGGGAATTCGGGAAATTCTGCGCCTCGTTCGGTGAATACAATCCGCGGCCAATTCCTGTGCCAGCACGAATAGCGTCGCCTCATGCGGCTCTCGCTTGCCTGATTCAGATCCGCAATCGTCGATCGGCTCACCTAACCCATTCGGTCAAGTAGCCTTGGGACCAATTCACCAATGCCCGCGCGGCGCGACCCTGCGCAGCTAGAAGCGTAAAGTCAGTCACTCGGGACCAAAATCCCACATTTTCTTGCGCAGTGCACAAGGATGGCGTGAAAATGATCAGCGGTATGGCCAGTCAGAATCTGTGTAGCAGTCACGGAGGCGGATCCTTCACCTGCGCCTAAATCAGCTCCGCGCGACTTTGTTACGCGGAATTCATGACCTTCTCGGACATCGTCAGCCAGAAAAGCCATCAGACACTTGGGCCGGCCGGCAAAGACCATCGCTGTGCTGTGCGCGCGACCTGCTGGCCGTCAGTTGCTACCGCGCCGAACACTGTTTCGTGCCGCCGCCGGAACGCAGGTACCGATTCATTGATGCAGTTTGTCCACTTTTTGGCACTGCATCGGCAGGCCGCTGAGGAGTCGCAGCGAGAATTTCGGACCGGGACCTGCGCCGTATGGGCGACGCACCCAGAGAGAAATATCGAAGTCAAGTGGTGCATAGCAGCGCCACCATGATGGCTCGCGCCAGGGTCGTCATTGTTTTGCAACGGCACAAGCATGGATTTATGCTCCGAAGCGGCATGAGGTGCGAAAGCATCAGAACAAGCGGCACCACTGGTCGAGGAGAAGCACGTTCCGGAATGGAAGCGCAGGCAGGCGATCCGCGATCACTACCGTCACGGGCTCAGGCGTGCCGGCCAGCAGTGGGTGAGGGTCGACAACGACTTCTTGCTGATCAGCCTGGGCACCGGGACCATCGCGAGCATCATCGCGGGGCGCTAGGCGACAAGTCAGTCACACAACAGAGGCGGGTGATGAACCCGCCTCTTCTTTGCCGATTAGGCGGCGGCTTTCCTGCGCGCCCGCTTTACAGGTTCTGCTGCCTTTGGTTTGCGGCCGAGCCCCATCTTCTTGGCGAGTTCTGAACGCGCCGCCGCGTAGGACGGAGCGACCATTGGGTAGTCGGCCGGCAGATTCCACTTCGCCCTGTATTCTTCAGGCGTCATTCCAAACGTAGTCTTCAAATGCCGCTTTAGGGATTTGAACATCTTCCCGTCATCGAGGCAGACTATGTACTCCGGGGTCACCGATTTCTTGATGGGGACGGCGGGTACAAGCTTTTCTGACGGTTCCTTTGCGGAACCATTCGACAGTACTGCCAAAGATTGATGGACCTGCGCGATCAGAGAAGGCAACTCCGAAACAGGAACCGGATTATTCGAGACGTAAGCCGAGATCACGTCGGCGGTCAGTTCTATGGTATCGGCGTTATTGAAGTCGTCAGTCATAATCGGAATTCCCTCGTATTATTCATAAAGATCGCCCAGCGCGTAGATATTGATTATCGGGTAAGATGCAACCCTGTCGCGATCCGGTACGCAACAATCAGCTCGTTAACGTCGAAGCGACATTTGCGGTCTCGTTCCCACGCAGCTTGTTCTTTTGCCGGCCGGCGTGATGCCGCTTGCGTCAACGCGCTTTGGGGGGTGAGAAGTTCAAAGGGCAGGGGGATGAGATAGCGCAGCTCCCGGCCGGCGTTCGCTACAAGCTCGTCATTCCGGCAGGCACCAATACCCGCGTCTGATGACGGGCCGTCGATTGATATGATCTTCGATTTTCTGATGCCACGTGATGCGGAAATCGTGAAGAACAATCCGCCGCTCGTTCGCGGTTTCGTGGTACAGACGGCCGATGCGCAGATCTGGCTCTACGTTTTTACGAGCTTGTCTGGACGCACTCCGACGAGGGTGCCAGCCTCACCGACCAGAAGTGCTTCTGAAGGCAAGCTGACTCGCCCCACTCGGAATGAGCGCGTGATCGCAGGGCATGTTACCCAGGGTTCCAATAGCCCCTTACTTCTTGTGGATCGCGCACTTCCCGATATTGACCGGCACCCTCAAATCACAGCCGACTTAAGTCCCGGCTGTCGGAACCGACAGCCGGGACTGGTGACCTTCTTGTGCATGATTCGTTCGCGTGGGAAGCTGCCTTCGACGCAATCAGCTGCCTGCCACCTTCGTTGCCTTCGCCCCGTAGCCTTCCAATTGCTCGATCACGATTTCCTCGTCCTGCGACGGCACCCACCAGAGCACCACGCCCTCGATTGCATCACCGGCTGCCAGTCGCACGGCGATGTCGTCTGCCTCGTCTTCTGCCAGTCCACGGGTCTTCAACGCGCTGGCGACCGCTTTGGGCCAGACATCCCTCCAGCGTTCGTGGTTTGGCGCGAGATTGAGCGTGAACGGCTGCCGTGGTTCGCCGCCTCTCCAATCGGCATGGATGCCTTGCGCTTCCATCTCGGTTTCGAACTCTTTCCGTGAAAACACCAACTCGATCTCGACGCCAACGGTATCGCCTGCCTGCACTCTTGCAGCGGCATCCACAGCGATATGGAAGGGCACTCCCCTTCGCTTGAGCGCCTTAGTCAACTCGGCGACAACAGGTCCCTCGGTAATCCTGCCGTCCTTGTGAGTGAGATTGTAATGCAACAAGCTATTGTCCTCTGTTCTTCCTGTCGTCGTCGCCCGCCGCTGTAGCCAATTCTCCGAAGCTTGCGAACTGCTCGAACACGAGTTCTCCCAGTCGGTCGTCCACCCATCGCAACTCGACACCTCCGACCGTCTCGCTGCCTTCGATCCGCTTCGCGATCGCCTCTGCTTCGTCTTCAGGCCGCCCCAGTGATTCAGCGCGCCCCGAATGGCATTCGTGCACGGATTCAGCTTGAGCGGCCACATATCGACTGTGAACGGTTTCCGCGGTTCGCCGCGCGTGCAGGTGGCCGTGATTGCGAGCTGCTTCATCTGAGCTTCCAGTGCGCCGCGTGCGAACATAAGCCTTGCAGACCCCGCTGAGGGCGGCCAGATCGTATTCTTCGGCGCTCTCGGCCAAGCGCTGTCGATCTTCCGACGATTACTGAACGGCTAGGCGGCGTCCGGGACGTCGGATTCCTCGTCGAAGATGCCAGCAGGCAGCGAGAGCGACCTCGCGATCCGGTCACGATAGCCTTTGTGGTATCTCAGACCGGACTCGATGTTCTCGATCTCTTCGGCGGCTAGTCCGCAGGCGATCGCCAGCTCCTCGATCGAGTAGCCAAGATGCTCACGGTATGCGCGAATGATGTGTGTCCCCTCGGAAATTGCCTTCAAGACCGTCTCGGGAATACGCGAATCGTTCATGTGGCAGCTCCTCAAAAAGGGGTTAGCGCCGGACGATCGGGGATTTCTTCCCGGCCCGGCGGACCCATCAAATGCAACAAAATGGATGTTGGGCGGCCTGACCGGCCTCATCCATGGAAAGGGCCGCGACTGAAAAATGGCGGCCGCTCACATTATGCGGTTCACCGGCTGCTGATCAAGTCCACAATGACCAGGACGGCGGTCACGCTCGGCGGCAAAGGCCTAACTGGATGATCGGCAATTGCGATCGGACTTGGAATTCGGCTCCGAACCCCCCTTGCCGACTCTGTCAGTGACGACAGGGTGCTCTCGTCGGCGATCATCGGTCGAAAGGTTCGGCTGCCAGAAAATAGAGCAGCCGAACCGCCCTGACTTTAATGACAAAAATCGCTCACATAGTTCGCGACGATCTCGATGCCGTCCGGTTGGCCCCTGCATCGTCATCCCTGTCTTTCGCAGCCGATTGCGAAGACGTCATTTGGAAATAGCGGAACAAAGTTGCCTCCCCATTCCAACATGGTCAGGTCGCAAAAGCTGCAGCCGTTCCTGGACTCCATATGTCCGCGCCCAAATGCCTGTCGGTAGATGGGCGCTGTGGGTTGACTGTATGAAGGCTCTCCGCAGGCGTGATCGTCGCCTCGCGGAGCTGAAGCTGTCCCAACTCGGGCGCGAGGCCACTAGCGAGCGGCACCGAAACACAGGCAGCTATAAGAGCATTCGGCCCGATGTGAACGACTCCAATTTGGCAGCTGACCCGTGGTCGCGACCTGAGCGACTAGGGCGACGGAAATAGAAGGACCGCGGCGCTGCTATGCGGAGCCGCGCTGTCATTTCTCGCTATCAACCGCTTCGGCCAGATGCCTCCGGGAGGCTGACGGAACACCGGATCGAAGTTCGCATTGAAGCGGTCGCGAAAATCCTCACCAACGAACTGGGCTCGTTTTCGGTCGGTGATCGGATAGTGCTGCAAGGCATGGGCGTAAGCCCGAGTTTGGGAGAAGTCTGAGGTTTACCAGGCGCAAGATTTCGCCGAACTTGCGTGGCACGGCCTGACCATGCGGCGCAATGTTGGGTTGCGCCGGACTGAGCAACGCCGTCCAAGCTGTCCTCTCCCGGACGCACCAATTGCTATCTGAAGTCGCTTCCCTGAGCCACCGCAGGATGCCTGTGCGATCGCCAGATCGAGGGGTCATGTGCACGCGTTGCACAAGAGCCGGTTCGAGACGCTGTCGAACTAGACGGACGGTTTATAGCTCCTCGATCCGTTCCAGCACGGCCATCGAAAACGAAACGGCCTGATCGTCGGCAGCCGCATAGGCGTGCGGCTGGTCGGTGAGCAGTCGCGCGGCTTCGCCGGCATGCAGGACCATGGTCTCGGAGCCGACAGTGACTTTGAGACTTCCGCGTTGGATGGAAACAAGTTCGCGCGTGCCGCGGCTGTGGGCCTCCGATCGATGGACGTCGCCTGGCGCAATCGTCCAGGTCCACATCTCGAACATTGTTCGTCCCGAGGTTGATGCTTCCAGTGTGGCCGCGCTACCCTGAGGGGTTCTCCAGAGCGTTGCAGGCCTGGTCCGTTCGATTGGATCGTCCGTGATCCCTTCCGAAGTGTCTCCCAGCAGGTCGGTAACGGATAGCGAGAAGGCGACGGCCAGCCGGCACAAGACGCCAATGCTCGGATTGGCCTTGCCCTGCTCGATGGCCACGACGGTGCCCTTGGACAGACCTGCGCGCCTTGCGAGCGCGTCAAGACTCATGTTCCGCACCCGCCGCAGATGCTGAACCTTGGCTGAGAGCGCGGTTCCTAGCTGTCGCTCCGTTGTCGACGCCGTTGCCTCATCGGTCATTATATTGACTTCCCCAGTCATATCTTGTACGGTCACTATAATGACCGGCGCGGACGCTGCAACCACGCAATCCCCAATCCCAGGGATTGACGAGGATGCGTACAGATCATCGGACTGCTCCTGGCGATCCCTGCGATCGTCCTTCTCAACTCCAGCTAAACAGGGGTGCTCCATGCAACTCGAAACCAAGGCGATACACGCGGGTAGGGGTGTCGATTCCTCCACCAGAGCCGTCACGATCCCGTTCCATCCAAGTACGACCTTCGAGCGCAGCGCGGACGGCAGCTACCCGTCGGGATATGAGTACATCCGGGATGCCAACCCCACGCGCAATGCCTTCGAGACGGCGATGGCCGCGCTGGAGGGTGGCCATGCCGCGGTCGCCCTTTCGTCCGGCATGGCGGCGATCACGGCGGTATTCGACGCGCATCCCAGCAAGGGCGGGCGCATCATCGTGCCGGACGACATGTACTTCGGCATTCGCTCACTGATCGACGAAACCGATATCGGCCGCCGCTTCGAGTTCGTCGCAGTCGATATGCGAGATCTCCACGCCCTGCGTGCCGCGGCCCGCGCCGCGCCTACGGGCCTCGTCTGGATCGAAACCCCGTCGAATCCGCTCATCCGCATCGTGGACATCCGGGCGGCATGTGAGATTTCGCACGAGGCCGGCGCCCTTGCGGTGGTGGACAATACCTGGGCGACGCCGGTCCTGCAGCGCCCGTTCGAACTGGGGGCGGATGCTGTCATGCATTCGGCGACCAAATATATCGGAGGCCATTCCGATCTGATGGCCGGCATTGTCGTCCTGCCGGATGCTTCTCCGCTCGAGCGCCCCTTGCGCATGATCCAGCGGCACAAGGGCAGCGCCGCCGCTCCTTTCGACTGCTGGCTAGCCCTTCGCGGGCTGCAGACCCTACCTGTCCGCATGCGTGCGCATTGTGACGGCGCGCTGAAAGTAGCGGAAGCTCTGAGCAAACACCCGGCAGTCGAGAAGGTTCTGTTTCCCGGTCTGCCCGACGATCCGGGCCATGGGTTGGCCGGACGGCAAATGTCCGGATACGGTGGCATGCTTTCCTTTATCGTCCGAGGCGACGCGGAGGTAGCTATGGCGGTTGCCGGACGGCTCCAACTCGTGATGCGGGCCACGAGTCTTGGTGGCACGCATTCGCTCATCGAACATCGGGCTTCTGTCGAAGGACCAAATTCGATGGCTCCGGCGGGGCTGCTTCGGATCTCGGTCGGGCTCGAGCATCCGCAGGACATCATCGACGACCTTTGCCAGGCCTTGGCTGTGGCCGAGTGATGCAAGAGCGCAAACCAATCGAAGCGCCTGCGAACTCCACAACAGCTTGAATTGATCGGGGCTGCTTGGCGGGCCTGTCACTGCAGCTTTTCGCGAAAAACGTGTGTGAGCGCCGCTTCGGGCAAATCCCGCCGACAGCTCGGCAACAAGCATATTAAGGCAGGGCCGGGAGGTTTGCGACTTTGCTTATGAAGAAAATGGGATAATCGCGTTGCCGTACAGCCCGAGCACCCCGAAACCGGAAAGCCCGTCACAATCGTGGTGTCGACACTTCGAGCCACTGTGGGTCCAAATTCGTTGTCGTCCACCGCGGCCCCAAGGGGTCTATGCTGAAACCATCGAGTTCTCGGACAAGATGCCGCAATGTGTCAGCTAGCACCACTCGACCGCTACGCCCGCACCACCGGCCGCGAACCGCCAATGAGTCCGCCCGACCATACCGCGAGCGGCGCCTGTCCAAGGCATGGCTCGGGGGCGGTGCGCCCGTCTTCAGGGTTCCATGGCAGATCATCGTGCATCAACGTCGCGCCCAGTCTGTGACGGGCACGTGCAACAACTTGCGCAGGAAACGCGAACTCTACTCGGACTGAACAGGTGACAACGAACGACGTTCTTTGTTTGGCGAAAGCACGCGAACAGGCCCGCTCAAATCTCGATGTAGCGGCAGATCGAGCGCAAATAGGCAATAATCTCCGGCTTGAGATGATCGCGTTCGCCAAACATCTCATCGATCTCCTGCAGCCTGGGCTCAGTCGCCTCCCGGTCGCGCGGCGTCAGATCGACGTCGCCAAGTATGTACCCTACGTGGCCGACCGCACATATGTCGCAGCCGGTGCCGATGACCGCTTGCACGAACGCTGGAATATCCGCCTCTGCAAGCGATCCATAGTGTGGATGTATGGCATTCAAATAATCGATTTTATGAATTAGCGGGCATGCTCCATTAGAAGAACAACAATTGACCGAAAGCAAGTACGCCGACACCTGCTGCCGGCGACTTTCTTAGTTATGGGCGAGTGCGGCAGATCGGCCGAAATCGATCCAGCGAATGATTCTAGAAGGGCACCATTTTCACATCGTGGCTGCGGATACCTACGGCTGGCCAACGTGCCTAAGGCCTCAGTTCATCCAATTAAGCCGGAACTTCATTAGGTCTTCTATGCCGCGAGACTTTCGAGCCGATGTCCAGGCCTTGCGGGGTCTAGCTGTCCTGCTGGTTGTCCTTTATCATACCCAAATCGCGCCGTTTGGTTATCTCGGCGTTGATATTTTCTTCGTAATTTCGGGCTTTCTGATCACCGGCCTCATCGCGACCCAGCTTGAGCAGTCACGGTTCAGCTTTTGGGAATTCTATTATCGTCGTGCGAAGCGTCTGTTGCCCGCGGCCTATGTGGTCATTGCGCTCACGACGATCGCTGCACCCTTCTTCCTGTCAGATGTGGGCCTGCGGGAATTCCGAACTCAGGTTCTCGGGGCGCTCACATTCACCGGCAACATCGTTCTCTGGAATCAGGCGGACTATTTCGGCGGATCCGCCGAAACGAAGCCTCTCCTGCATTTCTGGTCGCTAGCTGTCGAAGAACAGTGTTATCTGCTGCTTCCTGCTTTCTTGGCCTTGGTTCCCAAGAGATGGTGGCTGTCAGCGGTTAGTTCGCTCCTGGTTGCCAGTCTGGCACTGTGTCTCTACGTCGCCTTTCGTCACCCATCCGCTGCATTTTATCTTGTGCCGACCCGCTTTTGGGAAATAGCGATTGGTTCGCTCGGGGCATTGCTTCCCGCCAGCGCTCGCGTGGCTGCCAAGTCTGCGGCGCTGCGCCTCCCGGCGCTCGTGCTTATCCTTATTCCCATTGGACCTTCTGGTTCGCAGAACCCGATCGTGGATGCCGCTTTGGTCTGCTTGGCAACCCTGATCCTCCTGCTGTCGCCCAGCAGGGACAATGTGGCGGTTCGAAGCATGGCAAGGATCGGGGATATCTCGTACTCGCTCTATCTGGTCCATTGGCCGGTGCTTGTATATGTGCGAGCTGCTTGGCTGGCAGAGCCTCCTGCGCTTGCGATCTATGCGGCAGTTGCCTTCTCAGTTGTAGCGAGCCTAGTTCTTCACCGTTTCGTGGAGAAGCCATTCCGGCAGGGATTCGTCGCATCTCGTGGACGAATGGCCTCAGGACTCGTTGCCGCAACGGTTCTTCTCGGCTTCGCACCGTCAGTCGACATTGGCGCAGCCGAAAGTAGGGTTGGCTTTTCCGAGAGCCGACGGATCAATTACGGCCTGGGAAGGGCATGTGATCTCACATCTGCTCCTCAGGGCATTCCGGAGGCCTGCCAGACGACGGACAGGCCCGAATTGCTGGTCTGGGGCGATTCATTTGCCATGGCACTGGTTCCCGGCTTGGCCAAAACGGTCGGAGAGGCCGGCCTGGCTCAGCTCACAATGAGCGCGTGCTTCCCCGCCATCGGCGTTGCTGCCTTCTCCAAGCGCGCAGTGTCTCCCTCCTTCGGCGAGGACTGTATTCGCTTCAATGACGGCGTTTTGGATATCCTGAAAAATCGGCCGGAGATAAGGACCGTTGTCATTTCGAGCCCATTTGACGCCCCTGACTCCAAAGACTTCATGCTGCTTAAGAGGCGTGACGGGACGTTCACGGAAGTTGAAACTTCGGTAGATGGAGCCGTTGAGGGTATCAAGTCTCTCGTCGAGGCCGTTCGCGCTTTGGGCAGGCGAGTGGTCGTAGTTGCTCCCCCGCCAGTTGCAGGCTTCGATATCGGCGATTGCCTTGAGCGAAAGGTGAGGGGAAGTCTTATGCTCGGGCGGTACAGTGATTGCAAAATCGATGTCATCGATTACCGCCGGATGCGATCCCGCACTCTCGAGCTCTTGAACCAGGTGGCCGTGAAAGCTGACGTAGAGGTTGTCTCTTACCACGACTTTCTCTGCGACGACACAAAATGCAGAACTGAGATCGATGGCAAATTCCTCTACCGGGACAGCGGCCACCTTTCCTATGAAGGATCAGAGATCATCGCTCGAAAGACAAGACTTGCTGAGAGGCTGATCAGGGCTGCTCGTTAGAGCATGGATACTGTTTCAAGACGAACTTTTTTAGGCGGAGTGAACCGCGAGCACTTTCGCGTGGCCCGCAATGAAAAGCGCATGAGGATTTCGGACGCCCGCCGCGCCGACCTGAAAGCGCACGAGGCGACGGCCCGCAAGGGTGCCAAGCGGAACGCGTTCCCGCACGGCGCGGACGATGAGCCGATCCGTTCCGGAGATCCGGCCGCAATGCAGCGGATTGTTACCCGCATTGAGGAATTGGCGCTTTCCATCGACCGGATGAAGGCCGCCAGCGATCATCCGGAGCATGGAGAAAGAGCTTTTCAGAATTCCGAACTGAACGGCAATGGGCGCCTCATCCAAACGGCTCGACTCGCACCGTCTTGCCCTCCTTCGCCGACCTCAACGCGGCCTCCGCCAGCGTCAGCGCCACCAGCCCGTCATGGCCGCTGGGCGACGCCTTCGCGCGGGATTTCACGGCTGAGATGAAGCTAGCGATCTCGTTGGCGTAGGCATCGAGGTAGCGGGTCATGAAGAAGTCGTGCAGGGGCGGGCGGGTGTAGCCCTGTCCGTTGGCGATCTCGATCGACACGGGGCGCTGGTTCTCGGAGGCAATCATGCCTTTAGAGCCGTGCACCTCGATGCGTTGGTCGTAGCCGTAGGTGGCGCGCCGCGAATTCGAGATGAGGCACTGCTTGCCGGAAGCTGTCGACAGGATGACGCTGGCGCTGTCGAAATCGCCGAGCTCGCCGATCTTCTTGTCGACCAGCACCGAGGCATGCGCCGACACCGAGGCCGGCTCCTCGCCGAGCAGGAAGCGCGCCATGTCGAAATCGTGGATCGTCATGTCGCGGAATATGCCGCCGGAACGGGTGATGTAGTCGTAGGGCGGCGGGCCCGGGTCACGCGAGGTGATGGTCACCATCTCGACCTTGCCGATGGCGCCGTCGTCGATCGCCTTGCGGACGGCCATGAAATGCGGGTCGAAGCGGCGGTTGAAGCCAACCATCAGCGTAGCGCCGGTCTTTTCGACCACGGTGAGGCATTCCTTGACCCGCTTCACGTCAAGGTCGATCGGCTTTTCGCAGAACACAGCCTTGCCTGCCGCGGCGAAGCGCTCGATCAGGTCGGCATGAGTGTCGGTCGGCGTACAGATGACGACGGCATCGATGTCTGGCGATTCCTCGATCTCGTCGATGGAGCGCACTTCTGCGCCATAGGCCGCCGCGAGGTCGCTGGCCGTCTTCTCGAAGGCATCCGCCACCGCCACCAGCCGCGCCTGCGGGTTCAATCCCACCGCCTTCGCGTGAACCTTGCCGATGCGCCCGGCTCCAAGCAGTGCAAAACCGATCGTCATTCCCTCACCTCGTGAAGCAGTGTTGTGCCCTACTCAGCTGCATCGCTTCGCGACTTTTTACAGCCGAGCTCGAATGAAAGCGATGCTGTCGGCGAGCGCTCGTGTGGGATCTTCGAGCGTATGGACGGCGGGCGAGAACGGCTCGAAGGAGAGCGGGCCGGCATAACCCGCGCTCAGCAAGGTGCGGATCTGGCCGACATTGTCGAGGCGGTCGTTCTCGTCCACGAGCACGCGATGCGGGTCGCGCATGTCGTCGACCTGCACGTCCTTGTCGGTGACGCCCGAAATATGGACGAGACCAGTCATGTCCGCGAACAGGGCGGGCTCGCCGGCGAGATGATGATGAAACGTGTCATGCACCAGCTTAAAGGCTCCGATGCCGTCGATGTCCGTTATCGCTTCCGCCGCCTCGTGCTTGGAGCGCAGGGAGCAGGCGGCGAAGCCCAGCGGCTCGACCAGGCCGAGCACCCCCCGGTCGCGCAGGATCGACTTCAGGGCGCGGAGCGCGGTCCTAATGTTCTGCTGGCGCTCGCCATCCGCGCGTCCCGAACCGTCATTGACGGGAACGAGGACCAGCGCGGCCGCGCCGGCGGCCTTTGCGTAATCGGCGAGTTCGATCGCCTCGGCCTCGCGGGCCGGCGTCCAATCGTTGAAGCGCTGCAACGCGTTGATGCTGATCAGCGACACTTCCGCATCGCGGGCCTGGCTGCCGATTTCGGCGGCCGGCGTTCCGTCGATGATGGCGTTGCCAGCAAGGTCGTTGCGGATTTCCGCCTGCGCCGCCCCCACCTTGCGGCAGAGCGCGAAGAATGCGTCGGGGCGCAGCGAGGGCGCCACCATGTGGTTCAACGCGAAAGACGGCGATCGAACAGCCGGCATGATTTCCTCCCTTTTTCTGACGCCGGTCGCTGCCCCGGCGCGGCTGCCGGTCCATCGTCCAGCGGCCGGAGACAGTCAACACAAATCGTGATGATTTTTCATCATTTCTGATAGATTTTCTCGCAGATAACCTAAATGTTTTCCGGCAGGTAGATGTCGAAGGGCAGGAAAGTCTGCCCCGGCGCGTTAGCCGCTCCGTCCTTGATGGCGTGTGCCATGAGATCAACGAGTTCGCGGCACAGCCGCGCCAGCGGCGTCCCGATCACCATGGTGACGATGTTGTCGGCGAGTGCGGCGCGCGACTCCGGCGTGATCTCGTTGCAGATCATGACCGGGTGATGGGCAGGCATGGCTATTCTCATCGCCGAAATGGCTCCCTCCATGCCGCCGCCGGCTATGTAGCATCCGACGAGATCGGGATGCCTTTCGAGCAGGTCGAGCATCGCCTGGTGGGTCAAGTCGGCCGTCTCGAGATTGACCAGCGTCTCCAGCACCGTGAAGTCGGGCGCGTGCTCCCGGAAATAGGCGCGTACGCCGATCTCGCGCAGTTCGTGGCCGTGAAAGCGGTGACTGCCGACGAACACCGCGACCTTGCCGGGCCGCCTAGCGCACTTGGCGATCATCCACGCGGCGGTGCGTCCAACTTTGCGGTTATTGAGACCCACATAGCCCTCCCGAACGCCGGGAGCGAAGTCGGACAGGAGCGAAAAAACTGGAATACCGCGCGCCTTCAGTCTCTCCACGGCGGCCGTGACCGTCGGATGATCGGGGCTGACCAACGCGACTGCATTCGTCTTCGCCGCGAGTTTGTCCAGATGGGCGACGATGTCCTCAGGAGCCTGGCTTGACCAGAAGTCGACGACCGGAACGCCGCGAAACCGAGGCGCCTGAAGCGTCGCGGTCTCCAACTCGCGCTCGAACTCCTGATAGAAATGCTGCTCGGGCTTCTGGAGAAGAAAACCCAGCCGGTATTCCGGGAGATCCTGGCGAATGCGCTGCTTGATCAAGCCCGCGGCGTGATAGCCGATGACGGTGGCCGCCTCGTAGACCCGCTGTGCGGTCTCCTCGCGCACCGGAAGGCGGCTGTTCAAGACCCTGTCCACAGTCGCCACGCTGACCCCGGATGCGCGGGCCACATCCGAGATTGTCGGTCGCTTGGCCAAGGCTGCTCTCCATTACGGCGGTTTCAACGCAATGATATTAAATGATAGAAAAATTGCAAGCTGTATTGAGCGTTATGATGGCATTTGGTAGTTTCTATTCCGCCGGATGAGAGGTTTCAATCTCTTCATTCGGCTTCAAGGGAGGTCATGATGAGCGCTACCGCCGCGGCCGGCGACTATCGGCCGACGAAACGCGACTATAGCCTGATCGGACGCGACGCGCAGCGCGCGGTCGAGACGGGCCTCGCGGCGGCGGCGTGGTACCATACCGCGATTCCACGCAAGCAGATGAAGGAGCTGATGAAGCGGGAGGACGGTCCCGCCATCCGCGACACCATCATTTGGCTGGGCGCCCTGATCGCGGGCGGGGCGGGCGGAGCCTATTTCTGGGGAAGCTGGTGGTGCGTTCCCTTCTTCTTCATCTGCGGCGTCCTTTACGGTTCGGCGACAGATTCCCGCTGGCATGAGTGCGGCCATGGGACCGCGTTCAAGACGCAGTGGATGAACGACGCGGTCTACCAGGTCGCCTGCTTCATGATCATGCGCAATCCGGTGACCTGGCGCTGGAGCCACACGCGCCATCATACCGACACCGTGATCGTCGGCCGCGATCCCGAAATCGCGGTGATGCGGCCGCCGGACCTGTTGCGGCTGGTGCTGAATTGTTTCGGCATCGTGGACGTCTGGCACGCGATGGTCGACATGTTGCGCAACACGGCGGGGCGGCTGAGCGCGGCGGAGCAAACCTTTATCCCGGAAATGGAGCAGCCGAAGGCGATCCTAGTCGCCCGCATCTGGACAGCCATTTACTTCGCGACGATCGCGCTGGCGCTTTATCTGGGCTCGTTGCTGCCGCTGATGCTCGTCGGCCTGCCCCGTCTCTACGGGGCCTGGCACCATGTGATGACCGGCCTGCTGCAGCATGGCGGGCTCGCCGACAACGTCACCGATCATCGGCTGAACAGCCGCTCGGTCCTGATGAATCCGGTGAGCCGCTTCATCTACTGGAACATGAACTATCATGTCGAGCATCACATGTTCCCTATGGTGCCGTACCACGCGCTGCCGAAGCTGCACGAACTGATCAAGCACGACCTGCCGGCGACGTCGCCGTCCATCCTTGCCGGCTACCGCGAGATGTTGCCGGCCTTCCTGCGCCAGCTTCGCAACGAAGATTATTTCATCAAGCGCGAGCTGCCGCCGACGGCGCGGCCGTATCGCGAAGAGTTCCACGCCGAAACCAGGGTTGCCGCGGAATAACAGCCTCCCAAGGCTATGGAGGCGGCGCCCGCGCCGCCTCCGACTTAGACCCAGACAGTGTATCCAGGGAGATGAACGTGACGGATTGGATTGAGGCGTGTGGCGCCGGCGACATCGACGAAGAGGATGTGATCCGCTTCGACCATGGCGGGCGAACGTTTGCGATTTATCGCAGCCCGGACGACGAATATTTCGCCACCGACGGCCTCTGCACGCACGAGAAGGTCCACCTGGCTGACGGCCTCGTCATGGATGAAATCATCGAGTGCCCAAAACACAATGGCCGCTTCAACTACAAGACAGGCGCCGCGAAAGGCGCGCCGGTCTGCCTCAACCTCAGGACTTATCCGGTCAAGTTGGAAGCCGGAAAGGTCTACCTCCAGATCGGATGACAGCCATGGACGCCGGAATGGTCATCATCGGGGCAGGGGAGTGCGGCGGACGCGCGGCGCTGGCCTTGCGCGAACACGGCTATGACGGCCCGATCTCCCTCATCGGCGAGGAGGCGCACCTGCCCTACGAGCGGCCGCCGCTGTCCAAGGAGGCGATTGTCGGCGCCGATGTGCCCGTCGCGAAGACGATCCTCACTGCCGAAAGGGTCGCCGATGCCGGCATCGAGTTCATCGGCAGCAGCCGAGCCGTGGCGATCGACCGCGCCGCCAAAAACGTCCGGCTCGCGGACGGCCGCGCTCTTGCCTACGACAAGCTTTTGCTAGCGACAGGCGCCGTTCCGCGTCGCCTGTCGCTCGCGGTCGCCGGTCCGCGTGTGGCCTATCTGCGCACCTTTGACGACGCTCTGGCGATCCGCGCACGGCTCACGCCCGGCAGCCGGGTCGTGATCGTCGGGGGCGGCTTCATCGGACTGGAGCTGGCAGCGTCGGCGCGCAAACGGGGCGCGGCGGTAACAGTGCTCGAGGCGCAGCCGCGTATCCTGATGCGCGGCGTGCCAGCCGACATAGCGGCGACCGTCCACGCGCTGCATGCCGATAACGGCGTCGAGATCGCCTGCGGCGAAGGCATCGCCGCCATCCGGGACGATGGCGATGTCAGGATCAGGCTCGCGAACGAACGCGTCATCGAGGCGGACCTCGTCGTCATCGGCATAGGCGCGGCTCCGGTAACGGCGCTCGCCGAAAGCGCCGGGCTTGCGATCGACAACGGCATCGCCGTCGACGGCCGGCTGCGGACTTCGGACGCGCACATCTTCGCTGCCGGCGATTGCTGCTCCTTCCCGCTGGCGATTTATGGCGGGCGGCGGGTGCGGCTGGAAGCCTGGCGCAACGCTCAGGAGCAGGGGGCGCTGGCGGCGCGCAACATGCTCGGCGCCGAACTCGAACACACCGCCGTGCCGTGGTTCTGGTCGGATCAATACGAATTCAGCTTGCAGATCGCCGGCCTTGCCGAGGGGGCTTCGAGCGCGGTGCGACGCGATCTCGGCGGCGGCGCCTTCATCCTGTTCCATCTTGCCGCGGACGGACAGCTGCTTTCGGCCAGCGGCATCGGCCCCGGCAATGCCGTGGCCCGCGACATTCGCCTGGCCGAAATGCTGATCGCGAGGCAGGCGCGGCCTGACCCGTCGGAACTGACTTCATCCGACGTGAAGCTCAAGAAATTGCTGGCGGCATGATCGCGAACAAGGGGAGGTGCAGCCGGTGAGCAGGCAAAGACCGACAGTGGCGGATATACGCGCCATGAAAGGCAAGTACCAGTTCACGATGATCCGCGTGGAAACGCTGGACGAGCTGGAGGCTGCCGAGAAGGCCAGGATCGACATGGTTTCGGTGCCGCCGGAGATGATGCTCCTTCCGCATTTCCGCGAGGTGGCGCCGAGCCTTTTCGCGGTGCCGGGCGTTAATTTCTTTGACGTCGGCACGGCCGACGATTTCGTGCGCTGGGCCTTTCGGCTGTTCAAGGCGAGCGCCGACGCCGTCTATTGCAGCGCCAGCCTCGCGACGGTGAAGCGACTCGCAGACGAAGCCATCCCGGTGATCGGCCATGTCGGACTGATCCCGTCGCGCGCCACTTGGACGGGCGGCTTCAAGGCCGTCGGCAAGACAGCCGAAAGCGCCCGCAAGATCTTCGAGGCGGTGAAAGCCTACGAAGCCGTCGGCGCCTTCGGCGCAGAAATCGAGGTCGTGCCGACGGAGGTCGCGGCCGCGATCAGCGAACGCACGTCTCTGTTCATGGTTTCCATGGGCGCCGGAACCGGCTGCGATTGCCAATATCTTTTCGGCGATGACCTATTGGGCCAGAATCGCGGCCATGTGCCCAGGCACGCCAAGGCCTATCGCAACTTCGCAGCCGAGTTAGACCGCCTGCAACGCGAGCGCATCGCGGCGTTCTCCGAGTTTGCCGCCGAGGTGCGCAGCGGCGCCTATCCCGAACAGCGCCATGTCGTCGGCATCGAAGCCGGCGAATTGCGGCGCTTCCTAGAAAGCCTGCCCGTCTCATGAAAACTCATGCCGAAAGCCGCATCGGGGGGCCGCGCCGGGCACGGTCAAGCCGCATCTGGAGAACCTCTTCAACGGCCACAAGTCCTTGGAGGCCACGGGCAAGTGAATTTGGAATTCGTCACGGCATGCAGCTGAGGCCTTCGCGCCGTGGCAATTGCCGTTTCGATACGGCCCCCTAGCCGGGGGAGTTCCGGGAGGATCGGGCGCACCGGACGCCTTTAAGATGGAGGAACAGACATGAAGAAACTGCTTTTGGGCGCCACCATCTCGGCGCTGATGACGACATCGGCCCTTGCCGAGAACATCGGCGTGTCGATGGCGCTGTTCGACGACAATTTCCTGACCGTGCTGCGCAACGGCATGATCGATTACGCCAAGACGCTGGACGGCGTGACCCTGCAGGTGGAGGACGCCCAGAACGACGTCGCCAAGCAGCAGAGCCAGATCCAGAACTTCATCGCGGCCGGGGTCGATGCGATCATCGTCAATCCCGCCGATACCGACGCGACGACCGCGATGTCGAAGATCGCGGCGGAGGCCGGCATCCCGCTTGTTTATGTCAACCGCGAGCCGGTCAATGTGAACGAACTGCCGGAAAAGCAGGCGTTTGTCGCGTCGAACGAAGTCGAGTCGGGAACCCTGGAGACGAAGGAAATCTGCCGGCTGCTCAAGGAAGCAGGCAAGACCGAAGCCAATATTGTCGTGATGATGGGCGAACTGTCCAACCAGGCCGCCCGCCAGCGCACCCAGGACATCCATGACGTGATTGCTACGCCTGAGTGCTCGTTCATGAAGATTGTGGAGGAGCAGACCGCCAACTGGTCGCGCACGCAGGGCGCCGACCTGATGACCAACTGGCTTTCGGCGGGACTGCAGTTCGACGCGGTGGTGGCCAACAATGACGAGATGGCGATCGGCGCCATCCAGGCCATGAAGGCGGCCGGCATGGACATGAAGGACGTTCTGGTGGGCGGCGTCGACGCCACCCAGGACGCGTTGGCAGCGGTGGCCGCAGGCGACCTCGACGTGACCGTGTTCCAGAATGCAGCCGGCCAGGGCAAGGGATCGGTCGACGCTGCGCTGAAGCTCGCCAAGGGCGAGGCGGTCGAGACGAAGGTCTACATCCCCTTCGAACTGGTAACGCCCGCCAATCTGGCGGATTACCAGGCCAAGAACTAAACCCGCATTCGACGCTCCGGAACGCGTGATGCAGCGCGTTCCGGAAGCCTCTCACCGAGGCTGCCCCGGGAGGAGAAGAGCGCCATGCCTAACCCAGCAACTGTCAGTCCCCCGACAATGGCCGCCGTGCGCGCCAGCGGCGCGGTTCCCAACGCCGAATACCTGCTGACCGTGGAGAATGTCCGCAAGGAATTTCCAGGCGTGCTGGCGCTCGACGACGTGTCCTTGAGGCTAAGGCGCGGCACGATCCACGCGCTCATGGGCGAGAACGGCGCCGGCAAATCTACGCTCATGAAGATCCTTGCCGGTATCTACACGCCCGATAGGGGCGAGGTCCGGCTGAAGGGCGTGCCGATCCGCCTGCAGTCGCCGCTCGATGCGCTGGAAAACGGCATCGCCATGATCCATCAGGAACTCAACCTGATGCCGTTCATGACGGTGGCGGAGAACATCTGGATTCGCCGCGAACCGCTGAACGGGTTCGGCCTCGTCGACCATCGACGCATGCGGCGCATGACCGCCGATCTGTTCAAGCGGCTGAACATCGGCATCGATCCGGAATCACAGGTCCGCGACCTCTCGGTGGCCAATCGACAGATGGTCGAGATCGCCAAGGCGGTGTCCTACGAATCCGACGTGCTCATCATGGATGAGCCGACCTCGGCGCTGACCGAGCGGGAAGTCGCCCATCTCTTCGAGATCATCCGCGATCTGCGCAGCCAGGGCATCGGCATCGTCTACATCACCCACAAGATGAACGAGCTGTTCGAGATCGCCGACGAAGTTTCGGTGTTCCGCGACGGCCGCTACATCGGTACGCACAAATCGAGCGACGTTACCCGCGAGGACATCATCCGCATGATGGTCGGCCGGGAAATCACTCAGATGTTCCCGAAGGAAACCGTGCTGATCGGCGAGACGGTGCTTTCGGTCAAGAACCTTTCTCTGAATGGCATTTTCACCGATGTTTCGTTCGAGGTCAGGGCCGGCGAGATCCTGGGCATTGCCGGTCTGGTCGGATCGGGGAGGTCCAATGTCGCCGAGACCATTTTCGGTGTGACGCCGGCCACCGGCGGCTCGATCGAAATCCGCGGCAGGCCGGTGAGGATCGATTCGCCCACCACCGCCATCCGCGAGGGCATGGCGTTCATCACGGAGGACCGCAAGGAAACCGGGTGTCTGCTCATCCTCGACGTACTCGAGAACATGCAGATTGCGGTGCTGCAGGACCGTTTCGTCAGGGGCGGTTTCGTTTCCGAGCGCGAAGTCTCTGCGGCCTGCGAGACAATGGCTGACAAATTGCGGGTGAAGACGCCTAACCTCTACGAGCGGGTCGAGAACCTGTCCGGCGGCAATCAGCAGAAGGTGCTGATCGGCCGCTGGCTGCTCACCAAGCCCCGCATCCTCATCCTCGACGAACCGACGCGCGGCATCGATGTCGGTGCCAAGGCGGAGATCCACCGCCTGGTATCCGTGCTCGCCAAGGACGGCGTGGCCGTCATCATGATCTCGTCGGAAATGCCGGAGGTGCTCGGCATGAGCGACCGCATCATGGTCATGCACGAAGGCCGGGTGACCGGCTTCCTGGATCACGCTGAAGCGGACCAGGTCAAGGTGATGGAACTTGCGGCGCGATAGAAGCGTCCGCCCCAACGGGGAGGAAAAGACATGACAACCGAACACACTGCCAACCAGGCGAGCCTGGCTCCTGTGCAAGTGAAGACGAAGCGCCGGCTGCCCTCCGAAATCAACATTCTCCTGGTGCTGATCGGCATTGCGATCGTCTATGAGATCCTCGGCTGGATGTTCGTCGGCCAGAGCTTCCTCATGAACCAGCAGCGGCTGACCATTATGATCCTGCAGGTCTCCGTGATCGGCATCATCGCTGTAGGGGTCACGCAGGTCATTATCACCGGCGGCATCGATCTCTCGTCGGGCTCGGTGGTCGGCATGACAGCGATGATCGCTGCGAGCTTCGCGCAGTCCGCGGCATGGACGCGGGCGGTCTATCCCTCGCTGACCGACCTGCCGTTCATCGTGCCCATGCTCGTCGGCCTCGGGATCGGCCTGCTGGCCGGCCTCATCAATGGATGGCTGATCGCCTATACCAGGATACCGCCCTTCATCGCGACGCTCGGCATGATGGTGTCGGCGCGCGGTGTCTCGAAATGGTACACCAAAGGGCAGCCCGTCTCCGGTCTCACCGATGACTTCACCTTCATCGGCACGGGCATCTGGCCGGTTGTGGTGTTCCTCACCGTCGCGGCGATCTTTCATGTCGCGCTCCGCTACACGCGCTACGGCAAGTTCACCTACGCCATTGGCGCCAACGTGCAGGCAGCGCGCGTTTCCGGCATCAATGTCGAGCGGCACCTTATCAAGGTCTATGCAATCGCTGGCCTGCTGGCGGGACTTGCGGGCATCGTCACGGCGGCGCGCGCCCAGACCGCGCAGGCGGGCATGGGCGTGATGTACGAACTGGATGCTATCGCGGCGGCCGTCATCGGCGGGGCGTCGCTCGCCGGCGGCGTCGGCCGCATCACCGGTACGGTTATAGGCACGATCATCCTCGGTGTGATGACTTCAGGCTTCACCTTCCTGAGGGTCGACGCCTACTACCAGGAGATCGTCAAGGGCATGATCATCATCGCGGCCGTCGTGGTCGACGTTTACCGCCAGAAGAAGCGCAAGACCTGACGGGGCGGCCGCGCGGCCGCGGCGGTTCTCACCCTGGGCAAGGAGCAGTAGACATGGCATACGAACCGGCGATCGGGATCGAACGTCTGGGTACTGTAAAGGAAATCGCTCAGGCAGCGAGCGTCGGCGTCGCGACCGTGCACCGCGTCCTGAAGGGGCAGCCAAAGGTCTCACCTTCCACGTCGCGAACAGTGTTGGCCGCGGTCCGGAAGATCAACGAACAGAAGATAAGCCTTGCCCGGGGCAGCCAGGGCAGCTGACCGGAATGGCTCGGCAGCGGGTTGTCCATTCGAGGCTCTCCGCAAAGGCCATGGGTGTGCTACCTCGGGCTCGTGTCGATGAAAGGTTTTCCATCGCCTCTCGCCCTGGAAGGATATGGGCTGCAGTGCTTGGGGCACTGTTCCGGCGAAAGGTTTGGGAACTGATTGCCGACTGGCATCCCGCTTCAGTCTTTGGTTCAGGCGCTCTTGTCTGTCACGAGCAGGTCTGCTGCCAACAGCAAAAGCTCGATCGACAGGTCCGTCGTCTTGCTCAGGAAAATGAGTCCTGCCCCGCCCGGCAATCGCGACGAGCTCGGGGGAAATGGCCGCTTTAACTTTGCAGTGTTTTCGGGCGGCTTGAAGAATTCGAAAAATCGAAAAGTTTGTTGAAACATAACGATGATCCGCTGGCCTATTCAACCTCGCATGGTTTGGCCCGCGACATCCTGATCATCGGTTGAGACGCGTGCATGGCCAAGATTGCCCCCACTTTTTGTGTCTCCGAAACGCCGTCCTGTGGACAGCCGATGCCTAGCGTTCCAGGCTTTCGTAGATTTACTCGGCGTCTCACACCGACTCTCGCGTCATTAGCCCGTATCGGATGAAATCGATGCTGGCGGCAAGTGCGCCTGCGAGGTCGTCCGGCGCGTGGACTTCCTCGGTTAGTTCGAACGAGAAGGGGCCGGCATAGCCGCCGTCAAGCAGCGCCCGGATTTGGCTGCCATTGTCGGGGCCGATTAGGACGCGATGCGGGTCGCGTATGTCCGAAATCCGGAAGGTCGGGTCATTCACGCCGGAAATGTGCACGAGACCGGTCAGCTCGCTGAAGAAGAGCGTCTCCCCGGCGAGGGCGTGGTGGAACGTGTCGTGCACGAGGCGGAAGACGGACTGGCCATCGACCGCGGCAATGGCCTCAGCCGCTTCCTTCTTCGATCGAAGCGAGCAGGTCTGGAAGCCCAACGGCTCGATGAGACCGATCAGGCCGCGGGGCTCGAGGATCGGCTTGAGCGCCTTCAAGGCGACGCGGAGATCGCCCTGGCGCTCGCCATTGGCGGGCCACGAGCCGTCGTTGACCGGCACCAGCACGAGCGTCTTCGCGCCGCAGGCTGCCGCATAGTCGGCGAGTTTGTTCGCCTCGGCCTCGCACGCGGGAGTCCACTCATTGAAGCGCTGCAAGGTGTTGACGGAGATAATCGTGACGCCCGCTTCGGCGGCGGCAGACCGGACGTCCGCCGCCGGCACGCCACGTGTAATAGCATTGCTGCCGAGATGGTTGCGGATGTCGACGTCTCTCAGGCCCAGGTCGCGGGCAAGCGCGAAAAATGCCCTGACGTCAAGTCGGGGCGCTGCCATCTGGTCGAGTGCAAAGCGGGGCGATGCTTGGCGCATGGCTTGGCCTTCCTTCCATGAAGCACGAATGTCGTTCTCGGCTGACCGGCTTCCACCGCGCCGCAGCCTTCGGCGACCGCGCAAGTTGCGCCACAAGTTGGACGTGGTGGCGAGTGGCAGCTCACGTTCTCAGCAGACCGGTTCTTCCGACCGAGGTTTTCGTATCCGCTATTCTCTACAATTGGCAAAATCGATTGTTTCGATGGAATGCAATCCACACGATGGATACATGCGTTCCATGCACCTGTAATTGCCCGGGAGAGGACTACGCTTCAGCGGGTCGCGCCCCTACGCCGACCCCACTACACTTCGAGGATGGACTGAAGGCGCCCGATTTCTTCGGGCTCAATGAAAAAGTCGGAGCATTGCCTCGTCTCTGACACCGCTCAGGCAGCCCGTGAGCAACCGCGCAGCGATTTCTTCGGCCTCATTCGCGGAGGTGCCATCCGACGGCCTCGCGCGGTATTAGGCAAAGCGCCAAAGGTCGACTGACAGGGCACCATCGACGACCGGCTTTATGGGCTTTGGCCACTGTATGGTCCGGCACAATACAAAAAGGAGTATTGTCGTCGCTGGAGCAGTGACAATGCTCCAGGGCGAGACCTCGCGGCAGATCTCTCGCTAAGATGTTGGGCCATGTCCAACCGGACGTTGCGCAGCCGCAGTAACCGCCAACACGCAGAACAACGAGTTGATTGTCGGGGGTTCAAGCGATCTCTGGGATGATCACGTCCTTCCGGCTCTTGCAGTGTCATGCATGAGGTTGGCGCTTCCCGCATCGCACCGGCAATTGCGGGCGGCGCCCATGCCTTCGTGATCATCGGCTATCCGATCGCGCTTGCGGCAAAGTCGCTAGGTGCTTCGACCTATGCGGCGACGGCGTCGATGTCCGCCCCATCTAAAGCGTCACCCATCCGACAGGCAAGATCCGACGTTGCGACAACGCTCTCGACAAACGGCATTCGCTGTCGCCGAAGCTGCAGAGCTAACGCGACGAGGAGGTTTAGATCAAGGCCTTAACGCTCTGCGAGGAGAAACGGATTGAGGACACCTCCTTTGCCGCTGAAGTACGGGGACGACAATCGGAATTGCCTGCCTTAGCCTTGCCAATTCAACGCTTCGCAAAACAAAGACTTCAGCAGCGAAAAGGTCTAATTGTCTATTCCTCGCGGAATGCCCGACTGATTTGGTCGGACAGCGGCTTCACAAGATAAGAAAGCGCCGTACGCTCGCCCGTCTGGACCATTGCTTCGGCCGGCATGCCCGGCACGAGCGTCAGGTCCTTGAGCTTCGTCAGTTCCGCAGGCGGAACCGATAGGCGCACCAGGTAATAGGAAATCCCGGTTTTTTCGTCTGTGGCCAGATCGGCTGCGATCCGGCTGACATATCCGTTCAATTCCGGCGTGGTTCTCAGATTGAAGGCTGACATCCGCAGCACGGCCTTGTGACCAAGCTGGATTTGGTCGATGTCCTTTGGGGTGATCCGTACTTCCAGCGCGAGATCGTCGCCTTCCGGCACAATGAGCATAACCGGATCGGCGGGCGTGACCACTTCGCCAATCGTATGAACTGCGAGTTGTTGAATGGTGCCTGACTGCGGCGCGACAATATCGATCCGTCGCAGTTCGTCTTCAGCCGCCACCTTGCGCTCGACATATTCACCAACTTGCGCCTGAACCTCTCTGAGCTCCTGGCCGACTTCCGTCTTGAGATCCTGGTCGATCTGCAGGATCTGCAGGCGCGTTTCGGTTATGCGGCCTGCCGTCTGTGCCTGATAGGCAATCTTCTCACCGCGTTCGCCGCCGAAAGTGGCAACCTGCGTCTTCAGGCTATTCAAGCGTTGGTCCGAGACAATGCCTTGGTCGCGCAGCCCACTCAAGGCAGCAATTTCCTTTTGGAGAATCTCGATACCTTTCTCATAGGCAATTTGCTGCGCCTTGAGTCCCTCGATCTCGTGCTCATATTGAGTGATGCGTTCCGCTAGCTGGGCCCGCCTTCCTTCGCGGGATTGTCTGCGGAATTCGAACAGCCGCGTCTCGCTATGTATTGCCGAAGCTACGTCCGGAACATCTCCGCGGGCGAGCAGCCAGTCCGGGAAGGCGATCTCCGCCAGATCGTCACGCTCAGCTTCGAGTCGTGTCAGCCGGGCGGCCAACTCGTCGAGGCGCTTGGTGACGATGGCGAGATTGGCGCGTGTCTGGGTGGCATCGAGCCGCATGAGGATGTCGCCGGCCTTTACCCTGTCGCCTTCGCGCACCAGGATTTCTCCCACCACCCCGCCGGTCGGGTGCTGCACCTTCTTCACATAGGAATCGACGACAAAGTGTCCGGACGCGACGACCGCACCGGAGAGATTCGTGACGGCGGCCCAGGCTCCGGCTCCTCCGACAAAGATCACGCTCGCCAGAAGGCCCGCCAACAGGTGGCGGCGAATGGAGGCGGAAACGTCATTGTTCTGATCAATGCCGGACATCGGCCCCTCCATTTCAGCGCTCCCATGTTATCCCGTGTAGACACGGTGGCCTTTGAGGCCAGCGTCTGGTGCCGTCGCTGCCCCCTTCAGCACCTTGGACAGCGCTTCATCACGCGGACCGAAGGCTCGCTGCCGTCCACCTTCCATCATCAACACGTAATCTACGGCGCGGATGGCGCTCGGCCGATGGGCGACGACAACCGCAATGCCCTTACGCTCGCGCACGGAGGCGATCGCCTTAACGACGGCTGCTTCGCCTTCCGCATCGAGATTGGCATTGGGTTCATCGAGCACAACAAGGAAAGGGTCGCGATAGAGAGCACGGGCAAGACCGATACGCTGACGCTGCCCAGCGGAAAGTGCCGATCCGGCCTCACCGATCGGAGTTTCGTAACCGTGCTCAAATCGGAGGATCAGTTCGTGGGTGCCCGCTGACTTCGCCGCCGCGACAATAGCCTCGGGGTCAGGATTAACTTCAAAACGAGCGATGTTTTCGGCAATTGTGCCGTCGAACAGTTCAACGCCTTGCGGCAGATAGCCGATATGACGGCCTAATGCCTCCCGGTCCCATTGATCGAGGCTTGCGCTGTCGATGCGAACCTTTCCGGCGGCCGGCGCCCATGCGCCGACGATGGCGCGCGAGAGTGTCGACTTGCCGGAACCCGATGCACCGATGACCCCGAGTGCGCTTCCCGCCTGAACGGCAAACGCAAGACCCGTCACGGTCGGCTTCCTTTCGCCGGGCGGAACGATTGTCACCCCTTCGACGCGCAGTTCGCGCTCAGGTGCAGGCATTGGCATAACGGGAGCGGTTTCAGGAATCTTTGTCAGGAGGTCCTCCAGCCGCGCCCAACTTTGGCGCGCCATGAGGAAGGGCTTCCAGCTTGAAATGGCCAGATCGACCGGAGCCAGCGCACGTCCCATCATGATCGAGCTGGCAATCATGACCCCGGCCGTAGCCTCCTGCCTGATGACAAGGTACGCGCCGACGGCAAGAATGGCCGATTGCAGCATCACGCGCAGCGACTTTGCAATGCCAGCGAGCCCGCCTGCCACGTCCCCGGCTTTCCGGTTGGCGGCCAGATACTTGGCATTGGCCTTGTGCCATCGGGCAGCGATCCGCTTTCCAAGACCGAGAGCTTGCACCACCTCGGCATTGCGGCGCGCCGCTTCCAGCAGACCATTGCGTACCATGTTGTGGGCAATGGTATCGCGTATCGGCCGTTGCGAGAGAGCGTTGGTAAGAAGTGTCAAAGATGTGAGGACGATCGCCCCGATAAGCGCCGTCATGCCGATCCAGAAATGAAAGAGGAAGCAAATGCCAAGATAAAGCAGCATCCATGGCAGATCGAAGAACGCCGTCGGGCCGTTTCCACCCAAGAATCCGCGAACATTGTCGAGATCGCGAAGCGGCTGCAAGCCGTCGCCCGGCATGCGCGTTGAAAGCGGAAGGCGAACGATCGCATCGTGAACGCGTCCGGAAAACTGTCCATCGAAACGCTCGCCGATCCGCAGAAGCACGCGGGCGCGCAGAATGTCGAGCAGGCATTGGAACGCATAAAGCCCCGCAGCAAGCACGACGAGCCCCACCAGCGTCGGTACGCTGCCACTTGCCAGAACGCGGTCGTAGACCTGCAGCATGAAAAGCGGCGAAATCAGCGCAAGCATGTTGACCACGCCACTGATCAATAAAATTCCCCAAATAGTGGAAGTCAGAGGGAAAGCTTTCAAAGCTGAAATGTTCAAGGAATGGTTACTCAGGGAGGTCTGCGTTAACAAAGCATTGTGAGGTCTGGCGATCCAGCACCGCGTAGTGCTGACCGAACGGGCCCACGATACTGACCGCATCCGCTCCCTGATCCATAGATCAGTGCTCCGCGCCGAATATGTTTGGTCCCGGCATTGGATGGAGCGGATCAACAACACTGTCCGGCTGAAGCTTTGGAAGGGCAACGTCATCGTCACCGGCACAAGGGGCCCCAGGGAGCCTTACCGCCTCGACACCTTCAGGTAGGATTCGGCCCACGACCAGCGCGACGCACAGGGCTTCATCAAGCTCAACCGCCACGCCTGCTCCCAGGCGCCACGGCCAGCGGCAAGTAGCGCCCGCCGCGGGTGGCGGGCGCGCGGTTCCGTATGGGTTTTCCGGATCAAACGAAGGTGAAGTCCGCCGCGGTCAGGCCTGCGCCGGCCAGGTCGGCCAAGCTGAACAAACCACTCTGGTTGGCGAAACTCACGTGGGCGAATTCATGCGCGTGATCGTCGGAGGTGACATAGGCCAGATTCGCGACTCTGGTGATGCCATCGTTGTATTGGTAGACGATGATGTCGCCGGCGGTCTCGCCTGAGATCGCACTCGCGGCGGCAGAGGCAGAGGTGAAAGGTTGGTCGGTGATCACCACGACGTGCTCGCCATTCGCACCCGAGGCCGCACCGCTGTAAAAGCTGCTCACCGGATAGCCCGACTGTACGCTGGCATTGTTGATGAAGTTCGCTCCAAAACCGTCGTTGTAGAGGCCCACCGCATCGAAAGCGAAAGTGTCCTCCTTCGGGTCGAAATCGACAATAGTGGTAATGTCCGGCGTCAAGAACCTCGGTTCGAGCCCAGGCATTGGATTGTCGAGCCCAGGCATTGGATTGTGGAACTGGAACACGAAAGTGTCATTGTCGGCGCCGCCGGACAGAAAGTCCCTGCCGTCACCCACGTAGAGGACATCGTCGCCGGGACCGCCGTAGAGCTTGTCATTGTCCTCACCGGCGATGCGCGGTTTGTTGCGGCCGTTGTCGCCGGAGAGATCGTCGTTGCCCTCTTCGCCGAAGATCTGGTCATTGCCCTCGCCGCCGATGGCTCGATCACTGCCCTCGCCGGCCGAGATGGTGTCGTTGCCTCGACGAGCGTCGATCCAATCATTGCCCTTGGGATCCATGATCAGGTCGTCAGCCTCGCTGCCGAAGAGGGCTTCGGAACCCGGGCCACCCCGGATAAGCTTTTCCATGGCAAATACTCCTTATGAAGCACCCCTACCTGACGCCTTCATATTCCTCATCGGACAATTTGGGTAATCGATTGCCTTGATGGATTACATTTACACGATGGATGTATCCTGCACTTCGGTTCCTGCTTAGCAGGTGATGGCCCCGCTGGCGGCGGGCGACGCTGGTCGTCCAGGCAATCGATCCTGAGGATTCGACGCGTCAAACCGGACAAGGCAAGATTTCGATAACGGGGCTATCCTCGTCACGCTTTACTTAGACACACCTTCTTTAGAGCAGGGCGTGGAATAGGTTAGTCTTGAGTCACGCTGCGCATTCTTACGTCGCAGCCTTCCTGTGAGCTGGCCCTGGAAGCACGCTTCGGTCCGTGGTCCGCGCACAAGCTGCCAACCAACGCAATATCGATGTGCCCAGCTCATGGCGCGTTCGACTCCGGTCGGCGACAGTAAGTCAGAGCGTATGGAAAGACCTCATCTATGTTGCTGTTTTCTTGAGGTAAGCGCCTACGCATGGGGAGCTTGTCGCGTCGAGCCGCCGCGATGTAGATTGCGTAGATAACCGAAGAATCTAGCCGCGATGAACATGCGACTCGTTTGATGTCCGGCGTGCGCCGGAAGGCGTACACGAGGAATTGCTCCTCGGAGCCAAAACAAACATCGATAACTTTCCTTAGGATTACATCCTTGGAATCCTGCTATGGGACGTTCTGCAGAATCGGCGAAATCGTTTTTCGATGAAATGCATCCACACTATGGATAGGTGAAGACGTGCGTTTCAAAGGGCTTGATCTAAATCTCCTCGTCGTGCTCGACGCACTGCTGAACGAGCGCAATCTCACGGCGGCGGCACGCAGCATCAACCTAAGTCAGCCGGCCATGAGTGCGGCCGTCGCCCGGCTGCGTGACTATTTCCACGATGAACTGTTTACGATGAGCGGCCGCGAACGTATTCTGACACCGCGTGCAGGAGCACTCGCCCCCGCAGTTCGCGACGCACTCTTGCGCATCCAGGGCTCGATTATTTCTTGGGATCCGTTTGACCCAGCTCAATCCGACCGACGCTTCAGGATCATTGTTTCCGATTTCGTCACGCTCGTGTTTTTTGAAAAGGTCGTGGCGCGTGTGGCACGGGAAGCACCCGCCGTCAGCTTCGAATTGCTGCCTATCGACGACAGCCCCGATGAGCTTCTCCGGCGCGGTGACGTCGACTTTCTAATTCTTCCGGATCTGTTCAAGTCGAGCGCGCATTCAACAGTGGCGCTGTTCGACGAGACGCTCGTGTGCGTGGGCTGTCCCACGAACAAGCAGCTGCCAAGGCAGCTGACATTCGAGAGATACATGTCGATGAGGCATGTTGCGGTCAGGTTCGGGCGTATGGGGAAGCCCTCCATCGAGGAATGGTTTTTGCTCGAGCATGGTCTTAAGAGACGTGTCGAGGTCGCCGTGCAGGGCTTCAGCATGATCCCGCCTATGGTATCAGGCACAGATCGTATAGCGACCATGCCCTTGCGGCTGGTCAAGCATTTCGAAAATTCGTTCCCCCTGAAGATCGTCGAACTTCCGCTGCCACTTCCCGGATTTACCGAGACCCTCCAATGGCCGGCTCTTCACAACAGTGATCCGGCAAGCATCTGGATGCGGGACATAATGTTGCAGGAGGCGTCCCGCATGGCTACTCCGCGCAAGACCCCGGGACGTCGCACGCGCTCCTAGGTTTACTCAGCGCCTCACGCCGACTCTCATGTTCCCTGTCAAGACGAGGGAGAGAGATCGGCTGCTCGGCAGCTGTTGCGAGCGGCTGAAGCTGCACGAAACGAGTGGAGCTCGGAGACGACGGTTGATCAGTCTCTCATCCGCGGGTTGAGTGCCGCCTTCCGTGTCTTCAGCTCGGGGCCGTCCTTGGTCTGGGAGCAGGAGTTGTGTGCGTCAAGTTCAGCACAATGGCCTGGAATCGACGTCGGCGCGTTTCGCCGCGCAGCCTCCTGGCTGACCGTCGAGACCGAGAAAGATTGCGTCGTCATATTTGCGCAGGGCAGCGACCCGCCGGGATTGCCGCTGCGGCAAGCTCGGCTTCGAGTTGCCGGCAGAGCCTGCTGTCGGCGAGAGCCGGCGCGGCGGTCGCAACGGTGAGCACGACAGCTCCCAGCGCAAAGGCTCGTCTCAGCGTTCGCCTGCCCGCCGCCATCCGTGCCGACCCCTCCCGCCGTTCGCCAATCACGCGAATCCCGATGCGGAAGGTTAGCTGTTTCTTCGGCGCCTGGCCATTTGGGGCCCGCCGCTCAACCCGTCCTCAGCGTCGCGACGGCCTTCTGCGAGGCCTCCACCACAGCCAGGGCCGTCATGTTGACGATGCCGCGCGAGGTCACCGACGGCGTCAGTATGTGCGCCGGCTTGTCCGTGCCGAGCAGAATCGGCCCGACATGCAGCGCATCCATCATCTGCTTGACCGTGGTGAGCGCAATGTTGGCTGAATCGAGGTTCGGGAATACCAGCAGGTTGGCTTCCCCCTTCAGAGCCGAATGCGGAAAGACGCGCTGGCGCAGCAATTCCGACAGCGCCGAATCGGCATGCATTTCGCCATCGCTCTGCAGGTCCGGGGCGATCTTTTTCAGGATCTCCGCCGCCTCCCGCATCTTCAGCGCGCTCGGCGAATCGCGTGAGCCGAAATTCGAGTGCGACAGCAGCGCCGCCTTCGGCTCGATGCCGAAGCGGCTGATTTCCTCGGCCGCCAGCACCGTCATTTCGGCAATCTCTTCCGCCGTTGGATCCACGCTCACATAGGTATCGGTGAAGAAGGTGGCGCCGCGCGTCGAGATAAGCATCGAAAGCGCGGAGAGATCGCGGTCGCGGACGCCTTCGCGGGGTCCGATGATCAGCGTGACGTTGCGCAGATGGCGCTCGAACCGGCCTTCCAGCCCGCAGATCATCGCATGCGCGTCGCCCCGCTTCAGCGCGAGCGCTGCGATCACGGTGGTATTCGTGCGCACCAGGGTGCGTGCGGCTTCCTGCGTCACCCCGCGGCGGCCGCCCAATTCGATCAGGAGGTCGACATAGTGGCGGTAGCGCGGGTCGTCCTCTGGGTTGACCAGTTCGAAATCGGTTCCCGACCTGATGCGAAGCCCGTAGCGTTTCAGCCGCACGTCGACGACATGCGGCCGCCCGATCAGGATGGGCTCGGCGATGCCTTCCTCGATCACCACCTGGGCGGCGCGAAGGACCCGCTCATCCTCGCCGTCGGCATAGATGACCCGCTTCGATGCCGCCGTCTTGGCCGTCGAGAACACCGGCTTCATCACCAGGCCGGAGCGGAAGACAAAGCGGTTGAGCCGGTCGACATAGGCGGGAAAATCGGTGATTGGGCGCGTGGCGACGCCGGTCTCGCACGCCGCCTTGGCCACCGCCGGCGCGATCCTCAGGATCAGTCGGGGGTCGAAGGGCGAGGGGATGAGGAAATCCGGGCCGAAGGTTGGCGTCTCGCCGGAATAGGCGCGGGCGGCGACATCGGACGGTTCCTCCCGCGCCAAGGCTGCGATGGCCTTCACCGCCGCCATTTTCATCGCCTCGTTGATGGCGCTCGCGCCACAATCCAGCGCCCCGCGAAAGATATAAGGAAAGCAGAGTACGTTGTTGACCTGGTTGGGAAAATCCGAACGCCCGGTGCAGATCATCGCGTCCGGCCGTGCCGCGCGAGCCTCCTCCGGCATGATCTCGGGGTTCGGATTGGCGAGCGCCAGGATCAGCGGCTTTTCCGCCATGTGCTTCAACAGTTCGGGCTTCAGCACCCCGGCAGCCGACAA
>NZ_JAAKZF010000139.1 GCF_011045125.1 Allomesorhizobium camelthorni | reverse complement strand
TGGGATATTCCGCACGACATCACGTTTGCCTTTGTCGCCCACGCATTTCATCCGGATGTCGCCATCGTCACGCGATGAAGCATGGCTGTTCGGAGCAAAGTCACAGGCGTTTGCCTGCGATGCGGGGTCATCCCGCCATCGGCGCCCACCTATTCGGCAGCGAAATCGAAACACATCTGCCGCACGAACAATTGACGAAAGTAACCAAATTCGTTTGTGGCGTTGTCTGCCGCGTCCTGCGAACTTGAGGCGTGAAGAGTAGGAGAACGCATATCGGTGCGAGAATGATAGGTCCGAGTACCCGCCACACGGGACCGTTGATGCGTTCGATAGGCGGGGTCGCAAAATTTGTTGGACTGGCAGCACTCGTCAGCTGCCTTGCGGTTCTCGTCTATCTGTACCCGGCTGCCGGTCACCTAGCCGGCTATTGATCCGTGCCTCATGCAGCAGGACGTGATCGACCTATACGATCGCATCCAGGATGCTACCACCGGGCAAGTCGACTGGCGCCGGCGGCTCCAAGGGCGGCAAGCCCGGCTATCGCGATTGTGTACCAGGTGGCTACGAAAAGCGGCGAATCATCCGTGCAATGGGCCGCGTAAAAGGTGGCGGCGATACCGCCCGCAAGCAGTCCGGCAGCCGCACCCGCAAGGGCGGGCTGCGTCGGCGCGCCGTGTCGGAGTGCGAGCAGGAAAACAGCGAGAGGGCCGATGCCGATCAGCGGAATGTAAGCCAGGCACACCATGCTATTCATGCCGACTATCTTGGCCGGCCATGCGCCGGGAGGGAGAAGCAAAAGCTCAACGAAGACCGCGATTGCAAGCAGGGCGGGCGCTACCGCGAGGTACGGCGCCACCCCGCGCCAGTCTTCGTCCGGCCGTGAAAGTCCGCGAGCGAGGCCGAACGCACTCGCGCCCAGCATTGTGGTAATCACGAATTTCAGCATGAAGCGCGGCGTTTCCGCAGCGGCCGCGACGTCGGGCCTCAGGCCGAGCGTTGCAAAGAAGATGACAGCGGCAAGAGCGATCGCAAGGCCGGCAGCGCCCCACCATACGAACGAGAGCGGCGCTACGGGCTGCCGCGTGTCCGCCACCAGGGTCTCAATGAGTTCGTTTGTATCCATCTCAGTCCCGTCCAAACCGCCTGGCGATTGCCACAAGGCCGCGATGAAGCGCGACCCGCACTGCGGTCTCACTCATGCCGAGCCTCTCGGCTGTCTCCACGATTGAATTGCCGTCGACGGAAACCGCCGCCACCACTGAGCGCTGCCCGGGTGTGAGCGCGTCGAGGGCGCGGCCAATCTCCCGATTGCTGACGGTTTCAGGTTCCGGCTCGGCAAAGGTCTCCGCGATCTCGCCGATCTCGATCTCCACCCGCCGGCCACGGCGCCGAAAGGCGTCGACGAGTTTATGGCGCGCAATCGCATGGAGCCATGGCATCACGGGTCCGTCGTCCCGCCAGGTGTGGCGCTTCATGTGAATGGCCAGCAGCGTTTCCTGCACGACATCCTCCGGATCAATCCCGCCCTGGCCGACTTTCCGGCGCGCGAAGCCGCGCACGAGACAGGCAGCGCACCGCAGGAACTCGCCGTAGGCTCTTTCGTCGCCCGCGATCGCGGTGCGCAACAGCCGTGCAAGTTCCTTTTCGCCATTGCCGTACAAGCCTGTATTCCCTCCGTAGTACGCTTACGCGCGGTTATTTGTTACAGGACCGGCAAAATTCTGTTCACCGTCAAAGCCACCAATCACGATTTTGTGTGACCGCAAAGATGTAACACATCGCCCGCCCGGACCGAACTGACCATAGCGCGTCCACGAAAATGCGGCGTGCGGAAAACCAACCGGAGAAGAGAACCATGTCTACGAAATCAACCGTGAGCGCGACCATTCTAGCTGGCGCCGTCGCAACCGCGCTGGCGTCTTTTGCCAGTGCCGGTCCGATGACGGAAGCGGAGGCGGCGGCGGCGATGGATGCCGGCAAGGAGAAGTGCTACGGCGTTTCCCTCGCCGGCATGAACGACTGCGCGGCCGGACCCGGAACCACCTGTCAAGGCACATCGACCGTCGACTTCCAGGGCAATGCCTGGGCGTTGGTTCAGGGCGGAACCTGCGCCTCGATCAAGGTGCCGGGCGACCGCGCCGGCTCGCTGGAGCCGCTGACGCGCGACGTCCCGTCATAAGCACGCGATCTGCCGGAAAGCGGAGGTTACGATGAACGAAATGGCCAATATCCAGCTATCCCGGGCATCGGTGGCCCCGCGCTTTCCGGCGCATCCCGTCGCAGGTATGGCGGGCACCAGCTTGAAGCATGACCATCTGCCGTCGATCATGGCCAATGGTGTAGAGCGCGGCTTTTTCGAGGTACATGCGGAAAACTACATGGGCGCCGGCGGGCCGCCGCACGACGCGCTGACCCGCATCCGCCGCGACTACCCGGTGTCGCTCCACGGCGTATGCATGTCGATCGGCGGGCCGCAGCCGCTCGACAAGACCCATCTCGGGCGTTTCAAGGCGCTGGTCGACCGCTACGAGCCGGCGCTGGTCTCCGAGCATCTCGCCTGGTCGACCCATGAGACGACCTACTTCAACGATTTGCTGCCGCTGCCCTACACGCAGACGACGCTGGCGCGTGTCGCCGAGCACATCGACGAGGTCCAGGAGGCGATCGGCCGCCCGATCCTGCTTGAAAACCCCTCGACCTATGTCCTCTTTTTGCAATCGACGATGAGCGAAACGGAGTTCCTTCGCGAGCTGGTCCGGCACACCGGCTGCGGTCTGCTGCTCGACGTCAACAATGTCTTCGTATCGGCCACCAATCACGGCTATTCCGCGCTCGGCTATCTCGGCGATTTTCCGCTCGAACATGTCGGCGAGATCCATCTGGCCGGGCATGCCGAGCAGGCGGACGACGAAGGCGACCTGCTGCTCATCGACAGCCATGACGGCCCGGTCGCCGATGCGGTATGGAAACTCTACGACATCGTGATCGGCCAATGCGGACCTGTCCCGACGCTTGTCGAGTGGGACAGCGAAATCCCCGACTGGCCGATCCTCAAGGCGGAGGCGGCGGCCGCACAAGCGATTCTCGACCGCCACGCATACCGTTTCATGCCTGGGAAAGCTCATGCAGCCGGTTGATTTCCAAGACCATCGTCACGACGTCCGGATCGGCTATGCGGCCGATTTTGCCGGCCCGCTGCTCGATCCCGAGCGCCCCCCGCCGGCTTTCATCGCGGGACCAAACGGCAAGGCTGCAAAGAAGCGCTACGCCGTCTATCGCAACAACGTCACCGTCAGCCTTATCAACGCACTGGCGGCAACATTTCCGGCGACGTTGCGCATCACAGGCGTGGATTTCTTCCGCGCAATGGCCAGGTTTCATGTGCGCGCCACGCCTCCCACCTCGCCGCTCCTGTTCGAATACGGTTACGACTTTCCAGATTTCATCGAACGATACGAATATGCCGGGTCGATGCCCTGGCTTGCTGATGTGGCGCGGATAGAGCGCGCCTGGCTCGACGCCTACCACGCCGCCGACGCGGCGCCGTTGCCGCCCCAAGCCCTGGCTTCAATCCCTCCGGCTCACCTGGCGGACACCATCCTGACGCCGCATCCCGCAACGCGGATCGTGCGCTCACGCTACCCGGCGGTCACCATTTTCGCGGCGAACCGGGTCGGTGGTCCCGTGACCCCGATCGAGGCAAGCGAGCCGGAGGATGCGCTGGTGACCAGGCCCGGGATGGAGGTGGTCGTCCGGCGGCTGCCGCCGGGCGGTGCGGTCTTTCTGACACGTCTCCTCGCAGGCGAGCCGCTCGCCGCGGCTGCCGAGGCGGCGCTGACAGATGATTCCGAATTTGATCTTTCCGCAAACATCGCCGGAATGATCGAGGCTGGCGTCTTCAACGATATCCGCGGCGGAGGCTGAAAAATATGGAACCCGAACAGCGGACCGAGAGCAACGGAAGGCGGGGAATCGGCGGGCTTGTCGAGTGGGCGAGCGCCGGTATCCGTGCCATTGCGCAGCCGTCTCTTACCCAGCTCGTTCTGCGTTTCGCACTCGCGCTTCCTTTCTGGCGGTCCGGCGTCAAGAAGTGGGACGGTTTCCTGCAACTTAACGACGTTGCCGTCTTCCTCTTCAGCTCTGAGTTCAAGCTGCATCTGCCGGGCGGTCCCTACGCGTTTCCCGCACCTGCCACGGTCGCGTTCCTTTCCGGATCGGCAGAGATCGTCTTCCCGATCCTGCTCGTTCTGGGCCTTGGCACGCGGTTTGCGGCGCTGGGCCTCCTCTTGATGACCGCGGTCATACAACTCACCGTTCCGTCCGGCTGGCCGATTCATCTCACTTGGGCCGCGATGGCGCTGGCGCTAATGGCGTTCGGGCCTGGCCGGGTGTCACTCGATCATCTTGTTTCACGGAGGATGGGATAAAGCGGCATCGGCTTCGACAGCAGGTGACATCATGAAAGCCAGGCGGCGCGCCAGTGCGGCAGAGCTGCAAACGCTGCAGCGCGAAACCTTCGACTACTTCCTCAACGAGGTGAACCCGGCAAACGGCCTGATCCTCGACAAGACCGCTGCAAATTGGCCCGCCAGCATTGCTGCGACTGGTCTGGCTCTCGCCTGCTATCCCGTCGCCGTCGAGCGCGGGTTTATGACGCGGGAGGCCGCGGCGGCGCGGACTTTGGCCACGCTGCGCTTCTTTTGGACAAGTCCCCAGGGAGCGGAGCCTGACGCCACCGGGTACCGCGGCTTCTACTATCATTTCCTCGATATGCAGACCGGCCGGCGCGCCTGGCAATGCGAGCTGTCGACGGTCGATAGCGCCTTCCTGTTGGCGGGCGCCTTGGCGGCAGCGGCTTACTTCGATGCTGACGTGGCCGATGAACGGGAAATCCGCACGCTCGCCGACGCACTTTATCGCCGGGCCGACTGGCAGTGGGCGCAGAACCAGGGCGCGGCCGTGACGCACGGCTGGAAACCGGAGAGCGGTTTCCTCGAGTACCGGTGGCGGGGCTACGACGAGGCTCTGCTGCTCTACATCCTGGGTCTTGGCTCCCCCACCCACCCGCTCCCGGAAAGCAGCTACGCCGCCTGGACGTCCAGCTATCGATGGGAAAGCTGCTACGGCTATGAGTATCTTTACGCCGGCCCGTTGTTCACGCACCAGCTTTCCCATGTCTGGATCGACTTTCGCGGGATCCAGGATGCCTTCATGCGTGAGAAAGGCATCGACTACTTTGAGAACAGCCGCCGGGCGACTTTTGTGCAGCAACGTTATGCCATCGAAAACCCATGCAAATTCGTGGATTATGACGAATATTGCTGGGGCATTACGGCAAGCGAGGGACCCGGCCCCGCCACACTCAAGCTGAATGGCACCCAGCGGAAATTCGACGATTATGTCGGACGCGGCGTGCCTTACGGACCAGATGATGGCACGCTTGCGCCTTGGGCAGTCGTTGCTTCTCTGCCGTTTGCTCCCGAAATCGTCTTGCAGGCAATCGACTTCTGCATCCACCAGGCGAAGCTCACAGCCTTCAACAGGTACGGCTTCAAGGCGGCTTTTAATCCCACACACCCGGGCGAGCCCGGCAATCCCTATGGCTGGTGGGTGTCGCCGTGGCACTTTGGACTCAACCAAGGCCCCATCGTCCTGATGATCGAGAACCATCACAGCGGCCTGTTGTGGCGATTGATGCGCGGTTGTCCCTACGTGGTGGCCGGGTTGCGCCGCGCCGGGTTCAGCGGCGGTTGGTTGACATGACGCCGCTTTCTCGTTTCGAGCGCCCACCGAGGGCGGGACGAAATTTCTCTATGCGCCGCCGTGCCGTTGGGACTGGAACTTCTCCCATCTCAAAAAACGCATCACCGTGCCGCAGCCGCATCGGTGATTGCGTTGAGAGCGGCCGTCATCTTGGCGGTCACGTCCCCGAGGTTCTCAATCTCGTGAGCGTCGGTGATCCGCGACGGCGGCCAGTACCCAATCTGCACGTTGCCGCTTGCATCTTCCCAGATCAAGACACGCAGAGGCAGATCGAGTCCCGCCGTCTGTCGACCCTCCATCAGGGGTGTGCCAAGCGCTGGATTGCCGAAGATGATTACGGTTGTCGGCCGCAATTCAAGCCCGCTCGCCTTGGCGGCGGCGGCATGATCGACAGTCGCGACAATCTTGGCGCCTCGCTTTTCAATCTCCGCCTGGAGGCGTTGTACCGTGGTCGCAAAATCGGCGGCGCTTTCCTTCACGATCAAATCAGCGCTTTGAGCGAGGGCAGTATGATTGACCGCCAGCGCGATGATTATGGCGGCTGCGGCGGCAACAAGCATTCGAAACATCATCTCCTCCATTTGCCTCATACAGGCGGCGTAACCTCGACCCCATTCAAGTCTCAGGCTGCGCTCCATTATGCACAGAAAGACGGTTGATGGCGCAAATGACTGCTTCATGGTTTAAGGCCGTTTTCCCAACGGAGATGGCCAACAAGCTCTTCACAGGCCGGATCGGCCGGCGGCTGGGGCGGCATCGGTTGGGTCAGACACTGAGAACATTCAGCGTCCTTCTCTCCCTCTTCGCCGCAAGCCCTGCCCTGGCGCAGTCGGCGAATGGCAGCATTCTTGTCGGTTCCTTCTCGCAGGGATTGCTTTCAGACTGGCGCACCCGCTCATTCAAGGGCGAGACCAGATACGAATTCGTCAGGGATCCCGATTTGGGTTCAACCGTGCTTGCCGCCACGACCGACGGCGCGGCCTCGGGCCGCTACCGAAAAATAAAGATCGACCTGACGAGGACGCCGTTTCTCAACTGGTCGTGGAAAGTGACGAAGATCTTTCCCGACATCGACGAGAATGCGAAGTCCGGGGACGACTTCCCGGCCCGCATCTATGTGGTGATCGAACGCGGCCCCCTCGGAACGCGTTCACTCGCCCTCAACTACGTCTGGGCGAGTCAACATCGCACTGGCAGTGAATGGCCGAGCCCCTACACCGCTCAGGTCCGCATGATGGCGATCGACAGCGGCCCAAAGGGGCTCGACGCATGGGTTCGGCACAAGCGCAACCTTCGCGAGGACTTAAGGAGGATATTCGGTGAGGAAATCAACGAAATCGACGCCGTCGCGATTATGACGGACGCCGACGATCACAAGGGACGCGCACAGAGCTATTACGGCGACATCTGGTTCAGTCCAGAATGATCGGGCTTTGGTGCCTGTCCGTGTGACGGACACCTCCCGCGGTCTGTTATGGAGCACATATGCGCATTAGCGTCCGAGTTGCCCTTTCAGTGCTCCTGCTCGGTTGCATTGCCGCGAGCGCTCTCATAGTGGACGCTCTGTGGCGGCGGACTGCCGACAACAACAGCCGTCTTCTCATCGCGACTCTAGACCGCCAGATCACCGACGCCGTGCGCAAAGAAGTTGCCGGACGTATCGCGAGTGCGGAAGCGGCCTTCGGCGCCGTGCGCACAATCTTCCTGCAGAACGTCATCGATACGCGAGAAGCCGACAAGCGCGAATTCGTCTTCCTTTCCCAGATACAGGCGCAGCCCTCCCTATCGTGGATTGCCTTTGGGTGGCCGGATACGAGTTTCTTCGCATCCCACAAACTCGGCGATAAAGAACTCGAAATGATGGAGATCTTTATCAAGGACGGCGTGCGGACACGGCGCGTCGACCGCTACAAGGTCCTGCCGGGCGATATCGAATTCAGCAAGAGGACATTCGAACCGAGCGACTACATCGTTACCAATCAACCTTGGTATCAACAGGCTATAACAGCCGACGCACCGGCGTGGTTCATCGTGTCCGATCATCCGACGGTCAAACGCGCCGCAGCTGCTTTCTCCGGGCCGATCGATGTCTATCGCAAGCGTCAGGGCGTTCTCGCCACGATGATCGAGCTTGGCCGCCTGTCACGCTTTCTCGGATCCCTCCAGGTCGCCCGTACCGGCGCTGCTTTTATCCTGGCTTCCGACGGCCAAATCATTGCCGGCCCCGACAAGACAGCGGACGAGATACACGACGCCGATCTCAGCGGCCACCCTCTCCTCGGCGTCGCGCGCCAGCTTGGCGAACGTCTCATGAACCGCAGCGAGCCCGTGTCGACGGAAGGCGCCAGATCGCGCATTGTCGATCGGGGTATCTCATACAACGCCACTATGACGCCGCTCGACTTCCAAGGCTGGCAGGTTGCCGTAATCATTCCGGAAGCCGAGTTTCTAGCCGAGATCGAGCGAACGACGAGACAACTTGCCTTCACGTTGCTCGCGCTCGTCGTGATAGCCGGAGCGGTATCAGTTCTGATTGCCCAACGCCTTCTGGCTGCGCCTCTTCAGGCGGTTGTCGACAATCTCAGATTCGTCGAGAACTTCGAACTCGGCCGCGTTACGCGACGTCGATCGTGGCTCTTCGAGTTCGACACACTGTCCACCGCCCTGGTCCACATGGCAGCCGGA
>NZ_JAAKZF010000138.1 GCF_011045125.1 Allomesorhizobium camelthorni | reverse complement strand
AAAAGTCGATACTATCGCCCTCATCTAGCAAGAACATCTTATCCTCGATAGTAAAGTCGAGTTGCCCTTTGCTGACAAAGCCAGCCTCCGTCCTCGATGCGAGTAAACCAAGTCACCCGATGTAGCTCCCGCTTAAAATGTACAGAGAAGCAATCAAGCTGCCCAGCCATCGAATGGGGGAGTAGCTCATCGCGTATTCTCGAATCAAAGCGAAGTGATCGCGTCCTGCCGTCACGTCCGATCACGGAGCTTTCTTCATCTCCTGGCCCCTCAGGGTCTGGGAAGAACCAGCTGATGTTAACAGAGCACCCTGCAAGCTCGTTCAATGCGCGGATCGAGGGTATGGCCAGCTCGCGCTCGAGTTGGCTGAGATACCAACTGAAAGGCCTGTGCTATGGGCCAAATCTCCAAGACATCGACTTTGCTTTTCGCAACTCCCCTATCGGGAGCCGAAAACGGCAGGGTCATCCGTGCGCCAAAACCGGGCCGATTTTCGGCGTCTCCCAAACTGTCATTGGAATGCTGTTGACCCGTCTAATTTTCTACTCCATATTTTTACTCAGAAATAGCAAATCAGGCAATTATTATGATAAAAGCCACAGCGAACAACGTCGCAAGTCGCACAGAAGTCCTGCGTGCAGTCGGTTGCAGATTTTCGGACTGGAATTCTTCTTGGATCGGAAATGGCATGACATTTTTGGTTCCAAGTTGATCCACGTGGACGTTGATCCCGAAACCATCGGACGGAGCTATCCCGGCAGAGGTTGGTATTGCAGCCGATGTAAAATTGACGCTTGAGGACTTGGTAGCAGATATATCCGCGTCGAAATCATCAAGGATGACTAGTCGGCGAGCACAGTACCTAGACGATGAACCGCGAGAAAAGAAAATGGGCCAACATGCTGGCATCTCGGCGGGATAACAGTAGGAGGCCTGCCTCCATGCTCGCAATCTTGGCAATTCTACCTCGTGAAACAGTAGTACCCGTTGAGTCCGGACACTGCCAGGCCACGATGCCGATAGGGTGGAACTCAAGGACCCACTTGGGATCTATGGGTAACAATTGCCGCACTGAGAGAAGCGGTGACCAATCTCCATGACTATCAAACGAAACAAGATTGCCATCGTCACCGGCGGCGGCCGCGGCATCGGCCGTGCGATCGTCACGAGGCTCCGGAACGATGGTGCTCAAGTGGTCACATGCGGCCGCGGCGCACGGCCTCAGGACCTCGACGAGAGCGTGCTTTGGGTAAAGGCAGATGTCTCGAAGACCGAGGATGCAAAGCGGATAGTCAACGCGGCATTGGAGCTTGGGCCCATCTCCGTCCTGGTGAACAACGCTGGCATACAGGTCGAGAAAACCGTCCGTGACACCACGGACGATGATTGGTGCTGTGTTGTAGACGTCAACTGCAAGGGCGTCTTCAACATGTGCCGAGAGGTTCTCCCTGGAATGACCGAGGGCGGCGGCGCAATCATTAATCTCGGCTCCATCGCGGGTATCGTGTCCGAACCCTCTATGGCGATCTACAATGCTTCGAAGGCTTTCGTACATAGTCTGACCCGCTCGATCGCAGTCGATTACGGACCGACGGTACGGTGCAACGCAGTCTGCCCCGGATGGATTCTCACGGCGTTGTCCGAGAGCGCGTTCGCGTTGGCGAAGGACCCTGCAAAAGCGAAAGCCGATGCGCTGGCCCGTCATCCTGCGCGCAGGTTCGGGAGGCCGGAAGACGTGGCAAATACGGTCGCCTGGCTGGTCTCCGATGAATCGGAGTTCGTGACCGGTCAATGCTTTACAATCGATGGAGGACTCACAGTCGCCTCGCCAATCCAACCTGGATTATTTTGACGACTGAGTCCAAATCACTGCGGTTTTAGATCGCCGCGCCGCAGTATAAGTTCGTCTGTATCATTGAACGCGACCGTCAAAGCTCCACTGCATTAGCGAAAACCGGCATCAGACAATCGCGACTGGAATAACAGGGGGGGGGCGTGTTCCTGATTTGTTCCGGAGGGGGTGCCTCTAGGCATATTTCGCCAACACTCACCTCGCGTTAATATCCAAACACAGTAAAAACCTTTCTCCAACCTTGGATAGAAATATGGAAGATCGTGATGTTGTAATTGTTGGTGCGGGTTTCGCCGGCATGTACATGCTCCACAAGATCCAACAAATGGGCATGTCGGTGACAGTTATTGAGCGCGGCGACGGCGTTGGCGGCACGTGGTACTGGAACCGGTATCCTGGCGCGCGCTGCGATGTGGAAAGCATGAGCTATTCTTATTCCTTCTCCGAAGATCTGCAGCAGGAATGGGTCTGGCCACAGCGCTACGCCGCTCAGCCCGAGATCCTTCGATATGCGAATCACGTCGCCGATCGCTTTGACCTGCGTCGGGATATCCTATTCGAGACCACTGTGACGAAAGCCGAGTACGATGAGGAAGCGAAGAGGTGGACCGTCCAGACTGAAACCGGAAGGACATTTCGTACGCGTTACTTGATCATGGCCACTGGTTGCTTGTCGGTACCCAAAGTTCCCGAGTTGCCTGGGCTGGATCGGTTCGCCGGGCGCGTGCTGCACACCGCCCATTGGCCGCACGAGGGGGTAGATTTCTCAGGCGTGACCGTCGGGATCATTGGCACCGGATCGTCCGGCGTGCAATCGATCCCCCTGATTGCGAAGCAGGCGCGGCATCTCACTGTTTTCCAGCGCACTGCGAACTTCTCGATTCCGGCCTGGAATGGTCCGATGCGAGCCGAACGCGAGGCGGAGATGAAACGGCGTTACGGCGCCCTTCGGCAGAGAGCGCGCACTTCCTACGCGGGTGACTACACATACGCGGACGAGGATATGGTCTCGATCCTTGAGCTCTCGCCGGAGGAACGCGAATTACAGTTCGAGAAGCGCTGGCAAGAGGGCGGCTTCCACTATCAGTATGCTTTCGGCGACTTGATGGTTTCGGAACAAGCAAACGAAATCGCGGCCGAGTTCGTGCGAGGCAAGATCCGCGCGACGGTCAAGAATCCGAAGGTGGCGGAGATCCTCTGTCCCAAAGATCACCCGCTCGGCTCGAAGCGCCTTTGCGTCGACAGCGAATATTACGAAACCTATAACCGAGACAATGTCAGCCTGATCGACATCAAGGCGGATCCGATCGTCGAGATTACCAAGAGCGGGCTTCGCACGCGCGAGGCCGACCATCGCTTCGACGCGTTGGTTCTGGCGACAGGGTTCGACGCCATGACAGGGGCGTTGACCAAGATTGACATCCGCGGACGCGGCGGCGTCTCGTTGAAGGAGCAATGGCAGGACGGACCGCGAACCTATTTGGGTCTAGCTGTGGCAGGCTTTCCCAACCTGTTCACAATCAATGGTCCGGGTAGCCCCTCAGTATTTGTCAACATGATTCTTGCCTGCGAACAGCACGTGGAGTGGATCAGTCGACTGATCGGACACGCAGAGGCGAGCCGCTGCATCGAGATCGAGGCCGGTGACGAAGCCCAGGAAGCCTGGACGCGTGAGCTGTCTGAAAGCGCCGACAAGACACTCTATGTCAAGGCAAACTCCTGGTACCTCGGCGCAAACATCCCGGGTAAACCTCGGATTTTCATGCCCTATGTTGACGGCTTTCATACCTATGCCAGCATCTGCGAAAATATGGCGAGCAAGGGGTATCCGGGGTTCCAACTCAGTTGCTTAGATAGGCTCTGACGGTCTTTCTCGATGGCAAATTGGACAGATTCGAATGACTAAACCTATGGGGAGAATAAATGCAGTCGGCGACACCAGTAGTCATTGTTACAGGCGGAAGCTCAGGCATTGGACTCGCCTGCTGTCGACGTTTCACCGCTGATGGCGCGACGGTGATCTCGGCGGATCTCAAGGAATCCCCTGAATGCACGGCAGCCGCGGAATGGATTGAGCTGGACGTAACTGATCCTATTCGCTGGCGAACTGTGGTTGAAAGTGTGCGAGTGCGCCACGGCCGTCTCGATGCGCTGGTAAACTCTGCCGGGATCGTGCTCGAAGGAACGGTGGAAAATACTCCGCTTGATCTGTGGCGCAAGGTCATGTCAGTCAATCTGTTTGGCACATTCTTGGGATGTCAGGCTGTGTTGCCTTTGATGCGTCAGAGCGGCGGAGGGGCTATCGTCAACCTGTCTTCAGTATCAGGAGTCAAGGGGGACGCTGAACTTGCCGCCTATGATGCGAGCAAAGGGGCTGTCCGCCTCCTAAGCAAAGATGTGGCGATCTTTTGCGCCCGCAAAGGCGATTCAATCCGATGCAATTCGGTTCATCCTGGCGTGGTCGATACTGCAATGGTGGCCAACTTTTTCGCTGAAGCAACCCTGACGCCGAAAGGGCAATGGGATGACAGTCAGCCAATCGGACGGCGTATCGCGCCCGATGAAGTCGCAAGTCTCATAGTGTGGCTATGCTCACCCGACGCCTCCTTCATTACCGGCGCCGAGTACGTGATCGACGGAGGGACGACAGCGTGATCCTGGCAAACAAGGTGGCAATCATAACAGGCGCAGCTTCGGGAATCGGTAAGGCTATCGCCGAACGCTTTCGCTCGGCAGGCGCCAGACTAGTTCTAGCCGATTTAGCAGCCATGCCTGAGCCAGGCTCGCATCAGATGGACGTTTCTAGCGAGAGCGACTGGATAAGATTGATTTCAGATGTTCTCACAGAGTGTGATCGTATCGATGTGCTTGTTAACGCCGCTGGCATCTCTCTGTCTAACGACACCATTGAAACCTGCACTTTTGAAACGCTCACAAAAACGTTTGACGTGAACCTATGCGGCACCTTTCTCGGTTGCAAGCATGTGATTGCTTCCATGCGGGATCAAGGCAGTGGTTCTATTGTTAACATCGGCTCGATCTTTAGCCGAGTTGCCGATGGAAAGTGTGCAGCCTACACCGCGAGCAAAGGAGGGGTGGGCATGCTGACCAAGTCGACAGCCCTTCACCTCGCCAAAACGGCCCCCGGTGTGCGATGCAACCAAGTGTCGCCGACCTTTACACTTACCCCTATGACGGAACAGTGGCTTGCAGAGCCTTCGCAAGGGGAGGTGCATCGCCGCACCTTGGAAAAGGCTCACCCGATGGGGCGGCTTGGCCAGCCTTGGGAGATCGCCGCGGCCACGTTGTTTCTCGCCAGCGATGAGTCGCGGGCCATCACCGGCGCGGACTTTGTAGTGGATGGCGGCTACACTGCACAATGAATAGTGACCATAAAATCAGGCTTTGTCGCAAACCGTCGTAGAGCTTGGCCTGAGGCATGGGAGTTCCTTCATTTCGAGGGGTGTTCATGTTTTCGGGCCGCCATTTCGGGGGCGTTCGTTGATCACGCCAAACGAATGATCTCAAAGACGAGGGCTTCGAACATCGAAGTCTCGCTGGAGGGTTGGCCTGAAGAACGCTTCCCATTTCACCCGAAGCTTCAAGAGAGTACACGGCCAAACGCCGTCTCAAGTAGGAGACAGCGCTGAGGCTCCCGAGAAGCGAGAATTGATCCGGCAGTGAAGAGCGCCTTCTTCGCCTATTTCCGCCTCGGCCTCGCTGTCGTGTTCGATGTCACAGGCTCTTCATTCCTACAAAGGACCCACCAGTTCACAAAATGGCAATGGGGGAAAATAACGATATGAGTCTGCGGGACGCGGTAGCCGCTGTAGCCAGCAGCGTGGAGAAGGGCGCACTCCCTGGCGCTGTCGTCCTGATCTCCGGCCCCAACCGGGCCGATGCGCAGGAGGTCATCGGGGCGAATAGCATCGCCGGGAATCCCATGCGCCTCGACACCCTGTTCCGAATCGCCTCGCTAACAAAGCCGATCGTCAGTGCCGCGGCGCTGCGGCTTATCGAGGCGGGCAAGCTGCAATTGCAGGACCCAATAGCCCAGACCCTGCCCGAATTGGCTTCGCTGAAGGTTCTGCGCACGCTTGGCCCTAGAAGCGACCGCATCGAGTCCGCTGCACGGCCATTGACAATCTTCGACCTGCTCACGCACACATCCGGCTTCGCCTATCCGATCACTGCCGAGGGTGTCTCCGCGCGGCTTCTTGGAGAATTCAACACCGAGTTCCTCCCGGGATGCTCGGAGAAGGACTGGTTGCGCCGGCTGGCCGAGGTTCCGTTGATGCATCAGCCCGGCGAGGCATACACTTATGGTTTTTCGACGGACGTGCTGGGCCTGATCCTCTCGCGTACTACTGGTCGTTCGCTCGGGGAATACCTGAACGACGCCTTGTTCGCACCTCTCAACATGTGTGACACCACCTTCCTCGTCAAACCTGAAAATTGGTCGAAGCTGGCCCACGCCTACACTACGGAGCCAGACGGCAGGCTGACCAGCATTCCGGCAGCACTCGACTGTCAGCATGCTTTGGAAACAGGCTTCGAATCAGGAGGAGCCGGACTTGTCTCGACGGCTGCCGACGTCCTCCGCTTCGCGCGCTTCCTGCTGGCGGGCCTCGATACGTCAGGAAGGCCGCTGTTGTCGGAGCACTCGATAAAGATGATGACCAGCAACCATCTCACCGCTGAGCAGCGACAGCGCCCCGCTTTCGGCGCTGCTGACTACTGGCGCGAGCAAGGCTTTGGGCTCGGACTCTCGGTGCTCGATCGCCCTAGCGGCAACCGGGCGAACTCGGCCGGCAGGTACGGCTGGGCGGGAATTTACGGGACATGGTGGAGCAACGCACCCTCGCATCGCCTGTGCGCGATCGTGATGACACAGGTGATGACAGGGAACGCCCCTCCCTCACATGAGGTTCAGTTCGAAGCGAATTTCGACAAGGCCTTGTCATGACGCTCGACAGCAGAGTTGTGCTAGTCACCGGCGGGAGTTCAGGCATAAGATCCGCCTTCTGCGACGACTTCGCCGCTAAGGCGCCGTGGTGATTGCCGCTGACATGAGGCCAGCCGCAACGGACCAGGCAGGAGTATCGCTGGCAAGGACCCTCGAGCGCGCCGGGTTCATCCGCAGACGGCCCGTCGTCGCACGCAGCATCGAACTCATCGTCGACCACAACAGCCTACCAAAGCTGCAGCCGATCCAACCAGTCATATCCTCTGTGCAGAGGTACTAGAATCATACGTTTTGCTTAATGGTCCTTTGATTCTAACATTCGCCGTTGACGTGGCCGGCATCAGCGGGATGCGAATGTTAGAACCGGACCAGCCTTTGAAACAAGCTGCAGCCCGCCGATCGGATCGGCGGTCGAGGCACTTGTACGGCGGATAAGAGATGCAAGAGGCGGGACTTGAACGTCGGTCAACAATCTCTCATCCGCGGGTCGGGCCGCATGACCTTGTTTCGTTTGGGGCTGCCTCTGTCTAGATGGTGCGCATCAACGCTCACAGAGCTGGCTCGGGAAAACTAGACAGTCGGGATAAGTGGAATTTCTGCCTGAGATCGGCATGATGCCGTGAACAGGAGAGACCATGAGCAGACGAGCGCGCCGGAACCACAGCCCGGCCTTCAAGGCGAAAGTGGCGCTTGCCACGATCAGGGGCGAGAAGACGCTTGCCGAACTGGCCGAGCAGTTTGACGTCCACGCCAATCAGATCACGTCCTGGCGTACGCAGCTTCTGGAAAGGGCAGCCGAAGTCTTCGGCGGCGACGGGAAGGCCGAAGCGCCGCCACCCATCGATGTGAAGGAACTCCACGCCAAGATCGGCGAGTTGACGCTCACGAATGATTTTTTAGCCGAAGCGCTCACCAAGGCGGGATTGCTGAGCGCAAGACGATGATCGACCGTAGGCACCCTTTGCCCGTCAGGAAGCAGGCTGCGGCCCTGGCATCAGCCGGGGGAGCGTCTATTATCTGCCGCGACCGGTTCCCGCCGCCGATCTGGCGTTGATGCTGCGGATCGACAGATTGCATCTGGATTACCCGTTCGCGGGCAGCCGGATGATGCGCGACATCCTCGTTCGCGAGGGCTTCGATGTCGGCCGGCTCCACGTCGCGACACTGATGAAGCGCATGAGGATCGCGGCAATCTATCGGCGCCCGAACACCTCGAAGCCGGCGCCAGGGCACAAGATCTACCCCTATCTGTTGCGCAAGCTGCCGATCACGTGCGTATTTCAGGCGATCGTGAGCACGGATTTCACCGCATCGTGAGCACGGATTTCACGGGATCATGAGCAACGATTTCAGACGATCGTGAGCAGCGATTTCAGAGGATCGTGAGCACCTTTTCGGAGGTGCGGGATGCTTCGGCCGACAACTCAACCAGTCTACAGGATGCCTCGTTCAAAACGAGGAAGCCTGATGCCAACCCAGAGATTGTCGATGCGCCGGATCAGAGAAGTTTTACGTCTAACACTACTTTGGCAGATTTTTGGCGGGCGAGCACTTTCAGGATTCCCAAGAGGCGTCTTCGGTGATTCATAGGAGGTCGGCTTTTGGAGGGGCCGGCCATGGATGGGAACTGGCAAACCGATCTCGAT
>NZ_JAAKZF010000137.1 GCF_011045125.1 Allomesorhizobium camelthorni | reverse complement strand
GGTGCGTGGGATCCAAAAAAACGAGCTGGCCGCATCACGGCCGAGATCGGTGGCGACACAAGCACCGCCGCATGGACAGGAGTATTATCGCCGTCGAACAGGCTCTCCCAGCTCTTGGTGATCCTCATTTCCCGCCGACAAACGTCGCCGAACTCGTTCTTCCCCTCGATCGTGATCGTCCATTCCACCGCCATCGCTTCGTCTCCGAAACAAAGCAATGCTGATGGACTGCGCAGGCCTAACAACTCGTAATCGACCCCAGAGAAATTACCGGTCTCGAGTGTGATGATCACTTCGCAAATGCAGTTAAATTGAGAATCCGGTCGTCGGGATTCTCACAATGCCCAACCCGAACGAATCAGGAGCATTCTTACTTCTAACTGCCAAGCAACACATGGGATGGCCTCAACGTCCGCCGGTACTGGTTCCCTCGAAATAGGCCGCGTGCAGTGCTTCCGGGCTCATTCGCAACTGCTCGGCCGGCCCATTGAACGCGACCTTGCCCAGGCGCATCACCATCGCCCTGTCGGCGAGAGAGAGGGCAACTTCGGCGAACTGCTCCACGATCACGATGCCCACGCCTTTGTCTTTCAGGCAGCGGACGGTCGCTGCAAGCCGCTTGACTACCAGCGGCGCAAGTCCGAGCGACATCTCGTCGATCAGGAGGAATGAGGGACGCGACATCAGCGCGTGGCCAATAGCAACCATCTGCTGCTGGCCGCCGGACATGGTGCCGGCCAGCTGCTTCCTGCGTTCGGAAAGTTCCGGGAAAAGCTCGTAGACATCGGACAGAGCGGCATCGACTTGGCCGGCCGGCAGGATGCTGGCTGCGGCGCGCAAATTGTCCTCTACGCTCAGCTGCGTGAGCACGCGATGACCTTCGGGCACGGCGGCGATCCCAGCCTTGCGGATCTGGTCCGGCGCCAGGCCGCGGATCGAGCGCCCATCTACGTTCACCTCCCCCGACTGCACCGGCAGCATCCCGGCCATCGCCAACACGAGTTCCGACTTGCCAGCGCCGTTCGCGCCCAGAACCGCCAGTACCTTGCCTCGCTCAGCCGCCAGGCCGACACCAGAGACGACGGTCTTGGAGCCGCGCCGAACCGTCAGATCAGCGACCTCGAGCATTCACGCGCCCTCTTCCGCGATGCCCAGGTAGGCAGCCCTCACCTTTGGATCCTCCAGGACCGCCGCGGTCTCACCGCATGCTATGCGGCGGCCGAAATCGAGCACCAGCGTCTGCTCGCAGATACGCGAGATGAGGTCGACGTCATGGTCAATCACCAACGTCTGCGCGCCCGTCAAGACGGCGATGCTCAGGATGAGGTCCCCCAGGTGTGCCGTTTCGGACGGACCTAGACCTCCCGCCGGCTCGTCGAGTACCACCAGGCGCGGACGGCCGACCAGGCAGCGTGCGAGATCCGTCAGCCGCCGTTCGTAGGTATTGAGCTCCGAGGCGGGCGTATCCGCGCGTGCCGACAGCCCGGTCACGTCGAGCGCACTGTCGAGGTCCGCCCGCTTCTCGGTGCGCGTTCCCGGAAGCGCATCCAGCAGCACCTGCAGATTGTCGGCGACGCTGAGGTCATCCGCGATCTGTTCCTGCTGGAAGCAGCGGCGCAGGCCCCATCGGGTCCGCCTATGCGGAGACAGGCCGCCAAGGTCGACTCCGTCCACGCAGACCCGGCCGGTGGCGCGGAGGAAGCCCGAGATAACGTTCATCGTCGTCGTCTTGCCCGCGCCGTTTGGTCCGATGATGCCGCTGACCGGCTTCTCGAAGCGCGCCGAGACGTGGTCGAGCGCTGTCACGCCGCCGAACTTCACCGTGAGCTTCTCGAGCTCGATCATTTCGCCCACCTCGGCAGGGCGGCCCTGATCTGGCCGGCGATCCCCTCGGGAGCGGTCATAATGGCGTGCAGGAGCGCCGCGCCAAAGATGACCAGCGCCAGGTCCGGATTGAGACCCCAGTCGTTGAACAGCGCCGGCAGCACCCGGTAGAGGATGGCGGCGATCACAGCGCCCGGCCAGCTCCCGGCGCCGCCGACCACCGCGAGCGCGAACAGCATGATCGATTCCGGTGCGCGGAAGGTCGCCGCGTCGAGCAGCCCGATCGAGCCGGCGAGCAGCCCGCCGGCCAAGCCGGCCAGCAGCCCGGACAAGGCGAACGCCCATGCCTTGTAGAGAGTGACATTGACCCCGGACGCCATCGCGGCCGCCTCCGAGCGGCGGATCATTGCCCAGGCGCGACCCGGAGCGCCTCGCCGGTGCAGTTCGATGAGCAGCATGCCGAGCGTCGACACGACGATCGCGTAGCGTAGATAGGCGCCGTCCTCGATGGCCAGCACAGGACGGCGGAAGGGCGCCGCGACCGAGGGCATGACACCCCAGAACCCCTCGCCGCCATTCGGAAAACGGAACGTGGAAAGCACGATCTCGATGCCGCCGGCCGACATCAGGGTGATGAGGGCGAGGTAGAGCCCGCGCATGCGCAGCGCCGGCAGCGCCAGAAGCATGCCGAAGGCGGCGGTGACGACACCGGCCGCGAGCAGGTTGAACTCGAAGGGCAGGCCGAGGCCATGGTTCATCCGCAGCGTCACCCATCCGCCCACGCCCATGAGCCCCACCTGCGTTAGCGAGACCATGTTGAGACGGGCATACATCAGGCCGATGCCGGCGGCGGCCAGCGCGAAGCACGCCGTCGAGGTGAAGATCAGCACCCACTGGCTGCCGACGAGCACCGGCAGGAAGACGGCGGTGAGGGCGGCGAAGGCGAGCCCCGCGATCCCGGAGGTCGAATACGCCACTACTGATCTCCCGCGAAGAGAGGACGGCGGCCGCGCTGCATCCACATCAGCACCAGCGCGGCGATGACGAACGGCGCCATCGACCGCACCGACTTGAAGGTCGGCGACAGGGTCATCAGCGATTCGATGACGCCGATGGACAGTCCGCCGACCAGCACGAGGCCGAGGCTATGCAGCCGGCCGCAGATGGCGGCGGCGATGCAGGGAATGACTAGGAAGGTGATGATAGTCGGCTCCAGGCGGACCAGATCGCCGAACATCAGCCCGGTGAAGCCCGCGATCGCGCCGGCAATGCCCCACGCCTGCGTCTCCACCCGCAGGATCGGAACGCCGAGCAGGGCCGATAGGTCGCGGTCGTTGGCCAGCGAGCGCATCTGCAGGCCGACCCGTGTCCAGGCGAGGAAGAGCGATATGCCGACGACGATGGCGACGGCCGCGCACGCGACGATCAGCCGGGTCACCGTCACGCGCAGGCCCAGGATGGTCACCCCTACCTCGTCCGTCGGAAGGGAGAACTTGCGCACGTCGTCTTCCCAGAGGAAGGCCGTCACTCCAAGGACGATCAGCGCGAGGCCCAGGGTAGCCACCGCCTTGACCACGGGATCGCGCCAGGCGAGCCGCGGGGCGATCAGCCGGCCGTAGATGAGCGACAGGCCCGTGGCGACGCCGATCGCTGCCAGCCAGGTCAGGGGCGCCGGCCATCCCCTGACATCGAGCTGCCAGGCGAGCATCACGCTGAAGGCTCCGATGGCGCCGGCACCGAGATTGAGGACTCCGGTGGCGCGGTAGAGGACGACCAGGCCGATGCCGCCGAGCGCGTAGAGCGAGCCGACCGCGAGCCCGGAGACCACGAACAGGCCCACGATCTTGGCCGGCATGGCCCAGGTCAGCGCGGTCATGATCGCCGCCATCAGGACGACATAGGCCGACACGGATTGAATGTGCTTCTGCATCGTCGCCCCCAGGGGACGCCCGGTCCGCTCTCAGCGCGGACCGAGCGAGCCGACATGTCGGTCAGCGCAGTCCGAACTTCTTCTCGGCCTCGATCAGGGGCGCGAAGTAGGGACCCTCGTATTCGTAGCATTCGCGAACGACTTCGAAGCCGGCACCCGACACTTTGACCATGGTGCCCGCGTGGTTGGGCATATGACGGTCCACCTCGCCGACATAGTAGGGTCCGCAGATCAGATCGCTCCTGTAGCCGGCGATCGCCTTGATCGCCGCGGTGACCTTTGCGCGGACGTCGATGTCGCCAGGGTCCATCGCCTCGAGCATCTGGGTGAAGAACTTGGCCGACAGGTAACCGGCTTGGCTGAACGTGTCGCGCGGATCCTCGGCCTTGGCGTAGGCGTCCATCACCGAGAGCCAATGCACGTTGTCAGGGCCGGTACCGTCGAAGGGGGTGAGTTCGGCGTTGACGAACATGGCGCCGTCCCAGTACTCGCCGAGCGCGCCGGGCACCGAGCGGTCGTAGAGCGGCGTCGAGCTGATCCATTTGTAGGTGTCGCGGATGTCCTGTTCCTTCGCCGAACCCAGGACAGCAATCGCGAGGCCGGCCGGCAGGTTGACCAGCATCGTGTCCGCACCGGACGCGATTGCTTCGAGAAGGCCGGAGTTGACGTCCGGCGCCGCCGGATTGAGCAAGACCGACGATCCCGCGAGGCCCTTCGACGCCATGTATTCCTCGACCGCGCCGCACGACCAGTTCCCGACGGAGGGGATAGCCAGGCCGATGCAGGAGATGTTCTTCGCGCCGAGTTCCTCGACGGCATAGATCGCCGCTCCGACCGAGGAGGCCAGCGGCCCCTGGTTGGTGGAGACGATGCTCGAGCTCTCGAAGCACTCCGAGACAGCGCACCCCGAAGCCATCGCCATGATGTTCTCCCTGGCGTAGAGCGGCGCGTTGACGCTCATTTCCACGAACGAGGCGTTGCCGACCATCGCGACCACGCCTTCGTCGCGCACCAGCTTGGACGCCGCCTGGCCCGCGAGCTCGGGGTTCCACTGGTCGTTCTCGATCATGTACTGGACCGGACGGCCGTGGATGCCGCCGCTGGCGTTGACGCAGTCGAAGAAGGCCTTCGCCGCGTCGGTCGCCGACGAGAAGTCGCCGGGCGCGGCATTTCCGAAGATGCCGCCGACCTTGATCGGCGCGCCGGTCGCGGCAGTGCCGTTGCCGGCGCCGCATCTGGGCTTGTCCTGCGCCGCGGCCGTTCCCGACAGAGTCGCGGCGCCGAGCACCGCCAGCCCTAGAACCAAAAGTCTCTTCATCGTCTCCTCCCTCAGTGTCCCTGCTTGATCAGGGGTTCAGTGATTCCTTCCCCGCGATGAAGCGTGCCCCCCTCTCGGCAATCATCATCGTCGGCGCGTTGGTGTTGCCCGAGATCAGCCGCGGCATGATCGAGGCGTCGCAGACCCTGAGGCCGCGAGTCCCCCGCACGCGCAACTCAGTGTCCACCACGGCCATCCGGTCGGAATCCGGTCCCATCTTGGCCGTACCGGCGGGATGGAACACGGTCTTCGCGGTCTGGCGCACATAGTCGCGCAGCCGCGCCGGGTCTTTCTCGACCCCGGGCTCCGGCAGGGCCAGCCGCTTGACGATCCGGGCCAGCGAAGGCGCCTCAAGAATCTCGATGGCCTTGCCGACGCCGCGTACGAGCACCTCGAGATCGTCCGGATCGGAGAAGGAGCCCGCGTCGAAAAGCGCAGGATCCTTCGGGTTCGACGAACGCAGCTTGACGCTGCCGCGCGACTTCGGCCGCAGGAAGCATGGACCGATGGCAATGCCGTGTTGCGGGATCGGCGCCCGGTCGACCCAGCCGACCATAAAGGGCAGGACGTGGAACTGGATGTCCGGGATACCCGCGTCGGACACGTCGATGAACGCCCCGCTTTCCACGACGTTCGAAGTCAGGAGACCAGTGCGGGTGGTCACGTACTGAAGCATGTGCCGGACGGCAGTCAGGCCCTTGTCCTGGCCGAAGATGGAGACCGGATCGATCGTCTCGCCCTGGACTGTCGATTCCAGATGGTCCTGGTAGTTTTCGCCGACGCCGGGGAGGTCAGCCACCACGGCGATCCCGTGCTGGCGTAAATGTTCCGCGGCCCCCACGCCTGAAAGCTGTAGCAGTCGGGGGGTCTCGATCGCCCCGCGCACAGGATCACCTCACCGCCGGCTTCGTATGTCGTGCTGTTTTCGAGCTGCACGCCGGTGGTGCGATTGCCCTGGAAGGTGACGCGGGCCACCCTTGTCTCGGTCAGCACGGTGAGGTTGCCGCGCTTCTCGGCGGGGCGCAGGAACGCCTGCGCCGCGCTCCAGCGGCGACCGTCACGCGTTGTCGTCTGATAGAACCCGACGCCTTCCTGCAGCGCGCCATTGAAGTCGGGGTTGTACGGGATGCCGGTTTCCTGCGCCGCCCTGATGAAGGCGCGCGACAGCGGATGATGGAAGCCGGTTTCCGAGACGTGAAGCTCGCCGGAAGTGCCGTGATATTCGCCCGCGAGTTGCATATTGTTCTCGAGGTCGCGGAACACCGGCAGAACGTCAGAATAGCTCCAGCCGCGGTTGCCGTCCTGTGCCCAGCCGTCATAGTCTTGGCTCTGGCCGCGAACGTAGATCATGGCGTTCACCGACGACCCGCCGCCGAGGACGTGTCCCTGCACCACGATCGCGGGGCGGCCGTTCAGGTGCTTCGACGGCTCGCCGACATAAGCGACGATGTCGCGCCCCTTCTCGATGACCTTGAAGAAGGTAGCGGGAATGTTGATCCAGCGGTCGGCGTCGCGGCGGCCGCTCTCGATGAGCAGGACACGCACGCCCGGATCCTCGGACAGGCGATTGGCGACCACACAGCCGGACGAGCCGCCACCGACGATGATGTAATCGAACTTTTTCAATGCCATTGCGATCGCCTCAGCTGAAGACGACCTGAATGTCGGTGTATTCGGCGAGCCCTTCCTCGCCGAACTCAACGCCGAGGCCAGATTTCTTGACGCCTCCGAACGGCGCATTGGGCTGGATGGCGCCGTGCTTGTTGATCCAGACGGAACCGCACTGCATCCGGCGGGCCACCTGCTTCGCTTTATCGATGTCCTTGGACCAGACCGAGCCGCCGAGTCCGTTCGGGCTGTCGTTCGCAGCCGCGATCGCCTCCTCCAGATCGGTATAGCGGATGATCGGAAGGGCCGGTCCGAACTGCTCCTCGGCGACGAGCGGATCGGCGTTGTCGAGGTCGGCAATGATTGTCGGCGGGAAGAACAATCCCCCACCGGGTTCGCCGCCGAGCAGCACGCGTCCCTTGCTCCGGGCCTCGGCGACGAGCCGCGATACCTTGTCGAACTGCAGCCGATTGTTGACCGGTCCGAGCACGGAACCCTCGTCCAGCCCATCGCCAACGGGGATGTTGCGCGCATAGGCGACAAGGGCGTCGCAGACCTGGTCGTAGACGTCGTCGTGGACGTAGAGCCGCTTCATGGCCGCACAGGTCTGGCCGTTGTTGATGAAGCTTCCCCAGAACAGGCCCTCGGCGATCGCCTTCGGGTCGACGTCGGGCAGGACGATGCCGGCATCGTTGCCGCCGAGTTCGAGGGTCAGCCGCTTCATCGTCTCGGCAGCCGACATCATCACCTTCTGTCCGGTCGAGCACGAACCGGTGAAGACGATCTTGGCAATATCCGGATGGGACGACATCGCGGCTCCGATGTTGTGCAGCCGGTCATCCGAGGCGACCGCGTTGACCACGCCGGCGGGGAGAACCTCGTTCATCAGCTCGACGAGGCGCAGCGTCGCCAGAGGGGTATACGGCGACGGCTTGACCACTACGGTGTTGCCGGTGCGCAGCGCAGGCAGGATGTGCCAGACGGCGATCATCACCGGGAAGTTCCACGGCGTGATCGAGCCGACGACACCGAGCGGATTACGATGCATCTCTACCCGGCCCTCGTTGTTGTCCTGGAGGACCTTCATCGCCAGCGACAGGTTGGACGTGTAGCCGGCCCAGGCCTGGGCACCGCCGATTTCCCACCGCGAACCTAGCCCGCCGAGCGGCTTGCCCTGCTCCTTGGTGAGGAGAACAGCCAGTTCCTCGGCATGCTCGCCGATCTTGGCGGTGACGGCCTCGCAGGCCGCGCGTAGTTCACCGTCCGGCGTCTTCGACCAGTCCTCGAACGCGGCGCGCGCCGCTCCGACGGCGGCGTTGAGGTCGGCCGGCGAGGAGTTGGGCGCACGGCCCACCTCTTCGTCCGTCGATGGATTGTAGACGCCGAACGTTTCCGCAGCCGCGACACGCGCGCCGCCGATCATCATGCCGTAGTCGGGCATGGCACTCCTCCCTTGAAATTCTCCTCAATGCCACGATGCGAGAGAGTGGGGAGCTTGTCTTGAAGGTCAGCGACGGGCGGCTTGGACTCGGACGACAGGACGCCTGATTTCGTCGATTGCGTCGAAATCCCTTCTGCTGCATCCTTTCGGGCCATGCTGACCCAAGTGCCCTCGGCCAAGCTGCCGATCGAGCAGTTTCGCAGTGACCTGCAGCGTGTCTGCGGACAGTTTGACGCGCGTCCTGGAGACAGCCGGGCGACGACGCGCGGCGCGGTTCAGATCGAGGGCCGTGCCGGTCTGGAGATGGCGCATGTCGCGACCGACGTCCAACAGATCGTCCGCACGCAGCAGAACATCCGCCGCGACGGCGGCGAGAACTACTTCCTGATCATCCAGGAAGAA
>NZ_JAAKZF010000136.1 GCF_011045125.1 Allomesorhizobium camelthorni | reverse complement strand
TATCCTGGCCGATCGGCTGACCCAGGCGAGGCGGGCACCACAGAATCAGACCGGAAAGGCTGACTGCATTTCCGGGGTTCCGAAGCATCACTTTCGAAATATCGATCAACTGCGAATAAAGCGCGGCATCCGCTTCCATATGTTCCTCTGCGGAGAAACGACCACCTCATAACTCTGCAGCAAGATTGGCCATCATCTCCACTAGCTGATCGCTGAAGTTGCCGTCCGAGGCGCTCTTGTTCTCGAGCACGCTGAAGTAGACGACGACAGTGCCGGTGTCGGGGTTTGCAAGCATGTACTGACCGCCCCAGCCGCCGTGGCCGAGCCAGGTGCCGTCGGTCATCGTTTGGCGGCTATAGCGGCGTGACTTCTGTAGGGAAGGCCCGGGATTGCGGCGGGTGTCTTCGATGAAGGCGGCATCGCCCACGCGGCGGCCGTCGACACCCTCGCCTTTGCGCGCGAAGAGCAGGCCGTAGCGCGCGAGATCGCGGGCGGAGAGGCATGCGCCGCCGTCGACCAGCGGCACGCCCTCGCGGTCGCAGGTGATGTGGAAGCATCCTTCGAGGCCCGCTGCCTCGACGATCTCGATCAGCCAGTCGCGCAGCGCCCGGCCGCTGGCGCGCTCAATGACCCAGCCGATGATTTCGCTGTTGGTCGACTTGTAGAGCGCCTCGCCGGTGCGGTTCACGAGATTGTCGCTAGTGATCCCACAGAGGAAGGAGCGAATTGTACCCTCCTTCTCGCCCTTCGGCGGCAGGCGCCATCCTGCGTCACGCTCCATGTCCCACCACATCGTGTCAGGATCGCTGAGGTCCTCGGAGAAGTCGTTGGCAACGTTCATGTCGGCGACATCGCGCAGCGTTGCATCCGCATAGCCCGCGCCAATCTCGGGCAGATAGTCCCTAACTCTGCGGCCAAGGTCCACCAGGCCGTCGGCGACCGCGCGGCCGAGCATGAGGTTCAGCGTCGTCTTGGTGATCGACTGGATGCTGTGCGGCCTGTTAGGACCAAAGTCTGGCGCATAGGCCTCGTAAAGGATGTGGTTGCTCTGCAACACGACGAAGGCGGAGAAATGCGGCATGGCGAGGAAGCGCGCGACTTCGGGCCGTTCGCCGATCGTCCAGTCGACCTGCTTTACCAGGGGCAGGACCGAGGGTGCGCGGAAGGAGAGACTGTATCGGGCGATCCTGTGGAGGTTGTGGAAGCCGTGGCGGCGGTGGTCGGGCAGGCTCCAGCGCGGCTTGTTCTCGGCAGCTATGGCGAGGTCGGGGTTGGGGATCGAGGCGAGCGTCATGTGGCGGGTCCTCAAAGATGGGGGTTCGTTCGTGGGATTCATGGCCGAGCACCGTGTGTGTCTTGCGTCTTCAGCAGCCTCCTAGTCGATGTAGGCACGATCTCGGACATCCACGTGTTCATGTTGTTGTGGTTTCTCTGCGAAAATCATCGGGTTGGTGCGAGAGACACCACCACGGGGCATGGCGACGCTTGGCATCGCGGTAGTTAGCTGGGTCTCGAGAGGCAGGCAGCGTCTCCCGAGAAAGCGCGCTCTCCGGCTACCTACAAGTACGTTCCCGGATCGCATAATGACTACAGCGTTAATGCGTCGGATAATCTCCTCGGAAGCCTCGCGGGCCAAGCGCATCAGCCCCCACAGGAGTCACTACGCCCGCGCTCAAGAGAGGCCAAACCGGTGGCATCGTATTCCACACATTCACTCACCGTCATTTCGCCAGCATGGCGGCAGACCGACGTTTAACCGAAGCGACGCTTGATGAGCATCGACATGAGGGATCGCAGCCATTTCGCCGGACACTTACGCGGCAACAGCGTGGTCCATTCGGTCGAACAGCGCCACGAGAGACCCATTGTTGTCCTCCTTAGAAAGCGGTGGGATTGCGTGCTGCGGAGGGCACAAGGGCTTTAAGAACGTCTGTCATTCTCAGAGTGCCGACCCGCTTCCCCTCCGAATGCACCGCAAACGCCTTGTCAGCCGCACCGCCGGAGCGAAGGATCGCCTGCTCGAGGTTTTCATCGCCCTCCAGCACTTCATAGCCGTCGTCGTCCGTGCCCGTCGTCTCCATGACCGAGCGGACGCGCAGAACGCGGGCCCGGTTGATATCGCTCACGAAGTCCTCGATGTAAGGATCAGCCGGGTTCAATAGGATGTTCTGCGGCTCGCCCTGCTGCACGATCTCCCCGTCCTTCAAAATCACAAGGTGGTCCGCCAGCTTGAGCGCCTCATCGAGATCATGCGTGATGAACACGACCGTTTTCTGCAGGTCCTTCTGAAGTTCGAGTAGGAGGTCCTGCATACTGGACCGGATGAGCGGGTCCAGAGCTGAGTAAGCTTCGTCCATAAGCATCAGTTCGGAGTTGGAGGTCAGGGCCCGGGCGAGGCCGACCCGTTGCTGCATGCCCCCGGAAAGCTGGTGGGGGTACATTTGCTCCGCACCCGCAAGGCCTATCCGGGCCAGCCACTTGCGAGCAGTCTCGTCCGTTTTGACCCGGTCCTCCCCGCGCACCGAACATGCCATGCCTGTGTTCTTCAGGACTGTCTCATGCGGTAATAAGGCGAACTTTTGAAATACCATGGACATCTGCGTGCGGCGCAGTTGCAGCAACTGCGCCCGGTCCAGCTTCATGATGTCGGTGCCGTTGACGATCACCTCACCAGCCGTAGGATCGATCAAACGGTTAAGGTGGCGGATCAGGGTGGATTTCCCGGAGCCCGACAGGCCCATGATGACCGTGATTTCGCCCTTTTTTATCTCGACGTTGATATCCCGCAGACCGAGCACGTGCCCGTGGTCCTTCAACATGTCCTTCTTGTGCATTCCCGCTTTGGCGCGGGCAACCATGGTCGGCGCGTTGGCGCCAAAGATCTTGTACAGGTTACGGATCGATACAAGCTTTCGGTCATGCTCAGGCCCGCGGCTGGTGCATCTTGTTGACACGTTGGAGGGCAGCCCGGCTTACACGGTCAAGGATCACGGCCAGCAGAACGATACCGAGGCCCGCCACGAGCCCAACGCCGAGTTCGAGCTTGTTGATGCCGCGTAGCACCAGGGTTCCGAGTCCCGGCGCGGAAACGAGCGACGCGATAACAACCATGGACAGCGACAGCATGATGGTCTGGTTGATGCCTGCCATAATATTCGGCAGCGCCAGCGGCAACTCGACCCGGTACAGCTTCTGCCGGGATGTCATGCCGAATGCATCCGCCGCCTCGAGGACATCGCGATCGACAAGCCGAATGCCCAAGTTTGTCAGTCTTATCGACGGGACAATGGCATAAAGAATGATCGCAATACCGTACAACTTCGGTTCGGTAATGCTGAATAGGAAGATGAGCGGGATCAGATACACGAATGTCGGTAGGGTCTGCAGCATGTCGAGAAATGGTGTCAGCCACCGCTCCATCCGGTCGCTACGCGACATCGCAATCCCGATCGGCACGCCAAAGAGGACGCAAATGACGGTGCAGACGAGGATGATAGCCAGTGTCTGCATCGCGTATCCGAAATGGTCGATGAAGGCGAGGACCAGAAACGAAGCCAACACAAAAACAGTCACGCCGACGCGTCGTCCGGCGAATTGGGCGACGGCTACCAGGATCAGAATCGCGGCCCACCACGGAAGAGACTGCATGACGTCAATGGCGTTCCGCAGCGCCCAACTCAACGGCTGCGTAAGCGGGTCCAGAACGAATTTGACGGGATCCTTCACATCAAGGAAAAAACGCTCTAGGGCTGCGGTCATGTCGCGGGTTCGCGGGATCGCACCGCAGGCCTTGTGAAGGACGTCAAGGGACGGGAATGGCAGTGCTTCCGTTTGGTCGGTTCCTCCACCAGCCTTTGCGAGGAGGTCGTTCATTGTCATGGGGCCACCGGTAGCCCCAGCGTCGCACCACGACCGCAGCCTAAGTGTGTCAAATAAGTTTTCCGTACACTGCCATATCCAGCCTTGAACTTGTCGCCACCAGGCAGCCGCGGCCTCATGCGGGTGCCTCCACCAGAATCCAACAGAGGGAGGTCTTCGTCGACCCTGATTATTTCAGCAGTGTCGCCAATTTTGCTTTCGCGGCTTCATTCAACCAGGCAGACCAGATCGCCTTGTGATTGCTCAGGAAGTGAACCGCTGTTTCCTCCGCAGTGGCTTTCTTGTCAAATTGCCACTTCAGCAGGCTGTTCATCATCTCGTTGGTGAAACTTACTTTTCGCATCAGGTCTGCGACGTCAGGCTGACGCTCGAGAAAGGCGCTGGTCGATGCAGTCAGGACCCGGTCACGCGGGTAGCCCGACTTGCCAGGGTTCGGACAGTCGGCGCTGCGATTGCAGGTATGGATCGCCTCGACATACTCGCCCATATCCACCTTCACGAGAGGGAACTTCGCCATGGTCGGCGTCGGCGACCAATAGTAGCCGAACCACGGCTCCTTATTGGTGTAAGCAACCTCGATAGACGCTGCCAATGTCTCGCCTGACCCGTGGTTGAAGACCTTGAGGCCGTGCCCTTCGAAATCCCAGGCCTTCTGAAGGTTGTCCGCGACGATGCGGCACCCCCATCCCTCAGGGCAGCTATGAAACCGCCCACCCACGAGCTCGGGATGGGCAAGAATGCCCTCCAGTTTTGTCAACTCGGGGTGCGCCTCAGCAAGATAGGCCGGAATCCAGTAGCCGCCGATACCGCCGTCAGAAAGTGCGTTCCCGAGGGTGACGACCTTGCCTTCCGCTTCGAGCTTTTCGTACATGGGGGCCGAGTTGATCCACAACTCGGTCACGATATCAGGCTCGCCCTTTTCGGCGATGGAAGTCACCGCCGGCGCGACGGAGGTCTGCACGACCTGCACGTCGCAACCGTAGCCTTTTTCCATGAGGAATTTCGAGACCGAGGTCACTATGGCGGCCGAGGCCCAGTTCATTTCCGTGATTGTGACTTTGCCGCAATCGGCAGCGGCAATGCCGCTGCCGAACAAGAGCATGGCGGTTGCGCCAGCCACCAGGGAGTAGATATTCATCGAATGGACCTCTGCCCAAGGAGAATGGTGAGAAAATGGGTCTTACTTCAGAACCGCCGCAAGCTTCTCTTTTGCCTCTGGGCTCAACCAATTCGCCCATACATCCTTGTACGTGGTCAGGAAATGCACCGCAGCTTCCTCGGATGAAGCCTTTTTGTCTTCCTGCCAGGCGAGGATCTCGCTCATCTGGTCGTTGGTGAAGGTGACCTTCGACATGAGCTGAGCGATTTCGGGCTCGCGCTTCTCAAAATCGGTCGTTGCAGCAGTTACGACCTCGGCCGGCGGATAAGCCGACTTTCCAGGCGTCGAGCAGGTTTCAACGGCGTTACAGGCGTGCACGTCAGCGTTGTACGGACCGATATCGACCTGAACCATCTCGTACTTGCCCAGGACGGATGTCGGCCCCCAATAGTAGCCGAACCAAGGCTCCTTGTTTTCGTAGGCCGCCGCGATGGCGGCGGCGAGCGTTTCGCCGGACCCGTGGTCGAACACGCTAATGCCGTGGCCCTTTAGATCGAAGGCTTCGGCCAAATGGTTGTTGGTAATTTTGCAGCCCCAACCCTCGGGGCAGTTATGGAACTTGCCGCCAACCCATTCCGGGTGCGCGAGGATCCCGTCGACAGTTGCTAGCTCCGGATGCTCGTTCACCAGATATTTCGGGACCCACCAAGCATCAATGCCGCCAGGAGTAAGGACGTTGCCCAAAGTCTTGACCTTACCGGCTGTAACCAAGCCCGGATATGCCGGGGCGCCATTGAGCCAAAGTTCGGTGACGATGTCCGGACGTCCCGTTTCCGCAACCGAGGTGACCGCCGTGGCTGTGGCCGACGGTACAACCGTGACCTTGCAGCCACAGCCCTGCTCCATGAGGAACTTGGAGATCCCTGTGACGATCGAGGCCGAGGCCCAGTTCATTTCCGTGATTGTCACATCGCCGCATTTCGCTTCAGCCGCGGTTGCGGCAACAGTGGCAAGGAAGGCAGCGGCAGTCAGCTTAAGCGTATACGACACCATGGCTCTCTCCTGTTGGTGTTCCATTCAGGCGATAAATCCCGCAGCTGTGGCTGCATGGGTTCCCCATGAAAGAATTACAAGAAAGCCGGACATTTAACTAACGAATATAATTCGAACCTGGCATCGGCTTTGTCGATGGGGCGGTCGTCAGCGATCGATCGCAAAGCGCTCGACCGCCGCTTCATCGAATGTAAAACCTGTCCCGGGCCTGATCGGGATCAAGACGTCGCCGTCAACAATCTCCATCTGTTCCTGAAACAGGGGTGCATACCACGGCATATGCTCCACTGATATGCAGTTGGCCGATGATCCGGCAATGCACAGGCTGTGTTCGGTGAAGATATGCGTCGAAATCGGCAAGCTGTGGGCTTCCGCCAGCGCGGCAACACGGCGCATCTCTGTAAGCCCGCCTATTCGCTGCAGGTCGGGCATCAAGACGTCAGCCGCACGCGCGTCAATCGTGTTCCGGATACCGAAGCGGGTCCATTCAGTCTCGCCGGACGCGATTTGGATATCGAGAGCGCGCCGAACTTCTGCCTGACCCGTGAGGTCGTGCACTGACACTGGTTCCTCTAGCCAACCGACATCGAGTTCTTCGAGCATCCTGCCGAGCCGAATGGCTTGTTTGGGTCGGAGCGCCTGATTGGCGTCGGTCAGGATCTCGATCGATGGTCCGACCGCCTCCCGTACCGCCTTGACGCGTTCGAAATCGCGATAAGGGTCGGCGTTGCCAACGCGGACCTTCATGGCGCGGAAGCCCTGTTCAAGAAAGCTCGCTGCCTCTTCGACGAGCTCATCCGTGGTCTGCGAGAGCCACAATCCCCCGCTGGCGTAAGTGCGGACGCGATCCCGGCAGGCCCCGAAAATGTGATGCAGAGGTCGGTCCACACCTTTGCCGATGAGGTCCCAACAGGCGGTATCCAGCGCAGAAAGGGCGGAAATAGTAACGCCGGCATAGCCTGTAGGGTTAATGTCCGCCCAGATCGACGTATTGATCGCTGTCACGAAGTGGGGGTCACATCCTACCACGCGGTGCGAAAAACCGCGAACCATCTCGTCGAACGCTTTGAGCCGGACTGCGTTCAGGGTGAAAATATAGCTTTGGCCAACCAGCCCGACATCGGTTTCCAGGTAAACGAGCAGGCAGCCTACCGAACGCATGTCATGAATGGCGGTCGTAATTGGCTTTGCAAAAGGAACGTCGGTGAGCCGCGTCTTCAACGCTGTGATTTTCATGTTATCTCTCTGATAGTGGACTGGAAATTCAGGCAATCGTGTCGCGCAAGGCAGCCACAGCGGTTTCGATAGATTCCGGCGCAATGACGTCAATACGAACGGCGATGAAGACTGTTCGCTGAAAACGCGGCGCCCCCTCGACCAGATGCAGGCGGCCGGACTTGATGTGGGGCGCCACGGACTCGGCCAGGAAATACCCGGAGCCGCTGTTGGCCAGGATATGATCCATTGCTACCGCCGAACTGCGGATCGTCAGCTTGTGGCTAAACACGCCAGGAAAATGCATGCTGTGCTGGGCCCGGAACGTTTCCCCCCAATCCACGAAGACGTAGCCGGGAACCACACCGCTCTGGACCGCGCGTCGATTGGTCGACACCATCACGAGTTCTTCGCTGATGAGGGGCTCGATCCGCGCCTCCGCGCAATGACGCGGGTCATAGAGCACGGCAATGTCGAGCAGTCCGGCTCGCAGTTTCTCCATAAGGATATCCGAGCGCTCGCTGATCGCGCTCGCGACGCCGTCCGGTAGCGCCTTCGCCATACGCTCCAACCAGCCGGGGACGATACGGGGCCAATGATTATCTTCAACCCCCAGAGTGACGAAAGCATTCAGGCCTTCCGGCAGCGTGGCAACCTGCTGGCCACGTTCCCAGGCGCGCACGATGTTCACCGCACTCGAATGGAACTGGTGCCCCCCCGTGGTAAGGGTCACTCCGTTGCGCTTGCGATTAAACAGCTGACGGTTTAGTCGATCCTCTAGCGCTTTTATCCGAGCACTGATGGTTGACTGCGTGACATGGAGCTGGTCGGCGGCGTGCTGGAAGCTGCCGGTCGTGATGACTTCCAAAAATGCCCTGATGTGTTCGATGTTCAAGAAGCACCGCTGTCAAATCGAAATTCTCGATATGACTGGATAATTATATTCGTTTGCCAAGTCAATCCGAGTGAGAAAGAGTGATTTGGCTGAATCCAGTTACGACAGCGCGCCGAAAACAGGCTGGCGGTTAGATCGACGTGCCGGGTGGCTACTGAACGGAGATATACATGCGGATTGCATTCATTGGGTTGGGCAACATGGGCGGGCCAATGGCCAGCAACCTGGCGCGCGCGGGGTACGAACTTGCCCTTTTCGACCTGGATTCAAACAAGGTCGAGGCCGTGCAAGCGGCAGGAGCAGCGGCCGGCAACCAGGCGATCACCGCGTCCGCGACGGCCTCTGAGGCAGCCTCGTCGGCCGATATCGCGTTCACGTCGCTGCCAAACCCGAAGATCATCGAGGCTGTTGCGCTGGGCGATCGGGG
>NZ_JAAKZF010000135.1 GCF_011045125.1 Allomesorhizobium camelthorni | reverse complement strand
TATATTCGATCTTTTCGCCGGACACGAGATCGGCCGTGAACTGAAAGCCATGTCGCGATGGCTGGACGAACACCGCGACCTGCTCGCGTTAGTGGCTGGGGACCTGCGTCGGCACGGTGTGAAGGAGACCGGCCGCAAGGGCCTGCCGGCTGAGGCCGTGCTGCGCTGCGCGCTGCTCAAGCAGCACCGCCAACTGAGCTATGAAGAGCTGGCATTCCATCTCGAAGACTCCGCCTCGTTCCGGGCCTTTGCCCGGCTGCCGTGGGGGTGGAGCCCGAAGAAGTCGGTCTTGCACAAGACGATCAGCGCGCCGCGGCGCTCATCCACGAGCCGAGCGACAGCGCTCTGCTGTGGGATGCCGTGCGGGTGATGGTGCGGCTGTTGCAGCAGGCGGATGCCTTGGGCAGCGCGATCCAATGGCACGATCACAGCCGAGTGGCGAAGAAGCGGGCGTGGACGATCCAGTACAGCCGCGGCCGTCCCAAACGGATCAAGCGCTATCGCGAGTTGCTCAGGATCACCCGCAACACCCTGGATTATCTGAAGCAGGCTGCGGAAAAGTCACCTCGGTGAACCGCGCAAGCTGATTGAGGAGGGGACGCCACAGAGCGTCGATGTCAACAATCCCGGCGAGTGTCACCCGCCCAAGCAAGGTCCGCGCATGGGAAACACGCGCCAAAGCGTCGTCACGGAGATCGCGCGGAAGCCTCCGGGATGCAGGGAGCTGGTCACGTAGATGCCTCTCGATCAGATGCAGATCGGCGAAGCGCCCGATCTGTTGGGGGAGAGAGGCTAGATCGATATCAGCCCGCCATGCCGCGTTGAGCGACTCGAGAACCGCTCGCGGCATACCTGGCAGGCCTGAGACGCGGCCGATCTCCTGAAAACGTCCAGCAGCCAATGCTGCCTGAATGGCCGGATAAAGAACGTCCGTGCCGGCAGGCGTTATGAACCCACCAGCGAGACGCGCTGCAACAAGCGGGAGTGTCAGGATTTCGCGGCCCAGTGTCTTTTCGCGTGCTGCGGCGATCCGCTGCGTTCGGAATGCCAGCGGACCATCGACGACCAACGTTTCACGGGTGAACATTCGGCTTTCCTATCGCCACGAGCGTATCGAGGTCCCAGTGTGTCCTGCTGCGGAAAAAATACCTGTCCGAGTGTCGTTGTATGCTTTATCGAGACGGTTGAAAGCACGCGCCTCGTAGTGAAGAAATCACAGATAGCCAGCCCGGCTTTTGTCTTCTTGATCCAAGGTTTGCAGCGCAACTCTATTGGACGTTGCCGCGAAGCGTTGGCCGAAGGTGATCCGATCCGCCTCTTGGTAAAAAGTCTCGGTCTTTGTTTCCTCTTCCAGGAAGGCGCGAAGCGAACGAGACAGAGCGGCTGAGTCGCGTGGATTGTGGCGGCCGCGAAGGAGGTCCCGAGCTGCGTCCGATTTTGTCCGCTGAGCAAGCAACTGAGGAGCAAAGACGGGCTCGCGACGTTCTGCGCTCCGTGCAATCAGAATCGTTCTGATGCACCAAAGGGTTCGTTTTGCCTGCAGGTTAGGATTGAGGGTCTCGCCAAACCTGACCAGAAACCAACCCAAATCTGTCGCCCGTTTCACCTCGGACTCATAGTTGGATCGGAAGCGAAACGCCGCCCTGAGCTTCGACAGATAGTGTTCAGGATCAACCAGCGCCTTCGCTTCACGGACCAAGTGGCAAACGAAAAGATCGCCATTCCCAGCGTCGAGCCTCAGTTGCGTCCATGGATACAGGAACAGCGACGCGTGTCCCTTTGAGAGGTGCCGAGTTTCGTTGTCCGTGTTGATCATCAGAAGATCGGTGTCCGATCCCTCCGCTTGGTCACCGCGGGCCAGGCTGCCGAACAATAGAACCGCAGCTATTGGCATAGTGGCCTGGCGTTAGGCCTCGAAAGGACATGGCGGCGGCTGCGCACGCTAATGGTCATCCCTGGTTTCCTTTCGCGCGGGCCAAAGCCTCGATTGACATCTGGCGTGCCGCAGCTTTCGCCTGGAAAACCTCTTCCATGTTCTGCAGCACGATTTGCTGTTTCTCTGGCTTGAGCTTACCGGGCTCAACATCGAGATTGTGCTGGGTCATCAGGTAGAAGCTCAGGCTAAGCCGACATGGGCGCACTAGGTTGCCATTCTCCATGGCGTACTCTGCGGCGATTGCGGCTTGGCGTTCCGGCGACAATTCTGGGTTCGGAACGATCACGAGATTGATCTTGTGGATCCACTCGAAATCGAGGGCGGGGTCGACCGTCGACCGCCGCCACTCGCTTACCTCGTTAATTCTGCTGAGGTTGTAGTCGCGAAAGTCGTTATGCTCACGTGACCAGGAACGCAGATACCATCGTCCCGCGCTGTGGGCGATCGCATGCGGTGCGATGGTGCGGGATTGCCGTATAGAACCAGTGAGCGACGCATACTCGACGTCGATTTCAAGTCGATTGCGAACCGCATCCAGCACGCGAAGCAACACGGTCGGGTCGGTTGAGCGACGGCCCAGGGTAACGACTTCAACGGGCGGAATGGCCTCGAACCAAGTATCCTCGTGCCTCATCCACCGGTTCTCGACGGCGACGATCTGCAAGAGATATCGCTCGATCGTCTTGCCAATGAATGCGGGTACAAACTGTACGGTTCGTTTGTAGGCTTTGTCGGCGCGATCATAGGCAAGATTTGCCGGCGCAATCTTTTCGTATTGGGCGATATCGGCCGACGCCTGCTGAGTTGAGATGCCGAAGGTTTCGGCCAGATCGCTGCGATTGAAACGGCCATCCCAGAATAGTCGGAAGTCGATGAACTCCAGCCGTCGGAGAACGCCCCATCGCAGCCGATCACCGTCCTGTTGCATTGCATCACTCTATTATTGCGATTCATTCGTGGATATCGCGTCCAATTACTTGACGCGATATCCGGGCGCTCCTATATCTTATGGACGGACGCGGGCACATTGCAACCTCGTCATCGACGAACGAGGTTGGACGAATGGGGTCACCCACAGAAAAACAGATTTATGAGCAGCCGTACCGCGTGCTCAGCCTCGACGGAGGCGGCATGCGCGGCATTTATACCGGTGCTTTCCTCTCCCGCCTGACGGACCAGTTCGCCCGGATCCGCGGCGAATCGGCGCTCGACCTCGGACGCGGCTTCGACCTCATCACTGGAACAAGCACCGGCGCGATCGTCGGCTGTGCGCTCGCCGTCGGTCGACCTATGTCGGAGATCGTCGCGCTCTATCGCGAGCATGGGCCGAAAATCTTCCCGCACCGGATCGCCGGCAAGGCGAGCGCAGCCTTCCGAGCCATCCAAGGCAGCCGTTACGTGCGTCAGGGCGACAAGGCGCTTCGTAGCGCTCTCGAGGCGGTGCTCGGTCAGACCACTATGCTCGACGTTTTCAATGGGCGGGGTATTTCGCTTTCCATACCCGCGGTCCTGATGAGTGAACATCGCGCCTGGGTGTTCAAGAAAACGCCACGCAGCGGCGTGCGCGACGATCACTATCCGCTGGTCGATGTATGTATGGCGACGACCGCCGCGCCGATCTTTCGCTCGCTTGCCGCCATAAACGATCCGAACGCGCCAGGGGGACCTCAGCAGGTATTCGCCGACGGTGGCTTATGGGCCAACAATCCGATCATGGTCGGGCTAGTCGACGCGTTGACGATCGCCGACGCCGATCGCCCCATTGAGATTTTTTCACTCGGCACCTGCCCGCGCCCAGAGGGCGATCACCTCGATGCAGAGACGGCGCACCGGTCGATGCTGGACTGGTCGCTCGGCGCCGACGTCGCGCCGCTCGCCATCTCGGCGCAGGAATTTGCCTTCGACCATATGGCGCGGCTGCTGGCTAACGCCATCAGCAATTGCGGACGTTCAATTCGCAGGGTGCGTTTCCCCAACAAGCCTGTGCCGGCCAGCATGATGCCGTATCTGGCGTTGGACGACACCCGGCCGGAGGCAATGGATCGCCTGGTGCATCAGGCGCACACCGACGCCGACCTGACGAAGAGCGCCTGTGACGATCGATGCAGCCCTGATGGAGCGATGATTTTGCGCCTCATGAACGACCTGCCGGCGATGCCGGCCAATGGAGCGGTCTGGAACCGCGCTCCCACTAACGTAGTGAAAGGATAGCGAAATGTTTGATTGTGCCAAAGATGTCCGGGCATACCACGATCAGGAAGTAACTCTGCCGAAGGCCGAGCAGGACCAGATGCGCAATCGCCGGGATGCCAACCGCAGCCGGCTGCGCAATGGTCTGGCGAAAGCGGGCGAACCTGCTCCGCTCGAATTCGTCAAACAGGGTAGCTACGCCATGCGGACGATGACGCGCGATCCTGACAACGACTACGACATCGACGACGGCGTCTATTTCGCCAAGGAAGATCTCGTCGGCGAGCGCGGCGCGGAGATGACCTCGCTTCAAGCCCGGCAGATGGTGCGCGATGCCGTCGACGACGGCAAATTCAACCGGGCGCCGGAAGTTCGCTCCAACTGCGTCCGAGTATACTACCAAGCCGGGTATCACGTTGATCTGCCCGTCTATCGTCGGGTTGTGACCAAGACTGTTTTCGACGACGAGATCCACTACGAGCTGGCGTCGAGCAGCGGCTGGAAGCGGTCCGACGCGCGTGACGTCTCCGACTGGTACGAGGACCAGCGCGCCAATTCGGCGGATGGCCTGCAGCTGCGCCGCATCAACCGTGATTTGAAAAAGTTTGCCCGTAGCCGCCTCAGCTGGCGCGCCGGCATTCTCAGCGGGTTCGGGATCACCGTGGTGGTGACGGAACGCTTCAGGCAGGCGGATCGCGAAGATCGCGCCTTTTACGACACGATGGTCGCGATGCGTGACCGGCTCGACTGGAATCTCCAGATCGCGCATCCGGTGACGCCGGGGGACCACATCACAAGCGGACCCGACGATACGCGTGCCCGGTGCTTTCGCGACAAGCTGACGGAGGCGACCGACACGTTGCAGCCGCTGTTTGATGCGGATTGCACGCGCGAGCGCGCCCTCAAGTGCTGGGACAAGGTCTTCGCAACCACCTTCTTCAGCGAAAGGCTGGAAAACGAGAAGCGGTCAGCGCTGACCGCGCCAGCCATCATTGGCTCGGCTACGCTTCTCGGTCAGACGGCGGCCGCGGCGGCCGCGGTCAGCAGTGCCGGCGGCGGCCGTCATGCCTGAAAAGGCCCTCTCCCTTCGCTGGCGAGAGGCAGCGCTTCAGCTCGAAGCGCGGCTGCGCGAGCGGACCGGGCAGGTGCCGGAACGCCTCGACAGGCCGACGATCGATGGTTGTTATCCAAAGCGCCCCTACGTTGGAGCCTGGCGCGTGGCCGTGACTTTTCCGGACAGCGTCGTGCGCCGCATAGACGTCTTGGCCACAGCCGCTTTTCCCACGGTGCCGGTCCGCACCGCCCTGGTGGATCACCCGGAGTTCATGGCGTGGCCGCATGTCGAGAGCGACGGAATTCTGTGTCTCCTGCCCAACCTGGCGGAATGCGATCCCGACGATCCCTGCGCCGTTGCCGAAAACCTGCTGAACCGATCGATCCGGCTGATTGAGGAGTTGCTCGAAGGCTCGATCATCGCGAGGGACTTCCAGGAAGAATTCCTGACTTACTGGGCCTACAAGGCCCAAGCCGACGGTACCCGCTTATTCAGTCTGCTCACCCCCGCCCCGCCGTCCCGCGCAGTGAAAGTTTGGAGGGGAGAGGGTCTGGAAGTGATTGGCGAGGATGCGAAAAGTCTGGCTGACTGGGTTCGCCGCCGTTTCGGCGCGAACGTCGAGACGACAATTCACGATGCCGCTTTCATCTGGCTTGGAGTTCCGCCGCTTCCGCCCAACTATCCGGAAACAGCGTCCGATCTGCGCGCTTGGGCGGTAGCGACGGGCGAGGATGCGGTTAGGGCCCTGGAACGGGCAGCCATCGCGGAACCAGATTATCTCGTCGCCATCCTCGGGGCATTGGGGCGCGGGGGAGCTGGCCTGATTGGGGTCAAAGTGCCGAATCCAAAGAACTTGTGGACCCATCCCGGCTCGGCAGTCGAGCCTTTGTCAAAGGGATTTCGGTCCGGACGCACGCCGCGACCAATCTTGCTCGGGCGATATTTTGGCGCCAGCCCGGTCATTCGGGCCTCTGTCCAGCGGGCCGACGCGGATTGGGTGCACGGGCGTGGACAGGATCCCCGAACCGCACGGCTGCTGCTAAGCACCGTCGTTCTGTTTGGGTGCGGCTCGGTAGGAGGGCCAATCGCCTGTGGCTTGGCACAGGCCGGTGTCGGCAGGATCGTTCTGGTTGACCCGGACACTCTGAGTTGGCCGAATGTCGGTCGGCATCCCCTCGGCGCATCGTCGGTCGGCCGAAACAAGGGCGAGGCCTTGGCGGAGCGTCTGCAGGCTGACTTCCCGCATCTGCAGATCGAAGGACGCGCCGGCGACGTGCACGGCACGCTAAAAAACGACAACGAGCTTTTGATGAAGGCGAGCCTGATCGTCGCAGCAACGGGAAATTGGTCCGCCGAAAATGCCCTTAATCGATGGCATGTCGATCAAGGTCGGCGCCGGCCGGTCCTCTACGCCTGGACAGAACCGCACGCCGTTGCCGGGCATGCCGTTGCGATCGCCCCTGAGGGTGGATGTTTTCAGTGCAATATCGGGCGAACGGGATCGCCTTCGTTCAGGGTCGTGACTTGGGCTGACGGCGAGGATGCAAATCGAGAAGAGCCGGCCTGCGGCGCGCACTATCAGCCTTATGGACCGGTCGAACTCGGGTACGTCACTGCGATGGTGGGCGATCTGGCGTTGGATTGCTTGCTAAATCCACCTTCCCAGTCGTTAAACCGAGTGTTCGCCACGTCGCCGCGCCGCATCCATGATCTCGGCGGGCGGTGGAGCAATGAGTGGTTGGCTGAACAAGGGGATGGCGGTCCGGGCGTTCGAACGGTGGATCGGCCTTGGCCGCGCATGGCTTGCACCGCATGCCAGACCGAACTGGTAGGTGGCTAGGATCGCAAGCCGCAGCCGAAGTCGCGCATTGAGGTCGAGATGAACATCGAAGTAGTGAAGTTGATTGTCGATCACGAACTCAGCAGGCTCCGCGAGCGGAAAACTTCTGACTTAATGCGGACATCGGCGCAGGCATCTTCCGGCTGGTCTACACGAGTCAGTGCCGACTTGACGGGTGTACAGACTGCGCATTAGCTTAGACCTCTTCTATTTCCGCTTGGCTGCGCCAGGTCTCTTCTTTGCTGCAACCTTCGTTCCGGCCGCCATCGAGGACCTGCGAAGACGCCCTCGCAATCCCGGCACTACGGAATAGATCGCATCAGGCTTCTCAGCCTCGTCGACATAGTCGGCATGATAGGGAAGCACTCGCTTGCCGTCCTTATTAACCGCAACCAGACCGAACTGCACCAGCAGGTCTGTCAGCAGCGTCGCGTCGCGCGCCCAAGGTTGGTCCTTGGCAGCTAGGACCTCAGGGCTGCTGGCGATCATTTGATCTAGGCGTTCGGCGATTGCAGCGCGCCGGATATCGGGTGCCTTGCCCTCGAAAAGGATGAGTGATATCCGGGCCAACCCGGGATACTGGCGCTCATAGGCGCCGAAAATCTGGTCGAAGCACGCGCCGCTGTAGCGTTCGATCGTCAGCTCCAGGTTTTCCGGCGTGACCGCATGATCGGGATATGCGTCAAGTTGAATGCTCAATCGGCGTAGTACGTCGCGAGGGCCGGACCTGCTGTCCTGCAGCAATTGCTTGAGCGCCGGCTCGGGCGCGGCGCCGAATACATCGGCCAAGTCGACGCCCGCGGCCTCGGCGCGCCGGAGGATGACGTTTTGCAGCTCGACGTTGCTCCAGCTGAGCCTCACCTGCGAGTCCAGCTCCAAGTTCACGAATTCGTCCACCCGGCGGAGTGCGCGCATGATGTTGGGCTTTACCAGCACCACGCATTTGAAGTTCTTCTTGATATGAGCCTGCAACTCTTGTGCGGCGATGATCAGCGCCGCGATCAGGTTTTCGTTCAGGCGGTCGTCGGTCGCGAAAATGGCTTCGGGATCGTCGATCACAATCCTGATTGACACCTGTGCGCAGATATCTTTGAGCAGTTTGAGCGCCTCGTCTGCCTTTTCGCGGCCAAGCAGCTTGAAGTCGGATGCGGTCTTGTTCTTGTTGCGGAAGCTGATGCCAAAGCCAAGGATGGAAAACCCTCCAAGGTTGGCGAATGCGTCCTTTGCCTTTCCTTGCAGGTCGGCGAGTAGAACCTGAAGTCGCTGCTGCAGATCCTGCGGAACCTTCGTCCCGAGCGCCGGCGTCTTCTTGATCTCTGCGGCGAGCGCAATTAATGCCTGCAAGGCTAATTCGGACCGGATCTCCGGAAGGTATTGTAGCGTTGGCCGGGATGCCGTCAGGTCTTGTGGTTCTTGGGTTTCAGCGTTGATGGACTGGATGACGTCCGCCCCCGGCATTGCTTGTAACGTAAGGAAGCTGGCCGTTTTGCCCACACCCTTGAGCCCGATGCCCACGAACGGTTTGGCTTCCGAAGAGGCGAGGGTCGCAAGCGGCGCAGTTTGAACGGTATAGTGCGCGAGGTCGGTGTCGGAACGGGCGTCGGTGCGCTTCAGGTATTCGACAAATAGTTCGCGGCTCATTTTCTAGGCCTGGCTCGGCAACATGACGCGGCGGGTTACGAGAGCGAACCCGAAATGATTTCGAACACCGCCTAGGCCGCACAGTTGTATGAATTGTGCCTCGCTGACCTTCAACGGAAGCCCTTGGTAGATCTCACGCAGGGTGGGCAGAACGACGTTAGCTTGCCGTAGCAGGCGCTTGACAACCTTGAGATAGGCATCGCGCGTGAAACCGGCCGCGGTCAGAACGTCAATCGCCTTGCGGTCCACCACCGCTACGAACCCCTCCTGCGTCGGTTTCTCGTCGAGCATGCACTCGATCACATCGCCCGTGCCGGTCTTGAGCATGCCCAATAGATGAAGGAGTGAGACATAAGGTACGATCGATGCGGGCTGCATGACGTGCCGCTCTTCGAGCCTATTGTAGGAGAATTCTGGAGGGGCGGCATCGTGCACCTTCTGTGCCAACTCGGAGAAGCTGGTGAACTGCCCACCGATAGCCTCGAGCGTTATCGCAAATAGACGGTCTTCTAGCGCCATTATCTTCTCCCGCGACCCAAGGTGCTCGTACACCGACGCC
>NZ_JAAKZF010000134.1 GCF_011045125.1 Allomesorhizobium camelthorni | reverse complement strand
CCAACCGACGCTGAGTGCTCGACGACCGCATTCTGACCGGTGTACGAATTTACCGGCTTGATGAAGAATAGCGGCTCTTTTGGAATCTCGAGACTTTGAGCGGCCGCAACGAGGTAGGAATTGTTCCAAAGCGCGATCATCTTGCTTGGTATGCACGGCATGTCCACTCGGACCGAGTCGAGCGGCAGCAAGGCACCAGTTGGCTGACTAATTCCGAACATGTCGCCTTTGTGGACATGAATGACATCGTCAGCAAGGGTGCCAAACTCTGATGCTGCCCCCGTAGAAAACCGAATCCACTTCGTCACGTCGGTTCTTTCCAAGACTCTATTTCACAATCAGCGACGCGCGGTCCAACTGTCCCGCCATCCACTCGGTTCAGCTAACAGCAAGCGTTTTGGCCCTGAGACGGAGCAGCGCGAGGACCAGATCGATTGACGGGGTTCCGATACCCGCAATAAGCCCCAACTCCTGCACGGAGCCGACGAGGGCCTCGATTTCCATCGGGCGACCGTGTTCAAGGTCCTGCAACATGGAAGTCTTGTGCGCGCCGACCGCTTCCGCGCCCGCAATTCGGCGATCTACATCAATCGGGAACCTGACGCCTAAACGCTCGGCGATTTGCTGCGCCTCCAGCATCATGGATCGCGCGACGTTGCGCGTTCCGGCATCGCGGCAGATCGTTTCGAGTGTCGCCAATGTCAGAGCTGATATCGGATTGAAACTCAGATTCCCCCATAATTTTATCCAAATCTCTTCGCGAATACGTGGCCGGACCGGGGCTTTCAGTCCGCCCTTGCGCATTGCATCAGAGAGTGCTGAGACGCGCGAGGAGGGCTCACCCGATGGCTCGCCCAATGTGAACCGATCGCCCTCGATCAGCCTCACGACGCCAGGTTCGGCAATCTCGCAGGCTGGATAGACAACGCAGCCGATCGCCCGCTCTGGGCCGATCGTCTCCCACTGTACACCGCCGGGATCGACGCTTTCGAGGCGCGTGCCTTCGAGTTCGCCACCGGCCCCGAAAAAGTACCACCATGGAAGGCCATTCGCAGCGGTGACCACACTGCCTTCCGGTGCGAGGAGTGCCGCGATCGACCCGGCCACGTCTGGGATCTGATGTGCCTTGAGCGCGACGATCACATAGTCCTGCGGAGCCAGATCTTGCGGCCGGTCGGTACAGGCAAGACGATGGGCCGTTTCTTGCTCGCCTTTGAGAAGACGAAGTCCATCTCTGCGGATGGTCTCCAAGTGTGCGCCACGCGCGATCAGGCTGACTTCGCAGCCGGCCTCGTCAAGTGCGGCTCCGAGATATCCGCCAATCGCACCCGCACCATAGATACAGATCTTCATGCCCGACCTTCTGCTCAGCCCATGCCCAACAGGGCCGCAAGACCAATCCGCTGAACCTTTCCTGTTGCGCCCTTCGGAACCTCTTCGACGATGATGATTTTCCGCGGCACCTTGAATGCTGCCAGGCGGTCCGCGGCAAATGAGCGTATGGTCTCGGCTGTGGTCTTGGAACCCAACGCAAGCACGACGGCTGCACTCACTTCCTCGCCGAGCTTCGGATGCGGATAGCCAAAGGTGACAGCCTGGGCCACACCGTCTGCGAGCAGCAACACTTCGTCTACCTCGCGCGGCGAGATCTTTTCACCACCCCGATTGATAATTTCCTTGATGCGGCCGGTCACCGTCAAATAGCCGTCTTGATCGAAGCGGCCCAGATCGCCGGTGCGAAACCAGCGCGCATTCGTACCCCCGTCGTCGAAGAACGCAGCAGCATTGGCGACAGGATTGTTCTCATAGCCGCTGGTCACGTTGGGTCCGGAGATGACGATCTCGCCTTCGGTGCAGGGGGGCAGGAAATTGCCGGCCGCATCGACGATGCGGACCATTGGGCCGGCCGGCCGCCCGACCGTTCCCGGCCGCCGCTCCGCCTTTGTGAGCGGATTGGAGGTCATCTGATGCGCCGCCTCAGTCATGCCGTAAGCTTCGATCACCGTACAGCCGAGCGTGGTCTCCAGCTCCGTCAGGACCGAAGGTGGGAGTGAGGCCGAGCTCGAACGCACAAAACGCAGGCGGCTCTTCAGGGCCCCGGCGGACTGCCGCGCAGCCCGCTCGACGATCGCCTGATGCATGGTAGGCACTGCCGTGTACCATGTCGGGTCCTCGCTTTTTAGCAGAGCGATGAAGCGCAGCGCGTTGAAGCCTGGGGTGCAGCTTACCGAGGCTCCGGCGTACAAGGACGAAAGCACCGCCGCGATCAGCCCGTGGATGTGGAAGAGAGGCATGATGTTCAAGCAGACATCATCGGGCCGCAGCGCCAGAGAGGCTGCGATGTGGCCGGCGGAGGCAACGAGATTGCGATGTGACAAAGGCACGATCTTCGGCCGCGAGGTGGTGCCCGAGGTATGCAGCACTAGGGCAGTGTCCGCCGAGGAGATGCCGTTCGCAGAATTCTGCTGCAGCACCGCATCGAGGTCAGCGGATATCAAGAGCCCCGCTGTCTTCTGCGTGCCGCAGGTCACTCGGACAATCGGCATCCCCCTGGCGGCTGCGGCCTCTGCCGCCGGCCCGGTGGAGTCACCATCCACGATGAGGAGCCTAGCCTGGAGATCGTTCAGGTAGAAATCAAACTCCTCCCTTCGATAAGCCGGATTGAGCGGCGCCGCTGTCCCACACATGGTGGATGCGAGAAACGCCACTGCCATCTCGGGACCGTTTGGAAGCACGATCGCCACCTTGTCGTTGCGGCTGATGCCCATGCCGCGCAGGCGGGACGCGACGTCATCGGCGTGCCTCAACAGCTGCCTATAGGTGAGCGGAGACTTCCCGGGTGCTCTGATCGCCGAGGCTTCGGCCTCGGCCCGCAACAGTATCTCCCTGATCGTCAGTGGTGGTTCACTCCGCAAGGCATCCTCCATCCACGTTTGCCCAATTTGTCGTCGCGTCAGTTGTGGGTTTGTTGGTCCAGCAGAGAAGGTCGAAGTGCCCTCGCCTGCCGCCGGCGTGAAGTCCTTCACGACGAGATCGCTTGTCCCGCAGGGAACAGAATGATGTCGAGCGGATCGCAGATCAACGAGACGGCATCGCCGTGGGCTGGCGTGAACACGCCTTGCCGCACCGTGTGCTTTACAACCATCCGCGCCGCTCCCACCGACATCACATACCGGATGCATTCACCGCTGTAGATCTGATCGTTGACGGTTCCCGCCAGCCCCTTTCCACCGGCGGCCTTGGCCAGGACGATCTTTTCAGGACGAATGAACACATCGACGTCCTGGTCGGCGCGAATGCCATTCGACGGAACGCCATCGAGCAGGTATTCCTCGACCTTGACAGAGGCTGTACCCGCGCGTTCGGCAACAATTCTGCCGCGTAGGAAGTTGCTCTCGCCCATGAAACCGGCGACGAAAGGATTCACGGGGCGTTCGTAGATTTCACGCGGCGAGGCGATCTGTTCTACACGACCGTCCTGCATGATCGCGATCCGATCCGAGAGGACCAGAGCTTCGTCTTGGTCGTGGGTCACGTAGACGAGCGTCGTTCCCAGTTCCTGATGCACCCGCCGCAGTTCGAGCTTCATCTGTTCTCGCAGCAGCCGATCAAGCGCGCCGAGCGGCTCGTCGAGCAGCAGCAGCGGCGGTTGAAATACAAGCGCTCGCGCAAGCGCCACGCGCTGCTGCTGCCCTCCGGAAAGCTGACGAGCATAGCGCTGCTCGAGGCCGTGCAATCGAACGAGCCCGGCGGCCTTGGCGACACGCTCTTCGATCTCGGCTTCGTGCACGTCGCGCATTCGCAGCGGGAATCCGATGTTCTGCGCGACAGTCATGTGCGGAAAAAGAGCGTAGTTCTGGAACACGACGCCGATCGATCGCCCATGGGGGGGATGCCGACCAGATCGGTTCCATCCAAGTAGATCGAACCGGAGTCCGGCTCAACCAAGCCCGCAATCATCATCAGGGTCGTGGTTTTCCCGGAGCCGCTCGGCCCCAAAAGCGTTAGGAACTCACCGGAGCGGACGGAGAGAGAGACATTGTCCACGACCGCTCCGCCCGCGTATGATTTCCGCAATGACCGCAGTTCGAGGCTTCCGGGGGACCGTGCGGGCGTTGACGCAGTCATAGGCTGTATTCCAGGATATCGAGCCCACGCAACCGATCAATGAGGTAGATCCGCTGCTTAGCCTGATCGACAAAGATGTCGTTGGACAGCGGACCGAACTCCGTGCGCATCGGAGGTAGCCAGTTGCCGGCTTCGACCAGGCGCGTGGGGTCGCTCACGTCGAGAACGCGCAGACCATGCGAGAACCATGCCAGAAACAGCAGGCCGTCGACGACGTCCTCATGTGGCTGGTGTGCTGCCCAGATACCCATCTCTTCGCCGCGCGGCAGCTTGAACTCGTCGACGATCTTCGGCGCTGCCCGATCGGTGACATCGACGCTGGTGGCCCAGCCTTCCATGTCCCACCAGCCTTCATCGACCGTGAGCACGTAGTCGCCGCGCCCGCCGGCGCCGCGTGTTGGCACGACCGTATGCGTGAACAGGCCATGAAGCGGATGGCGGCAAACCGTCTTGGGGTTCGAAAAGTCCGTCACATCGACAATTGCCATGCCGGCATGCACAAGGGAAACGTAAATGTAGTCGCCGCGCCGCAGCCCATGATGCACGCGGTGACGCACGCCGCCTTCCCATGCCGGGGTCTCCCCGCCCGCCGTCCACTGCCCGGGCAACCACCAGCGGGACACCTCCTCCGGGCGCGACGGATCGGCCAGATCATAGGTCACCAGGATGTTGCCCTGATAGCCTTCGATCTCGGTCGAGAGATAGGCGTAGCGGCCGTCGAAGTCGAAGCGGTGAACCCCCCTTCCACCCGTGCGAAGGAAATGGATCTCCTTTGGTTGATCGGGCCGCGAGATGTCAAAGATTCGGACGCCGCCCTGGAAACCCGGCGCGATGGTGAATTCGGGGTATGCCTCATTGTTGATCAACATCAGGTCCCCGCCGACCCGCACCTTGTGGCTATGCGAGGTCGAAGGAACACTCAAATGTGACAACAATCGCGGGTTTGCGGGATCGGAAACATCCAGAATGGTGGTTCCTTCGGGCGGAGAGATATGGCCGACGAAACAGACGTTCCCCTGCACGTTGACCTGCCCGCCGCCGCGGACGTCGGCATACCCAATATGCTTAAATTTGATCTGTCGCATTCATTCCTCCAACGTCGAGCGGCAAGTGTGTGTCGGGCAGGACTTTTTCCGTCCCGGAATGGAAAAGTTCATGAGATCTTCGTCCTGGATCGCGACCGCAGCAAATGCATTGCGAGCAGCGCGACGATGGTGAACCCGACGAGGACGGCGGACGCGGCCGCAACCCTGGGATCGCTGTCGTGGAGCATGCTGTCATACATCTGCTTCGGCAGCGTCTTGGCCCTGCTACTTGCCAGGAACAAGGCGACCGCTAGATCATCGAACGACGTCAGGAAGCCGATGAGCGCGCTCACGACCGCCATGGGGGCGAGCAGCGGCAAGGTAACGTACCTGAGCCGCCGCCACGGCGAGGCTCCAAGAGAGGCGGCCGCATCCTCAAGCCGCTCATCGAGCGATTGAACGGCCGCCACCATGACCAGCATGGTCGGAGGGATCGCCAGGATCGTATGGCCGATGATGAGGCTCAAGGTCGTCCCGATCAGACCGAGCTGAGCGAAGAGGAAGTATGCCGACACGCCATATGCGACCGCCGGCACGATCATCGGCGCGAGGTTGATAGACATCAGTGCCGTCCGAATCCCCGGCGACAGGCGGCGCAGTCCAAGAGCGGTCACCAGCGAAATGACGCTTGCCAGAACCGCTGTCAAAAGCGCGATCCGGAAGCTGTTGAGTGTGGCGTCGACCCATTCGGCACGCGTGAAGTACAGCTCGAACCATTCGAGCGAAAAATTGCTGAAGTCGATCGTGTTGGAGGTCGACGGGAAGAATGCCACCAGGACGATGAGGAGTATGGGGAAAGCGACTATCGCCGAGATCAGAATCGCGATCAGCGTGAGAAAACTGGGCGCCGGCCCGCGGAACCGCCACCGACGGCCCGGCCTGTCCGACCGCCAGCGACGCAGCGGCGCGCGAATGGCACCCAATCCCCGGTCAATCTTCGCGACCATCCTGTAGAGACTGATGGCTTCGGCGCCCTGAAGTTCGGGCGCCGAATGGCCAGCCCGGACATACCGATTGAACACGGCAAAAAGCACAAGCGTGGTCGCAAGCAGCAGGGACGACAGAGCCGCCGCCATGGACCAGTCCAGCAGCACCCCCATATGCCGTTCCACCAGCACAACGACCGTCGGGCGCTGATTGCTGCCAAGGACCGCCGGCGTGATGAAGAAGCCTAGCGAGACGATGAACACCAGCAGCAGGCCGGAGATGATGCCTGGAGCGGTCTGGGGAACATAGACCAGGAGAAAGGAACGGATACGGCCGGCGCCCAGCGTCTCGGCGGCCCGGATGAGCGAGCGGTCGATGCTGTGCATCGAGCTGTAGAGGCACAGCACCATATACGGCAACATGACGTGGACCGTGCCGATGAAAACGCCGGTCGGGTTGAATACCAGCTGCATGGGACTGGAGATGATCGAGAGATACATCAGACTCGAATTGACGATCCCCTCGCGGCCGAGGATACCGACCCATGCAAAGGCGCGGACCAGCGCGCTTGTCCAGAACGGTATTATGATGCAGATCAGGATGAAGAGACGCAGCCGCGGGCCGCTGGTAGACATGGCATAGGCGACCGGATAGCCAACGATCAGCGTCAGAAAGGCAGTGAAAAACGCCAGCTCGAAAGTCCAGGCAAAGGCGTTCAGGTACAGCGCCGAGCTCAACGCCTGCTGATAATTATCCAACGTGAAGACGCCGCGCTCCCAAAAGCTCATCCATAACGTCTGAGCGAGCGGAATATAGAAGAAGCACAGAAGGAAAAGCAGTGGACCGGCGAGCAGCAATACGACTGCACGCTCTCTCCGGCCAACCATTAGGAAACGTGTCATCTATACCTCACGGGTGCGGCCGAGAACATTTCCCGCGCCGCACGCCGCTCCCAGACTAAACGATCAGTTACCGATGCCGTGGCCGGATCCGGCTAATTGCCGATCCAGCTGGCCCAGCGCTCGTTGACCCGTTCGAAATTGCTGCGCCCGGAATTGTCCTCTTCCATCCACCAAGCGTCATTGAGCATGACCAGGTTGGGGACCTTTTCCGGCGAGTTGATCCGGTTCGGAAGCGTGGTTGGGTCTATGTACGGCTGCGCCGACGTTATCGTCATCCCGTAGGCCGGATAGGCATTCAAGAAAGCCGCATGGTTCTTCGGCTCCAGATAGAAGTCCAGCAGACGATGGAAGTTCTTCGGGTGCGGCGCGCTCTTCGGCATGCCCCAGTACGAGATCTTGGCCATTGCCTGATTGAACTCGATGTTGATCCCCGGGTCCTTGCCTTCATGTTTCATGACGATGACGCGCCCGAGCGTATTCATCCCTACCAAAGCATTGCCGCTGGTCATGAGGTTTAGCCCCTCGGGGCTCGTCGACCAGAACTTTACGATGTGCGGCTTGATCTTGTCGAGCGAGGCGAAGGCGCGATCGACATCAATGGGATAAAGCTTGTCGGCCGGCACCCCGTCGGCGAGAAGTGCGGCCTCGATCGGCCCGATATGATAGGCCGGATCAGGCAGCGTGCGTGGCCCGGGGAATTTGCTCACGTCCCACACGTCAGCCCAGCTGCGCGGATGCGCTCCTTCCTTGAAGGTGCTGGCGCTATATACGATGCCGGCGCCCCACACGATCGTGCCGACCCCGTGATCGAGCGCGGCATTGGGGATCAGGTCCTCTCTCAGTCCGGAGCGGAGCAAGGAGTAGTCGATCGGCTCAAGCAGGTTCCGTCGGCCCAGAATGCCAACCTCCTTGCCGTCGATCTCCCAGAAATCGAGGTCCACGGTGTTGGTGGAGACCATGGCCTCGACCTTGGCCAGCTTCGGATAGGGAACCGATACGACCTTGATACCCGTCGCGGCGGTGAACGGATCAAAGATAGTCCTGCGCTGCACCTCCTCCACAATTCCGCCGGTCGTGCCGTAGAGAATTACGGGCTCTTCCGACTGCTGAGCCCAAACGGCCGAAGATGCTAGTACCGCAGTTGTCGCGGCCGCGCCCGTAAGCAGAGTGCGCCGAGATATCGTATACTCTGACATTGCTTTCTCCTCCCATTCACAGTTTAGACATTAAGTTTCTGTGGGATTGAATTGGTATAAAGACACCTTTAATGTCTTACCCGCTAAATCCGGTGGCACTACTACCGAAATTCATCATCACGTGCCTTACTACTGTATATTCCTCAAGGCCGTACATTGACATTTCTTTCCCGAAGCCAGACATCTTCAGGCCGCCATGTGGCATCTCGCTTGCGATGGTCAAATGTTGATTTACCCACACAACGCCATACTGCAATCGCGCACTGATCTTTAGGGCGGTCTTGACGTCGCGGGTCCACACCGACGATCCCAGCCCGTAGTCGCTGTCGTTGGCCCACGCGATCGCCTGATCAGCGTCTTCGACGCGCGTAACAGAAACAACTGGACCGAACACTTCGCGCCTGACAATCTCGTCAGACTGCGTTGCGCCAACCACAAGCGTCGGCTCATAGAAGAATCCGCTGCCGTTTGCCCGACGGCCGCCTGTAACAACCTCAATATGCTTCTGCTGCGTAGCGCGTTCCACGAAATTGGCTACACGCTCGCGCTGACGCTGACTGATCAAAGGGCCTAACTCGGTCGTCGCGTCGCGAGGGGACGCGACACGTAGCGATTTTAGGGCGACCTCCAGTTCGGCCACCAGTTTGTCGTGAATCTTTGGCGCGGCATAGATGCGACATGCGGCCGTACAATCTTGGCCAGCATTGTAGAAACCAGCAAAACGCACGCAACTCACAACCTGCTCGAGATCGGCGTCGTCCATAACAATGACAGGCGCCTTGCCGCCGAGTTCCAGATGAACGCGCTTCATCGTCTTTGCCGCGGCTTGCATTACTTTTTGGCCGGTCGAAATGTCACCCGTCAGTGAGACAATCCGGATATCGGGATGGGCGACGAGAGCCGCGCCGATGCTTTCGCCTCGACCAGGCAAAATACTTACCACGCCAGGCGGAAGTATATCCCCCAACAGCTTTGCGAGCTTCAGAGAAGAAAGCGGCGTCTGCTCTGAGGGCTTTAGAG
>NZ_JAAKZF010000133.1 GCF_011045125.1 Allomesorhizobium camelthorni | reverse complement strand
AGCATGCTGCTCGTGCCGGAATGAGATGACGCGGATACCTTCAGCCTGCGCCATGCGGCCTAGGTCCGTGATCGGGATGCCGGGCACGCCGTAGATCGTGTTGACGCCGTTACGCTTGAGCGCGTCAATGACGAGGTGAAAGCCGTCGGTCAGCTCCTGCGGTGCGTCGACTTCAGCAGCCTTTGCTTGGATGCTCTGCGCCATCGCTGACATTCCATTCCCTCCGCGAAGACCTCTGACCGTCGAAGTCAGCCCAAAAAATCGCCGTGCTTCTCCACATGGGCGTGGAGCCCGAATGTGTGCTCGCGCACGAGCCGTTCGGCCCGGTCGGCGTCGCGGGCGGCGAGCGCCTCGATGATTTTCATGTGGTCCACGATCGACCGCTCGGCCCGATTGTCCTGGCCGATCGTCACCTTGCGGATCGCCCGCATATGGATGAACAGATTCTCCGTTATGTCGGCGATCAGCTTGCAGCCGCCGAGACGGATGATCGTCTGATGGAAGGCGATGTTCGCCTCGGAATATTCGCTGAGGTGGTCGGCGGGCTTCTCATGCTCGAACTCCGCGAACATGCTCCGCAGAGCCTGCAGGTCCGCGTCGCTGGCGTTTTTCGTGGCGAGCCGCGCCGACATGCTTTCGAGCGCCGCCCAGACCGCGATCATCTCGAGGATCTGCGCCTTCGTCTTGCGGACCACGAAGATGCCGCGCCGCGGGCTTGAGCGGACGAAGCCCTCCTGCTCCAGGAGCGTGATCGCCTCGCGCACCGGCGTGCGGCTGATGGCGAGGAGCTGCGACAGGCGCCGCTCGTCGAGGCGGATTTCGCCGGGATGGGAATAGATATCCATCTCGGTGATCGCCTTCTTCAGCGTCCCGTATGCGAGGTGCCGGAAGGTCTGGCTGGTGTCGAGGGGCTCGATTCGGAGTTTGGGCGGCGCGTCCGGCCTCTGCATCACTAATCTCGCTGGAATATGTCGGAGTTCGCCGCGGCATCGCCGCACCGTTTGCGGGCGGGTTTCTTCGAACCGGTATAATGTACACCAGATACTTGGCGACCACAAGGCCGGCATCGTGTTCGGGCGGTTGCTCACGCGGCTTTCTCCGGCAACGCCCGGTGCATCGTCGCCGCGACCAGGTCGGCATTCTCCGCGATGCGCGCGCCGGCCGCCCGCAGAGCTTCGATCTTGGCGGCAGCGTCGCCCCGGCCGAGGAAGGTGAAGGCGCCGGCGTGACCCATCCGCCGCTCGGGCGGGGCATGGCGCCCGGCCACCAGCGCCACGACGGGCTTTGGCGGCTTCTCCCGGCCGAGGTACTCCGCCGCCGCCTCTTCCTCGTTGCCGCCGATCTCGCCGATCAGGATCACCCCCTCCGTCTCGTCATCGTCCATGAAAAGCCGCAGGCAGTCGACGAAACCGATGCCGTGAACCGGATCGGCGCCGATGCCGACGGTCGTGGACTGGCCGAGGCCGGCCGCGCTGGTCTGCGCAACGATCTCGCTGGTCAGCGAGGCGGAGCGCGAAACGACGCCGATGGAGCCCGGCCGCACATCCGCCGTCGACATGACGCCGACCTTGCACTTGCCGGGCGAGAGCACGCCCTGCGAATTGGGTCCGACAAGCTTCGTCGCGGAGCCTTCGAGCGCCCGGCGCACGTTCACCATGTCGAGCGTGGGGACCCGTTCGGTGACGCAGATCACCAGCGGCACCTCCGCCTCCACCGCCTCGATGATCGCGGCGCCGGCCGCTAGCGCCGGCACGAAGACGAGGCTTGCATTGGCGCCCGTTTCGCGCATCGCCTCCCCCACATGATCGAAGACGGGAAGCGAGAAATGGCGGCTTCCACCCTTGCCCGGCCGGATGCCGGCGACCACCCTGGTGCCGTATTCCATCGCCTGATCGGTGTAGAAAGTGCCGGCCCGGCCGGTCATCCCCTGCACGATCAGTCTCGTATCCCGGTCGACAAGGATCGCCATCGGCCTCAATCCTTCGCGAGCTCCACGGCACGCCGCGCCGCTCCGCTCATGCTCAGCGCGACCTCGTGCGCGATGCGGCGGTCGACTATCAGCCTCCTGGCATATTCGGCGTTCTGCCCGGCGGCGCGGAACACGATGGGAATCTTGCGCCCCGACCAGCGCATGGCGATGTGGATCGCTTCCACGATCGTGTCGCAGCGTGTCATGCCGCCACCATGCACGTTCACCAGGATGACCTTCACGGCAGGATCGGCGAGCAGCAGCCCGATCCCCTTGGCGATCTGCAGGCTCACCGCCGTGGTGCGGATATCCATGAAATTGGCCGGCGCGCCGCCCAGGTCGCGTAGGATGTCGTGCGTCGCCAGCGCCAGGCCGGCGCCGTTGACGACGACACCGATGTTCCCGTCCATGCGGACGAAGTTGAGGTCATGGCGCTGCGCCTCGAGCTCCAGCGCGTCGACTTCGTCCTCATCGCGCAGGCTCTGTATATCCGGCTGGCGGAAGAGCGCGTTGTCGTCGACGACCATCTTGACGTCGAGGGCCACAAGGCGGCCTTCCTCGGTGAGGCAGAGGGGATTGACCTCGATCAGGCTTGCATCGAGCTCCACGAAAGCGCGCGCCAGCACGGCCAGAAGGCCGGCTGCCTCCTCGACAAGGCTGCCGGTGAGCCCGAGCGCTTCGGCGAATTGCCGCAAGTCCGCATCGCCTGGCTGTTGCGTGCCGGGAAGGGCGAGCCGCACCAGGCTTTTCGGGTCGCGCCGCAACAGCTTTTCCACTTCTGCGCCACCCTGGCCGGCTCCGAGCAGCACGACGCATCCCTCGTTGCGATCGACAAGCAGACCAACATAGATCTCGCGCGCGCAAGCGACCGCCTGTTCCACGTAGACGCGGCGCACATTGTGGCCGGCTGACGGCGTCTGCGCCGTGATCAGCCGAGAGCCCAGCATTTCGGCGGCGATCTCGCGCGCCTGGTCGACCGAATCGGCGAGCTTCACGCCACCGACCTCGCCGCGCCCGCCGGCAAGGATCTGCGCCTTCACCGCAAAGCGCGACCCGCCGAGATCGGCGGCGACCCGCGTCACTTCGTCCGGCGTCCAGGCGACCTGCCCGGCCGGCACCGGGATGCCGTGCCGGGCGAGAATCGCCTTGGCCTGGAACTCGTGGAGGTTCATGCCATGATGCTCTCTGACATTCGGTACGCCACGGATGTGCCGCTTTTACAAACTCTCCGCTGGCCCTGCGGCCGCAGCCCGAACCCGATCAGCGGCCGGAACAGGATGAGCATGCCGGGCCAGCGATGACAGCAGGCGCGGCTTGGCACCGATGGACCGTGAAGCCAGCAACCATACGAAATACAATATACCAGAGTTGCGCCGTTTCCAAAAGTCGTTTATCGGCCGGCCTCTGCTGCACTTGGGCCTCCGGCGCCTCGGGCGCCGGGGAGAGGTGGCGACGTCGGCTATCCCTGCGCCGCGCCGCTTTCTTACGGTCGGAGAGCCGAAAGCTGTGCGCTATTCGCCTGTGCTCGCCTGCTGCCGACGCCGATAGCGGCGGAGGAACATCCGGAACAGCGGCAGCATGAACAGGAGGAGTGCCACCACCATGATTGGCGCGGACAGCGGGCGCTGGAAGAAGATCGCCATGGAGCCGTCGCTCATGATCAAACTCTGGCGCAGCGCCTCCTCGGTCGAAAACCCGAGCACCAGGGCCACGATCAGCGGCGCCAGCGGATAATCCATACGGCGCAGGATGAAGCCGATGACGCCGAAGATGACTGCCAGCCAGACGTCGAGGAAGGCGTTCTGGATGGCATAGGCGCCGATGAGGGACAGCACGACGATGAGCGGCGCCATGATGGCGTAAGGGGTGCGCAGCATCATCGCCAGCAGGGGCGTCGCGGTCAGGCAGATAAGGAGCGCGGCGATGTTGGCGAGATAGAGGCTGGCGATAAACGACCAGACGAATTCGGGCTGCTCGGTGAACAGGCGCGGGCCTGGAATGAAGCCCCACATGAAGACGCCGGCCATCAGGATGGCGGCGGTCGGCGAGCCCGGGATGCCGAGCACCAGCATCGGCAGAATGGCGCCGGTGCCGGCGGCGTTGTTGGCCGCCTCCGGCGCGATGACGCCCTCGATGGCGCCCTTGCCGAACTTCTCGGGATGCTTCGAGATCTTCTGGGCGAAGCCGTAAGCCATGAAGGAAGCCGGCGTGGCGCCGGCGCCGGGCAGGATGCCGGTGATGAAGCCCAGCACCGCGGAACTGCTGGCCAGTCCGATGTTGCTGAACACGGCCCTGGCGCCCGCGGTGATGTCGTGCATGCCGAGCTTGGCGGCGCGCGTCACATCTTCGATCTGGACTTTGTAGCGCTCCGCGGCATTGGCAAGGACTTCGCCGATCCCGAAAAGCCCGATGGTAATGGGCACGAAATGGAAGCCGCGCATCAGCTCGATGGTGCCGAACGTCAGCCGTGGCTGGCCTGTCACCACGTCGAGCCCGACGGTCGACAACAGGAAGCCGGCGGCGATCATGATCAGCGCCTTGCCGGGCGAGCCGCCCATGCCGATGAAGGTGCCGAAGGCGATCATCAGCACCGCGAACATTTCCGGCGGGCCGAAGCGCAAGGCCATCTCGGCGAACGGCACGGCGAAGAAGGTGAACAGCACCGAGGCGATGATGGCGCCGAAGAACGAGACCCAGAAGCCGGTCGACATGGCAAGCCCGGCCTTGCCCTGCTTGGCCAGCGGCCGGCCGTCGAACATCACGGCGACCGACCAGGGATTGCCCGGCACGCCGAATAAAATGGAGGTGATCAGGCCGCCATACATCGAGCCCCAATAAATGCCGGCCAGCATGACGAGCGCCGAGACCGGCTCGAAGAAGACCGTGACGGGAAGCAGGATAGCCACTCCGGTGGTCCCGCCCACGCCCGGGAGCACGCCGACCAGCAACCCCAATATAATGCCGAGCATCATGAAGCCGATGCGGGTCGGGGTGAGCAGCGTATCGAACCCCGTCATCAGAAGGTCGAAGGCTTCCATGATCCTACTTCATCTCTAGCGTGCTGTGATGGGGTAGCATGTCAGAAAGGCAGGATGTTCGACCTGTAGAAGGCGCTCATGGGCATCGAGATGTTGAACCCCTCGCGCAGCGTGATCCACAAGGCGACAGGCAAAATGATGCCTCCGGCCAAGGCCGAATACCAGCGGAACTTGCCATACCACGCCATGAAGAAGGCGAGATACACCCCGGCGCTGACGTACATGCCGAGCAAGGGAATAAGAAGGACCAGGGCAATGATGGGAAGTCCCACCTTGAGCAGGTCCTCCACCTCTTGGGGCACCTCGAAGAACGGCCGCATGTCGGGGGTGCGATAGGTGTTGACGTAAGCCACGCCGAGCGTGCCCAGGATCATCGCGATCGAAAGAACGAAAAGAAAAAAGCCGGCCTGGGGGCCGGATTCCCCCCAGGTCGGCCCGAGCCGTACCGACTCGTTCACGATCACGACGCCCAGGAAGAGTAGAACGATGATAAATCCGATCTCCACCGCTCTATGGGTCGTTCTCATCCAGATGGGCGTCATGATGTGTTCTCGTCAGAAGTCGCTTCGTGTATCGCGACGTTAGCCGCCGGTTCTTTCACGCAGGTCGTCGCGAAGCTCCCAGCCGAAGACGTCCCTCATCATGCGGACATGATTGTCTTCGAAGGTAACAAGGAACTCCTTGTAGCCGTCGGAACCCTTGTAGGTTCCGAGCATGCCGTTCGTCTTCATGAACTCCTGCCATTCCGCGGAGTCGAAGACCTTCTTGAACAGCTCGTCGTACCACGCCTTCGCGTCTTCGGGCATGTTGGGCGGGCCGATCAGGCCACGCACCTGATGCAGGCCGGTCTCCAGGTCGAGAAGCTTGGCGTATTCGTTGTCGTTCTCAGTGCCGATCTCAAGCTCCCAATGGGTCGGGGTATCCGGCGAAGCCGGGTGCCGATCCTTGGCGAAGACGACGAGGGGGATGAGCTTGTCGGGAAAGTGCGGCAGCGCCTCGGCCGGCTGGTTCACGTTGAAGTCCGAATGGCCGCCGGCCACGTTCGACGCGACCACGCCGCCGCCCGACTGAGGAACGTAGCGGAAGGGCTCGCAGCCGGCCGCTTCCTGGATCAGGCCGATCTGGATCTCGTCTTCCTGACGGGCGCCGGTGCCGGTCGCGGTGAGCCGGTTCTCCTTGCAGGCCGCGTGGAACTCCTCCCAGGTCTTGTACTTCTCGGGGTTCACCCACAGCAGGAAGGGGTCGGTTGTCATCATCGCCACGGGGGTCAGATCCTCGGAGGTATACATCACCGGGAGCTTCTGCTGCAGCGGTGTGGTGACGATGCTGTTCAGCGTCGGTGTCAGGTAATGTGGATCGCCGTCCTGGCCGTACAGATAGGTCAGCGCCACGGCGCCCGCGCCGCCCGGCATGTTCACCGGCGTGAGCGGCACCGGTGACAGCTCATACTTCTCAATGATGCCGAGCCACAGGCGGGTATAGATGTCCGAGCCGCCGCCCGGCGAGGTCTGGATGACGAACTCGATCGGCCGTTCCGGCTGCCATTGGGCGAGCGCATTGGATGGCGCCATGGCGGCGCCGAGGCTGAGGCCCGCCGCCAAGCAGAGGCTCGGACCTATGCCGATGCCGGCACGCGCTACATGTCTTTCTCGATTCATGATTTCCTCCCTTGAGCATTCTTCGGTACTTGCGACCATCGCCGGACACGCTCCCGGGCGAACACCCGGCGCGCGGGATCAGAACGGCGACACCTTGCTGGCCACAGCGGCAGGGAGGGGAATCAGTGAAAGCTGCTTCACTAGGGTTCCCTCCCAAGAATTTCGACCGTTCGGATCGATTCCGCATGCCCCTTACGGAGGGCGAGGGCTGCGGAGTTGTTGCGTGCGGTGCCCGGTGCAAGCCGGAGCGGGGCACAAGGCATACAGCATAATGTATATCAGTTTAGCGCGCAATCGTCTTGTTGCCCGCGATCACGGGAATTGACCGCAATGTGCTACCGCCTGAAGCACTGTTACGTGACAACGCAATACGGCTGTCGCCCGGTCAGCCGGATCGTCGAGCCTTTTCGGCTACACGACCTTAACGTAGAGATCGCTGATGCCATCGATACGGCCGTGCAGCTCATCGCCGCGCTCCACGGGACCGCAGCCGGCCAGTGGCGGAGCTGATCTGGGAGCGAACGGCTCGCCCCGGTATTCGATGGCGGCTTGGCAGCTTAAATTCAGTCGTTGAAGCGTCATTCCCGAGGAGTGCCAGAGGCCTCGACTAAGGTTATTGCGGGCTCGCGAGAGCGGCGAGGCGTGAAGCGAATTCAGAAGCTGCTGATCCACGAGGCTCTCGATCACAGTTGCGGAACATGGGGAAGTGTGGTCTTCTGGTGGGATCGCCACCCGGAATTGATACGCGCCGATGGACGCTCTCTTTGGACTGCGTAACTTGTCCGTCGCGGGCCGAGCCGCCAATTCTTTGCGGCTATCGTCGGCGGTGCTCTACGCGCCAGCCGGCGAGACCGGGCTTCGGGCTCTGTAGGCGACCGATGGACCGGCCATCTCGGCAGGCGTCGGACGAGCGGCTCTGGCAGATGCTGGATACCCCGGGCGCGTGGCTGGTGCGCACGGACGCAGGCCTGCTGCGGCCGCGGCGCTGCCTGCGAGAGGCGCTCTGGCAGGCCTGGGCGGCGAGCGCCGAGGGCGGGAGCGTCGCTTCAATCCTGAAGCTTCCCGACAGCGACACGGTCATCGAAGCGCCCCAGATCCGGCGCTTGACCCTTCGCTTAGCCCGGATTTCTCAAACGATGTGAATGCATCGGGGTACGGGTTCTGAAAAAGGTGTGTTGCGCCAACGACTTTCGCTGGTCCAAAGGAGAGCCCAGATGCAGACAGAGTGTTACCCCGAACTTGTTTGTTCGACGCCGACGGCTACTCGCCATCACCAGCCGTCTCAAGGAGCTGATCAATCGCGGCAGCGAGAAGATTCGGCACGCGAGAACGATGATGTGCTGCTCGACCGTCTGGCGGTAGCCCATGCAGTCATCTTCTCCCTTCCCATGAGAAGCTCCGCAAAAGATGCCGATTGTCCCGCCCATTAAAGGGGTCTTGCCGTTGGGGGCGCGAAGGAGCAGGTTCCTGACGGCGGATACATGCCACTGGCCACCGCAGGGTGATCCGATTCCGCGGTCGCCCGAATGGCCGCGATAATGGGGAGCATGCTGGCGGCGAACCGATCCGCCTCTACGACCTGCGCCTGTCGGCCAAACGCCGCAGCACTTCGCGGATTGCCCAGCTTTGAGTTCGGACGCGGATGAAGCGCCTTTAGGCCATGTCGATCTGATTCTGGCTCCGCCCGATGCGGCTGAGTACGGTCGCCTGATTATGCTCGTCGCTTGCGCCGCAAGCCGCCAGGCCACCATGACATTTGTCATCGCGATGAAGTCGTCATCACTATCGCCGGCAAGAAGCACTCGTTGTGGCGTGCCGTCGATCAGGATGGCTATGTGCGCGACAATGTCGTCCAGACCCGGCGCAGCACCAAGGCTGCCAAACGATTGTTGGCCCGGCTCTTGAGAAAGCAAGGCGTCGCGCCCAAGCGCATTATCGCCGAAAAGCTGCGCTCCTACGGAGCGGCCAGCCGTCAGGTCATGCCGCAGGTCGAACAACCGGTCGTACGAGGGCCTCGACAACCGAGCGGAGAATTCGCATGTGCCGCTGCGAAAGCGGGAACGAACAATGCAGGGCTTCCGATTGGCCGGCCGTGAAGCGCTTCCAGCATTTTCGGCCCCTTTGCGCTCCAAGATAGCCACGGCGGCAAGCAATACAGGCGGAGTGCAATTTGCCCGGCGTGATCGAGCTTGTCCTGTCGCGGCCGATCGGTTTCTGCGGCGATGATCGCGAAGGAAGTTAAGGTGACCTCACGCGGTGCCCTCAACCTCATTTCGGAGCTCGGTGTGCGCCAAATGACGGGCAGGGGGCGTTATCGGGGCTGGTTGCGCCGCCTAAAGACAAACGCTCGGGGAATCTGAAAGCCACGACGATGACTGATCGTCAGAACTTGAAATCTTCATTCCGCTTTCTTGGCTTCTTGCCGTTCCGGCTCGGCTTGTTCCGTTTCTTTTGCCTCACGTCTTGGCGCCTTGAAGCGTGCCGCTTCTTCCGAACCGCGCGTGGCGTCTCCCGCGCTGTAGGAATGCGCGCCGGCGCCGGCGAGCTTGCCGCCGTCGACGATCAGATATTCCTCGCGGATTGGCCTGCCTTCGAACCAGCACTCCAGAATCTCGCGGGTGCCTGCGGCGTAGCGCGCCTGGGCGGAGAGCGAC
>NZ_JAAKZF010000132.1 GCF_011045125.1 Allomesorhizobium camelthorni | reverse complement strand
AGGTCGTAAGCCGAAATTTGAATCGAGACGTTAGTCCAACCAAAGAAAAAGCCGGCCTTGCGGCCGGCTTGAGTAAATTGGACGGGCGAGGGGGTTTGGGCATGGGGACAGCCCGTCCATGCGCTACAACAGGCGACGGAGAAGAAGGTTCCAACAAAAAATCAATTTTTATTCGCGGCGATGCATTTTTTTGATTGAGCCATTCCGGCGCGCGCCAGAGCGAGGTCACGGCCCGCATGGGCAAAGACCGCAAAGAGCACGACAGCGCCGCCGACCAGGCTTGCGGCGGGTGGAAATTCGGCCAGGAACAGCCAGCCGAACAGGATCGCGAAGGGTACCTCCGCCGCGCCGAGCAGGCCGGCTTCGGCAGCGGGGATGAGCCGCGAGCCTTCGGTCCAGAGCACGGAGGCGAGCGCGAAGGATGCGCCGAAGGCGGCGAGCAGGATCGCATCGCGCTGCGAGACGGCCAGCGGATCGGTGACGAACCAGCCGAGCCCGAAGAGAAGGAAAGCCGACACTGCGCCTGCCCAGACCACCGGCGTGTCGCGGAATTTGCGGATCAGGACCATGTAGAGCGCGCTTCCGAATGTCATCAGCAGAGCAAGGCCATCGCCGAAAGGCCGGCCGGTGCCGATGCCGGAAAACACCATCAGGCCGACGCCCGCCAGCGACAGGGCGGCCGCAAGCATGGTTTGCGAGCGGATTTTTTCGCGCACCAGGAGCCAGCCGAGCAGCGCCGCCACGAAGGGCGCTGTCGCATAGATGATCGCGACATTGGCGACATAGGTGTTCTTGAAGGCGGCTATGAAGGCGACGCTGGCGGCTGCCCCGACCACTGCCATCAGCCAACCGCGCCAGCCGAGCCTGAGCGGCCGCGGCGCGGCCTCGCGGGAGCGCCGCCAGAAGACGTAGGCCGTTATCAGCAGCGCGCCGACCAGCCCGCGCCAGCAATTGATGGTCAGCGGATCGGTTTCGATCGACTTGGTGAGAACGCCGGCGAGGCCGAAGACGGCGGCCGAGCACGTCACCAGCGCGATGCCGAGCATCCGTCCCGTCTGTTCGTCGAGCCCCTGCGTCATGCCTTCCCCCGTCTGATTACTCAACATCTATAGGAGTGCTGCTGACAGCCCACTGTCAGCAGCGATATCAACCGGGCGCGCTTTGTTGGGGATATCGAAATTCCGACCAGCGCTCGGCCTGGTACTACCCCTAGCGTTGTTTCGGTTCCCGGTGCACGCTTTGATTGTTTTTCAAACTCGGGGGACTCCAGGTGAACACAATGCTTCGCGCGGGCCTTAGGCTAGCATTTACAATGGCAATTTGCTTCTCGGCAGCGGGTTGCGTCACCTATACGGGTAGTGGGGACACTTGGTTCGGTAAGGACCAGGCGCTGGCCGAGAGTAACGCGATGAATCGAAAGGGCATGGCGCCGGTTTCGATAGATTGCCGCATGGAAGACGCCTCTGGCCCTGAGCGGCCGATTTACTCCACGAGGATCAAATATGCTGCCAACCCGAATAGAAACCGGTGGCGGTACGGTGTCGGGGAAGCCGATGAAATGCAGGTTTATGCCAACGATGCTGCGCGCGAAAAGCTTAAACTTGTAATGCGAAAGCGGATGGTCGACGCCAAGAGCGGCAAGAAGGCATCGTGCGCGATCTGGCGCGGCCCTGCCTAAGTCTGAACTGCGCCATCAACGGCGTCAAACCGGGCGTTTGCGAAAATGCTCGGTGGCGATGATGATCATGCCGGCCGAAAAGATCAGCGCCGCGCCGATGAACACCTCACGCCGCGCAATGTCGCCCCAGATCAGGTAGCCGAGCAGGAAGGACCAGACCAGCGAGCGTTGGGGCAGCCTGCTCGCGCCGCGCGGCGAAAAATGGAGCGGAATGGGCAGCTTCAATCCGGCCCAAAACTCTCTCTGGCCGCATGATCTTGTCCGAAAAGTCTGCAACTTTTCGGGATCATGCTCTAGCATGGCAGTTGCAAGCGAAGGAGGACAGGCAATGGATGCAGCGGAACTGAAGTCTGTGCAGGGGCCGCTGAAGCAGGCCTATCGCGACGATGCGGCAAGCGCGGTGATAACGCTGCGCGCCAAAGGCTCGATCGACGAGCAGGCGATCGCCTGCAAGGTCGAGACCGGGCGGGCGATCGCTGTGGCCGGCCTGCATCCGGCGACCGGCGGCTCGGGGCTCGAACTCTGCTCCGGCGACATGCTGCTGGAGGCGCTGGTGGCCTGCGCCGGCGTGACGCTGAAGGCGGTGGCGACCGCGCTGGAATTCCGGCTCGACGGGGCCAAGGTCGAGGCCGAAGGCGACCTCGATTTTCGCGGCACGCTGGGCGTCGCCAAGGATGCGCCGGTCGGCTTTCGCGCCATACGGCTGCGCTTCGAGCTCGATACGGACGAGCCGCAGGACCGCATCGATACGCTGATCAAGCTGACGGAGCGCTATTGCGTGGTGTTCCAGACCATCAACCAGAAGCCGGAGCTCTTGGTGACGGCCGAGCCGCACCGGCCGGCCGCCCGGATGTGAGGCGTCGGATCAGTTGGTGGCGAAGCAGTAGAGCAGGCCGTCGCCGCCCGTTCCCTTGAGCGCTTCCAGGCTGCAGCCGCCGCGCGAGGCATGCGACGAGTTCCATGACTTGGCCGCCGCGGAATCGTCGAGGCCCATGCGGTCGTGATGGCCGAGCATCGCGGCCCCTTCCGCGCCGCCGAGCGTCCAGTCGCCGCAGGTCTGGTCCGCCGCCACGGTGCCGTCGGGCATCGAACCGGTCAGAATGTCATGCCGGTTGGGTTGGTCGCCGCGGCCGCTGACCACTTCGCCCTTTTCGTTGAGCGCGGTATCTTTGGTGATGTTGTTGGCGTCGCTGTGCAGCGAGGCGACGTCATCGGCGATCTTCTCGCCCTTCTGGTTGAACCACGGGCCGGAGCCGATGCGGTCCTTGGCGTTCTCGCTGCTGGTCGAGAGATAGGCGCGCCAGGTCTTGCCGCTCGAGCCGGCGGCTTCGGCGAGGCTTGTGCAATGAGCGTCGGCGCCCGCGAGACCGCCAAGATTGGCGCCGTTGCCGGGGCCCTGGCTGGTGATGAAGAAGCTCATCGCATTGTCCTGCGCGGCGGCGAACGAGATTGTCGTGGCGAACGCCGCGGACGCCAGAAAGAGGCTGCGTTTCATGAAAATTCCTCCCGGGATGCAACCCGCCCGAGAGAAAATTAGGGCTGGCCGTGGAGGCGGGCCAATCACAAGCCCGTGTTGGCAGTGGCGCTATTCCGGCATCCGGTAGGTGACGAAACGCTCTTGACGCGCCTCATATCGCAGCCCCGTTTCCGTGAGCGCCGGACTGGCCAGCGGGATGATCTTTGCCGCGATCTCGGCAGGATGCGGCAGCGTCTCGGGGTTTTCGCCCGGAAAGGCCTGGGCGCGCATGGCCGTGCGCGTTCCGCCGGGATTTACGCAATTGACCCTGAGCGGCAGGTTTTTCGTCTCGTCGGCCCAGGAGCGGGCGAGCGCCTCGACGGCGGCCTTGGAAGCGGCGTAGGGAGCCCAGAAGGCTTTGGCCGAGTGCGCAGCGCCCGACGACATGATGATGGCGCGGCCGGCGTCCGACAGGCGCAGCAGCGGATCGACCGAGCGGATCAGCCGCCAGGTGGCGGTGACGTTGACCGCCATGACCTTCTCGAAAACCTTCGCCTCGACATGGCCGATCGGCGCGATAACGCCGAGTATGCCGGCATTGGCGACGAGGATGTCGAGCTTCTTCCAGCGCTCGTGGATCGCGCCGCCGAGCCGGTCGATGCCGGCCATGTCGGTCAGGTCTAGTGGAACCAGCGTCGCCTCGCCCTTGCCGGTGCGGGCGTTTTCGGCCTTGATCTCGTCGTCGAGCTCTTCCAGGCCGCCGACCGTGCGGGCAACCGCGATCACATGCGCGCCCGCCGCCGCCATCTGCTTTGCGATGTGATAGCCGATGCCGCGCGACGCGCCGGTGACGAGGGCGACGCGGCCGGAGAGGTCGGGGGTGGGGATCATGCGGACATCCAGTTCGGGCCTATCGGAAACCGGCACCAGATAGGACTTATTTGCCGCGAACGGAACCCTGGAATAGAGATTCGCAAGTCCGACCTGAGTTTCGACACGCGGAATTTTCAACATCGCATGTCGGAAACGCGCGTTGCCCAGCGTCCTAGATGCAAATGAACATCGTTGGAGGAAATGGACCCATGAGCAAGACTGTTGCAATCCTCGTCGCAAGACTGATCTTCGCCGGTATCTTTGCGATGGCGGCAAGCTTCAAGTTTGCCGGAATGTCGGATACGGCCGGCTATATCGCGGCGGCGGGATTTCCGTTCCCGCTGCTTCTGGCCTGGCTCGCCGCGATCTTCGAAACCGCGCTGGTCCTCGCCTTCCTGACCGGCGCCTTCTTCTCGGAGGCAGCGCTGCTAGCCGGGGTTTATGTGATTTTCCTGGCCTTCGCCTTCCATGGCCCGTCCCATTGGGAAGGCAACCAGGCCGAGTTCGGCTTCTTCGTCGACCACTTCACCTTCCTGGCGGGACTTCTGTACGCGGCTGTTCACGGGCCGGGCGAGCGGCTGGCCGTGCACCGCGGCTTCATCTGGAAGCGCGAGGCTGAACCGCGACTAAGCTAAACGCGCGAGCCGGGCGAGCGAGCGATATTACTGCCCGCCGGCAGCGAGCAGCGAGAGCGTCCGGACATTGTCGGCGCCTTCGTGATCGAGCAGGCGGGTCGGGTATTCGGCGGTGAAGCAGGCGTCGCAGAATTGCGGCTGGTCGTTCTCGCGGCGCGCCTCGCCAACGGCGCGGTAGAGCCCGTCGATCGACAGGAAGCCGAGCGAATCGACGCGGATGAATTCGGCCATTTCCTCGACCGACATGCGCGAGGCCAAGAGTTTCGCGGTCTCCGGCGTGTCGACGCCGTAGAAGCATGAGGAGCGCGTCGGCGGCGAGGCGATGCGCATATGCACTTCCTTCGCGCCTGCATCGCGCACCATTTGCACGATCTTCTGGCTGGTGGTGCCGCGCACGATCGAGTCGTCGACCAGCACCACGCGCTTGCCCTCGATCATGCGGCGGTTGGCGTTGTGCTTGAGCTTGACGCCCATGTGGCGGATCGAATCGGTCGGCTGGATGAAGGTGCGGCCGACATAGTGATTGCGGATGATGCCGAGTTCGAAGGGCAGGCCGGCGGCCTGGGCAAAGCCGATCGCGGCCGGCGTGCCACTGTCGGGGACCGGAACGATGATATCGGCATCGACGGGGCTTTCGATGGCGAGTTCCGCGCCGATGCGCTTTCTTACATCATAGACGTTGCGCCCCTCGACCGACGAATCCGGCCGGGCGAAATAGACGTATTCGAAGATGCAGAAGCGCGGCTTCTGCTTTTCGAAGGGGAACAGGCTCTCGATGCCCTTGGCGGTGACGACGACCATCTCGCCGGGTTTCAGATCGCGCACGAAACGCGCGCCGATGATGTCGAGGGCGCAGGTCTCGGAGGCGAGGATCCAGGCGCCGTCGAGGTCGCCGAGCACCAGCGGCCGGATGCCGAGCGGATCGCGGCAGCCGATCATCTTCTTGGAGGTGAGCGCGACCAGCGAGAACGCGCCCTCGAGCGCGCGGACCGCCTCGATGAAGCGCGAATTGACGTCCTTCTCGCGGCTGGTGGCGACGAGATGCAGGATGGTCTCGGTGTCGGAAGTGGAGGAAAAGATTGCGCCCTGCTTCTGCAGCGTGCGCTGGACGGTCATGGCATTGGTGATGTTGCCGTTATGGGCGACGGCGAAGCCGCCATCGGCGAGTTCGGCAAACAGCGGCTGGACGTTGCGAATGCCGGAGCCGCCGGTGGTGGCGTAGCGCGTATGGCCGATGGCGCGGGTCCCCTTCAGGCTTTCGATCACGCGCGGCTTGGTGAAGGTATCGCCGATCAGCCCGACATGGCGTTCGACGTGAAACTGCGTGCCGTCATAGGAGACGATGCCCGCCGCCTCCTGGCCGCGATGCTGCAGGGCGTGCAGGCCGAGCGTGACGATCGCCGCGGCGTCCTGCCGGCCGAAAATGCCGAACACGCCGCATTCGTCGTGGAAATGATCGTCGGCCTCGGCCAGCAAGGTGTCGTCTGAATGCGCCATAGTGGGCGGTCTCTCGTCAGAAAGCACTCATATAGGACGACCGCGCACTGCGCGCCACCGTCAATTGTTTGCCGGCGGCGCTTCCTCGGCGGGAGCGGTCTCCGTCGGAGCGGCGTCGGTCGCGGGCGGCTCGGCGGCCGGAGGCGCTTCGGTACCCGCCTCGGGAGTCTCGTCGACCTGCAATCGCTTCAGGATCGAATTTTCCGGATCATCGGGCAGCATGGATTCCAGCGTGCCGCCGATCGATTCGAGCAGCGGGCGCGACTTGGCTTCAGAGATCCAGGCCGGCGGATTGGTCCCCACCAGCCAGTTGAAGAACAGCAGGCCGACAGCGACCACCAGAATGCCGCGCGCCGCGCCGTAGAGGAAACCGAGCGTGCGGTCGAGTGCGCCGACGCGGCTGTCGATGATGAAATCAGCGATCTTCATGGTGATGATCGTGACGACGATCAGCGCGATGATGAAGACGATGCCGGCCGCCGCCGCCATGGCGAGCTGTTCATTGTCGATATAGGGCTGCACATAGGGCAGCACCGGCCTGTAGAAGAAGAATGCCGCAGCGGCCGCCGCCGCCCAGGATGCTATCGACAGGACCTCGCGGGAAAAGCCGCGCACCATGGCAAGCATGGCCGAAACCAGCGTGAAGCCGACGAGAATTCCGTCAAGCAGCGTTATCGGCATTTTGTTCCCACTCCATCTGCCGGTGTGTTGATATTCAGGTGATGCCGGCCTGCAAATGGTGGCTTTCTGCGCTTCCGGTACTCGCGGACCTGAATGTCCGCTCCGTTCCGGTTCTCGAAATCCGCCATTTCCGACTCGGCCTGACCTGAATCTCCACACACCTCACCGGTCCCGCCCGTTCAGTCTTCCGCGTTCCGGCGCAGCGAGCCCGCGATGCGCACCACCAGATCGGTGAGCGTTTCGGGCTGAAAAGCGCCGAATCCGTTTCCCCCGGAAATTTCCTCGCTGCCGCGCGGCAGAACCGCTTGTCCAAACCCCAGCTTTTCCGCTTCCTTGAGCCGTTGCTGCGCATGTGCAACCGGCCTGATGGCGCCCGAAAGGCTGATTTCGCCGAAATAGACGCAATCGGCGGGAAGGGCAATACCGGTGAGCGAGGAAACCAGGGCCGCGGCGACGGCGAGATCGGCGGCCGGCTCGGTGATGCGGTAGCCGCCGGCGACGTTCAGATAGACGTCGTGCGTTGCGAAGCGCACGCCGCAATGGGCTTCCAGAACCGCAAGGATCATGGACAGCCGCGCCGAATCCCAGCCGACCACGGCGCGCCGCGGCGTGCCAAGCGGGGAGGGCGCGACTAGCGCCTGGATCTCGACCAGAACCGGCCGCGTGCCTTCCATGCCGGCGAAAACCGCCGCGCCCGGAGACTTCGCGTGGCGCTCGCCGAGGAACAGTTCGGACGGATTGGAGACCTCCCGTAACCCCTTGTCTGACATTTCGAAAACGCCGATCTCGTCGGTCGGGCCGAAGCGGTTCTTCACCGTGCGCAGGATACGGTAGTGGTGGCCGCCTTCGCCCTCGAAATAGAGCACGGCGTCGACCATGTGCTCGACGACGCGAGGGCCGGCGATCTGACCCTCCTTGGTAACGTGGCCGACGAGAACCACCGCCGCGCCGGTCGACTTGGCGTAGCGGATCATCGCCTGCGCCGACGAACGCACCTGCGTCACCGTGCCCGGCGCCGAATCGGCCATGTCGGTCCACAGGGTCTGGATCGAATCGAGGATGAGCAGGTCGGGGCGGCGGCCGTCGGCGATGGTCGCCAGAATGTCCTCGACATTGGTTTCGGCGGCGAGTTCGACCGGGGTTGCGGCGACACCGAGCCGCTGGGCGCGCAGCCTGATCTGGGCGACGGCCTCTTCGCCCGAGACATAAACTATGCGATGGCCCTTCGCGGCGAGGGCGGCGGCGGCTTGCGTCAGAAGCGTCGACTTGCCGATTCCGGGGTCGCCGCCGACGAGCAGCGCCGAGCCGCGCACGAAGCCGCCGCCGGTGGCGCGGTCGAGTTCGCCGATGCCGGAAGCGATGCGCGGCGCGTCCTCGATGTCGCCCGACAGAGTAGTGAGCGCCACCGCGCGGCCCTTGCGCGGCGAGCGGAGGCTCGCCGGGCCGCTGCCTATGCCGCTGTTGGTGCCTTCCTCGACGAGCGTGTTCCACTCGCCGCAAGCGTCGCACTTGCCGGCCCAGCGCTGATGCAACGAGCCGCAATTCTGGCAGATGAACTGGATACGGGATTTAGCCATGATATCCCTCCCCCTTGAAGGGAGGGTGGCCGCGAGGTGGTCGGGCGGCGGTGGTGACGCCCCGTTTTGTTCTGCAACGACCCCCCTCTGGCCTGCCGGCCATCTCCCCCTCAAGGGGGGAGATCGGCTGTCGCAATCGCTTTCGCCAATCTTCGGCGCTACCAGAAGAGCGACGGCATTGAAGCTGCCGATCTCCCCCCTTGAGGGGGAGATGGCCGGCAGGCCAGAGGGGGGTCGTTGGAAAGGAAGAACAGACCAACAAACTACTCATACCGTTCCGGCAGGTGATGCTCTTCCGCCAGGTCGGAGAAGCGGGTGAATTCGCCGGTGAAGGCCAGGGAGACGGTGCCGGTCGGGCCGTGGCGCTGTTTGGCGATGATGACTTCGGCCTTGCCACGCACCTCGTTCATGTCGGTTTCCCACTGGGTGTATTCGAGCGTGCCGGGCTTGGGCTCCTTGTTCTTGAGGTAATATTCCTCGCGATAGACGAACAGCACCACGTCGGCGTCCTGTTCGATGGAGCCGGATTCGCGCAGATCCGATAGCTGCGGGCGCTTGTCGTCGCGGCTTTCGACCTGACGCGATAGCTGGGACAGCGCGATGATCGGCACGCCGAGTTCCTTGCCGAGCGCCTTCAGGCCGGTGGTGATCTCGGTGATTTCCTGCACGCGGTTCTGCGAGGCCTTGGCGGAAGAGCCCTGCATGAGCTGAATATAATCGATGACGATGACGTCAAGGCCGCGCTGGCGCTTCAGCCGGCGGGCGCGCGCTGCGAGCTGCGCGATCGAGATGCCGCCGGTCTGGTCGATGAACAGCGGGATCTTCTGCATGGTCTGGGAGCAGGCGACGAGTTTTTCGAAATCTGTCTCGGTGATCTCGCCGCGGCGGATTTTCGATGAGGGGATTTCTGTCTGCTCCGAAATGATGCGGGTGGCGAGCTGCTCGGACGACATTTCGAGCGAAAAGAAGCCGATGACGCCGCCATTGGCGGCCTTGAACGAACCGTCC
>NZ_JAAKZF010000131.1 GCF_011045125.1 Allomesorhizobium camelthorni | reverse complement strand
CATCGGCTGGGGCTGGTTCTATCTCTCCACCATTCTGGACGACTTCTCCCGCTACATCATCGCCTGGAAGCTATGCACGACCATGAGGGTGGAGGACGTCACCGACACGCTGAACCTGGCGCTCACGGCATCGGGCTGCGATCGGGCGACAGTATATCGGCGGCCGCGGCTGCTCTCCGACAACGGCCCGTGCTACGTCGCCGGCGGCCTGGCCGACTGGCTCTCGGATCAAAACATCGAGCACACCCGCGGCGCGCCCAGCCATCCGCAGACCCAGGGCAAGATCGAGCGCTGGCATCAGACGCTGAAGAACCGCATTCTGCTCGAAAACTACTTCCTGCCGGGCGATCTCGACAGGCAGATCGCCGCCTTCGTCGAGCACTACAATCACCGGCGCTACCACGAGAGCCTCGACAATCTCACCCCGGCCGACGTCTACTGCGGACGCGGCCAGACCATCCTGTTGCAACGAGAAAGGATCAAGCGAAAGACCATCGAACAACGGCGCTTGCGACACCGCAGAGACGCCGCTTAAAATGACAACCGAGATGCGCCAGAGCCTCCGCTAAATCAGAGCGCCAGTTGTCTCAAATTCCCTGACGACGGACAGTTGCAGGCGCCGTCAATGTGCGGGGAAATGAGCGCTTACGATTCACCTGGCAAAAAGCTCAAGATCAATGACAAGGCGTTGGCCGCTGGAAACGAATCTGCTGATCAACAGGACAGATTCCCGTGTTCAGTCTCGTCGGCAGCGCCATCGACTCATGGAAGAAGGATTACAATCATCACCGACCACATTCCGCCCTCGGCAACAATGACGCGGGGGAGAGTTCGTGATGAAATCCACGCTGGAAAAACGGGCCACATGAGTCCAGAATGAAACCCAGGATTCTCGCTCAAACCGGAGGAGATGAGGTTCTCAGGTCACTTCCTCTACGCAGCGGCCGTGATGATCCTCGCCCGGCGCATCTACTCTGCCGGTCATCTGCCGGCGTTTTCTGCGCTTCCGGTGCTCACGGACCCGAATGTCCGCTGCGCTCCAGTTCTCAAAAACACCGTCGTATGACTCACCATAGCGAGTTTCCAAACAGACACTTAGTGAGATAGTCTCTCATGACGGAAGCGCTCGGTCCGCAAAGCCGACTGAGCCTGGGATGCGAGGTAGCACTCGATGCTTTCTTTAAGGCGACGTCGAGAGATCGAGATCAAGCCCTCTTTGAAGCTGCGAAGTACGACAGGCTGGGAACGAGATAGCCGCTTAGTCGCAATAATGTTCGTTGATATAACGAACTCGACTGCCCGCGTTTGTACCTATGACGGGCCGCAGGCAATTGCGCTCGCTATGAAGAATATTCAACAGACTCTTAGGGAGAGTGGCGGAGAAATTTTTAGTGTTGCCGGGGATGGGCTCGGCGCCTTTTTCCCGAGCCCCTCGGTCGCATGTCGCGCAGCGCTTTCTCTCGGCGCGTGGCGGACGGGACTTGATGGTTCAAATCTGGGTATCGACTATCGTATAGGGATCCATGTCGGCGAGGTGAAAGAAATAGAAGGCGGCTTTTACGGAGCCTCTATCCACGTAGCAGCGCGGTTGGAGCAGGCTACTTCGCCAAATTCCGTCTTGATCTCGTCCGCAATTGCGGAAGCAATTAGAAGTGATCCCACGTTCCGGATGACATCAATCGGTCCCCACCTCTTAAGGGGCTTCGAGCAGGCGGTAGAACTCTACATTCTCCACGACCCGTCCAATCGACCTGCAAACAAACTTGTGAGGGAACTGCGATCTCGGCTAGCGCAAGTTTCACAGCCTATCACGCCTACCATCGCTGTATTGCCATTCGAAATACTCGCCGCTGAAGAGCGGTGGCGCCTATTTGCTGGAGCGTTCACAAACGAATTAACATCCCTTCTGTCCCGGTTTCGGATGCTTAGTGTCATCGCAAGTGACTCATCCAAGCGGTTTGGGTCCGGGGAAATCGGCTATAACGAAGCGGGCCGATCACTCGGGTCTCGCTTTCTGGTTCAAGGGTCCATCCAGGCTGATTCAGATCGGTTGAAACTTTTCGCGCAGCTTGTCGACACAGCTAGCAGTAAAGTCATCTGGAGTGAGAAATATGACCGGGTGGTCGGGGACCTATTCACTCTCCAGGACGAACTTTGCGAATGTATTGCGGCGCGACTGGCTGTTCGGGTGGAAACAGCAGAACTGGAGAGAATCCGAAGCCAGCGGCCAGACTCACTCCAGACCTATGAACTTCTCCTCCGGGGGCACGAGCATTACTACTTGCACGATAAAAAGAGCAACAAAATTGCCCGCCAGTTTTACAAACGAGCGACGGCTCGCGACCCGTCGTTTGCGCGAGCTTATGCTTTTCTTTCAAAGACCTTTAATCTTGAGTGGCGCTATCGCTGGTCACTCGATCCTGGAACTTCTCTAGCGAAAGCTCGCGAGTTGGCAGTACAGGCGATTCGAATTGATGGGTATGAGCCCCGCGGTCACTCTGAGCTTGGCTTTGCCGAACTGTACGGGGGCAATATCGCTGGCTCAATTGCAAGCTACGAACGTGCCTTGGAACTCAATCCAAACGACGCAGACGTAATTGCAGAATATGGTGACTCTCTAACTTACGACGGGCGTCCGCAAGAAGCTTTGATGCAATTCGCAACCGCTAAACGTCTTAACCCTGTTGAACCAGACTGGTATAAATGGTGCGAAGGTGGAGCACTGTTTCAATCGGGGCGGTATAGGGAAGCAGTTGGAGTGCTGCAAAATATGAGGGACCCTTCCGAGGCCGCCCGGCTTCTCGCCGCCTCCTATGCCTATCTGGACGACCAGGCGAGGGCTCGTTCATGGGCTTCAAGTGTGAAGCAGAAGCACCCACAGTTTTCAGTTGACTACTGGGCAGAAACTCAGCCGTTTCGCAAGATGGAAGATCTCGACCATTTTACTAAGGGTCTCCGTCTTGCTGGACTGAATTAAACTGGCGCCTTACCTGCTCGACAATCAGGCTCAGTTCGCCTTTGCGCAGTAGAGCGCTTAGAATGCCCCAGGAAAGCAGCGGTGCGTACCTAGACTTTGCAGCTGCAAGGTGAAAATCATTCGTGATAAGTGATACATAGTCCGAATGCGTGAGACCTAAACTGTCGATCCACCTCTGCACATCCGATGCACGTGTGAGCCCTGATTTCCGACGAAAGGCAAGCGCCGCCTCATTGAAGTCACTTGCTTCCACGCGCGATCCACAAGAGAAGGCTTCCCTATCAGCGAGTATAATCGCGATAGCTTCGCGCTCAATATCTTCGTACCGGTGCGTCTCAACCAAGAATGATAAGATCCCGGTTAACTCCAGGTTGGATATCCCAAGGGCTGCTAAATCACACTCTCGCGTTAGCCGATCCCAAAAAATAGTCCACTCGAATCGGAATGTCGGCTCTATTGGAGGGATGCCATCCATCCGGGCTAGATGTCGCAGAAGTCCGACGGCGTCCTGCGCTTTGATTGATACCATATTGGATCGAATCCAAGAGAGCAGTTGCTTCTGATGGGCATAGGACAGGGACGAGGCTCCAACGGCAACGTCATAGGTGCGCATTCGGTAGTTCGTCTTCGCGGAAGCCGACAGCAAATCCTCCATCTCAGTAACACCGATGACCCTCGCTTTTTCAGCGTTGTAAAACGTGGCCCACATATCCACTAGGGAACTTGTAAGTGGATGGTACCCAAGCTCAGACGGCCCGTGTAGTACAGCTACTGCATCATCCCGATCTAAAGTCCCGTCTTCATACTGGTGAAAAACCTCGCCGAAACCAACCATTCCGAAGGCGGTGAGTTCAGCAGCGCGGAGAGCGCCCATGCTTGCCGCGCCAAAAACAGGTATCTTGTTCGAAAGTGCCCAAAGTATCTCCTTGTGAAAGACCGAAGCTTCATTTTCAAAAACTCCGTCTATCAAAACTATGGCATCCGGTTCTTCTTTGGTTGCCAAATAGATATCGCCGCGGCTGGCTGGCCCTCGATAGTCTGCCAACAAGAGTGCGTTGGCCGCCCCTCTCTCCAGAGTCGGCCCAAGGAACACAACTATGTGAAGGTCATTGCTTTTCACAGTTTGCTGTCTTGTACCCCGTAATTGAACTCAAACCGACGGACTGGCCAGTCCAGGAACGATCACCTTTACTACACAAAATGGTGCGTCTCGAGGAGAAAGGTCGGCGACAAGAACGGACCGACGATTAGCCTTGCGAAGGCGGCCAAGCACCCACCGCAGATCCTCTTCAATAAGTTCTGACACTGCGCTCTCAATGCCATTAATGCTTTTTGAGGCAATTTTCTCTTCATCATTCCCCTCCCGCGGGACTGATGATGCAAACTCTCTCCCGGTAAGATCATCCCGGAGGCCTACTATTCGGGCCATTCGCGATTGCACAGCTTCAGTGATGGCCCGCACGCAAGCCCAATTGCGATCCGGATGGCAACCGAATCCTCCCGCAGGGCGTTCAGTAATTAAAGACCCTTCTCCGGCACCTGATATTTGCGCAAAAAGCACTGGCACACCAACATCGGTGGTAATGTCTTCAAGTTGAAGCGTGCACCCGCTTCCTAGAATGCGGTCGACCAGCGTCGAAGTCATAGGACATGCAATTGTATCAATATCGACCGCAGTGCGCTTGGCGGTGAATTTGGACTGCCATCTGGCGTATGCGTCGCGTTCAATAACTTCACACAGACCGTGCACAAGTGCCTCGGCCAAACAGTTCCCCGAAGCAAGTCCTGTAGACGTCATCGGAAAGAAGCCGGTCCCCTGCGGCAGAGGCAAAGTGAAATCGGTATGAATCATCTCAAAAGGTACGAGCACATTCGTGTCTCGACAAATATCCGTGACCCAAGTCCAGAGAATCGGGAGTTCTGGATCGAAATCCCGTCCTCGACGATGAGGGAGAAGTGCTACGTCGATGGCGTTATCTGGACTCAAGTCGCAGTACCTGCCTAGGCGAAGCGGCAGGCGGGTATGTTCGGCGCAATATAGTTCAACCGCTTCCATCAGAGCTGATGCCTTGGCCGAAGCCTCATCCGTCCCTTTGCCGTGGGCGACAGAAAGAGATCTTGAATTTGGCCGAATCGCAGTGAAAACTGGAATTCCAAGGCTATCCAGCCCGGTGACATTAGCCAAACGTGTCACGCCGACTACCCCACGTAAGGGCAGGACTCTGTCAAGTGTTTCCGCTGACCTGAGGGATCGATGAGTTTGTCGCTTGAAAGTCCGACCCTGAAGTACGCTACAGCCCATGAAGGTCGTCGCCGCGATAAGCAAAATTATCCATCATCTACCATCATCGCGAGATACGTATGGCCCGAAGTCGGGGGAATGGTCGGCATGAGAGATCCTAACTGGGGATCTATGACCCTTAGTCTCTCAGAAGCATCTCCAGGTACATCATCAATATATAAGGCCGATGATTGCTTTTTCTTGCTATGCCGTGAAATCTTTCTGACAATTCTATGAAGCTTTGTCTGGTCCGCCACTAATGCGGTCACTTCGAAGTAAACGAGCCACTCAGATCGAATAAAAAATATTCGATCGTCGCCTACGGTCAGAAAATAACCTTCCGCATTAGGATTTGCCTGGGCTGCTGATATGGGGCCCGATGCTGACAAGAATGCCGCACTTCCCAGCATCACATCTCTACGGGACAGGGGCAGCTGACTTCTTTCCGGGCGGGGCAACAAAGGGTCAACCGTCGGCGTCTCGCGTTGTGACATCTTGCGCACCTCCCTACTGACAACCTGCCGCGACATAGTTCAACGTCGACTGGGTTTCCGCATCAAACATTGGCCCATAAAGGCGCGGCTCGTTTCCACCAAAAGAACTGGCATACCACGCCGTTACCGAGACCACCGTCGGGCTAGGCGTATCCACAATCCAAGCTCCGCCACTTTGGCCGCGCCAGTAGTCCTCGTTCAACGCTAACGCCGGCTTAAATGAGTAAAGATGTTGAAATAAGTGGTCATTTGGATGATCTCTTCCAACTGAGTTAGAGTTAGGCGCCGTTGGTAGAGAGTTGGCATCTTTTTCATAGCCTAGCGTGAAGACCTCCTTATTTGTCAGTTGGTCAGATATCGGTAAAATGTCACCTGTGCCGGCCTTGCTGTCAGTATCGAGTAGAATGAAAGCATAGTCGAATCTCATTCGAAAATATGTAGTTTCTGCAGATAAAGTCCATTTGTCCGGATACTTATGGCACGCGGGAGCGGTCCCCTCAGAGATGGTTATCGGGTCTCCGTAGTAATTTATCTGGTAAAATTGATAATCCGTATTTAGTCTGCCGTTTCCGAACTCGTCAATACAATGAGCTGCAGTCAGCAGAACCCGTGGCAATACAAACTGCGCCGTGCACCAATGTTTTTGGCCATCCTCGATCCTTGTGAACTTTAGATAGCCTATATGCTTATAATTGGGATCTATGGCCTTCGGGATTACAACTTCACCCTGTCTAGGATCTTTTCCAAAAAATGGGGGCTCTAAAGTTTGCGTCATGGCAGATGTGGAGCTTAGGGCTCCAACGCCTAAGGCGAGAGTTGATATCAACCAGCCACTATAGAACATGATCGCCCCCTCACCTTGCGCAAAATAGCGATGCCACCACATACACTAACAAATTGCAGGTACGATTGGAAGGTATCCATCCGGCGTATCGCGCCTTGTCTGGACTGAACGACGGTCGTGTCCCATGAGGCTCCCTAATTGCCTTCGCCAAAGGGCTCCCTTCTCCTCGTTGGTGCAGCGCCTGCCGGGCTCAGGGTTCTCTCCGGGGGGTCGATCGCAAGGATCGCCGCATGTTTGCGTTGGAACGGGGTGGGGCGAAGTGGTGTTCGCGGTTCCGTAGGACCGCATGCGTGGGAGCGACCTCATCCGCAGCGTCCTGGCAAGGGCGCATATCGGGAACTGGAGTTGATCGGGAATCGAAAGTTCCCTGTCAGGCTGCAGCGACGGCGTGGCAGAACGGCTCATTCGTCTCCACATGGCGTGGAGGATGACGGCAAGCTTGCGCGCCACCGCGATCTTCGCCTTCTTGAAGCCGGCGCCCTTGGCAATCCGCGGGCCCTAGGCCTTCAGGGAAGAGAAGCCAATCTTGTCGCGTCAGGATGACGTTGGCCGCTTCATAGAGATGGGTCCGCGTCAGCTTGTCGCCGCGCTTGGAGATGCGGCCGTTTCGGCTGATTTCGCCGGATTCGTAGCGCACACAAGAAGTTGCGAGAGATCGCAATCACAGTAAGCGCCAAGCAGGCCCCGTGTTTCGCGGACCGATGAAGGACGCGACACTCTCGTGATGATTCTCACGGGAGGTTTGTTTGCAGTCTGCACCCAAGTCCAGACCTGGAACATTTACAGTCATCGAGGCGGTTCCCGATCGTCTCGACGCGAGCCCGGCGGTGCCGCGCCGTCGCTGGTCGGGTGAAGCAAAGGCGCGGATTCTGGAAGAGGCGATGACGCCGGGCGCGAATGTCTCGGCGGTAGCGCGATCGCACCAAGTAAGCCCGCAGCAGGTGTTTGCCTGGCGGCGGAAGGCGATCCGCTCCGGCGCCATCGCGATCCTGTCGGCAAAGCCGGAGATCCAGACGCAGAGCTTCGCGCCAGTGGAAGTGGCGCCTGGGGATGGCGATCGTGCGGGCGGTCTGGAGATCGTCATTGGCGATGCGACGATCCGCGTGGGCAGCGGTATAGCAGCGACCCTTCTGGTCGAGGCGATCCGTGCGTTGCGATCGGCATGATCCCTACCGGAGCCAAGGTCTATGTGGCGACGCGGCCGGTCGACTTCAGAAAAGGTCCGGACGGTCTGGCAGCGCTGGTGCGCGACACAGGCGCTGATCCGTTCTCCGGCGCTCTTTACGTGTTTCGAGCCAAGCGTGCGGACCGCGTGAAGATCGTATGGTGGGACGGATCGGGTCTATGCCTGTTCGCCAAGCGGCTGGACGAGGACAAGTTCCGCTGGCCAAGGGTGGAGAATGGGGTGATCCGGCTTGCCGCGCCGCAATTGATGGCGCTCGTTGAAGGCATGGATTGGACGCGTGTTCGGGCCGAGCGGAGGCGACGCCCGACATCTGCGGGATAGGCCGTGGCGAAGTGACTCAGGCGGCACAAAAGCAGTCCCGGAAGCGGGTCGAATATGCTTCTGTTGGCCTATGACGAATAGCGCTTCGGCCCTTCCCGACGACGTCGACACGCTCAAGGCGATGCTCGTCGCCATGGCGTCGGAAAAGGCCGAACTGCAGACCGAGGCGGGACAACTCCGGGGCGAAACGGCGGAACTCAAGGCCGAGATCGTCCGGATGGCGACGCTCAACGAGCGCGCCGAAGAGCGGATCGCCAATCTTCATGTGATCATCAAGCAGTTGGAGCGCGCCCGCTTCGGCCGTAGTTCCGAGAAGCTCGATGCCGACCAGCAGGCCTTCGCCTTCGACGAGGTCCAGACCGGGCTTGGCATGCTCGAGGCCGAACTCGAGGCGGCCAGGCCGACAGGCGAGCGAAGACAGCGCGAAGCACGCCCTCGCAAGGCGTTCCCGGCGCATCTGGAGCGCGTGGAGATCGTCATCGAACCCGAGGCTGTCGCCTGCGCCTGCGGCGCCTGCCGGCCGGTCAGGATCGGCGAAGACGTGTCGGAGCGCCTCGACGTGACGCCGGCGAGGTTCCGGGTGATCGTCACCCGTCGCCCCAAATATGGCTGTGCCCAGTGCAAGGAGGGTGTCAGCCAGGCGCCGGCGCCGGGTCACCTCGTCGAAGCCGGCGTGCCGAGCGAAGCGCTGCTCGCCCATGTCGCCGTCTCCAAATATGCCGATGGCCTGCCGCTCTATCGCCAGGAGGGCATCTATGCCCGCGACGGCGTCGAGATCAGCCGCAACTCCATGGCCAACTGGATGGGCCATGTCGGCTTCCATCTCGCCCCGCTCGCCGACCGTATCCTGGCGCTGATCAAGGAGGGCGCGCGGGTCTATGCCGACGAGACGACGCTGCCGACATTGTCGCCGGGCTCCGGCAAGACGAAGACGGCCTGGCTATGGACCTATGCGCGGGACGATCGAACCTTCGGCGGCACGGCGCCGCCCATGGTCGCCTACCGCTTCGAGGATAGCCGCGGTGGCGAGAGCGTGGAGCGCCATCTCTGCGGCTACACCGGATTGCTCCAGGTCGACGGATGGGGCGCCTATAACCGGCTCGCGGAAGCGAAGCGCGCGGGTGGTCCGCTGACGCTGGCGGCCTGCTGGGCGCATCTCAGACGCAAGTTCTATGAATTGCACGTGTCCGGCGTCTCGCATGTGGCGAGCGAAACCGTCGAGCGGATGGCCGAGCTGTGGGCGGTCGAGGAAGAAATCCGCGGCCAGGACCCCGACGTCCGCCGGGCCGCACGCCAGAAGCAGTCTGCCGCCATCG
>NZ_JAAKZF010000130.1 GCF_011045125.1 Allomesorhizobium camelthorni | reverse complement strand
CAGCTCTCCAAAGCTATTGCCAAAGGTTGCGCCTGTTTATGCGCGAGCTTGTTTCCCTCTCAGAGGACGGGCACACGGGTTCAAGAGAGAGCATCGCTCGTCTTGCCCCTTTGCGTGCAGTCACCCTCACTCAGTGCAAAGGCCGTGCCAGCGCGCTCAGCGCCCAGTAAGCGCATGGCCAGGCTTGAAAAACCTCCACAGTGCCCAGATGGCCGGTTGCAATGAACCTGACATTTTTCGCCAATGTTTGTTTTGAACCTGACATGTTTTCTGCCGCTGTCGGGTTTTGGACACGCATCACGTGCTTCGTGCCGCCCAGAAAAGCGTGGCCCATCCGCACGGTCCCGAAGCATGAGGGCGCGTGTGGCACGCAGCCTCTGCCCGTCCTCCCGAGGCCGTTCGCCTCAGTGACATTAGTGGGTTGGCTCGCCGCTAACAGTTTTGAAGAGGAGGATGAACAAGCCGCCGGTGAAGTATGAGCCAGCCTGATCGACCGACACTGCGGGTTTGCTCCAAGCTACACAGTGATGTAAAGTGTGCTACACGCTTGGAGCTACACACATGGCGCTGAACATTCGCAATCCGGAGGCCGATACTCTCGCTCGGGAGCTTGCGCGCATTGACCGCACAAGCATCACCGATGCTGTGATTGTCGCCCTGCGTGAAACCATCCGCAACCGGATGAATAAGGAAAGCCCGAGAGAAACGGCGCAAAAGATTCTGGCTAAGCACGGCCTGTCTTTTCAGCCAGGTCGAAAGCCGGTTCCACCGGAGGCCTATCACGAGCTCGACCATGATCTCACTGGTGGTGACGAATAAATGTTCGTCGATGCATGTGCGATCGTCTCGATGATGGCGGGGGAGGACACGGCCGACGCCTATGAAGCGGCGCTGCTCGATGCGGCATCGCCGTTCACATCGACACTTGCTGCCTGGGAAGCCATCATCGTCCTTTCGCGGCCGGATCAGTTGAATTGCGCCTACAAAGTGGCTGAGGCGGTTGTCGTAGAATGGCTCGAAGCACGAAAGATTCGGCTCCGCGAGCCCGGTTCGCCCCGACGCGTCCTGTCCTACGCGGTTGCTGTCGCCGAACAGCACGGCATAGGAAAGCGGCGCCTCAGCAATTTCGATTGCTTCCACTACGCCTATGCCAAGGCGATGCGCTCGCCGCTGCTCACGCTGGACCAGCTTTTGCGTCAGACAGACGTGGCAACCTTGCCGAAAGGATCAGGTGAATGACCGTCTTCGAAAAATTGACTGAACTGCCGGAATTGACCGGGGTCGTTGCCGAGCAGGTAAGCGAGGACATGGCCTCGATCGCGCGCGGCGAGGAGCTCGACCTTCCATGGCGTAGACTTTGCGTCCTTATCGACTATGAGCTTGTGGAAATAGTAACGCCGGCGCTCTTGGGCGGTTCTCTTCGGGGGAGCCGGACCAGCCTTGGCTGGTCAGAGAAAGGAGCGCAGTTTATGTGCGGTTAAGTGGAGCGGAAGGCGAGAAAAAGGGCCGGGCGTGAGCCCAAGCCCAGCCCCTTTCGATTGCGCGGAAATGAAGCCGCGACGGCGAGCGTCGTCGGCATGCGCCGAGAGTGGCTTGCTGGCGGCAAAGGTCATGTCGTAGTCGACCAGACTGCCGAACGGCCCGCGCAAGCTGTCGAGGTCCGACAGGGCGACATAGCCGAGCTCCGGGGCATCCCATGCCAAAATCGCAAAGACCGAAGGAGACTCCGGGTGCCGGTCGAACTCGGCCAGGTCGCGCGCCCGGTCGGCACGAGAAGCTTCACGACGGGCTCCCGATCAAGCGTTCTCTGGTTACCGCCGGCGGGCTTGTGCGGCGGCGTGAGCCGATCCTGATCGTGCCGGCAGCTATAGAAACGGAACATGATGATGCGTCTTAGCTTTTTTATTTCAGCTCTGTTTGCCGGCAGCGGCCAGCGCTCCCGCTGCCGCCCAGGGCGCCAAGAATGCGCCGGCGGTCAATCCAATGTGGACGACTGGATATAACTGGCAGTGCCAGACGGCCGCGCCGCTCGTCTGCGAGCGCACCGGCGATTGCAGCTTCGAACAGAAATCAAAGGCCGTGCCAGGCGCTCAGCGCGCAGTAAGCGCATGGTTACGCTTTGAAAAACCTCCGCAGTCTCCCAGATGGCCGATTGTAATGAACCTGACATATGGCACGGGCGCGCGTTCCCGCCGTCGAGGTGCCGGATGCGCGTGCGAAGCTTTTCAACTACGAAATATTCGTGCAAGGGTCATCTACTACCGGTATAGCAATGACGCTCCGATCTATGCGCTGTTGGCATATGGCAAGAACAACAGCTTGACCTGAATCTTTATCCAAACTCGCCGGAGAAGGAGTATTGGCGCGCTAGGTCAGCTGGCCGCCTTGGCGCTGAAATAAGCTTCAGCCAAATCCAGCAGCCAGATTTCGAAAGGCTTCAGCCAAATCGCTGCATTGCTCCCCAACAGGGGGAGATGGCCGTCAAGGCCGCTTTCGCCGATCACTTGCAAATGCGACAAGTGAACACGCAGGTGTCGCTTCGTGCGCGGCATTGCCGCCGCAATCGCGGCAGAGAGGGGAAAAATCCAGCGCGGCCGGGCAATCACAACAAAAGGCAACGCCGCGCGATGACGTCTGGCCTAAACTTTCCCGACCAATTTCGCGCCGGGCTCGTCGATCTCTTGCTGTGGCGCCGGGATGTCAGGCGCTTCAGGCACCCACGCCGCTTTCCGAGGGGGCGCTGGATCAGCTGCTTGCGCTTGCAGCCCTTGCGCCCTCCGTGGGCCTCAGCCAGCCCTGGCGCTTTGTCGTGGTCGACAGCCCGGAATGCCGCGATGCAGTGAGAGGCTGCTTCCAGCGCTGCAATGCCGAGGCGCTGCAATGCTTTTCGGGCGAGCGCGCCGCGCTCTATGCGCGGCTGAAGCTCGCCGGACTTGCCGAGGCGCCCTGCCAGTTGGCGGTCTTCGCCGACCGCACGACCGGCCAGGGTCACGGGCTCGGCCGCCTGACCATGCCGGCGACCATCGACTATTCGGCGGTCATGGCGGTGCACACGCTATGATTGGCTGCGCGGGCGGAGGGAATCGGCATGGGCTGGGTGTCGATCCTCGATCCTCCCGAGATCGCCCGGATCCTGGACCGCCGCCCGAATGGACGCTGATCGGCTATTTCTGCCTGGGCTACCCCAGCGAGGAGGACTGCGTGGCGACGTTGGAGCGGGAAGGCTGGGAAAACCGGCGCCCGCCGGTCGTGATAAGGCGTTAAGTTTTGGCCGAAAGCTGTGCCCGGTGATCAGCTTTCGATGACGAGCCTGGTCTCGATGTGCGGAAAGTTAGCTGACGGGAATTGCCGACCGACCAGCTCACCAGATCATGACGAGTTTGGTTGAACAGCAATGGTGCTTCCGTAGATGTCTATCATCTGACGGAGACCGTCGCGCAGTTCGATCCGCGGCCGCCAACCAAGTGCTGTCAAGCGGCTCGAATCCATGAGCTTCCGCGGCGTGCCGTCGGGCTTGGAGCGATCGAAGTCAAACTCTCCTTGCCATCCACACAGTTCCGCCACCAACTGGTGGAGGCCGAGAACCGATATCTCCTGGCCACTGCCGACATTGATCGGCCCCGCTTCGTCGTAGCGCTCCATCAGAAAGACGAGCGCGTCGGCAAGGTCGTCGACATGCATGAATTCGCGCAACGGCGACCCGCTACCCCATATCGTGACGCGATTCCTACCGGCGTTGCGTGCGTCGACGATCTTTCGAATCGTCGCGGCCACCACATGGCTCTCAAGCGGGTCGAAATTGTCATTCGGCCCGTACAGGTTTGTCGGCATGGTCGAGATGAAGCTACGCCCGAACTGCTGACGGTAAGCGTCGCACAGCATCACTCCGGCGATCTTGGCAGTCGCGTACCACTGGTTCGTCGGCTCGAGCGGCGCGGTCAGCAGCGAGCTTTCCTGGATCGGTTGTGCCGCAAACTTGGGGTAAATGCAGGACGAGCCGAGCAGCATGAACTTCTCGACGCCCGCCTCGAATGCGGCCGCGATCGTAGAGAGCTCGATCGCGAGATTGTCCTGGAGGAAATCAACCGGGCGTTCGTTGTTGGCCAGGATTCCCCCGACCTTGGCGGCCGCCATGAAAACCAGGTCGGGACGTTGTGCCCGGACCCAGGCGGTCGTCGCTGCGCGATCGGTCAGGTCGAGATCACGACTGTCCGCCGTGAGGATCCTTACCTCGGGCACGCCGGATAGCCGGCGCACCAGTGCGGACCCAACCATGCCGCGATGGCCGGCGACCCAAATGCGTTTGCCCTCCAGCAAAATCATTATCTTTTCACTTTAATCGAGCGTGATTCCGTAGGCGCGGCAATCGGCCTCGACCATTTCCGAGACGAGCTCATCGAAAGTGGTCTTTGGCTTCCAACCGAGCTTGGTGGCCGCCTTAGACGCGTCGCCGATCAGCAGGTCAACCTCGGTCGGACGGAAATAACGCTTGTCTATACGAATCAGCGCCTGGTTACTCCTGCGTTCGCGGCCCACCTCGTCAACGCCTTCGCCCTCCCAGACGATCTCCTTCTCGACTCGCCTGAAGGCAGCCTCGACAAAGCTGCGGACCGAATGCGTCTCGCCGGTCGCGAGCACAAAATCGTCAGGCTCGTGGTGCTGCAGGATGCGCCACATGCCCTCGACATAGTCGCGCGCCGAACCCCAGTCGCGCTTTGCCTCCAGGTTTCCGAGATAGAGGCAGTCCTGCTTGCCGGCGATAATCGCAGCTACCGCACGGGTCACCTTGCGCGTGATGAAAGTTTCGCCGCGCGTCGGTCCTTCGTGATTGAACAGAATCCCGTTGCTGGCGTAGAGCCCGTATGCCTCACGGTAGTTCACCGTCATCCAGTAGGCGTAGAGCTTCGCCACCGCATACGGCGAGCGTGGATAAAACGGGGTAGTCTCCCTCTGCGGGACATCCTGGACCAAACCGAAGAGTTCGGATGTGGAGGCCTGGTAAAACCGCGTTTTGTCCTCGAGGCGAAGGATGCGGATCGCTTCCAGCAGCCGCAGCGTGCCGAGCGCATCGGCATTGGCCGTATATTCGGGGGTCTCAAAAGAGACTTGCACGTGGCTTTGCGCAGCGAGATTGTAGATCTCGTCGGGCTGCGTGTCCTGCAGGAGACGGATCAGGTTTGTCGCATCCGTCATGTCCCCGTAATGCAGGACCATGTCCGGATGGTCCTCATGCGGGTCTTGATAGAGGTGGTCGACACGCTGGGTATTCCCGATCAGCGACGCCCGCCGCTTCAGGCCATGCACCATGTAGCCCTTCGAAAGCAGCAGTTCGGCAAGCAACGCGCCGTCCTGGCCGGTGATACCTGTAATGAATGCCGTACGCCGGGGTGAACTCATTCCTGATATTTCCGTGGATGAAGAGTTTTGAACGGAGGGGTCAGCAGCACGTGCAAATGACTTCCTGTGCGCTATAAACGCGATGCAATCTTCGCTATGCACCGCCTTAGCTGGAGTTTGCGCCTCGAGTGATGGTAAGAAAACGAGCGGATTACATCGAGTGTGGTGTGCCGTTGGCGATCAGGTCTAGAAGGATTTCGCCTCCATCTTCCGCAGACTGGAGAGCTCCCGTAGACGTCGACTTTCGAGCGACGTTTTTCATGTCCTTCATTCTTCGTAAAATCGATTGTTTTGATGGAACGCATCCACAAGATGGATACCTCATCGACTAGACGGAGATTTCAGAACCTTCCAACGCAGACTTCCAAAATAGCCAGCGCGAATCAGCGCCGCGCTGAGATGGCAAGAGCCGCTTCCTTATTCAGCCCGATAATCGCTGAGTTGCGCAAACATGAACCGCACCGGGATTGCCGGAGGCGTTTCGTTGAGTCATGCCGCCATGGCCGGCTCTTCCGGCATAGCGTAGTAGCGTGCCTCCGGCTTCGGTCGGCGGGATGTTGTCGATGGGCTCCAGCAGCCGGCGATTGTTGAACCAGTCGCCCCATTTTAGCGTAGCGAACTCGACCGCCGCGAACGAGCGCCACGGTCCGCGTCGAAAGAGGCGCGAGTTCTACGAGTTTGGGGGTTACGGACGGCAATCGGCACTAGGGGATCGTCCGTGAACTATCCGCAAGCCATTGATGGAGCTTGCTGATCGGGGAGGATCGTAGGGTTAGGAATTGAAGGATTTGCGGTACAGCGGCGGTCTCTTACGTGACTGCAATCGAGAATCCGGAAAACTTCCGAACTTCGCGCTCAGTTGGCCCCTGGCTCGGGCTGACCACACGCCGCTATCAGTCGGGCGAGGCGATTACGGTCCTATGCTTGCGGGGTATGCGGCTGATCCGTCCCGCAATGGTAGAAATCATGCTGCAACCTGAATTCTCTCGTCAGCTATCAGTCCTTAGTATGATCTTGCCTGCCACGGCTGAGGCGCAGGCTGCGGATGTCATTCGCCCTCTGCTGCCGGGAGATGTCCGTGCCCAGGCCGATCGGGGATGCGCAGGAACTACGCGACTCGCTTGGACTTTGGGCGGGTCCGATTTCGGATATCGTATCGCTCCTCGATTTGCAGTTGGGTATTCGGGTCTATGTTCGGCCGCTGGAAGGTAAGGTGAAGCGGCGCTGCTCGATGCGGCATCGCCGTTCACATCGACACTTGCTGCCTGGGAAGCCATCATCGTCCTTTCACGGCCGGATCAGTTGAATTGCTCCTACAAAGCGGCGGAGGCGGTTGTCGTCGAATGGCTCGAAGCACGAAAGATCCGGCGCCGCGAGCCCGGTTCGCCCCGACGCGTCCTGTCCTACGCGGTCGCTGTCGCCGAACAGCACGGCGTAGGAAAGCGGCGCCTCAGCAATTTCGATTGCTTCCACTACGCCTATGCCAAGACGATGCGCTCGCCGCTGCTCACGCTGGACCAGCTTTTGCGTCAGACAGACGGGGCAACCTTGCCGAAAGGATCAGGTGAATGACCGTCTTCGAAAAATTGACTGAACTGCCGGAATTGACCGGGGTCGTTGCCGAGCAGGTAAGCGAGGACATGGCCTCGACCGCGCGCGGCGAGGAGCTCGACCTTCCATGGCGTACCCACTCGGCCACGTAATCACGAGGCTTTCGCATAAAGACAAGCCGGCGTCCTGGTTTCTCCCGGATCCTCCGCGATTTAAATCAAATCCGCCTGTTGATATTGACGATTGCGTGACCCTCGCCTCCTAGACGGCTAATGCGGGCGGTAACTGAGAGGGTCATATGACAAGCGATTTTTCCGCCGCGCGGGTGCATTTAGATCGAGCGTATCACTACCTGCGTGGCGATGACCCGATGAGTCGGAGGGGGCGCGAAGCCTTGGACCTGCTACTTGAGGCGGTTGCCGTCGAAGAGTTCAAGCAGCCACGCCAAAACGCGGAGGTGCTAATGTTTCCGATTGGGCGCCGCTTCTGAGGCGACCTCCATGGCGGCCACCGTGAACATGGAGCGCAAACACCCTCAGAATACAGCCCGTCCCGGCATGAGCCGAGTCGGGCAATCGAATGGGAGTCCCGAAGCGTGTCGCTCACAACGATCCGAATTGAGCTGCCCTGACTGAGGTTCATTGCAATCCGACGTCGAGTTGCTCGCGCCCGACGCCGGGTTCTTGTGATCGACGCCGGGCTGCGGCGGAACCGTTTCGCCAGCCATTCGCATGGTTTCCGTCCCAGGACGGCGTCGAACCGGCCGAGATCGCGAAACGGTCGCATGAGCAGCTTTCGCGCTACGAGCCGCTCGCCTGGTACGACGGAACGGCCGAACTGGTAGAGGGGAGCCGCGACGCTTTCGGCGTCCTACTCGCCGACGGGCGCTCGGCGGAGGGTCGGCTTTTTCGCTACCGGCGTTCAGATACGCTGCCAACGGTTGCGGGCTGGCGGAGAGATGGGGCAAGAGCGTTTTCCACTGACCATACTGTCTTGACTATGAACTCGACGGGGACGGCTCGGCGTGATTGCTACCGGATACTGCTCGCTGCAGCAGGCGCTCCGTCTGCCCGAATGGGGAGACGTGAGCACGCACTGCTTGACCCTGTGGGACGAATACCCACTTTTCCATAATCATTGCATATATGCGTGCTACGAAGGTCCGAATTGGGAAACGTTAACAAATCGGGCGAGGCTTGATCATGTCGACCGCTAGCCAAGGGAAATCGCCCGCGCAGCTTTTCAGACATCTATCGGCAAAGTGGCCTGCGGCATTCAATCCGAAAGCGCCCAGGCCGCTCAAGATCGGCATCCATCATGACATTCGGGTGCTTGACGGCGAACTGTCTGATGATGAAGTGAGGAGAGCCCTGCTCGCCTATACCAGGATGGCCAAATACTTGGCGAAACTGGATGCCGGCGCCGCGCGGGTCGATCTCGACGGCAAGCCGGCCGGCGAGGTCTCGGATGCGGACGCGGCGACCGCCAAGGCTTTGCTTTGCGCCCGCAAGGACAAGCAAGAGACCAAGCCACCGCCGGAGCCAAGGGCAGAGCCTGAAGCGCCACCCAAACCGAAACCGAAGCAAACGGCCGTGTTCAAGGCGAAGAATACGGCCGACAGCCGGAGCGGCATAGTCGTTGAGACGAAGCGTCGCCGGTCATTCCGAAAGCCGATGGCTTGAGCGCCGCTGAGCGTGGGTCTTGCGCCGACCGGGACAGCCCCTGAGGGTCGGAGCACATGGCGCCCCGTGCCGATCCGAATTGCCGCGATCGCACCCAGCATTATGCGGTCACGACTATGGCGACCAGCACCGGGTCGTGCGCCGCGCCACGGTTGACGGTGACGTTCCGGTCAGCGTCGACGGGGGCACCCAGTCGCCGCGCGTATGCGCCTCTCCGCGGCAGGGGCAGAGCCGCGACCGGCCCGGAAGTGAACGCTCTTCTCAATTGGGTGTGTGAGAGGCGGAGGATCGCTGCTCGGCAAGCCTGGTCCTTACGGGGGAGGATGTCGCCCATTCGACTTCGCTCAGTGGTGAGGGGCAGTGCAGTCAAAGCAAAAGACACTCTACGCGGCGGCTTGGACCGCCGCCGATCGCTTGCGGACGGAATGCGCACCGACACGATGGTGCCGACGCCTTCGGTCGAGCGGATCTTCAGCGCGCCGCCGTGCAATTCGGCGAGCGACCTGGAGATCGCGAGGCCGAGGCCGGAGCCGGGATGGCTTTTGGAGAACTGGTTCTCCACCTGCTCGAACGGCCGGCCAAGCTTGCTCAATGCGTCCTTGGGTATGCCGCAGCCGGTGTCCTCGATCGTCAGCATCAGCGCGCCCGAGACGTTGCGCGCCCGCACCGAGATGTGGCCGCCTAGCATTACAGTTGCGCTTTTGATTTGAGATGTGCTCGTCGTGCATGGGCCTGATGTGCTCGTCGCCACAGCGACCATGCGATGACGTGTGCGGGATGGATGCGCCGTCGGGAGAGGCGCGTTGCGATACGGCGGATTTCCTGGATCGACCAGCGGATCAGGGGCGGTTTTTGGGCAC
>NZ_JAAKZF010000013.1 GCF_011045125.1 Allomesorhizobium camelthorni | reverse complement strand
TCTGACGGCATGCGTCAACTCTTGCAAATGACTCCCGATGGGACTATATCGGCTTCAAATTCTTGGTCGGTATGGCGAAGAGTGGGTCCACCCGGTCCCGCTCTTTTTTGTTACCTGGACCGCCCGGAGACGGCATGAGCGAAACCACAGGCGAAAGCATCGGCGACGACCGCATCATCCGCGAGAGCGGCATCGATGCGCGCGTGGCGTCGATCATCCAGCCGGTGCTGCGCGCTATAGGCTTCCGCCTGGTGCGGGTGCGGCTGTCGGGCCAGAACGGCCTGACCCTGCAGATAATGGCCGAGCGCGAGGACGGCACGATGACCGTCGAGGATTGCGAAGAAGTTAGCCGCGCAGTGTCACCGTCGCTTGATGTCGACGATCCGATCGACAAGGCCTATCATCTCGAAGTGTCGTCGCCCGGCATCGACCGTCCACTGGTCCGCAAATCCGATTTCGCCGTGTGGACCGGCCATCTCGTCAAGATGGAGACGTCGATCCTGGTCGCCGACCGCAAGCGCTTTCGCGGCAAGATCGCGTCGGCAGACGAGGATGGCGTCGTCATCGAGCGCGACCAGGCGGCCTATGGCGAAGAACCGAGCGTTCGGGTGCCGTTCGAGGCGATCGCCGAGGCGCGGTTGATCCTGACCGACGATCTCATTCGCGATGCGTTGTCGAAGGACAACAAGGCGCGCAAGGAAGCCAGGAAGCGTCGCGGCGAACCCGACGACCAGGAAGAACAGAACGAAACCGAAGATTGATTGAGCAGCCGCGCGGAAAGGTTCGCCGGCATTGTTCCGGGAGACGAAAATGGTAGTCAGTGCAAACAGGCTTGAACTGCTGCAGATCGCCGATGCGGTCGCGCGTGAGAAGTCTATCGACAAATCGATCGTGATCGCGGCCATGGCCGATGCGATCCAGAAGGCCGCGCGCTCGCGTTACGGCCAGGAAACCAACATCCGCGCCGACATCAACCCCAATACGGGCGAGATGAAGCTGCAGCGGCTCATGGAAGTCGTCGAGACCGTCGAGGACTACGCAACGCAGATCGCGCTGTCCTCGGCCCGCGAGCGCAATCCCGACGCGCAGGTCGGCGACTTCATCGCCGAGCAACTGCCGCCGATGGATTTCGGCCGCATCGCCGCCCAGTCGGCCAAGCAGGTCATCGTGCAGAAGGTGCGCGAGGCCGAACGCGACCGGCAGTATGACGAATACAAGGACCGCATCGGCGAGATCCTCAACGGCACCGTCAAGCGCGTCGAATACGGCAACGTCATCGTCGATCTCGGCCGCGGCGAGGCGATCATCCGCCGCGACGAATTGATCCCGCGCGAGAACTACAAATATGGCGATCGCGTCCGCGCCTATGTCTATGATGTGCGCCGCGAGCAGCGCGGCCCGCAGATATTCCTGTCGCGCACCCATCCGCAGTTCATGGCGAAGCTCTTCACCATGGAAGTGCCGGAAATCTACGACGGCATCATCGAGATCAAGTCGGTCGCCCGCGATCCCGGATCGCGCGCCAAGATCGCCGTGATTTCGCGTGATTCCTCGATCGATCCGGTCGGCGCCTGCGTCGGCATGCGCGGCTCGCGTGTTCAGGCGGTCGTCGCCGAGTTGCAGGGCGAGAAGATCGACATCATCCCGTGGTCGCCTTCGGCCGCTTCCTTCATCGTCAATGCGCTGCAGCCGGCCGAGGTCGCCAAGGTCGTCCTCGACGAGGACGCCGAGCGCATCGAGGTGGTGGTGCCGGACGACCAGCTTTCGCTGGCCATCGGCCGCCGCGGCCAGAATGTGCGCCTTGCTTCACAGTTGACCGGCTGGGACATCGATATCCTCACCGAGCAGGAAGAATCCGAACGCCGCCAGAAGGAATTCGTCGAGCGTTCGACCCTGTTCATGGAAGCGCTGGATGTCGACGAGATGGTGGGCCAGGTGCTGGCCTCCGAAGGCTTCACCAGCGTCGAGGAAGTGGCCTTCGTCGACCAGGACGAGATTGCCTCGATCGACGGCTTTGACGAAGACACGGCTAACGAAATCCAGTCGCGCGCCAAGGAGTATCTCGCCAAGATCGAAGCGGAGCATGACGAGAAGCGCCGCGCTTTGGGCGTTCTGGACGAACTGCGCGAAATCCCGGGCATCACCACCGCCATGATGGTGACGCTCGGCGAGGACGGCGTGAAGTCGATCGAGGACTTCGCCGGCTATGCGGTGGACGATCTGGTCGGCTGGAAGGAGCGCAAGGACGGCGAGACCAAGTTCTTCCCCGGCGTTCTGGCAAATCACTCGATTTCGCGTGCGGACGCCGAGCAGATGGTGCTGGCCGCTCGCCTCAAGGCCGGCTGGATCACCGAGGAAGAAGTGGCTGGTGAAGAAGAAGCGGCCGATCTTGCCGCCGGTGCGTGAGGTGAACACGCATCACACACGAGCCGCCCTTGGACGAGATGAACGATCGCACCTGCATCGTCACGCGCAACAGCGCCGAGCCGGATGAACTGATCCGTTTCGTCGTCGGGCCGGACGGCGCCGTCGTTCCCGATCTGAAAAGAAACCTGCCCGGCCGCGGTTGCTGGGTCACGGGGGAGCGCCTACATATAGACAACGCTGCGGCCAAGAACCTGTTTTCCCGAGCTTTCAGGAAAGAGGTGGCCGTTCCGCCGGATCTCGGCGCGATAATCGACGCGTTGCTCGCGAAATCGGCGCTCGGCGCGCTCGGTCTGGCGCGCAAAGCCGGCGCCGTCGCGTTGGGAGCGACCAAGGTCGAAAGCGCCGTGCGCCGCGGCGAAGCCCTGCTCGTGCTGCATGCCGTAGAGGCGTCGCCGGACGGACTGCGCAAGATCACCCAGGCCAGGCGGGCGACCGCCTATGCCGGCGGACCCCATATTCATGCCTATAAACTTTTTTCGGAAGCCGATTTGAGTTTGGCATTGGGGGGTACAAATGTGATACATGCTGCCGTTCTCGCGCAAGACGCGGGAAAAGCGGTGCTGAAGCGCATGGTTGCGCTTGACCGATACCGGGGCGGATCCTCGGATGACCGGGCAATGTTTGCGGCAATTGCTGACGAAGATGAAGCCGCAGAGGATATGGAATGAGCGATACGAAAACCGGTGACGACAACACGCTGAGCGTTAACACCAAGAAGACCCTGACGCTGAAGCGGCCCGGCCTGGAGCAGGGCACCGTGCGGCAGAATTTCTCGCATGGGCGCACCAAGTCCGTGGTTGTCGAAACCAAGAAGCGCAAATTCTCCATGCCCGGCGACAAGCCGGACGCGGCGGCATCGGTGTTCAAGCCGAAGCCGGCGGCGCCCGTGGCTGCCGCTCCGGCCGTCCAGCAGGAAGCGCCCAAGGCGCCGGTCGAGCGCCCGCACATCGTCTTGAACGAGCTGTCTACCAGCGAGATGGAAGCGCGCCGCCGCGCCCTCGAAGGTTCGAAGGCTCGCGAGATCGAGGATCGCCAGCGCGCCATCGAGGAAGTCAAGCGCCGCCTCGAAGAGGAAGAGCTGCGCAAGCGCGAGCGCGAAGCTTCCGCCCGCCGCCAGGCGGAAGAGGAAGCGCGCCTGCAGGCCGAAGCCGAATCGCGCCGCCGCGCCGAAGAAGAAGCGCGCCGCCGTGCGCCGCAATCCGACATCGGCGTTGATGATGAGCCGGAGGCCAAGAGCAAGAGCCCGGCGCTCGCCCGCGGCGCGCCGATCAAGCGCATCGTCACGCCGGAAGTGGCGCGTCCCGCCAAGGCCAAGGGCGAGGAAGATCGCCGCCGCGGCAAGCTGACGCTCAGCACTGCGACTTCGGATGGCGACGGGCGCGCCCGCTCGCTCTCGTCGATGCGCCGCCGCCAGGAGAAGTTCAAGCGCGCCATGCATCAGGAGCCGCGCGAGAAGATCGTGCGCGAAGTGGTGCTGCCCGAAACCATCACCATCCAGGAACTCGCGCAGCGCATGTCCGAGCGCGCGGTCGATGTCGTCAAATACTTCATGAAACAGGGCCAGATTTTGAAGCCCGGCGACGTGATCGACGCCGATACCGCCGAGCTGATCGCCTCCGAATTCGGCCACACGGTTCGCCGCGTCGCCGAGTCGGATATCGAAGGCGGCCTGTTCGATGTCGAAGACAAGCCCGAGGATCTGAAGCCACGTTCGCCGGTCGTCACCATCATGGGCCATGTCGATCACGGCAAGACCTCGCTGCTCGACGCCATCCGCAACGCCAATGTCGTGTCGGGCGAAGCCGGCGGCATCACCCAGCATATCGGCGCCTATCAGGTCGAGAAGAACGGCCAGAAGATCACCTTCATCGACACGCCCGGCCACGCCGCCTTCACGGCGATGCGCGCCCGTGGCGCGCAGGCCACCGACATCGCCATTCTGGTGGTCGCGGCCGACGACAGCGTGATGCCGCAGACTGTGGAATCGATCAGCCACGCCAAGGCTGCCGGCGTTCCGATCATCGTGGCGATCAACAAGATCGACAAGCCGCAGGCCGATCCCCAGAAGATCCGGGCCGACCTGCTGCGCCATGAAGTGTTTGTGGAATCGATGGGCGGCGAAGTACTGGATGTTGAAGTCTCGGCCACCAAAGGCACCAATCTCGACAAGCTGCTCGAAGCGATCCTGCTGCAGGCCGAGCTTCTCGACCTCAAGGCAAATCCCGACCGCACCGCGGAGGGTGTCGTCATCGAGGCCAAGCTCGACAAGGGCCGCGGCCCTGTCGCGACGGTGCTGGTGCAGACCGGCACGCTCTTGGTCGGCGACATCGTCGTTGCCGGCAGCGAGTGGGGCCGCGTTCGCGCGCTGGTCACCGATCGCGGCGAGCATCTCGACGAAGCGCCGCCGGCAACGCCGGTGGAAATCCTAGGCATCCAGGGAACGCCCCAGGCCGGCGACCGCTTCGCGGTTGTCAACAATGAGGCGCGCGCCCGCGAGATCACCGAATATCGCCAGCGTCTGGCGCGCGACAAGGCGGTGGCCAAGCATGTTGGCCAGCGTGGCTCGCTCGAGCAGATGATGTCGCAGTTGCAGTCGAGCGGTCTCAAGGAGTTCCCGCTCGTCATCAAAGGCGACGTGCAGGGTTCGGTCGAGGCGATTGTTGCAGCGCTCGACAAGCTCGGCACAGACGAGGTGCGGGCGCGCATCGTTCATGCAGGCGCCGGCGCGATCACCGAAAGCGACATCTCGCTTGCCGAGACGTCGGGAGCGGCGGTCATCGGCTTCAACGTCCGCGCCAACCCGCAGGCTCGCCAGGCGGCGGAAGCTGCAGGCATCGAGATCCGCTACTACAACATCATCTACAATCTGGTGGATGACGTTAAGGCGGCGATGTCGGGCCTGCTGTCGCCGGAGCGTCGCGAAACCTTCATCGGCAATGCGGAAATCCTCGAGATTTTCGACATCACCAAGGTCGGCAAGATCGCCGGCTGCCGCGTCACCGAAGGCAAGGTCGAGCGTGGCGCGGGCGTTCGCCTCATCCGCGACAACGTGGTCATCCACGAGGGCACGCTGAAGACGCTGAAGCGCTTCAAGGACGAAGTGTCGGAGGTGCCTGCCGGCCAGGAATGCGGCATGGCCTTCCAGAACTACGAAGACATGCGTCCCGGCGACGTCATCGAGTGCTTCCGCGTCGAGATGGTGACAAGGACGCTTTAGCCGTCTTGTAGCCGACGCATACAGGAACGGTGGCAGACGCCTCCGTTCGTAACGATCAGACATGGAACGCGGTCCTACACCCGTTCCATGTCTTTTGGATTTTGCACAATGCCCCGATCCCAATCTTCCGGCCCCTCCCAGCGTATGCTTCGCGTCGGCGAGCAGGTGCGCCATGCGCTCTCCGACCTGATCCAGCGCGGCGAGGTTCGCGACGACGTGATCGAAGGGGCGGTGATCTCGATCTCCGAGGTTCGCATGTCGCCCGATCTCAAGATCGCGACAGCCTTCGTCTCGCCGCTCGGCGCGAAGGACGACGAGGCGGTGATAGAGGCGTTGAACAGGAACGCGAAATTTATTCGCGGACGCGTGTCGTCGGCGCTCCGGCAGATGAAGTACATGCCCGAGTTCCGCTTCCGCCGCGACACCAGCTACGACAATTTCGCGAAGATCGACGAGCTTCTGCGCTCGCCCGAAGTGGTGCGCGACCTGGACAAGGACAACGAGGAATAATGGCGCGCCGCGGCAAGAAAAAGGGCCGGCCGGTCTCCGGCTGGCTGATCCTCGACAAGCCGGTCGGCATGGGCTCGACCGACGCCGTCGCCAAGATCAAATGGCTGTTTCAGGCCGAGAAGGCCGGCCATGCCGGCACGCTCGATCCGCTGGCCTCCGGCATGCTGCCGATCGCGCTCGGCGAGGCGACGAAGACCGTGCCCTACGTCATGGACGGGGCCAAGGTCTATCGCTTCACCGTCGCCTGGGGCGAGGAGCGCTCGACCGACGATCTCGAGGGTCCGGTGACAAAAACCTCCGACAAACGCCCGAGTGAAGCCGAGATCCTGGCGCTGCTGCCGAAATACACAGGCGTCATTATGCAGACGCCGCCGCAATTCTCGGCGATCAAGATCGGCGGCGAGCGCGCCTATGACCTCGCCCGTGAGGGCGAAAGCGTCGACATCCCGCCGCGCGAGATCGAGATCGGCCGGCTCGACCTGATCGAGACGATGGCCGATGGCCGCTCCGTCTTCGAGACCGAATGCGGCAAGGGCACCTATGTGCGTTCGCTGGCCCGCGACATGGGCCGCGACCTCGGCTGCTTCGGCCACATTGCCGAACTGCGCCGTGTCGAGGTCGAGCCGTTCACGGCGGAAGACTTCGTCACGCTGGAAGAACTCCAGGCCGCCGCGCCGCCGAAGCCCGATCCGGATCAGCCGGCCGCTGCGCTCGGCAACTGGAGCGACCGCTTCGCCGCGATTGACGCCTATCTGGTCGATACCGGCGCAGCCCTCGAATGCCTGCCGCAGATCGCCGTCACCGACGATGCCGCGGCAAAGATCCGGCTCGGCAATCCCGTCATCATCCGCGGCCGCGATGCCCCGGTCGAGGCGGAGGAGGCGTGCGCCACCGTCCGCGGCAGGCTGGTCGCGATCGGCGCGGTCGAAGCCGGCATGTTCAAGCCGAAGCGGGTTTTTGCCGGCTGATTCCTGTATTCTCTGAGCCGAATCGGTCAGAGCGCCGCGCGTCCTCCTGGACGCGCAAGGGACGCTCTGAGACTGTAAATCTGCGCATGAAAACCGGTTCCGGCTTTCGGGGTCATGCGCTGGGCGAGAAGCGGCATGGCGAAGGTTGAGACGGTCAAGAGGCGGTCCCCGCGCAAGGTCAAGAGGTCGCCCATAGGCGCGTCGCCCGGTACGTTGATCGCCGATCCCGCCGCCCGCCAGTCGGCGCTCAGCCTCACATTGATTTCTCCCGATGAGTGCAAGTTCATCGGCAACGCCAGCCTTCGGGATGTCGCTGAAAGCTGCGCCGGATGGCCGGTCATCTGGCTCGATTGCGTCGGCCTCGCCAATGTCGAGCTGATCGCCGAGATCGGCGCGATCTTCAAGCTGCACCCGCTGGCGTTCGAGGACACGGTCAACACCGGCCAGCGCCCGAAGGTGGACTTCTTCGACGACCACGCCTTCGTCGTCGTCTCAGCGATCGACGACGCGCTTGCCGGCCGCTACGAGCAGATGTCGCTGTTCTTCGGCGAGAATTTCGTCGTCACCTTCCAGGAGCGCGAGGGCGACCCGTTCGGGCCGGTTCGCAAGCGCATCAAGGCGAACCTGCCCAACAGGCTGCGCACGCGCAAGGCAGACTATCTCGCCTATGCTCTGATAGACGCCATCGTCGACAGCTATTTCCCCATCCTGGAGAGCAAGGGCGAAACGATCGACGGCATAGAGGACGAGATGCTGAGCGGCATAGGGCGTCATCAGGTGCGGGAGTTGCACGAGCTCAAGCGCGGGATGATCGTGCTCAAGCGGGCGCTGTGGCCGCTCCGTGACGCGCTCGCGGCCCTGCTCCGCGCCGAGGTGCCCTTCATCTATCCCGAAACCAAGGTCTATTTGAACGACACGCACGACCATTCGGTCCGGCTGATCGAGGTGGTCGAGATGCACCGCGACATGCTGACCGGGCTGATCGAAATGCATCTTTCGCTGAGCCAGGCCCGCACCAACGACGTGATCAGCTTCCTGACCATCGTCTCGGCGATCTTTATCCCGCTGACCTTTCTCGCCGGCATATGGGGCATGAATTTCGATCCCGGCGCCTCACCCTGGAACAGGCCGGAGCTCTTGAGCTATTATGGCTACCCGATCGCACTGGGCATGATGGCCGTCATTGGATTTTCGCTCGTTGGCTTCTTCCGCTGGAAGAAATGGCTTTGAACTGACCGCCAGATCGAGATTCTTTGCCGGTTTGGATTCTCTCTGGCTTTCCGCTCGGTTTTGCACTATATGCGCCGCAGCATTGGGCGAGACGCGCAATGTACACCGGCCCCTGCTGGACGACATCCCGGCTGAGGGCGACCCGTTTCCTCAAATTCGAAAGGAAAAGCACGATGTCGATTACTGCTGAACGCAAGAAGGAATTGATGACGGAATTTGCGACCGCCGCAGGCGATACCGGTTCGCCGGAAGTCCAGGTGGCCATTCTTTCCGAGCGCATCAAGAACCTGACCGAACACTTCAAGGACCACAAGAAGGACAATCACTCCCGTCGTGGTCTGCTCGCTCTCGTTTCGCAGCGCCGCCGTCTGCTCGACTATCTGAAGTCGCGCGAAGAAGGCCGCTACCAGACGCTGATCGAGAAACTCGGTCTGCGCCGCTAAGACTTCCGGCCGGCGGGCTTCATCGAGGTCCGCCGTTCGCTTATCCGGGCAGCCGTCAAAGGCTTCCTGGCGGGACATGGTCCGAGGGATCGTGTCCGAACTGGTTCCAGGTGCGGCACAGGGCAGCATCGGAACCGCCTCATGAGACGGTCATGGGGCAGGATTGCAGGATGCCTGGGGCGTTGATCCGACGCCGACTGTCCAGACACCCCGTTGTCTTGCCCGTGGCTCGTCTGAAACAAGCCAGGAGAAGGATGCCGCGAGAGTTCGCGGCCCTTTCCGCATTACGCAAGGACAAGATATGTTCAATCATCACAAGGTAGAGATCGAATGGGCGGGCCGTCCGCTCATTCTGGAAACCGGCAAGATCGCCCGTCAGGCCGACGGCGCCGTTCTCGCCACCTACGGCGAAACCATCGTGCTCGCCACCGTCGTTTCGGCCAAGGAGCCCAAGCCCGGCTTCGACTTCTTCCCGCTGACCGTCAACTATCAGGAAAAGACCTATGCCGCCGGCAAGATCCCGGGCGGCTATTTCAAGCGTGAAGGCCGTCCGAGCGAGAAGGAAACGCTGGTTTCCCGCCTCATCGACCGCCCGATCCGTCCGCTCTTCGCCGATGGCTACAAGAACGACACCCAGGTCGTCGTGACCGTCGTCCAGCATGACCTGGAGAACGATCCGGACATCCTGTCGATCGTCGCCACCTCGGCGGCTCTGACGCTTTCGGGCGTGCCCTTCATGGGCCCGATCGGCGGCGCGCGCGTCGGCTATATCAATGGCGAATATGTGCTGAACCCGCACATCGACGAGATGGATGAATCGAAGCTCGACCTCATCGTCGCCGGAACCGGTGACGCCGTTCTGATGGTCGAATCGGAAGCCAAGGAGCTTTCCGAGGACGTCATGCTCGGCGCCGTCATGTTCGGCCACAAGGGCTTCCAGCCTGTCATCGATGCGATCATCAAGCTCGCCGAAGTGGCCGCCAAGGATCCGCGCGACTTCACCCCGCCGAGCTATTCCGATCTCGAGACCGAGATGCTGGCGCTCATCGAAGCAGACCTGCGCGAAGCCTACAAGATCACCCACAAGCAGACCCGCTACGCCGCCGTCGACGCCGCCAAGACCAGGGTCAAGGCCGCATTCGCTCCGGCCGAGGGCGAGGAAGCAAAGTACTCTTCCGAACAGGTCGCGACCGTGTTCAAGGAACTCCAGGCCAAGATCGTGCGCTGGAACATCCTCGACACCGGTTCGCGCATCGACGGCCGCGACCTGAAGACCGTCCGCCAGATCGTCTCGGAAGTCGGCATCCTGCCGCGTACCCACGGTTCGGCGCTGTTCACTCGCGGCGAGACCCAGGCGATCGTTGTCGCCACGCTGGGCACCGGCGAGGACGAGCAGTACGTCGATTCGCTGACCGGCATGTATAAGGAGAAGTTCCTCCTTCACTACAACTTCCCGCCCTATTCGGTCGGTGAGACCGGCCGCATGGGTTCGCCTGGTCGCCGCGAAATCGGTCACGGCAAGCTCGCCTGGCGCGCTATCCGTCCGATGCTGCCGGCGACGGAATCCTTCCCCTACACACTTCGTGTCGTGTCGGAGATCACCGAATCCAATGGTTCATCGTCGATGGCTACCGTCTGCGGCACCTCGCTGGCGCTGATGGATGCCGGCGTGCCGCTGGCCAAGCCGGTTGCCGGCATCGCCATGGGCCTGATCAAGGAAGGCGACCGCTTCGCCGTCCTTTCCGACATTCTCGGCGACGAGGACCACCTCGGCGACATGGACTTCAAGGTGGCCGGAACCCAGGGCGGCATCACCGCGCTGCAGATGGACATCAAGATCGAAGGCATCACCGAGGAGATCATGAAGGTTGCGCTCGCCCAGGCGCAGGAAGGCCGCGTGCACATCCTCGGCGAGATGTCGAAGGCGATCGCCGAAGGCCGTTCGGAGCTCGGCGAGTTCGCGCCGCGCATCGAGGTCATGCACATCCCGACCGACAAGATCCGCGACGTGATCGGCTCAGGCGGCAAGGTTATCCGCGAGATCGTTGAGAAGACCGGCGCCAAGATCAACATCGAGGACGACGGCACGGTCAAGATCGCTTCGTCGAACGCCAAGGAGATCGAGGCGGCGAAGAAGTGGATCCACACTATCGTCGCCGAACCGGAAGTCGGCGAAATCTACGAAGGCACGGTCGTCAAGACCGCCGACTTCGGCGCTTTCGTGAACTTCTTCGGCCCGAAGGACGGCCTGGTCCACATCTCGCAGCTCGCCAACGACCGCGTCGCCAAGACGTCGGACGTGGTCAAGGAAGGCGACAAGGTCTTCGTCAAGCTCATGGGCTTTGACGAACGCGGCAAGGTTCGCCTGTCGATGAAGGTCGTCGACCAGGAGACCGGCAAGGAGATCGTGCGCGAGAAGCGGGCCGAAGGCGAAGAGACCGCCGCCTGATAGCCGCACGCAGAACCAACGAACGGGCGCGCCGCAAGGTGGCGCCCGTTTTGTTTTGAATTACCATCAGGCAAATGACCCGCGACGTGCTTAAAACCCTTTTCCACCCGTTCGAAGCCGAGGCGCTTGCCGCACCAGGTGAAGGCCGGCGCGTTCTCTTCCTCGGCGCCCAGTCCGGCTTCCGCCTTCCGGAAGGGTTTGATGCCGATCTTTCGCTCGTCCAGGGCTTCCGGCCCTGGTTCCGGGCGCTGGCTGGCCGCTACAAAATCACGCCGCAGCCGGAGGGGGAAAATTTCGACGTCGCCTTGGTGCTTGCCGGTCGCCATCGCGGCGAAAATGAGCTTCGCATCGCCGAGGCGATCGAGCGGACCAAGGGCAGCGGGCTGATCCTTATCGCCGGGGGCAAGGATGACGGCATAGCGAGCCTGCGCAAGCGAATGGAAGGACTGGTCGAACTGGAAGGCCACATGCCGAAGCATCACGGCGTCGCCTTCTGGTTCCAACGCCCCCTGGAGATTTCGGAGCCGATTGCGGCCCTGCGCGACGGCAATGGCGAGACATTGATCGAAGGCCGCTTCGTCACTGCTCCCGGCATGTTCTCATCGGACCGCATCGACGCCGGCTCGAAACTTCTGGCCGCTCACCTGCCCGACAAGATTTCCGGCGCGGTTGCCGATTTCTGCGCCGGCTGGGGTTTTCTTGCCGCGGAACTTGCGAATCGCTATTCGAAAATCTCGATGCTCGACCTCTACGAGGCCGATTTCGTCTCGCTGGAAGCTGCAAAGCGAAATGTCGCGGCCACCGGCACGGTCGAGCCTCGCTTCTTCTGGCACGATTTGCTGACCGAAGAGGTGCCCCACCGCTACGATTTCATCGTCATGAACCCGCCCTTCCATCAGAAGCGGGAGGCGGAGCCCGACATCGGCCAGAGGATGATCCGCACGGCCAGCGCGGCGCTGAAACCGGGCGGACGGCTGCTGATGGTCGCGAACCGCCAGCTTCCCTATGAGAAGACGCTTTCGGAGGCTTTCTCCAGCCATTCCGAGATCGTGCGCGACGGCTTGTTCAAGGTTCTGGCGGCGAAGCGCTGAGCGCTTATTCCCGCTCTTCGCCTGTCCGCTTCAGCTCTTCCAGGGTCGGCATCGACACGATGTGATAGCCGGAATCGACATAGTGGATTTCGCCGGTGACGCCGGACGACAGGTCCGACAGCAGATAGAGCGCCGATCCGCCGACTTCCTCGATCGTCACCGTGCGGCGCAGCGGCGAATTGCGCTGCTGGTAGGAGAACATGTGGCGCGCATCGGCAATGCCGGCGCCGGCTAGCGTGCGCACCGGACCGGCCGAAATTGCGTTCACGCGGATACCGCGCGGGCCGTAATCATTGGCGAGATAGCGCACGCTGGCTTCCAGTCCGGCCTTGGCGACGCCCATGACGTTGTAGTTGGGCATGATCCGCACCGACCCCGCATAGGTCAGCGTGATCATCGTGCCGCCTTCCTTCATCAGCGCGGCGGCGTGGCGCGCCACCTCGGTGAACGAATAGCAGGAGATCACCATGGTGCGGATGAAGTTGTCGCGGGTGGTGTCGGCGTAAAGCCCTTTGAGCTCGTTCTTGTCGGAAAAGCCGATCGCATGGACGATGAAATCCAGGCCGCCCCATTCCTTGCCCAGCGTCTCGAAAACGGAGCTGACGGAAGCGCTGTCCTCCACGTCGCAAGGCAGCACCAGCGATGCGCCGACCTTCTCGGCCAGCGGCTTGACGCGCCGGCCGAATGCCTCGCCCTGATAGGTGAAGGCGAGTTCCGCGCCCTGTTCGGCAAGCTTCTTCGCGATGCCCCAGGCGATGGAGTGATCGTTCGCGACCCCCATGATCAGGCCGCGCTTGCCCTTCATCAATCCGTCCATCGGCCTGAAACCTTCAACCGTTATAACGCTGGAATACCAGCGTGGCGTTGGTGCCGCCAAAGCCGAACGAGTTCGACAGCACGGTGTCGATCCTGGCGTTGTCGATACGCTTGCGCACGATCGGCATGCCCTCGAATTCCGGATCGAGTTCCTCGATATGGGCGCTTTCGCCGATAAAGCCGCCCTGCATCATCAGGATCGAGTAGATCGATTCCTGCACGCCTGCGGCGCCGAGTGAATGCCCGGTCAGCGACTTGGTCGAGGTGATGTTCGGCATCTTGTCGCCAAACACTTCGCGGATCGCGCCCATCTCCTTCGAATCGCCGACCGGCGTAGAGGTGCCGTGCGTGTTGATGTAGTCGACATCGCCTTCGACGGTGGAGATCGCCTGCTTCATGCAGCGCACCGCGCCTTCGCCGGAAGGCGCGACCATGTCGTAGCCGTCCGATGTCGCGCCGTAGCCGACGATCTCGGCATAGATTTTGGCGCCGCGCGCCTTGGCGTGCTCCAGTTCCTCCACCACCAGCACGCCCGCCCCGCCGGCGATGACGAAGCCGTCGCGGTTGACGTCATACGCGCGGGACGCCACCGAAGGCCGGTCGTTGAACTTGGAAGACATGGCACCCATCGCGTCGAACAGGTTCGACATCGTCCAGTCGAGATCCTCGTGGCCGCCGGCGAATACCATGTCCTGCTTGCCGAACTGGATCAGCTCATAAGCATTGCCGATGCAATGCGCCGAAGTCGAGCAGGCGGACGAGATCGAATAGTTGACGCCGTGGATCTTGAACCAGGTCGCGAGCGTCGCCGATGCCGTCGACGACATCGCCTTGGGGACCGCGAACGGCCCGATGCGCTTCGGGCTGCTGTTCTTCTGGGTGATTTCAGCGGCCTCCACGATCGTCTTCGTCGACGGCCCGCCCGAGCCCATGATGATGCCGGTGCGCTCGTTGGTGATATCGCCTTCCTCGAGCCCCCCGGATGCTATCGCCTGCTGCATGGCGACGTGGTTCCACGCCCCGCCCTTGTGCAGGAAGCGCATCGCCCGCCGGTCGACTAGCTCGGTCGGCTCGAGCGTCGGCGCGCCCCATACCTGGCAGCGGAAGCCGTGCTCGGCGAAATCGTTGGAAAAGCTGATGCCCGAGCGGGCGTCATGCAGCGAGGCCTGCACTTCGTCGGCATTGTTGCCGATGGACGACACGATCCCAAGGCCTGTCACGACGACACGTCTCATGTGAGGCTCCTCTTTGCTGCGCGCCCTTGAAGGTCGCGATTTGCAGCCTGTTTGGTGGTTCGCTCAGGTCTGACCTAGGCGGCGGCTTCCTGCTTCGAGAGGCCGACCTTCAGGTCGGTGGCCTTGTAGATGGGTTCTCCGTCCGCCTTCAGCCAGCCATCGGCGATGCCCAAGACCAGCCGGCCTCGCATCACGCGCTTGAAATCGACGCCGTATTCCACCTTCTTCACCGATGGCGTGACCATGCCCTTGAACTTGACCTCGCCGGTCGACAGCGCCATCCCTTTGCCCGGTTCGCCCAGCCAGCCGAGGAAGAAGCCGGTCATTTGCCACATCGCGTCGAGGCCAAGGCATCCGGGCATGACCGGGTTGCCGATGAAATGGCAGGGGAAGAACCAGAGGTCCGGCCTGACGTCGAGTTCCGCGCGTATGAAGCCTTTGTCGAACTCGCCGCCGGTCTCGCTGATCTGCGTGATGCGGTCGAACATCAGCATTGGCGGCGCGGGAAGCTGCGCGTTTCCGGGCCCGAAGAGTTCGCCGCGCGCGCAGGCAAGCAGTTCCTCGTAGTCGTAGCTCGATTTCGCAACCGCCATGAATTCCGTCCCCGTAATGTTTGTGGGCGCGCTGCGGCGCCCTTGGCAATGTCATTATCACAGTCTGTTTCGGGTCGGAAACAGCAGTGCACGAACTAGCGTGCCGGCCTTGCCGGGTCAATCCGCGCCTATTGATCGGTTTGCCGTGACCGAATATATGTCGGGAACCATCCGGCGCCGTTGAACCCGTGGGATCGACGGTTCGGAAGGCATATAGGCGAAGTTTGGCGGGTTGATGGTTCCGAATTGCAAGGACGGTGTGAGCGTTGATCAGCGGGTGCGCGAAGCGGGCCTGCGGCCGACGCGTCAGCGCGTGGCGCTGGCCGATCTGCTGTTCGCCAAGGGCGACCGTCATCTCTCGGCCGAGGAACTACACGAGGAAGCGCTAGCCGCGGGCGTTCCCGTGTCTCTGGCGACGGTATACAACGCGCTGCACCAGTTCACCGAGGCTGGCCTGCTGCGCATATTGGCGGTCGAGGGGTCGAAAACCTATTTCGACACCAACACTTCCGACCATCACCATTTCTTCATCGAAGGCGAAAACAAGATCTTCGACATCGCTTCCGGCCCGGTCGAGGTACGCAACCTGCCCGAACCGCCCGAAGGCATGGAAATCTGCAACGTCGACATCGTCGTGCGGCTCCGCCCCAAGCGGAATGTCTGAACAGCGTCGATCCTCCGGACCGATTAATCTCCTCGTCAGGCTCGAATGGGCCTTTTTGTTTGCCCTGTGCGTTGCCGGCTATGCCCTGTCCGGCGGTTCCTGGCCGCTGTTCTTCCTGCTGATCCTCGCGCCCGACCTTTCAATGCTCGGCTATCTGGCCGGCCCGCGCATCGGCGTCGCCGCCTACAATCTATTCCACACATTGATCGTGCCGCTGTGCCTGCTGGCAGCCGGCTTTCTGGCCGGGCAGGACATGGCCATGCACATCGCCGCGATCTGGCTCGCCCATATCGCGATCGACCGCGCACTTGGCTATGGTCTGAAATTCTCCACCGGATTTCAGGACACGCATCTCGGCCGCATCGGCCGGGACCTTGGAGCATGATCCGAAAAGTTGCAGACTTTTCGGAAAATCATGCGGCAAGTTGCAGGTAAGAGCCCCATTCCGATTCTATCGGAATGGATTAGGCTCTGGCATCAGTCCTTGACCTGCTCGCCCGGATAGGCGCCCCATACCTGCGTCTGGGCGATCCAGCCCGTATGCCCGTCAAAGGTCATCTGGCACCATTCGCCGTTGCACTGCTTGATCGTGCCGACCACGCCGGGTTCGACGATGGCGATCGTGCTGGCCTCCTTGTCCGGCTCTGCCAGAAGCGTGAGCTGTGTATCCTTGCCGCGCTGCCAGGGAGCGGCGATCGCCGTGCGCCGGCCCGACAGCAGCGACTGGTTGATCCAGCCTTCGGAGCCGTCCGCATCGCGCACGCGCCGCCAATTGTCGTATTCCTGGATAATTTCCATCGGCAGGCCGGGTTTCATGTAGAGCCAGTCGACAGGATAGTTCAGGCCGGGGCCGATGCGCGAGTTCACGCGGCCCGATTTGAGGCTGACGAAGCGCGGCAGCGGCAGCCCGCTCGCGCCGCGGTTGACCTGCTGGCCGGCCGCCATTTGCGCGGTTGCCGGCAATGTGTTGGGGCAAATGAACGCCAGACCGAGCAGCGCTGCACTGACGGTCATGCGAAGCGATGCGAAGCGAGACACTCTCATTGTTCCTTTGTAACCGGCGCCGCGCCGTCCCCGGTTCAGGCGCCCTTTTTCTTTGTCATCGGCCGAACCGCTTGTTACACAGTTGTCGCGCCAGGACTGGTTTTCAGTTTCGCCCGTCTTGGTTAAAGAGGTCTCAACAGGATCCGGAGTCGAGGCATTAATGGCCGGCAAAAAGAAGCCCCTCGTAGTGATCACGCGCAAGCTGCCGGACCAGGTGGAAACGCGCATGCGCGAATTGTTCGACGCGCGACTCAACGTCGACGACAAGCCGATGAGCCAGCCCGAACTGGTCGCTGCGGTCAAGGAGGCGGACGTGCTGGTGCCGACCATCTCCGACCGCATCGACGCGGCGCTGATTGAGCAAGCCGGGCCGCAATTGAAACTGATCGCCAATTTCGGTAACGGCGTCGACAAGATCGACGTGATGGCGGCGGCGAAGAAGGGTATCACCGTCACCAACACGCCCAACGTGCTCACCGAAGACACGGCCGACATGACGATGGCGCTGATGCTCGCCGTACCTCGGCGGTTGGCTGAGGGCGCGAACGTGCTCAGGGGCGACGGCAAATGGGCCGGCTGGTCGCCGACCTGGATGCTCGGCCGCCGCATCTGGGGCAAGCGCCTCGGCATTGTCGGTATGGGCCGCATCGGAACCGCGGTTGCCCGCCGCGCCAAGGCTTTCGGCCTCTCCATTCACTATCACAACCGCCACCGCGTGCTGCAGAAGGTCGAGGACGAGCTGGAGGCTACCTATTGGGACAGCCTCGACCAGATGCTGGCTCGCATGGACATCATCTCGGTCAATTGCCCATCGACGCCCGCCACATTCCATCTGCTCTCGGCGCGCCGGCTGGCTCTGCTGCAGCCGTCCAGCTACATCGTCAACACCGCGCGCGGCGAACTGGTCGACGAGGATGCGCTGATCAAGATGCTGCAGGACGGCAAGCTCGCCGGTGCGGCCCTCGACGTTTTCGAGCATGAGCCGGCGGTCAATCCGAAGCTGTTGAAGCTGGCGGCCAAGGGCAAGGTCGTGCTCCTGCCGCATATGGGTTCGGCAACGATCGAGGGCCGCATCGACATGGGCGAGAAGGTCATCATCAACATCCGGACCTTCTTCGACGGCCACCGCCCGCCGGACCGGGTGCTGCCGCTCCGGGATTGAGCTGTCTAGGCCGGAATCTCTACGATGGCCGCGAGCAGGCCATCGGTAGCGGCTGTAGACTGGGGGAAGCCGTTGCTTCGATGTCGGATGATCGTCGTGCCATATACCCGCCGCTCAATACGCTGAAGCCCGTCGCCAACGATCTGTGGATCGTCGATGGGCCGGTCATCCGTTTCGGGCCGGCCTTGCTGAAAATGCCGTTCTCCACCCGCATGACGGTAATCCGCCTGGCGCCCGGCGAATTGTTCGTTCATTCGCCGACATCACTCGTGCCGGAACTCGAGGCCGAGGTCCGGGTGGTCGGGCAACCTCGCTTCATTATCGGACCCAACCGGATTCACTACTGGTGGATACCGGATTGGAAGAAAGCCTGGCCGGACGCGCAGATCTATCTCGCGCCCCGGATAAGGGAGCAAGCGGACGGTCGAATAGACTTTCCGTCCCACGAACTTGATCGCGATGCGGGCTATCCATGGGATGTCGAGATCGCGACGCTGCCGGTTGTCGGCAGCTACATGACCGAGGTGGTTTTCTTCCATTTCGCCAGCCGAACTCTCGTGCTCACCGACCTCATCGAGAATTTCGAGCCAAGCAAGTTGGGGCCGTTCGCGCGCGTTCTGACATGGCTTGGAGGCGCACGCGACCCGGACGGCCAGACGCCGCGCGATATGCGGCTGACATTCGCCAAACCACAGGTGAAGGCGGCGGTGGAAAAGATGATCTCCTGGAATCCCGAGCGCGTCATTCTCGCCCATGGCCGCTGGTATAAGACGAACGGCGTCGCCGAGTTACGGCGAGCGTTCCGCTGGGTGCTGGACTGATTGGGTGCGAAGGCTATTCGCTACCGAATGGAGATCGAGCCGTCGGTCGCGACCACGACTTCCCTGCCGTCGAATGCCGGAAATCTCGCGCTCTCCAGCCTCACAGCCACCGGCGTCTGCCAGCCCATCTCTCGCGCCACAATCAGTCCGAGCAGCAGGATCGCGTCCGGCTCGTGCAGCACGAGTGCGACCGGCGCGTGGCCGTTGTGCACGAGTTCCATCAGCACCGCCGAGGCCGACGATGAACCGATCGTGCCGGGCAGGAACAGCACGTTCCCGGAAATCGTCTCGCCGCATTGCGGGTGGCGCACGTCGGCGATCCGCCCGCTCTTCGGGTCGACGCCGCCCCAGAAGCTGATCGGCGCCGTCAGCACCAGCGCTTCACCCTCGCCAGTTGCGCCCGGAACCAGGATCTCGCCTTGCGCTGCCGGCTTCATGCAAGGGCTTCCGAAAACACGGGCCTGCCGGCAACCGCGCTCTCCACGCAGTCGGCCAGCGAGCCGTAGAGCACCGAATAGCCGGTATTTCCCGGCGCATATTGCGCGAATTTCCCGGAATTGGTCATCAGGACGCCGCCCGGCCTGTCGGCCAGTATCGGCGTGACGACGACGCAGGTGTCGGCGACGATGACCACGCCCAGCGCTTCCAGCGCCTGCCGCCGCCCGTTCCGTTCCAGTTTGGAGAGCACGTGGCGGCCGGTGCAGGCGTGGATCGGCACGGTGAGCCGCCGCCCCGCGACCAGGCTCTCCAGCGCGTCGAACTCGGCGAGCGACAGATGCGGGCTGCCGATCGCCACGGCATCGATTGCGTCCGGCGCTTCAGCCGTCGACAGCCGCGCCTGTGCGTCCGCTGCCATGTCGGGTGTCACGCAAATCGTCGCTTGCGGCAGCCCAAAACCCAGCGCCGTCTTTACGTCGGGTGCTTCCGGCGTCACGCCGGCGATATGAAAAAGCCCGACCGCGCCGGTCGAGGCCGCAGCCGCGCCGAATGCCTTCAGCGCATCGTCGCCCGGATGGCCTTGCACTCCCGCAACCACCCCGACCGTATTCCCAACCTCCCGGCCATAGAGGCTGCCGAGCACCGGCCAGGCGATCTCGGACGCCATGAACTCTGCGGGCAGGGCGCTTACGTCGAAAACAAGCGTGGCGATGCGGTTTTCCGGCCGGTGCAGGCCGTAATCGGGCGCGCGGCCGGTGATGGCGCAGGCGATGTCGAGGAAATCGCCATAGCGGTTTGTCCGCGCCCCGAGCACCGAATTGCAGAACACGACCGCATTGGATTCGCCCCAGGCGACGTCGCTGCCGAACGCCGGGCGATGGCCTGCCTGATAAGGCGCGCAGGTCCAGCTCTGCTCGCAGCCGAGCCTGCGGTAGGCCTCCATCATTCGCCGCGCCATGCCGCGCTCGGGCTCCTCCAGCCGCACCCGCGAGCACCCCATCAGGTCGAGCGCGCCGACATTCAACGTCGCCCGCACCGCCACCCGCGCGCCGCCTTCCACCAGCTTTTCGGCGAACAGCGTGCCGGAATCGCCGTGGTAGAGCGCCCCGTCGATGTGCGCCGAGGCGATCGGGATCAGCCGCGGTGCGCCAAGCAGCCGCGCACTCTCGGCCACAATCCGCATCGCCATCGCCGCGCCGGCTCCATGCTCACCGTCGGCAATCGGGCGTTCTTCCGCCGACAGCGCGAGCGTCACCGCAGCACCTTGCGCATGGTGATAGACGTTGGCCGTTCATAGCCGGCATGCGCTGTACGTGCCGTTTCGCGAAAGCCGAGCCGGGCGAATGCGGCGTGGTTGGCGGTCAACTCTATGCGCGTCTGCAGTTCCAGCGCTTCCTTGCCGCAGCTCGCTGCGAACTCCTCGGCCGCCTCGACGAGCTTTTTACCGATCCCTTGGCCCTGGAGTTCCGGCTCAACCGCCAGCTTGCCGACGTAGCAATCATGCTCCCGCTCGACCATGAAGACGCAGCCGACCACCCTGCCCTCGCTCGTCGCCAGAAATCCGATCTCTTCCTCAGCCTCGCGGCGCAGGCTTTCCGTTGTGAGCCGATGGGCCGATGATGGCGGGTCGATAACACCGTCCATATAGGCGAAGGAGCGGTTGATCAGCGAAAGCACTTCTTCCCAGCGGTTGAAGCCGGCAGACAGCCGCTCGATCAGCGCGGTCGGCGCGTCGCGCATCCGGTCAGGCCCGCTTGTAGCGCATCGTCTCGAAACGCGCGGCAAGCGCATCGTAGAGGAGCAGTTTTCCCACCAGCGGCTCGCCGATGCCGGTGACGAGCTTGATTACCTCCATAGCCTGCAGCGTCCCGACCACGCCGGTCAACGCGCCCAGAATGCCGGCCTCCGCGCAAGAAGGCACCAAGCCAGGCGGCGGCGGGGAGGGGAAAAGATCGCGATAGCTCGGGTTCGGCCGCCCTTCCGCGTCGCTCTCGAAGGGCTTCAGCACGGTAATCGAGCCGTCGAAACGCCCGACCGCCGCATGCACCAGCGGCTTTCCTTCCGCCGCGCATGCATCGGCGATCGCATAGCGCGTCTCGAAATTGTCCGAACCGTCGGCGACGATGTCGTATTGCGACACGAGCTGTGCGGCATTCGCCGCCGTCACGCGCAGATCGTGCAGGATGACGATGACGTTCGGGTTTATCCGGGAAATCGCCGCCCGCGCGCTTTCGGTCTTGGCCATGCCGATCGACTGGGTGTCGTGCACCACCTGCCGCTGCAGGTTCGACAGCGACACGTGATCATTGTCCACTATGGCCAGCGTGCCGATGCCGGCCGCCGCGAGATATTGCAGCACCGGCGCGCCAAGCCCGCCCGCGCCGATCACCAGCACGCGCGCGCGCTTCAGCTTCTGCTGGCCCGCGCCGCCGATTTCAGGCAGCACGATGTGGCGCGCATAGCGCTCGAGTTCTTCAGGTGTAAGCGGCGTCGCGGCATCCATGGCGCGACCATAATGCGGTCCGCAACGCTTGTCAGGCGTCTGCCGTCGGAAAGACGCGGCCGTGATCGACGGTCAGAAACTGCGCCTTGCCCTTCAGGCTGGAAAACAGCGCCGGCTCCGTGCCGGTCATGAACACCTGGCAGTTCAGTTCCTCCAGGATGGAAAACAGCGCGGCACGCCGGCCTGTATCGAGATGCGCGGCGATTTCGTCGAGCAGCAGGATCGGCACCTGCCCCGACATCTCGCCGCAAAGCCTGGCATGCGAAAGCACAATGCCGACCAGCAACGCCTTCTGCTCGCCCGTGGAGCAGAGCTCCGCCGGCATAGCCTTGGGGTGGTGGCGCACGATCAAATCGGAGCGGTGCGGCCCTTCCAGTGTGCGGCCGGCTGCGCGGTCGCGGTCGCGACCCTGCGCCAGCGCCTCGCGAAAAGCTTCCTCCGTGTCAACCGCCGGCTCCAGCCCGATCCGCGCCTCCAGCGTTCCGGCCAGGCTAATGTCGGCCTGCGGAAACGGCCCCCTGTCGGGCAGTTTTTCGATCATCGCCGCAAGCAGCCGCACCAGCTCGACGCGCGCCGCCGCGATCGCCACTCCGGTTTCGGCCATCTGGCCCTCGATCGCCTCGAACCAGGCGCGGTCGCGCGAATCCTCGGCAAGCAATCGGTTGCGCCCGCGCATCGCCTTCTCGTAGTCCAGCGCCCGCTGGCCATGGCGTGCATCTATCGCCAGCACCAGCCGGTCGAGGAATCGCCGCCGGTCGCCCGCCGGCCCGGTGAATAGCGCGTCCATGGCCGGCGTCAGCCACACCACGCGCAGCCATTCGAGCATGTCCTCGGCGGAGCGGGCATTGGCGCCATTTATGCGCACCCGCCGTCCGCTCTCAGCCTCCGCGCCACTGGTGCCGGTGCCGATCTCCACCGGACCCTCCGGCCCATCGAGGCTGGCGTGAACGGCGAAGCCACCGGCGCTGCCCTCGCGGACGACATCGCCATAGGGCGCGCGGCGCAGTCCGCGCCCAGGGGTCAGGAAGGATATCGCTTCAAGCAGATTGGTTTTGCCGGCGCCGTTTTCGCCGGTGAACACCACCGGCCCGGGCTTGAGATCGAGCGCGAGCGCCGCATAGTTGCGGAAATCGGCAAGCGTGAGCTTGCTTATGTGGACCGTTTCCACGTCGGGCTCCGGTCCGGGTCAGGCCCATTCCTAAACGCGCATCGGCATGAGCACGTAGAGCGCATGCTCGTCCGATGTATCGTGAATCAGGGTCGGCGACCCGGCATCGGCCAGCATGAAGCGTGCTTCGCTGCCCGAAAGCTGCGCCGCGACATCCAGCAGGTATTTTGCGTTGAAGCCGATCTCGATCGGGTCGGACGAGTAGTCGGCGGCCAGCTCCTCGGTCGCGCTTCCCGAATCGGGATTGTTTACCGCCAGCGTGACCTGCCCGTCCGAAATCGACAGCTTCACGGCGCGGCCGCGCTCCGACGATATTGTTGAAACCCGATCCACCGCGCGTGCAAACGTCTCGCGGTCGATGATGAGCTTCTTGTCGTTGCCGGTCGGGATAACGCGCTGATAGTCCGGGAATGTGCCGTCGATCAGTTTGGAGGTCAAAATCACGCTGCCGATGGTGAAGCGGATCTTGGTGTCCGACAGTTCCGTGGTGACCGCCACGTCCGGATCGTCCACGAGCTTCTGCAACTCGCTGACCGTCTTGCGCGGAATGATGATGCCCGGCATGCCTTCGGAGCCAGCCGGCGCATCCATTTCGGCCCGCGCCAGCCGGTGGCCGTCGGTCGCAACCGAACGCAGCTTCAACTTGCCGCCGGTCTCGATGGCGTGGAAATAGATCCCGTTCAGATAGTAGCGCGTTTCTTCGGTCGAGATCGCGAACTGCGTCTTGTCGATCAGTCCCTTCAGAGCCGCCGATTCCAAGCGGAAAATATGCGAGAACGAGCCGGCCGAGAGTTCCGGAAAATCCGACTGCGGCAGGCACTGCAGGCGGAAGCTCGACCGCCCCGACGCAACTGTCATGGCGTTGCCGTCCTCGTCGGTCTTCAGCATCACCTCCGCGCCTTCCGGCAGCTTGCGCACGATGTCGTAGAGCAGATGCGCCGGAACGGTAGTGGCGCCGGCGCGCTCGACCTTGGCCGCCGTCGCCTCGGTGATTTCGAGGTCGAGGTCTGTCGCCTTCAGTTCGAGGCTCTGGCCCTCGGCGGCGAGCAGCACGTTGGACAGGATCGGGATGGTGTTGCGCCGTTCGACCACGCGATGGACGTGGTTCAGCGACTTCAAGAGGTTTGAGCGTTCGAGGATTACACGCATGACGAAATAGGCTCGCTTGAACGAAGGAGCGGAATTCCGGGCTCGGATTCCCGCGTAAGGCCCAACTTGGACAGAATGCGTCAGACTGACAAGAAAAAGCTTCGAAAGGCAAGCCCGCGAAACCGCAAGGGTACGGTTCCGCGGTCTTTCTGGGGATAAGCCGGCCCCTGGCGGCCGGCTGCTTGTCCTTCGTGGCTCAAGCTTGGTCGCTGATAAGCCTGCGCAGCAATTCCAGTTCCTGCGCCAGCGTGTTGTCGCCGCCGGACAGATCCTCGATCTTGCGTACTGCGTGCAGCACCGTGGTGTGGTCGCGGCCGCCGAAACGCCTGCCGATCTCGGGCAGCGAGCGCGGCGTCATCACCTTGGCCAGATACATGGCGATCTGCCGCGGCTTGACGATGGTGCGCGTGCGCCGGTTCGACAGAAGCTCGGTCTTGGACACATTGTAGTGCCGCGCCACGATCCGCTGAATATCCTCGATGCGCACCCGCTTCGGCTCGCCAGAGCGGTAGATATGGCCGAGGATCTCGTCGATGCGGTCGATCGTGATCTGCGGCTCGAAGGACTGACGAAACAAGAGCTGGTTGAAAGCGCCTTCCAGTTCCCTGCCGCTGCCGGTGACGGTGCGCGCGACATGGGTCAGGATCTCCTCCGATATGTCGAGTGCAGGATCCTCGGCCTTGGCGCTGGCCAGCCGCAACTGCAGCATGCCGAGCCGCATGCCGAAATCCGGTGCCGACATTTCCAGCGCAACGCCGCCATTCAGCCGCGAACGCACGCGCGGCTCGAGCGATTCCAGCTCGGAAGGCGGCCGGTCTGCCGCCACCACGACCTGTTTGGCGCTGTCGAGCAGCATGTTGATCAGATGGCAGAATTCGTGCTGGATCGATTTCCCCTGCAGGAACTGCATGTCGTCGATGATCAAGAGATCGATGTCGCGCAGCTGCTCCTTGAGCGTCAGCGCATTGTTGTCGCGGATGGCGGTGGCGAAGCGCCACATGAAATATTCTGCCGTCAGATAGACCACCCGCGATTTCGGGTTCTGCTTCAGGGACTCCGCGGCGATCGCTTGCAAAAGATGGGTCTTGCCGAGCCCGACTGTGGCGTGGAGGAACAGCGGGTTGAACCGCGAGGTCGATTCGGCCACGGCCTTGGACGCAGCCAGCGCGACGCGATTTGACGGTCCTTCGATGAAGGACTGGAACGTATAGCGCGGGTCGAGCGGCGAGCCGAGAACGCTCTGCCGGAACTCCACCTCGGCACCGTTTGCCCGGGTGGGCGTCGCCCGTTCGATCGCAGCCGCCGCGGCGGTGCCGGCCGAAAGCGCGGTGTGAGTCTGCCGTGTTGCCTTGCGGGCGAAGGTCGGCTCGGTCTCGCCGGCAGGAGCCGCCATGCGGGTCGCGGTGCGCACCACGATGTCGATCTTCAGGACGTCGGGATCTTCCTGCTTCCAAAGCTCGGAAATCAGGTCGAGATAGTGGCTGTTGATCCAGGAGCGCAGGAACGCGGTCGGCACGGAAATCCGGACCAGGCCTTTGGACGCTTCGGTCACCTTCATCCGGCCGAACCAGCTGGAATAGACCTCGCCTCCTAGACGCGCCTTCAGTTGCGCCTTGACCTTGTCGAATGCCTTCTCCGCGTTGCCGGCCACCACTATGCCATCCCCCCCGATCGGATTTCCAGGAAAAGAAAAGCCGGACTTTGCTTCCCTCTCGACGCCGCTTTGCATTGGTCAATCCCTCGTTTTCATTTCTGTTGCTCCGCCGACGCCGCGCCGCGCATTGTCGACAGTCGGTCCCGATCGCCGAGCACCTGCCCGACGATACAGTTCCTTGATTGCCGGCACGGGCTTGTCCCCGCCCGCACCGGCTTCACCCCAAACAAGGCAAAGGAAGTTCGTTTCCGGCAAATAGCCAGAGCGCACTCGCTTCCCGAAATTTTGTCTTGCCCCAGTCCCCTACATGCCCGAAAAGGCAACCCAGTCCGTTCGCAGAGATAAACCCCACGCTCAAATTCTGCGATTTCCTGCTAGGTCGTCAGGCCATTGGCCCGCCCCTTTCGATAGACAGACATTACAAAAATCGCTGTGGACAGGGCAAGGCCGCAGCTAACGGATTTTTAATGAATCTGATTGGTGAATTGCCTGACTCCGGGGCGCCGTTGGTCGCCGAAACGACAAAAGCGTGTGGATTCAAATCGTTTCTCGCTGGTTGCCGAATTCGGGCCCTCGCGGGAAATATTTTTAAAATATTTGCTTGACAGCTAATTGCCCCGGATCATCCACCGGTATATTGAATAACCTGTGGATAACCATCTGCAAGTGTATGATTTGTAAAGAAAAAATCTGTCAGGCGAGTTATCCGCCGGCGTGGGGCTTTCGGCCGCCAAACTTCAGAAATCCTGCATATGCCGGCAAAACAGTTGCAACTCCTGGGACTTCCCCTAGGGCATCCTGTTGCGGGTATTTTGCAACCCATTGTCGGCAAACGAAAAAACCCGGCGGATTAGGCCGGGTTCGTTTCGGTCGGGCGCTTCCTGTGCGTCAGGCAGACAGCGTCTTGAGGCGCTGGGCCAGCCGCGAAACTTTGCGGGAAGCGGTGTTCTTGTGCATAACGCCCTTGGTCGCCGCGCGCATCAGTTCCGGCTGGGCAGCCAGGAAGGCCGCCTCCGCGGCGGTCTTGTCGCCGGCGGCCAGCGCTTCCTCGACCTTGCGGACATAGGTCCGGACGCGCGAGCGACGGTTCTTGTTCATCGCGGTGCGCCGTGCGATCTTGCGCGTAGCCTTCTTGGCCGAAGACGTATTGGCCATGGTGCCTCTCTTTTCAATCTCTGCATGGGCGCCCGGATTTTAGCTCGGGGCGCAAAAAACAAACGGGCAGCCACAGGCCGCCTCGGTTGGTGCGGCTTATAGTGCAGCTTTCCCGGCGCGTCAACGCTGTTTGGGTGCGATTTTGAACGGGTTCGCGGTGGCGGTCACTGGTTCCTGAAATTGGCCGAGCGCTTCTCGACAAAGGCCGCCATGCCTTCCTTCTGGTCCTCCAGCGCAAACATGGAATGGAAGAGCCGGCGCTCGAAGCGCAGGCCTTCGGCCAGCGTGGTTTCATACGAGCGATTGACCGCTTCCTTCGCCATCATCACGGCGGGCAGCGAGAATTCGGCGATCTTGGCCGCGGCCTTCAGCGCCTCCTCCAGAAGCTCGCCTATCGGCACGACGCGAGACACCAGGCCGGAGCGCTCGGCTTCGGCAGCGTCCATCGTCCGGCCGGTGAGGCACATGTCCATGGCCTTGGACTTGCCGACGAAGCGGGTGAGGCGTTGCGAGCCGCCCATGCCGGGCATGACGCCGAGCGTGATTTCCGGCTGGCCGAACTTGGCATTGTCGGCGGCAATGATGAAATCGCACATCATCGCGAGTTCGCAGCCGCCGCCGAGCGCATATCCTGCGACTGCAGCGATCACCGGCTTGCGGATGCGGGCAAACTGCTCCCAGCCGACGAAGAAATCCTCGAAATAGGCGTCGACATAGCTCTTGGACTGCATTTCCTTGATGTCTGCGCCGGCCGCAAACGCCTTTTCCGAGCCGGTTAACACCATGGCGCCGATGCGCGGATTGGCTTCGAATATCTGCATCGCCGCCAGCACTTCGGCAAGAACGGTCGAGTTCAGTGCATTCAGCGCATTCGGCCGGTTGAGCGTGACAAGGCCGACCTTGCCGCGCGTTTCGACGATGATCGTTTCATAAGCCATCGGAAGCTCTCCTGAAATCTGCGCGTTGTCGCCCTGACCTAGAGCAGACTTTGCTCTAACCTAACGCTGGCAGGACGGGCAATAGAATGTCGATCGTCCGCTCTGCACAACGCGCGTGACATGGCCTTTGCAGCCGGGCGTCGGACAGGACTCGCCCTCACGGTCATAGACAGAGAACGAATGCTGAAAATAACCGAGCGAGCCGTCGGCCTGGATATAGTCCCGCAGTGACGAGCCGCCAGCCTTGATGGCGTCGGCGATCACCGACCGCACGGCTTCAGCCAGGGCATCCGCGCGGGCTGCGGCCTTCTTTCCCCGCTCGGCGATCGTTCCGGCCGCGCGAAGCGGCGACAGGCCAGCGCGCCACAGCGCCTCCGCGACATATATATTGCCAAGGCCTGCGATCAGCCGCTGGTCGAGCAGCGCCGCCTTGAGCGGCGATTTTCGGCCTTGGAACAATTCCTGGAGCAGTCGCCCGTCGAGCGCGTTGCCTGTCGGCTCGATCCCTAGCCCGGCCAGCATCGGATGGTCGTCGGTGGCCCCTTCGGCAAACAGCATGAAGCCGAAGCGCCTGGGGTCGTTGAACACCACGCGCGCCGTTTCGCCGCGCGGCTTCTCCATGTGGAACACCACATGGTCGTGCGCCGATGCCTTGGAGCGTTCGCGGTGGAAGGCGCCGGGAGTATCGCTGTCCGCACCCGCTTCAACCCGGAAAGATCCGGACATTCCGAGATGGCAGATCAGCGTCGGCCCGCCGTCGACATGCGCGGTAAGGTATTTTGCGCGCCTGCCCAGCGCGCTGATGGTGCGTCCTTCGAGCCGTTCGGCAAAGCGTTCGGGCAGCGGGAAGCGCAAATCCGGCCGTCGGGTTTCGACGCGCGCGATGCGGGCCCCCTCCATCACCGGCTGCAGGCCGCGCCGCACGGTCTCGACTTCGGGAAGTTCAGGCATGCGCGGAAATCGTTTTGTAAAAGGACACACCGTGGCGGCCGGGCGAAAGGCCGAGATGCTCGGCGACCGTCTCGCCCATGTCGGCGAAGGTGTTCCTGAGGCCGACTGACCCGCCGGAACGCCCTGGGATCACGCCGATGATCGGAGCGCGCTCGCGCGTATGGTCGCTGCCGCGCCAGGAGGGGTCGCAGCCATGATCGGCGGTCAAAAGCAGCAGGTCGCCATTTTTCAGCCGCGCCAGCGCCTCCGGCAGACGGCGGTCGAACTCCTCGAGCGCCGCCGCATAGCCGGCAATATCGCGCCGGTGGCCGTACAGCGTGTCGAAATCGACGAAATTGGCGAACACCAGGTCGCCGTCGCGGGCGTCGTCCATGGCGACAAGCGTCTTTTCGAACAGCGCCATGTTGCCGGCCGCCTTGCGCACTTCCGACACGCCGCGATGCGCGAAGATGTCGCCTATCTTGCCCATGCCGATGACGCGGCTGCCGCGTTCGACCAGCCTGTCGAGTAGCGTCGGCTCCGGCGGCGGTACGGCGAAGTCGCACCGGTTGGCCGTGCGCTCGAAATCCGTCGGGCTCTCGCCGACGAAGGGCCGCGCGATAACCCGCCCGATATTGAGCGGATCGACCAGCTTTCGTACTGTCTTGCAAAGCTCATAGAGGCGTTCGAGCCCGAAATGGCTCTCATGCGCGGCGATCTGGATGACCGAATCCGCCGATGTGTAGCAGATCGGCTTGCCACTCCTGATGTGCTCCTCGCCGAGTTTGGCGATGATTTCCGTTCCCGAGGCGTGGCAATTGCCGAAAATACCCGGAATATTGCCCTCCTTGATGATCGCCTCCGTCAGCTCAGCGGGGAAGGTCGGTTCGGTGTGCGGGAAATATCCCCATTCGAACGGAACCGGCACCGCCGCGATTTCCCAGTGGCCGGAGGGCGTGTCCTTGCCGCTCGACACCTCGTCGGCCGCGCCGTGGAAGGAGTAAGGCATGAGCCGCGGTGCGTCCTGGCCGAAGGAGAAGCCGGTCGCCAGCGCCCCGGCTCGCCCGAGCCCCAGCGCCAGCAAGTTCGGGACTTTGAGCGCCCCCTGCCGCAATCCCTCTCTGTTGGCTTTTCCTGCCGCGCAGGCTTCGGCGATGTGGCCGAACGTGTTCGACCCGGAATCGCCGAAGCGCTCGGCGTCGGCTGCGCCGCCAATGCCGAATGAATCGAGGACGAACAGGAATGCGCGGGCCATGAAGTATCGGTTCTCGCTGCGGATGGTCATCCCAGACATAAGGTCCGGGAGAGGCCTTGGCAATTCGCCGCCGCAAGCGCCGGAACCGGCCGGCGCAAGCTCCTGCCAAAAAGCTAAAGGTCGCTCATCAGAAAGCTGCGCCAGGCGCACGCTGGAGTTGTGGAAGGATCGCTCAGCAGGTCTCGCATTTGACGGTCTGGCTCATGCGCGGCCGCAAATAGTAGGTTTCCTTCATCGAGATGTTGTCGAACGCGGAAAGGAGGCCGAGCGTCGACTTGGCGCCTGGCGACCAGGTGATGAGCGGCTCGTAGTTCAGGTAGCTGTCGACACGGATCAGGAAGGTGCCGGGTATCTTGAGCGTCGCCGGCACGGTTGTCAGCGTTCCCGCCGTGGCGTCCTTGCTGTAAACGCCGCCCTCGAGCTTGCCCGACCAGGCGACCTTGACCTCCGAACCCGTCGTGATATCGATCGCCGTCACGACGATCTTGGGCGCGGAGCGGTTGTAAGGCTGCAGAATGGACTCGCCGATCTTCAGGATTGCTGCGAGTTCGGCCGGCGTGATCTCCGGCTGCTGGGTGATCAGGTCCGCCACCATGCTGCCGATGCGGCTGACCTTCCGGTTGGCCTCGATGCCTTGCCCGACCTCCATGGTCACGAAATACATGGACAAGAGCAGAGGCACGATCAGCGCAAATTCCACCGCGGCGACGCCGCGCCGGTCCGGGATCAGCCTGGCAAATCCTGCCGTCAGCCTCGATATCGCAGTTTGTGCCCCCGCACGAACAGACATTTCCTTGGACCTTCCGTGGTTTAGAGCGCCTCAGTCGTCGAACGGCTCGTTCTGCCAGGTCACGGTAGCGAAATGCAGTGTCTTGCCGCCCTGCAGATTGGACATCGAAGCGCGCATGAAATCGGTGATGACCGGCCATTCGTAGAATACCCGCAGGACGTTCTTGGACAGCGACGGACCGGGGTCGAAGGTGAAGTTGGACGTCGCAAGCGTTTTGTCCTTGCCGCTGCCCTCGTAAATGATACGCAGGGCGGCGGCTTCCTCGAACGTGTCGAAGCTTCTGAGATCGACGTGCAGGCGGTCGATGCAGCCGTCGGCGACCATAATCTCCAGCTTTTCGCAGATCTTGTCCTTGAGAAACTTGTGGGTGAACGTCGGGTCGCTGGCCTTGAGCTGCCCGGTCCGCAACTGCCGCGCAATGTCGTCCGCAGCGTTGGACATCACCTGCTGTCCGGCAAACGAGATGCAGCTCTCGAGGATCGCGAAGACCAGCAGCGAGAACGGCAACGCCAATACCGTGAACTCGATCGCGGTGGCGCCGCTTCGATCGCGCACGAACCGCGACAGAATGCTCCGCCGCCGCCTTTGCGGGCTTCCACTATCCGTATTGGGTCTGGCAATCATTTCGGTTCCCGCCGATCCAATGTCATCGCGCCCGGACATTAGACTGAACCGGTTGAAGTCTGGTTTTGATGGTCGCTAGAATTGGCGCGTCCGATTTTACCCTGCAGTTACCATGCCTGGCGCGCCGCTGCCCGACGGGCTGGCCGCCGCTATTGGCTCGCGCCCAGCGCCATGTCCGATATGCGTTCGGCATCGGTCTTGTAGGAGTTCTCGCAATAGGGCGTGCAGGACAATGTCTGCAGATTGGCGCGGCGATAGATCCGCACAGACGAAGTCGTCTGCCGCGTCACCGTCACCTGTTCGTCGACGATCGGTGCGCCCGCTTCGTCGAGCACGACGAGATTGGTCACGCCGAAGCCTTTGCCGGTCAGCACGATCGTCGTGCCGTCCTGCACAGCGGCGTCGGCGATTGCCGGATTGCCGATCACGATCGTGTCTGCGGCGCGCGAAAGCTTGACGATCTTGGCCTGGTTCATGACCACCTCGATGCCGGCGCCCGAATGCGCGGCAAGCGTGGACGCGGCGATGAGCGCGGCTGCTCCAGCAATGCGAAGGAAAGATCTCAACGCGGCCATGGGGGCTCTCCGGGCGAGGGAAGTGTTCAATGGAAGATGAACGATATTGGTGAACCAACGGTTAAGCGTTGCAGGGCCGCTACCCGGAGCGGTCGGGATGGTCGGCGGCGGCCATCTAATTAAGAGCGTGTGAAAGCCTGCCGGAGGCAGCCACTCCAGCAATTCGCCCGGTTTCAAAGACCCCGTCGAAGTTTAGCCGGCGGTTAACCAAAAGCGGCGGCAGGCGGCTGAAAGAATTCGGTAAGGCTGTTTGTTAAGCCGATCGAAAGAGCTCGCTTGTAGTTTCCGGTCATCCGATCAACCCCCACAAAAAAGTTGACGGAAGTGCTGTAACACGTGGAGTAAGGAGCTCTCCAATGTCTAAACTCGTTGCACGTTTTGTGAAGGACGAATCCGGCGCGACCGCAATCGAATACGGTCTGATCGCCGCTCTTATTGCCCTCGCCATCCTGGTCGGCGCCGGCGCGGTCGGCAATTCGCTGAGCACCAAGTTCAACAAGATCGCCACTTCGCTCAACGAGGCCAACTGATCGACGGGGCTGCAAGCCTTATCGCTGCATACAAAAGGCCGCTCCCAACAGGGCGGCCTTTTGACTTTGACAATGCCTTTCCGCTGACGCCCTTCGGCAACGCAAAGGCGCCGCTCATCTGGAACAGGTCATGCTCGAAGCACTGATATTCGTAGTCTTCCCCTTCTGCATGGTCTTCGCGGCTGTTTCCGACATGCTGTCGATGACCATCGCCAACCGCGTGGCGGTCGTGCTCGTGGCCACGTTTGCGCTGGTCGCGCCTTTCACCGGCATGGATTGGGCGGCATACGGCTGGCACTTCGCCGCCGGCGGTCTCGTGCTTCTGGTGACGTTCGGGCTCTTCGCCCTCGGCGGCATGGGCGGCGGCGACGCCAAGCTCATGTCCGCCACCGCGCTGTTTCTCGGCTTCAACGTCCATCTCGTCGAGTATCTGGTGATCTCGGCTTTCCTGGGTGGCGTCCTCACCGTCGCCATATTGGCCTACCGCAACTCGGCGCTTGCCGTATTCACCAGCCGCAACATGTTCCTGCGCCATTTCGCAGACGACGCCGTCGGCATTCCCTATGGTATCGCGCTCGGCCTCGGCGGGCTCGTCGCCTATCCCGATTCGCCGCTGGTCGTCTGGGCGCTGGAGCGGCTTTCGGCGAACTGACGCCGGTCAACCCATTCGCAACGGGCGGCCTGGCCGCCCGTTTTTCGTTTGCCGGCATGGGTTTGGCGGCATTTGAGTAAACCTTAAATTAATCACGATCGTAAGCATTGCATTAACCGTAATTTGACGATTGGCGATGCAATGTCCGGCTCGACTAGATGAGTTGCCAAGGGCGGGCTGGGACAAATGGCTGCATCGAGATTGATCATTTTGGGCGTAGCCGTGGCTGCGGCGGGCGGCGCCGGCTACGTGGCGAAGAACATGTCGGCGCCTCCGGCAGAAATCATCGTCGAGGCCGGCCCACAACAGCCGTCAATCGAGACCACGGAAGTGCTGGTGCTTTCCGGCGACGTGCCGATGGGCGCTCCCGTTGGTGACCAACTGTCCTGGCAGGCCTGGCCGTCTGACGCAGTCACGGAGCACTTCATCACCCGGTCGGCCGAGCCCGATGCGACGGAAAAGCTGAAAGGCTCGATCGCCCGCCTCGCTATGTATGGCGGCGAGCCGTTGCGCCGCTCCAAGCTGGTCGGCGAAGGTCAGAGCTTCATGTCGTCGATCCTACCCTCGGGATCGCGCGCCGTCGCCACCCAGATCGCCGCCGACACCTCGGCCGGCGGCTTCATCCTTCCCAACGATTTTGTCGACGTCATCATGACGCGCCGCTCCGACACGGCCAATGCCGGCGGCGGCTTCATCACCGAAACCATCCTGCAAAACATCAAAGTGCTGGCGATCGACCAGGCCATCCAGGAGGACGAGGAGGGCCGCCGCGTCAAGGTCGGCGAGACGGCGACCCTGGAGCTCACTCCCCAGCAGGCCGAGATCATCACCGTGGCGCAGCAGATGGCCGATCGCCTCACGCTCGCACTGCGGTCGGTCGCGGACGCGCAGGAAGAGCCGCAAGCCGAGGCCGACTATCTCGTCTCCGGCAACGGCCGGCGCGGCACGGTCCGACTGATCAAATCGGGTGAAGTTTCCGAAGTGGGAGCCAGGAAATGACAACGGCCGCAAAATCACACGCCATGTCTGCCCGGCACGCCCGCAAGATCGCCCGCTCTGTCGCGACATTCGCCGCCACCTGCGCGGTCCTGCTTGCGGGAACCAGCCTCGAAAGCCTCACCGGTGTCCAGGCGGCTGAGAACCTTGCGCAAATCGGGTCTGCGTCCGCCGCGGGCCAGCGCGTGAAGCTCGGGCTCAACAAATCGATCGTGATCGACCTGCCCAGCGACGCCTACGATATTCTCGTCGCCAACCCGGCGGTCGCCGACGCGGTCACGCGCACGGCGCGGCGCATCTACCTGTTCGGAAAGGCCGTCGGTCAGACCAACATCTTCGTCTTCGGGCCGAATGGCGAGCAGATCGTCAGCCTCGACCTCGCTGTCGAGCGCGATGTCGCCGGCCTGGAGGATTATATTCAGCGGTTCATCCCCAATTCGGACATCACGGTCGAACTCATCAACGACAACGTGGTCCTCACCGGCACCGTGGACACGCCACTGGATGCGAAACGCGCAGCCGAGCTTGCCAACATCTTTGTCAGTGGCGGTGAAGCGACAACCGGCCAGTATTCGCAGACCGCGTCGGGCGGCTCCAGCGACGGCGGTGTCGACATCGACAATCCCGATCAGGAACGGCGTGTCAGCCAGATCGTCAATCTTCTCCAGATTATCGGCGAGGATCAGGTCACTCTGAAGGTGACAGTGGCCGAGATCAGCCGCAACGTCATGAAGCAGCTCAATGTCGGCTTGATGGCGGAGGGAGCCTCCAACGGAATCAGCTGGGGTGCGATCAGCGAGAACGCGCTGGGGCTGGGCAGCGTCGTTCCCTCTCAAGCCTCTATAGCGAGCGTCGGCAGCACGATGATCGACGCCTATTTCCAGGCCATGGAGCAGGCTGGCGTCATGAAGACCTTGGCGGAGCCCACCTTGACCGCGGTGTCGGGCGAAAAGGCCACGTTCCGGGTCGGCGGCGAGTTCAATGTTCTGAACAGTGTCAGCAGCGCACGAAGCGACGAAAACCTCGATGGTGATGTGCAGCTCGGGTACGAGAAGATCGAATATGGCATCGGTCTCGAGTTCATGCCGGTGGTTCTCTCGCCGGGGCGCATCAGTCTGAAAGTTCGTACGGCCGTCTCGGAGCCCACCAACGAATCCCCGGCCTTCGCCAGCGGTGGCAGAGGCCTGACGGTGAACATGCTGTCCATCCGCAAGCGTCTTGCCGACACCACGGTCGAACTGCCTTCCGGCGGCTCCATGATGATCGCCGGCCTGGTGCGCGACGACATCAGGCAGGCCGTCAACGGTCTGCCCGGACTGACCAAGATCCCGGTGCTGGGCACACTGTTCCGCAGCCGCGATTTCGTCCGCAACGAAACCGAGCTCGTCATCATCGTGACGCCCTATCTGGTCAAGCCGGTTGCGCGCAACGCGCTCACCAAACCGGACGACAATTTCAATGCCGCGAGCGACGGGGCTGGGATGTTCCTTGGCAAGGTCAACCGCGTCTATGGCACCATGCAGACCGACAAGCCGAATGGCCGTTACCACGGCATGGTCGGCTTCATCTACAAATGAGCGGGGAGCGGGCAATGTCTAAGGCAGCGTTTAAGAACCGGACGAACGCCGCGCGCAAGGGCGTTTCCCCCACGCGCATCAGCCGGCCGGCGGTTTCCATTCTCGGCATCGCCGCACTGGCGCTCCTTGCCGGATGCGCAGGGCGCGACAGCGTTGTCGTGGGCTCGATCCCAGACGACTACCGCACCAACCATCCGATCGTGATCGCCGAGAAGGATCAGGTGATCGACCTTCCGGTTGCCCCCAGCGACCGCGGCATGACGGCGGGGCAGCGCGCCTCTCTGGAAGGGTTCTTCGCCGATTACGACCGCAGCGCCGCTCCCGCCTTGAGCATCCTGGTGCCTGTCGGCGCGGCCAACGACGTGGCCGCCTCGCATGCCGGCCACGACTTCGCCAAGCTGGCTAAATCGAGCGGCGTTCCCGAAAGCCGCATCCTGATCAGTTCTTATCAGGCGCCGACACCGGAAATCTCGGCTCCGATCCGAGTCGCCTACACGGCCATGAAGGCGCAGACCGGCAAATGCGGGCGCTGGCCGGAAGACCTTCTGCAGACCGCCGAAAACAAGCATTACGCCGATTTCGGCTGCTCCTATCAGAATAATCTGGCCGCCCAGATCGCCAATCCGTCCGATCTGCTCGGACCACGCAAGCAGAGCAGCATTGACGCCGAAAGGCGCGGGCGGGTCATAGACGGCTACCGGAATGCCGATGTCTTCGCTCCGGTGCCGGCACAGGAAATCGAATTCTGATCCAGTCGCAGCCTTGGGGGCGCGTGAAACATGAACAATCTGGCCTACGATTCCACTCTCGAAAACGGCGACGCGGCGCAGGACATCGCCGCCATGCACGCATTGCGCCCGGTTCCGCGCATCTCCGTGCAGGCATTCTGCGAGACCGAGGGCATCGCCAACCCGATCGAGCGCGCCGGCGAGGATCGCCGCATGTCGAAGGCGCATCTCAAGGTCCATATGGGCGGCCTGGCGACGGCGATCGAATTTTACCAGACGGCCCCGACGCCCAACCTGATCATTCTGGAATCCCGCAGCGAGCCGAAGGAACTGCTCGCCGGGCTTCGGCAATTGTCAGAATACTGCGATCCGTCGACCAAGGTCGTCGTCATCGGTCACTACAACGATGTCGGGCTGTACCGCGAACTGATCCGCACCGGCATTTCCGAATACGTCGTCGCGCCGATCTCGATGGCCGATATCGTCAGCGTCATCTCGTCGATCTTTGTCGACCCCGAGGCCGAGCCGATCGGCCGCTCGATCGCCTTTATCGGCGCCAAGGGCGGTGTCGGCTCGTCGACGATCGCCCACAACGTCGCCTGGGCCATGTCCAACCTCTTCGCATCCGAGGTCGTCGTAGCCGATCTGGACCTGGCCTTCGGAACTGCCAACATCAACTTTGACCAGGATCCGGCCCAGGGCATAGCGGATGCCGTTTTTTCGCCGGAGCGCATGGACGAGGTCTATCTCGATCGCCTGCTCGCGCAATGCGCCGAGCGGCTCTCGCTGCTGGCGGCGCCCTCGACGCTCGACCGCGTCTATGATTTCGACATCGACGCCTTTGCCCAGATCATCGACACGGCGCAGCGCAGCGCCCCGCTTCTGGTGCTGGACGTGCCTCATGTCTGGACCGGCTGGACCAAGAACACGCTGATGAAGGCCGACGAGATCGTCATCACGGTGACGCCCGAACTGGCCAATCTGCGCAACGCCAAGAACCTGGTCGACATGCTGAAGAAGATCAGGCCGAACGATGTGCCGCCGAAGCTGATCGTCAATCAGGCGGGCGTCCCCAAGCGGCCTGAGATCTCGATAGCCGACTTTGCTGAACCGCTCGGCGTGACGCCGATGGCGGTCATACCGTTCGAGCCGCTCCTGTTCGGCAACGCCTCCAACAACGGGCGCATGCTCGGGGAGATGGACGCCAAGAACCCGGTCGTCGCATCGATCAACGACATCGCCCACGTGCTGACCGGGCGAAGCGAGATCAAGGCCAGGAAGAAAGCCGCGTTCGGAGACCTTCTGGGCAAGCTGAAGCGAAAGAAGAAGTGATCCACCGGCAGCGGAATTGGTAATCGACCATGTTTGGCAGAAGAGGCAATGACGACGGCAGCCGGGTGACGCCCGAATTCCGCGCGCCCGCTCCGGCGGCTCCCCCGGTCGTCCGGACTCCGGAGCCTGCACTGGCCTCGGCGGCGCTTGCGTCGACGATCGCTCCCGCCGCGGCCCCAACCCGCCGTGCGGTCGCCTCCCCGCCGATCGCGCCCGAGCCGCGCCGCGCATCGCGCGAGCGCAGCGAAAGCTATTACGATACCAAGTCGCAGGTTTTCGCGGCCCTGATAGACACGATCGACCTGTCGCAGCTTGCAAAGCTCGATCCCGACAGCGCGCGCGAGGAAATCCGCGACATCGTCAACGACATCATCGCGATCAAGAATTTCGCGATGTCGATCTCCGAGCAGGAGGAATTGCTCGAGGATATCTGCAACGACGTCCTGGGCTACGGCCCGCTCGAGCCCCTGCTCGCCCGCGACGACATCGCCGACATCATGGTCAACGGCGCCAAGCAGGTCTTCATCGAAGTCAACGGCAAGGTCGAGCAGACCGGCATCCGTTTTCGCGATAATCAGCAGCTCCTCAACATCTGCCAGCGCATAGTCAGCCAGGTCGGCCGCCGCGTCGACGAATCCAGCCCGATCTGCGACGCCCGCCTTCCCGACGGCTCGCGCGTCAATGTCATCGCGCCGCCGCTGTCCATCGACGGCACCACGCTCACCATCCGCAAGTTCAAGAAGGACAAGCTGACGCTCGACCAACTGGTCAAGTTCGGCGCGATCAGCCCGCAGGGCGCCGAGGTTCTGAAGATCATCGGCCGGGTCCGCTGCAACATCGTCATTTCCGGCGGCACCGGCTCTGGCAAGACGACGCTGCTGAACTGCCTGACCAACTACATCGACCGCGAGGAACGCGTCATCACCTGCGAGGATTCGGCCGAGCTTCAGCTGCAGCAGCCGCATGTCGTGCGCCTCGAAACCCGTCCGCCCAATCTCGAGGGCGAGGGCGAGGTGACCATGCGCGACCTGGTCAAGAACTGCCTTCGCATGCGCCCCGAACGCATCATCGTCGGCGAAGTCCGCGGACCGGAAGTGTTCGACCTCCTGCAGGCGATGAATACCGGCCACGATGGCTCGATGGGAACGATCCACTCCAACAGCCCGCGCGAGTGCCTGAACCGCATCGAATCGATGATCGCCATGGGCGGCTATTCGCTACCGCAAAAGACGGTGCGCGAAATCATCGTGGGCTCGATCGACGTGATCATTCAGGCCGCCCGCCTGCGTGACGGCTCGCGCCGCATCACTCACGTCACCGAGGTGATCGGCATGGAAGGCGACGTGATCATCACGCAGGACCTGGTCCTCTACAACATCAAGGGCGAGGATTCTTCGGGCAGGCTTTTGGGCGAGCACGTGTCCACCGGCATCGGCCGTCCGCATTTCTGGGACCGCGCGCGCTACTACAATGAAGAGCAGCGCCTCGCCAGCGCGCTCGAAGCCATGGAAAAGAAGGCGGATTGATGCGCGGGAGCGTCCTCTGATGTTCGGCATCGACGGAACGATACTGGCCTTCATCGCGCTCGCGGGCTTCAGCGCCGGCGCCGTCGCCTATGCATTCCTGTTCAACACCATCGCCACCGAGAAGAATGCCGGCAAACGGCTCGAAACCGTCAAGCGCGCCGACACCGACCGCTCCGTGGTCAAGGCGTCGCGCGACCGCATGGCGGAAGCAGCAAAGCGCCGCAAATCCGTGCAGGATTCGCTGAACGACCTCGACGCCAGGCAGAAGGCGAAGGACCAGAACATCAAGAAGCCGCCGCTCAAGGTTCAGATTCGGCAGGCCGGCTTGACCATGACGGTCGAGCGCTTCTATCTCTATTCGCTCGCCTGCGGTCTCGCGCTGACGCTCGCGACCTTCATGCTGGGCGCCCCCTTGATGGTCGTTGGCGGCGCGCTTATCGCCGGCACGCTCGGCCTGCCGCGCTGGTTCGTGTCGTTTCGACGGTCGCGCCGCGTCAAGGCCTTCCTCGAAGAGTTTCCCAATGCGCTCGACATCATCGTGCGCGCGGTGAAGTCGGGCCTTCCGCTCAATGACGGCATCCGGCTCATCGCCAATGAATCGCCCGAGCCTGTCAGGACCGAGTTCCGCCGTATCGTCGAATCGCAGCAGGTCGGTCTATCGATCCCGGAGGCGGCGATGCGCATGCCCGAAACCATGCCGTGCCCCGAAGCAGGGTTCTTCGGCATCGTCATCCAGATCCAGAGCCAGGCCGGCGGCAATCTATCGGAAGCGCTGGGCAACCTTTCGCGCGTGCTGCGCGACCGCAAGAAGATGAAGGCCAAAGTGCAGGCGCTGTCCATGGAAGCGAAGGCATCCGCCGCGATCATCGGCGCGCTGCCCTTCATCGTCGCCTTCCTCGTCTATCTGTCGAGCCCGAATTACATCATGCCGCTGTTCACCACGAGCACCGGCCATCTCATCCTGGGCATTTCCGGCGTCTGGATGTCGATCGGCATCTTCGTCATGCGCAAGATGATGAATTTCGAGGTCTGAGGAAATGACCGATCAAGTCGTCAAAGCTCTTACCGATCCATCCTTTCTCATTGCGATGCTGGTCAGCATCGCCGTCTTCGCCACGGTTTTCACCGTGCTGCCGGCGTTCGGCGGCAATCCGCTCAAGTCGCGCATGAAATCGGTGGCGCTGGAGCGCGACGAACTCCGCGCTAAGCAGCGCGCGCGCCTCGCCGCCGATGCTGAGCGCCGCCGCAAGGGCCTGCGTGAGGAACAGTCGATCGGCATGCGCAACATCGTCGAGAAGCTGGATCTGAGACGTGCGCTGGTTGACGAAAAGACGCTGAACGCACTCAAGGTCGCCGGCTTCCGCGGCCAGAATCCGCTGACGAAGTTCCTGTTTTTCCGCCTCGTCCTGCCTTTTGTCGGCTTCGCTTTGGCGGCCGTCTATCTGTTCCTGCTGGGCGGCCTGCCGGACCAGCCGCCTCTGATAAGGTTCTTCGTCTGTATCGTCGTCGCCTATGGCGGCTTCTACGCGCCCAATCTCTACGTCAGCAACCGCGCTTCGAAGCGCAAGCAGTCGATCCAGATGGCTTGGCCCGACGCGCTCGACCTGATGCTGATCTGCGTGGAATCAGGCATGTCCGTCGAAGCGGCGTTGCGCAAGGTTGCCGACGAGATAGGCGGCCAGTCGGCCGACCTCGCCGAGGAGTTCGTGCTCACCAATGCCGAACTCTCCTATCTCCAGGAGCGCAAGCAGGCCTACGAAAACCTCGCCAGCCGAACCGGGCTGGAATCGGTCAAGTCGGTCACGCAGGCGCTGGTCCAGGCCGAGCGTTACGGCACGCCCGTCGCCACGGCGCTCCGGGTGCTGGCGGCCGAGAGCCGCGACATGCGCATGAATGCAGCCGAGAAGAAGGCGGCTGCGCTGCCGCCCAAGCTCACCGTTCCGATGATCCTGTTCTTTCTGCCGGTGCTCTTCGCCATCATTCTCGGCCCCGCCGGCATGCAGGTCAGCGAGCGTGGCATCTTCGGCGATGGCGGCACCTCGAACGTCGAATAGGGCAACACGGCTTAAAGCTGCCTCGATATCCAGCTAAAACCGCGCGAGAAAGCTTTCGCGGTTGCCTTTCGGCGCATGGAGGATTCTATGACGGTCAAGCGCATAGTCGCCAACTTAGCAACGGAAGATCTCGGCGCGGCCAATGCCTTTTACGGCGAGATCCTCGGGCTCCGCGTTGTGATGGATCATGGCTGGATTCAGACCTTCGCAGACGATGGCCTTGCAGCCCCGCAGATCAGCTTCGCCACACAAGGCGGTTCGGGCACGCCCGTTCCCGATCTGTCGATCGAGGTCGATGATCTGGAGGAGGTCCGGCAGCGTGTTGTGGCCCGCGGGCTGAAAATCGAATACGGCCCGGCCAGCGAGCCCTGGGGCGTGCGGCGCTTCTATGTCCGCGACCCGTTCGGCCGCCTCGTGAACATCCTCTCGCACGAGGAGTGAAGCGGCGGCTGGGCCTTAGCCCGCTGTGATGAAAGCTGCCTGAGCGACACCGGCCTCAGTTCGTATTGGCTTCCGGCTTTTCTTCTTCGGCCTTGATCTGGGTCCAGGCGTTCTGCTGCGCCAGCATGCCGCGCAGATAGGCGACGTTGGCTTCCGCCTGCTCGGGCGAAAGCTCCTGGCTGGCGATCTTCTCGGCTTCCTCGAAGCGGCCCTGCAGCCCGACGACCAGCGCCAAATTCTGCCTCACCCGGCTGTCGGCCCCCTGAGCCTGCGAAGCCGAGCGCATATAAGTCTCCGCGGTCTTGAGGTCGCCTTCCAGCACATAGGACATTCCGAGGTTGGAAAGCACCGAAGGCTCGTTCGGCTTCAGGTCGAGCGCCTTGCGGTAGAGCCGCCGCGCCTCGGCGGTCTGGCCGAGCTGGTCGAGAATCGCGCCTTCGGCCGAGGCCAGCTTCCAGTCCGGATATTCGGGGGTCTGCGCCCGGCGCACGGCGTCAAGCGCCGGTTCGAGCTGACCGACGCCGGCCAGCGCCTTGCCATAAGCGGCGAGCACCTCGCGATCCTTGGGATGCGCGATAGCGAGCTTGCGCATGACGGCGAGAGCCTGGTCGGCCTTGCCGTTCATCTGCAGCACGCTGGCGTAGCGCATGGCTGTGGGTTTGTCTTCCGTGTCGCGCGTGTAGGCCTTGCCCAGCGCGTCGGCCGTCGAGTCGAGTTCGCTGGCCGACATGGTTTCGATCGGCCTGCCCGCGTCGCGCGAGATCGAGCCCGTGATCATTTTCGAGGTGCCGCAGCCAGCCAGGTTGGCGGCCATCACGGTCAGGAAAACGCCGGTCACGAGCCGCTTGCCTGTTGCGTTCATCGTGCGATTGGTCAACATCGGCGCCCGACCCTCCATCCGTCTTCGCGACCGTCGTCCGGCCGCCTGCCCCACCCCGGAGAAATATTCCGTTAACCCTAATGGATGGTTAAGGAACGCCCGCCCACCAGCCCCAGGACCGTAAAACATGCCTCTTGAACTCGTGCACAAGCAGCCCCGCAACGCGCTGCCCGTCTACCTCGTCACCAAGGACGGCCTGGAAAAGGCCGGGCTGGATCCAGTCGCCGCGGCATGGGCTGCCGCGAACGGCTTCACCGGCGAGGCAGGCAAGGTGCTGCTCTTGCCCGGGGCCGGCGGCGGGGCTGCCGGCGCGCTTTGCGGCACGGGCGACGGCGAAGCGTCACTGACGGCCGGCGCGCTGGCCAAGGCGCTGCCGGAGGGCGACTGGTATTTCGCTTCCGAGCCGAAGGACCCGGCGCTCACCGCGCTCGGCCTGATGCTCGGCGGCTACGCCTTCACACGCTACGGCAAGAAGCCGTCGCGCGATGTACGCTTTTCCGTGCCTGCTGGCGTCGACATCGAGCACACGCGCCGCGTCGCCGACGCCGTGTTCCTGGCCCGCGACCTTGTCAACACGCCCACCAACGACATGGGACCGAACGCGCTCGAAGCCGCGGTCCAGGGTCTGGGGGACAAGCACAAGGCCAAGGTCAAAATCGTCTCGGGCGACGCCCTGCTGGAAAAGAATTTTCCGATGATCCATGCCGTCGGCCGCGCTTCGACTGAAGCGCCGCGGCTGATCGACATGCGCTGGGGGCCGAAGAACGCGCCGAAGGTCACGCTGGTCGGCAAGGGCGTCTGCTTCGACACCGGCGGCTTGGACATCAAGCCGGCGAGCGGCATGCTGATCATGAAGAAGGACATGGGCGGCGCAGCCAACGTGCTGGGCCTGGCCTCCATGATCATGGAGGCAAAGCGCGCCATCCGCCTGCGCGTGCTCATCCCGGCGGTGGAAAACGCCATTTCTGGCAACGCCTTCCGGCCCGGCGACGTCCTGCCGAGCCGTAAGGGCCTCACCGTCGAGATCGGCAACACCGACGCGGAAGGCAGGCTTGTCCTGGCCGACGCGCTGGCGCTCGCCGACGAGGAGGAGCCGCAGCTCCTCATCGACATGGCGACGCTGACCGGCGCCGCCCGCGTAGCGCTCGGGCCGGATCTGCCGCCTTTCTACACGGACGACGATGCGCTCGCCGCCGAACTCGCGTCCGCCGCAGTCGCCGTCGAAGACCCGCTCTGGCGGATGCCGCTGTGGCGGCCCTACGAGGCCAAGCTGACCTCCAAGATCGCCGATATCAACAACGTCACCACCGACGGCTTCGCGGGTTCTGTCACGGCCGCTCTCTTCCTCCGCCGCTTCGTAGAGAAGGCGGCAAGCTGGGCGCATTTCGACATTTTTGCCTGGAACCCCTCCGACCGCGCCCACGGCCCTGCCGGCGGCGAAGCCCAGGGCATCCGTGCGCTGGAGCGGGTGCTGGCCCGGAGGTACGGCTGAGCATTTCGGAAAAGGCTGGCGCTGCCCCTCACCGTTACCCTCTCCCCGTGACGAACATGGAGAGGGGTCATCAACGCTGGAGCGCGCTCCTCTCCCCGTCCTGAGCTTGTCGGCAGACAGGTGAGGGGCGGCGCCGACTTCACATGATGATCTGCACTAACTGAAACGGAACCGAAACGTTTTGCGCCCATTCTGCAGCGATGACGATCACCTTGCGGCCCAGCCAGGCCCTCCGGCTCTGGCAGCAGGTCACCCTTTCGGAGGTGCGCGACGACGCGCCTGACCTGACCATGCGCCAGGCGGCGATCCTGCTCACAATCTATCTCGATCCACCGCCGCACACTGTGCGCGGCCTCGCCGCGCGGCTCAACGTCACCAAGCCGGTGATAACGCGCGCGCTGGATTCGATGGGCGCGCTGAAGCTCGTCTCGCGCCACCGAGACGAACTCGACAAGCGCAACGTGCTGGTTAGGCGGACCGTCGAGGGCGCGCTCTATGTCGAGCGGCTCGGCGATGTTATCATCGCCAAAGCCAAGGAGTTGCCGATTTGACTGCCCGTGACGCCCGCCTGCATGCCTTCCGTCCCGATCTCGCCGACGACCGCCTCAGGGGCGAAGTCGCGGCCGAGCGCTTCGTCGCCGGCCAGCCGGCCCGCATCGTCGCAGCGGTCGCGGACATCAGGAAGGCGCCGGCCCCGGATGCAGGCGTCAACACGCAGGCGCTTTTCGGCGCGGATGTGCGGGTCTTCGAGCGGGCGGCCGGCTGGGCCTGGATCCAGGCGGAAAGCGACGGCTATGTCGGCTATGTGGTCGAGACGGCCCTTGGAGTGCGCGAGGCCGAACCGACCCATCTCGTGGCCGCGCCGCGCAGCTTTGTCTATCCCGGCCCCGACCTGAAGTTCCCTCGCACCGGCGAATTGTCGATGGGCTCGGCGGTGGCCGTCACCGGCTATGCCGAAACGCGCGGCACGCGCTATGCGCTGCTCTCCTCCGGCGAAGCGCTGGTGGCGGGGCACCTGCGCCCTATCGGTGAAGCCGCGACGGACTATGTCGCGGTGGCCGAGACGCTCCTCTACACGCCCTATCTCTGGGGCGGGGTATCGGGTTTCGGCATCGACTGCTCCGGGCTGGTGCAGCTCGCCATGCGCATGGCCGGCAGGAACGTGCTGCGCGACACTGACATGCAGGCCGAAAGCATCGGCGCGCCGGTCGAGCCAGGCCCCGGCTTTTCGAGACTGCGGCGCGGCGACCTCGTCTTCTGGAAGGGCCACGTCGCGATCATGACCGACGCCGAAAACACGATCCACGCCAACGGCCATACCATGCTGGTCTCGCGCGAGCGACTTTCCGACGCCATCGACCGCATCGGCTACCTCTATGGCGGCCCGACGGGGTTCAGAAGGCCGTAGTCCTTTTGTTGAATGTGATCCCTCCCGCGAAGCTGGGCGGCGGAACTGCTGATCCTTCCCTGCTAGGGACGGCGGACATCCGGCGATTGTCCCTTCCTGCGAAGGAATGCCCGGTTAATATCCTGCCTCGCGATTGACCAGATTGTGCAGCGGCTCGCCGCGCTCGTAGGCGTCCATCTGCTCGAGCATCGGCGCGGCGAGGTGCGCGGGGTCCGAGGTCGCCGCCGCATGCGGCGTGACGAAGACGCGCGGATGCGCCCAGAGCGGGCTGGTCCGGGGCAGCGGCTCCACCTCGAACACGTCGAGGCTCGCCTCCTTCAGCGTGCCATCCTCCAGCGCGCGCAAGATGTCGGCGTCGCGCTGCAACCTGCCGCGACCGGCATTGATCAGCACTGCGCCGCCGAGCCCGTTGCGGCGTCTGAGTTCCCGAAGCAGCCCGTAATTGACGATGCCCTGCGTCGCCGGCGTCAGCGGCAGAAGCACCACGAGAATGTCGGTGGCGTTGAGGAACGGGATCAGCCCGCCATCGCCGGAAAACGTCGTGACGCCGGCCATCGGCCGGTCCGTGCGGCCCCAGCCGTTCACCCGGAAGCCGAGCGCCAGCAGCGCCTGGGCGGCCGCGCGGCCAAGCTGCCCCAGACCCATGATGCCGACCGAAATGTCGTTTGCAGGCCGCTGGGGCGGCTCATGCCAGATTTTCTTGCGCTGCTGGGCGCGGTAGAGCATGCCCTGCCGGTGGTGGTCGAGCACCCGCCAAGTGACATATTCGGTCATGTACTGGGTGAGGTTTTCAGCGACGACGCGCACGATCGGCACGTCCGGCACCGTGGGATCGGTGAATATGTGATCGACGCCGGCGCCGATCGAGAATATGGCGCGCAGGTTCGGCAGGCCGGCGAGCAGATTGGGACGCTGCTTCCACACCACCGCATAGGTGATGGACGGGTCGTTGGGTCCGTCCGGCGCCAGCATCACCTCGCGGTCGACTGACAGCAATTCCTGCCAGCGCTGCGGATTGAAGCCGGTGACCGAAAGCAGGATGCGGCCCTTCTGCATGATGTCAGTCTCTTCCCTGGAATGCTATTCGCTGACGATTCCGGTCGGCGCGGTCTCGATCTTGAACGCCGCCGAAATCAGCGCTCTCGTATAGTCCGACTGCGGCGCTTCGAAAATCTGCTTGGCCGGGCCGAACTCGACGATCTTGCCGTTGCGCATGACGATCACCTCGTTGGCGAGCGCCCGGATCACCTTGAGATCGTGGCTGATGAACAGATAGGCGAGGTCGTGCCTTGCCTGCAGGTCGCGCAAGAGGTCGACGACCTGCGCCTGCACGCTCATGTCGAGCGCCGAGGTCGGCTCGTCGAGCATGACGAAGCGCGGATTGAGCACCATCGCCCGCGCGATCGCGATGCGCTGGCGCTGCCCTCCGGAAAATTCGTGCGGATAGCGGAAGCGCGTCTCGGGATCGAGCCCTACCTCTTTGAGCACGTCGACCACCCGCCGGTCACGCTCTTCCTCCGACAATTTCGGCTCGTGGATTTTCAGCCCCTCCTCGATGATTTCGGCGATCGACATGCGCGGGCTGAGCGAGCCGAACGGATCCTGGAAGACGATCTGTAATTCGCGGCGCAGCGGGCGCATTTCGTTGAAGGAGAGCCGGTCGATGTCGCGGCCGTTGAAATGGATCTTGCCTTCGGACGAGATCATGCGGGCGAGAGCGAGGCCGAGCGTCGTCTTGCCCGAGCCGGATTCGCCCACCACGCCGAGCGTCTGGCCGGCGCGTACCGTGACGTCGATGCCGTCCACCGCCTTCACGTGGTCGACAGTCTTGCGGAAAAACCCCTGCTTGATCGGGAACCACACTTTTACGCCTTCGCCCGACATCACCGTCTTCGCGCTGGTGTCGGCGACCGGCGGCTGGCCCTTCGGCTCGGCGGCGAGCAGATGGCGGGTATAAGCGTGCTTGGGATTGTCGAAGATTTCCTTGGTCGGCCCGGTCTCGACGATCTTGCCATTGGTCATCACGCAGACACGATCGGCGATCTTGCGAACGATGCCGAGGTCGTGGGTGATGAACAGCATCGACATGCCCTTGCGGGCCTTCAGGCCGGCAAGCAACTCGAGTATCTGCGCCTGCACGGTCACGTCGAGCGCGGTGGTCGGCTCGTCGGCGATCAAAAGTTCCGGCTCGTTGGCCAGCGCCATGGCGATCATCACGCGCTGCCGCTGGCCGCCCGACAATTGATGCGGGTAGGCCTGGAGGCGCTTCTGCGGTTCGCGTATGCCGACCTCGTTGAGCAGTTCGAGCGTGCGGGCGCGCGCCTGGCGCTCGCCCATGCCCTGGTGCAGCGTCAGGATCTCGACGATCTGCTGCTCGATCGTGTGCAGCGGATTGAGCGAGGTCATCGGCTCCTGGAAGATCATGGTGATCTTGTTGCCGCGCACCTTGCGCAACTCGTTCTCGCCCTGGGCCAGAAGATCCCTGCCATGGAACAGGACCTCGCCGGACGGATGGCTGGCCGGCGGGTAGGGCAAAAGCTTGAGCACCGAAAGCGCCGAGACCGATTTGCCCGACCCGGATTCGCCGACCAGCGCCACCGTCTCGCCCTTGGCGATGTCGAAGGAGATATGATCGACGGCCATGGTCGTCCTGCCGCCCTGGCTGAAAGCGACGGAGAGATCGCGGACCGAAAGGAGGGGTGAGGTCACTTTGCCAACTCGCGAATAATTCGATCCAGAACTGGAATTGTTGGCTTTGTGGTTGAGATATGCGCGTTCAAACTAGGAAAGGTATGCCGGTTCGACGTGATCGAATAAACCTCTTTCAATCGTGTATCTGAAGTCAAAAGGTGAGTGCAGCCGAAATGCATCGCGGTCGAAAGATGTATCGCGTCCGGCAATCGCAGCGAGGCATGTTCGGCGCGTAATAGGGCGGCATGCCAGAGCACGTCGCGACTGACGATGCCCACTCTGATGAAGGCATTCCCCAAGGTCAGATTGTCATAAATCTCGATAAGACGATCATTGCTCTTCCTGAATGGATCGACCATTAATTCGGCAAGCGTCATTTCGCTCGTTGCCAAGAACGGAGATTTCGCGTTCGAGTTCAACGAGATAAGCTCAAGCAGCTTTCTTGCTAGGTCGTCGTTGTTTTCAAAAGCGGATATGAAGATGTTCGTGTCTAGATAGAGCCGGATGGAAGCCATCAATAATCCCACTCATCGCGAAGTGCGCGAATTCGTGCAACGGCTTCTTCCACGCTGGTTCCGGGAGCGTTCTCTTGAGCCTTCCGCATAAGTTCGAGCAATTCCTCGCGACCGAGGGGCTTTCGCGCTTCCTCCTCTACAGTGACCGTCACTGACGCGTTTTCAGCGATCTGACCGCGCAGATCGTCGGGAAGCTGCGAGGCGGGATAATGCTGCCTAACAATTCTGTTCATCTTATCGCCTTGTCATCCGGCAGTGCCGATGCGGTTTGCGCAAAACTAGCACGGATCGCCCCTCATTTGAACGTCTTGCGCGGATCGAACGCGTCGCGCGTCGCCTCGCCGATGAAGATCAGCAGCGACAGCATCAACGACATGACGATGAAACCCGAGAACCCAAGCCAGGGCGCGTTGAGGTTGCGTTGGCCCTGCTTCAGCAATTCGCCGAGCGAGGCTGAACCTGGCGGCAGGCCGAAGCCGAGGAAGTCGAGCGAGGTCAGCGTGGTGATCGATCCGTTCAGGATGAAAGGCAGGAAGGTCAGCGTCGCCACCATCGCGTTGGGCAGAAGATGGCGGAACATGATGGTGCGGTTGGGCACGCCGAGCGCGCGCGCCGCGTTCACATATTCGAAGTTGCGGGCGCGGAGGAATTCGGCGCGCACGATGCCGACGAAGCTCACCCAGGAGAACAGGAGCATGATGCCGAGCAGGATGAAGAAGCCGGGCGGCAGGATCGCCGCGATGATGAGGAGCAGGTAGAGCACCGGTATCGACGACCAGATCTCGATGATGCGCTGGAAAATCAGATCCACCAAGCCGCCGAAATAGCCCTGGACTGCACCTGACGAAACGCCGATGACCGCCGACCCGAGAGTCAGGATCAGGCCGAACAGCACCGAAACGCGAAAGCCGTAGATGACACGGGCCAGCACGTCGCGCGCCTGGTCGTCAGTGCCGAGCCAATTCCAATTGCCTATCGTGCAGTTCGGGTCGTCGACGCCAAGCGGATAGCGCTGGCAACGTTCTTCCTTCGTGAACATCCAGGACGGCCGGGCCGGGGCGGCTTCGGGGATTTCATTGTTCACCGTGCGATACGAATAGCGGACCGGCGGCCAGAGAAGCCAGCCATTGGCCTCGATCTCGTCCGATATCACCGGGTCGCGATAGTCGGCGACGGCGTAGAAGCCGCCGAATTTCTCCTCCGGATAATCGATCAGCGCCGGAACCAGCAATTCGCCCTTGTAGAAGGCGAGGATCGGCCGGTCGTTGGCGACGAATTCGGCCAACATCGACAGGACGAACAGGACGAGGAAGATCCAGAGCGACCAGTAGCCGCGCCGGTTCGCCTTGAAATTCTGCCAGCGCCGCTGGTTGAGCGGCGACAGCCACGGCCGGGCGGCGCGCGGGCCGATTCCTTCGACCGCCGCCATCAGACGTCCCTCCGCTCGAAGTCGATGCGCGGGTCGATCCAGGTGTAGATGAGATCGGAGATGAGGCCGACGAACAGCCCGATCAGCGAGAAAATGTAGAGGTTGGCGAAGACGACGGGGTAGTCGCGCGCGACCACGGAGCGAAAGCCGAGAAGGCCGAGCCCGTCGAGCGAGAAGATATTCTCGATCAGCAGCGAACCGGTGAAGAAGGCCGCGATGAAGGCGCCGGGAAAGCCGGCGATGACGATCAGCATGGCGTTGCGGAAGACGTGGCCGTAGAGGACGCGCCCTTCGGACAGGCCCTTGGCGCGCGCCGTGACGACATATTGCTTGCGGATTTCATCCAGGAACGAGTTCTTGGTGAGCAGCGTCGTGGTTGCGAATGCGGAGAGCACCAGCGCCGTCAGCGGCAGCGCCAGATGCCAGAAATAGTCGAGTATCTTTCCGCCGAGCGACAATTGATCGAAATTGTCCGAAGTCAGGCCGCGTAGCGGGAACCAGTCGAAGAACGATCCGCCCGCAAACAGCACCATGAGCAGAATGGCGAACAGGAAGCCCGGAATTGCATATCCGACGATGACGATTCCGCTGGTCCAGACGTCGAAGGCCGACCCGTCCTTGACCGCCTTGCGGATGCCAAGCGGGATAGAGATCAGATAGGCGAGGAGCGTGGTCCATAGCCCGATAGAGATCGACACCGGCATTTTTTCGAGGATCAGGTCGATGACCGAGATGTCGCGAAAGAAACTCTCGCCGAAATCGAAGCGGGCATAGTCCCACAGCATCTTGAAGAAGCGTTCGAGCGGCGGCCTGTCGAAGCCGAATTGCTGTTCCAGCTTGGCGATGAATTCGGGGTTAAGCCCCTGCGCGCCGCGATATCTCGACGAGGCTCCGCCGCCGGCGTCGACATTGCCCGCAGGCATATCGCTGCCGCCGCCCGAAAGGCGGTCTTCGCCGCCCTGCCCGGTCAGTTGCGCGATCACCTGCTCGACCGGTCCGCCCGGTGCGAACTGGATGACGATGAAGGAGATCGCCATGATGCCGAACAGCGTCGGAATCATCAAAAGCACGCGTCTGAGGATATAGGCGCCCATCAGGCCGCGCCCGCCGAGGAGTGCGAAGAATGGCAACGCATCAGCAAAGCCGCGTCACGTTGTTCATCACCCTTTGCCAATCGCCGCCGCCTTGTCCTTGTCGAACCACCACATGGCTTCGACCGGGAAGCCATAATCGGGTTTCGGCTCCTTGAAGCCGAACATGTCCCAGAAAGCCGCCCGGTGATTCGCCGAATACCAATTTGGAATCCAGTCGAGCCGCGCGCGCAAGACCCGGTCGAGCGCGCGGACCGCCGTAACCAGGCTTTGCCGATCTGCGGCGCGGCCCACCGCGTCGATCAGAGCGTCGATAGCGGGATCGGCGGTGCCCGGAAAATTTCTTGAGCCCGGCAGATTGGCCGAGCGGGAATGGAACAGCGATTCCATATCGTCGCGGGTCGGCGTGGCGGTGAAGGAAAGCGCCATCGAGAGTATGTCGAAATCGAAATCGGCCTGGCGGGCCTGGTACTGAGCCGAGTCCACCATCCGGATCGAGGCGTCGATCCCAATCGCCTTCATGTTTTCCACCCAGTGGGTGTCGATGCGCACAAAGACATCGTCCTGAACCAGTATTTCGACCGTCAGCGGTTCGCCTTTGCCGTTGGCGACCGACCGGCCGTTGCGCTTCCATCCAGCCTCGGCGATCAGCTTCGACGCCGCGCCCAAGAGCTTCCGGTCGCGGCCGGACCCGTCGGACACGGGCTGGATGACTGCTTCGCCGAATGCCTCCGGCGGAATCCCGTCGCGCAAGGGTTCGAGCAGCGCCAGCTCAGCCGGCGAAGGCAGGCCCTCGGCCTTGTAGTCCGACCGTTCGAAGGAGGATTGCGACCGCTCATAGGCATCGTAGAACAAATTTCGCTTCGTCCATTCGAAGTCGAAGCAAAGCGCGATCGCCTGCCGCACCCGCCGGTCGCGGAACCGCTCGCGGCGCTGGTTGATCGCGGTCGCCTGCATGGACGGCCGCTTCTCGGCGGGAAACTCGCGCTTGATAACTTTTCCTGCCTTCAGGGCCGGAAAATCATAACCGGTCGCCCAGACGCGCGCGGTGAATTCCTGCCGGTAGTGGATGTTGCCCTTCTTGAAGGCTTCGAACGCAGCCTGTCGCTCGCTGTAGAACTCGATGCGGATGCGGTCGAAATTGTACAGCCCGCGATTGACCGCCAGGTCGCGGCCCCAATAGTCCGGCACGCGCTCATATTCGATGGTTTGCCCTGCCGCGGCGTGACCGACCTTGTACGGCCCCGAGCCGAGCGGCGGTTTCAGCCCGCGTCCGTCGAACGGATTGGCTTCGAAATAAGCTTTCGAGAGGATCGGAAACTTGACTATGTCGAGCACCGTACGCGCCGACTGCTCGCCAGAGAACGTCAGGCGCAGCGTGTGGGCGTCGACGGCGGCCGCATCAGCAAGTTCGCTCAGCGGCAGCATCAGGTTCGGGTGGCCTTCCTTTTTGAGGAGCTTGAAGGTGAAGGCGCAGTCGTCGGCTGTCAGCGGCGTTCCGTCATGGAATTTTGCCTCGGGCCTCAGCGCGAACTCGAATGTGTTGCGGTCGTCCGAGAGCATGACAGTTTCGGCAAGCAGCCCGTAGACCGCGTCGGGTTCGTCGAGCGCGCCGGTCAACGGACCTGTCATCAGCGCGTCGAAGCACATTTCCATGCGCGGAGGGGCATCGCCCCTGGGAACGAAGCTGTTCAGCGTGTTGAAGGTCAGCAAACTCTGGTTGAAGAACCAGTTCCATGGCGAGAAATTGAATGTGCCGCCCTTGGGTGCGTCCGGATTGACGTAGTCGAAATGCTCGAAATCCGCAGCGTATTTCAGGTCGCCGAAAGCCGACAGGCCATGCAGCTTCGTGCCGGTCGGCGTCGCTGCAAAGGCGAACCGCGGCAGTAACGGCGCGGCCGCTGCCGAAGCGGCCCCGGCAAGAAAACTCCGTCGCGGGATCGGCCGCATCAATTGATGCTTTCGTATTTGGCCGCGAGCGCGGCTTCCTTTTCGGGGTCGACCCACCAGGAATCGATATCCGCGCCGATGTATTCCGGCTGTTTTTCCGGGATGCCGAACTTGTTCCAATACGCTACCCACTGAACCGGGCGATGAAATTGCGGGATGGCGTAGTAGTTCCACAGGAGCACTCGGTCGAGGGCGTGGGTGGCGGCGACTAGATCCTCGCGGTCGGTGGCGAAGATGACGCGGTCCACCAGCGCGTCGACAACGGGGTCCTTGATGCCCATGACGTTGCGCGATCCCGGCGAGTCGGCTGCCTTGGAGCCCCACCAGTCGCGCTGCTCGTTGCCCGGCGAAGCGGATTGGTTGAGGATCGTCGTATCCACGTCGAAGTCGAAATCGTTGACCCGGTTGACATACTGAGATGGGTCGACGATGCGCAGCGATGCATCGATGCCGATCTTGCGGAGAGTCTCGATGTAGGAGTTCGCTAAGACCTCATCGGTCGGGCCGCTGCCGAGGAATTCCATCCTGAACTGCTCGCCCTTGTCGTTGAGCATCTTGCCGCCGCTGATCTTCCAGCCGGCCTGCCTGAAAAGGTCGATGGCCTCCCGCAGATATTTCCGCTCGGCTTGAGGCGTGTCGTAGACCGGAAGCTTGAACTCCTCGGTGAAAAGCTCCGGCGGCAGCTTGTCCTTGTAGGGCGTGAGAATCTCGAGTTCCTTGCCGGTGGGCAGGCCGCTCGAGGCGAGTTCGCTTCCGACGAAATAGCTGCTCGTGCGGGTATTCTGTCCGAAAAAGAGCGTGCGATTCATATACTCGAAATTGTAGGCGAGCGTCAGCGCCTTGCGCACGCGGCGATCCTGAAATTGCGGCCGCCGCAGATTGAGCGCGAATGCCTGCATGAAAACGCCGGCGGTGCTTTTGAACTCCTTCTTGATCACATCGCCGTCCTTGACGGCGGGAAAGTTGTATTGCGTCATCCAGCGACGCGAGCTGTTTTCAACCTGAATGTCCTCGTAGCCGCCCTTTGTGAAGGCCTGCCAGGCTGCGTTGTCATCCTGGAAATAGAGATATTCCCGACGATCGAAATTTTCGCGTCCGACCTTCACGGGCACATCTGCCGCCCAATAATCGGGCACGCGCGCCCAGACGATCTGCGATCCCGGCTTGAAGCTCTCTATGCGATAGGCCCCCGAGCCGAGCGGTGCTTCCAGCGTCGGCCTTGTGATGTCCCGCTTCTTGCCCGAGGCATCGGCGCCTTCCCACCAATGCTTCGGCAAAACGACGAGATCGCCCATGATGTGCGGCAGTTCGCGATTTCCCTTCTGGTCAAAACGGAACTCGACTTCGCGATCGGAAATCGCCACTGCTTCCGTCACGTTGGCGTAATAATGGCTGTATTGCGGGCTGTGCTTCTTGAGCACGTTGAAGGACCAGATGACGTCTTCCACGGTGATCGGCTTGCCATCGTGCCATTTCGCCTTCGGGTTGAGGCGATAGGTGGCGGAGGAAAAATCGTCGGGAAATTTGAACGCCTCGGCAACCAGCGCATGGCTGGTGCTCGGTTCGTCGATCGACTGCTCCATCAGCGTGTCATACAGCAACCCGCCGCCGAATCCGGCAAAGCCCGCCGCCGGGCTGCCTTGGACGATGTAAGGATTGAAGCTATCGAACGTGCCGACCACCGTGGAATTCAGAGTGCCGCCCTTGGGCGCGTCCGGATTCACATAGTCGTAACGTTTGAAATCCTGGCCGTATTTGGATTCGCCGGTCAGCGAGTCTGAGGTGCGCCATTCGTCCGCCGATGCCGCGAGAAGGCTGGATGCGAATATCGCGGCAGCCAATCCGGCCTTGCCAAGAAAACCGATTCCGCAAACCTTCATCGCTCATTCTCCATCAGACCTTCGAGAGCCAATCTAGGCCAGCTCCCGCTCCTGAAAACGGCCCCGGGGCCAGCATTCGGCGGCATATTCAAAATGTCTAACAAAAAAAGCCGGGCGGAACCCGGCTTTTTCATGATTTTCGAGATTACAAATTCGTCATTGAGCAGGCGAGGGTTCTGCCTGAGCGGGCGCGGGCTCCGCGGGGGCAGGTTCCACGGGCGCAGGAGCGGACTCGGCCGGCGCAGGAGTTGCTTCCGGTGCAGGCGCAGCTTCAGCAGGCGCGGCCGGTGCAGCTTCGGCCGGCGCTGCGCCACCTTCGGGAGCGGCGGCCGCGGGTTCGGCTGCGGCGGCAGGGGCCGCCGCTTCGGGCAGCGGCGCCGGGCTGTCAGACAGCGTGCGCAGATAGGCGATCAAATTGGCGCGCTCGTCGGGCTTCTTGACGCCGGCAAAACCCATCGCAGTGCCCTTGATGTAGCCCTTCGGCGACGCCAGGAAGTTGCTGAGGTGCTCGTAATCCCAGACCACCGAGCCGCCCTGCGCGAACTCCTTCATCGCGGCGGAGTATGCGAAGCCTTCATGCGAGGCCAGCGGACGGTTGACGATGTTCCAGAGATTGGGTCCAACCTTGTTGGCGCCGCCGCTCTCCGCGGTGTGGCAGGCGGTGCACTTCTTGAACACGGCCGCGCCGGCTTCCGGGTTGGCGCTGGCCAGCAGAACGGCGATAGGCTCTTCAACGGGCGCCGCCGGGCCTTCGGCGGGTTCTTCCTCGGCGGCTTCGATGATGAAACCGGGCTTTTCGGGAGAGGGCGAGGCGAAGATCGTGTCGGAGACGATCGAAATCGAGAACACGATGAACACTGCGCCGAGGAGAGCGCCGATCAGCTTGTTGAATTCGAAAGAGTCCATCTGCGCCCAGGCTTCCTGCATACGGCTGGCTGGCGGGAGGTGCGCCTCCGCGGGGCAGCCGGCATGTTTTGACGACCGGCCGAGCCCGGCCGAATTGCGGCGGAAACTAGGTCTTTTGCTTGTGGGTTGCAACACCTATAAGGGCCGTGCCAGTGAGACCTTTTGACACTTTTAATCGCCCCTACGAGACTGATTTACCCGCACCATGTCGACCCTCATTCTGATCCCCGCCCGCCTGGCTTCGACCCGCCTTCCGGGCAAGCCGATGGCCGACATTTCAGGCCGCCCGATGATCGTCCACGTCGCCGAAAGAGCGCGCGAGAGCGGGCTCGGCCGCGTCGTCGTGGCGACCGACACCGAGGCCGTGCGCGACGCGGTGCAGGCTCACGGCTTCGAGGCGGTCATGACCCGGACGGACCACGAATCGGGTTCGGACAGGATATTCGAAGCCCTGTCGGCGCTCGATCCCGGCGGCAAGGTCGAGACCGTCATCAACGTCCAGGGCGACCTGCCAACCATCGATCCGGAAACCATCCGCGCCGCCTTGCGGCCGTTGGAGGATCGGGCGGTGGATATCGCCACGCTCTGCGTCGAAATTCATCGCGACGAGGAAAAGACCAACCCGAACGTCGTCAAGGTCGTCGGCTCGCCGCTTTCCGACACACGGCTCCGCGCTCTTTATTTCACACGCGCGACCGCGCCGTGGGGAGACGGTCCGCTCTACCATCACATCGGGCTCTACACCTATCGGCGCGCGGCGCTGGAACGCTTCGTCAGCCTCTCGCCCTCGCCGCTGGAAAAGCGCGAGCGGCTCGAACAGTTGCGGGCGCTCGAGGCAGGCATGCGTATCGACGTCGAGATCGTGCAATCGGTGCCGCTCGGCGTCGACACGGTCGAGGATCTCGCCCGCGCCCGCGAAATCCTGACCAGCGCTTGAGAAGGCCCGACCATGCCGCCTGAAAAGACCAACAGAATATCGTTCCAGGGCGAGCCGGGCGCCAATTCCGACACCGCCTGCCGCAACGTCTACCCGTCGATGGAGCCGCTGCCCTGCCCGACCTTCGAGGACGCGTTCAACGCGGTCGAGACCGGCAAGGCCGACCTAGCGATGATCCCGATCGAAAACACCATCGCCGGTCGCGTGGCCGACATTCATCATCTGTTGCCGGAATCGCGACTACACATTGTCGGCGAATATTTTCTGCCGATCCACTTCCAGCTGATGGTGCTGCCGGGCGTGAAACGGCAGGAGATCAAGACCATACACAGCCATATCCATGCGCTTGGCCAGTGCCGCAAATACATCCGCAAGAACGGCTGGAAACCGATGGTCGCCGGCGACACGGCGGGTGCGGCAAAGCTGGTCGCCGAGCTGAACGACCGGACGATGGCGGCTCTCGCGCCTCGCCTCGCCTCCAGCCTCTACGGCCTCGACATACTGGAAGAGAATGTCGAGGATACCGAAAACAACGTCACCCGCTTTGTCGTCTTGTCCAAATCCAAGAACTGGGTGGAACGGCCGACCCCTGATGCCGGGATGATGACGACCTTCATTTTTCGCGTGCGAAACGTGCCTGCCGCCCTCTACAAGGCCATGGGCGGCTTCGCCACCAACGGCGTCAACATGACGAAGCTCGAGAGCTACCAACTCGGCGCCTTCACGGCGACGCTGTTCTATGCCGACATCGAGGGTCATCCCGACGACAACAACGTCAAGCTGGCGCTCGACGAACTCCGCTTTTTCTCCAGGGAAATGCGCATTCTCGGCGTCTATCCGCGCAGCGAATCGCGCGAGGAATGGAAAGTGGCGGACTGAAGCACAGGGCCGGCAACGCGCTGGTACGTCAGCTACAGCCGTTTGGAAAACCAGTGGTCGGCGTAAGGATTGTCGTTGAAGCGTGCAATTTCGGCGTATCCTTCACGCCTGTAGAGCGATTGTGCCTCTTTGAGCGAGCGGTTGGTGTCGAGGCACACCGTCTTGGCTCCAAAGCTTGCGGCGATCGCCTCCAGTTTGCGCAGCATGCGGCTGGCGACGCCAAGGCCACGCGCTGAAGGCGCGACCCACATCCGTTTGATTTCCGCAGTTTCGGAATCGATCAACCGCAGCGCCCCGCATCCTACGGGGTTGCCGTCTAGACGAGCGATGACGAAACTGCCCTGGGGAGGGATGAAATCGTCCCCGGTCGCCGTGTTTCCCTTACCCGGATCGAACCCCTCCTCGAAGCGCTCGGCGAGTTCGTCGAAATACTGCGCCAAGCACTGCCGCGCTTCCTCCGTGTCGGCGGCCTCCTCCCCGACGGTGATCGATGCGGCGGCGAGCAGCCGCTCGACATCCGCCATTGCGGCAACAAGCCGGTCTCGCGCTACCGCCGAAAGCGGCTCGAGAATGGAATTCGCCAGTTCGTCCGACAGGGCGTCGTAGGCTGCGTGCTCGGCGCGGCCCTTCTCGGTCAGCATCGCGCGGCGGCTGCGGGCGTCGCCGTCGAGCTTTTCCACCGAGACGAGGCCCTGCGCCTCCAGCGAACGCAGCATGCGGCTGAGATAGCCTGAATCGAGTCCGAGCCGGCTGCGGAGCGCGCCAAGCCCCGCGCCTTCCGGTCCGATCTCGAAAAGGAGCCGTGCCTCGCCGAGCGGGCGCCCGCGACGCAGGTAGCTTTCGTCCAACGCGCCGACACGACGCGTCACCGCACGGCTGAAGCTGCGGATCTGTGCGATTTGCAAATTGTCCATCGCCTGACTTTAGTCAGGTATTTTGCCAAGGCAAGAATTATCTGACTTTGATCAGGTAAATTCGCTCTCCGCCCAGTGGCGGATCAGGTGGTGGGCGATGGCGCCGCTGGGCGGGATGAAAACGCCGCCCGGATGCCGCCCGCCAATCGCCGCCAGGACTTCGTCGCGCGAGAACCAACGGCAGTCCTCCAACTCGTTCATGTCGGCTGAAATGTCCTCGTTCAGCGCCTCGCCGAAGCAGCCGATCATCAATGAATAGGGAAACGGCCAGGGCTGGCTCGCATGGTAGACCACCCGTCCGAGCCGGATGCCGGCCTCCTCGAAGGTCTCGCGGCGCACCGCCGCCTCGATCGTTTCGCCGGGCTCGATGAAGCCGGCGAGCGCCGAATACATTCCGGGCGCGAAATGCTTGCCCCGCCCGAGCAGGCAACGGTCGGCGGTGACGGAAAGCATTATCGCAACGGGGTCTGTGCGGGGAAAATGCTCGATATCGCAGGCTGGGCAACGCCGCCTGTAGCCGCCGGCCCGCATTTCGGTCCGGTGGCCGCATTTGCCGCAGTAGCCATGGTTGGCGTGCCAGGACAGAAGCGCCGCGCCTTGTGCCAGCGCGCCGAGCGCGGCCGGGTCGATAAGCCCCTGTATGTAGATCGAGCGGTGGTCGATCGCCTTGATCGTCTCGGGCAGGCTCTCGGGATCCAGGACACATGGCGCCGCAAGTATCGGCCCGCTTTCGTCGAAGCCGAGCAGGATTGCGTCGTCCAGCCTCGTTTCGAGCGGATCGCATTCGTCCAGCAGGAAATGCGCGTCGAAGCGGTCCTCGATGCGCTTCAACAGCAGGCGGCCCTCGCGCATCAGCATCACGCGTGCGGTCGGGTCTTCCAATGCCTTCTCGACGGAGTCGTCGCTGCGGTTCTCCGACTGCCGGTCGATCCGGTTGCCGGCGAACCCGACAAACTGGCTGGGCTCGCGCTCGGGCGCGTCGAAAAGGCGAAACGGCATCAGGTCTGGCTCCAGGGACAGTTTACTTTCTTTCCGCAGAAAGGCAGTGACCGCTGAGATTTCATGCGGGCGGAAAAAAGTAAACTGTCCCTCGGCTCGCTACAGCGCCGCTTTGATTTTCTCGCAAAAGCGGCGGATGTCGTCAGGTTTGTAGGGTTCGCGCATGCCGTGGCCCCAAACCGGCCCCGGCCAGCCAGGGTCACCTTCCGACCGAGCCACCACGTGCACATGGAGTTGGCGCACTATGTTTCCCAGCGCCGCGGTGTTGATTTTGGTGCAGCCCGTGACGGTTTTGAGCGCCTGTGCGACCATGTTGGATTCGAAGGTCAACATAGCCTGGTCGAGCGGCGTCAATTCATGCACCTCCTCGGCGCCCGGCCGCTGCGGAACAAGAATGAGCCACGGCCAACGCCGGTCGTTCATGACACGCAATTCGCACAGGCCGAGCCACATCAGCTGTTCGCTGTCGGCCTCGAGCCGCGTGTCAAGCTCGAATCCGGCCTTTTGGCCAGTCTGCATCGGCGTTTCCTCGATCTTCTGGAAAGGCTAGAGCGCCTTCCGAGGCGCTGCAAGCGAATCATGGTCCAAATTGCTTGTCCCAGCCGATTCGGCCGCCGGTCTTGCAATTCGCCGCGTAATTGACGATATGGAACCCGGGAGGTTGGTGGTGGACGATCCACTCGCCAACCGGGTCAGGTCCGGAAGGAAGCAGCCCTAACGAGCCCGGAACGGGTCATTGTTCCAGCCTCCCACCTCTTCGCAAACCGCTTTTAAAAGGCCGCCGCGACATTGACGGCGCGTTGCGGCGCGGGCGACACTCACGTTTCTTGGAATCGGCCGAGCACAGTTGGCCAGTGGAGCAAAACGGGCGAATGAGCGAAGCCGGAAACAATCAGACAGGCAAGGCTCCCGGCGCCTATCGCGTTCTTGCGCGAAAATACCGTCCGTCCGATTTTTCGGGCCTCATCGGCCAGGAGCCGATGGTCCGCACGCTCACCAACGCCTTCTCTTCGGGCCGCATCGCGCAGGCCTGGATGCTGACTGGCGTGCGCGGCGTCGGCAAGACCACCACGGCGCGCATCCTGGCGCGGGCGCTCAATTACAAGACGGCCGAAATCGATCAGCCTTCTATCGAACTCACGACGCTCGGCGAGCACTGCAAGGCGATCATGGACGGCCGCCATGTCGACGTGATCGAGATGGACGCCGCCTCGCACACCGGCATCGACGACATTCGCGACATCATCGAGCAGGTCCGCTACGCCCCCGTCTCGGCCCGCTACAAGGTCTATATCATCGACGAAGTGCACATGCTGTCCACGCAGGCCTTCAATGGCCTGTTGAAGACGCTGGAAGAGCCGCCGCCGCATGTGAAATTCATCTTCGCTACGACCGAAATACGCAAGGTTCCGATCACCATCCTGTCGCGCTGCCAGCGCTTCGACCTGCGCCGGGTGGATGCCGGGACGCTGACCGCCAATCTGCGCAACATTGCCACCCTGGAACAGATCGAGGTCGACGACGACGCGCTGGCGATGATCGCGCGCGCCGCCGAAGGCTCGGTCCGCGACGCCCAGTCGATCCTCGACCAGGCGATCGCGCATGGCGCCGGCAGGGTGACCGCGGAGGCGGTCCGCTCGATGCTCGGGCTCGCCGATCGCGCCCGCATCGTCGACCTTTTCGAGCATGTCATGAAGGGCGATGCGGCTGCCGCCCTCAACGAATTCCGCGCCCAGTACGATACCGGCGCCGACCCGGTCGCTGTGCTGACCGATCTGGCCGAATTCAATCATCTCGTCACCCGCCTGCGCTTCGTGCCATCGGCGGCCGATGACGCCTCGCTTTCCGAGGAGGAGCGCAGCCGCGGCCGCGAATTCGCCCAGGCGCTGTCGGTGCGCGTGCTGTCGCGCAGCTGGCAGATGCTGCTCAAGGGCATTCCCGAGGTGCAGGCCTCGAACCGGCCGGTGAGTGCGGCCGAAATGGTGCTCATCCGCCTGGCGCATGCGTCCGATCTGCCGACGCTGGACGAAGCGTTGAAGTCGCTTGGCGACGGGCCGTCGCCTTCCGTGACCGCCGCGCCGCGACAGCCGCTGCCGTCGGCTTCCCCTGCCAGACCCGGCAATGGCGCGAACGCAGTCGCCCAGAGCCGCATGCCGGCCGGCAATGGCGGCGGCCAGACGATGCGGCTGGTTGCGGCCGAACCCGCGCCGGCGGAAGTGCCGAAACCCGAACCGGTCGCCGAGGCCGCGCCGCCTCCCGCCGTGCAGATCAAGTCGCTCGCCGATCTGGTCGCGTTGGCCGACACGCACCGCGACATGGCCTTCAAGGTGCTGGTCAAGCGCTGCGTGCGGCTGGTCAAGATCGAGCCTGGCCGGCTTGATGTGAGCCTGACCGGCGATGCGCCGAAGACGCTGCTCGGCGATCTGACTGTCAAGCTCAAGGCATGGACCGGCCGCAACTGGCTGGTTTCGCTGTCGCGCGAGGAAGGCGGGCAAACGCTTGCCGAACAGGAAACGAGCAAGCGCGAAAACGCCTTCCAGGACGCGCGCAGCGACCCCGCCGTCGCCGCGATCCTGGCGCGGTTTCCAGGCGCCAAGATCATCGACGTGCGCATCCCCGACGCGCCGGACATCCCCGACATCGACGCCGACCTGCCGCCCGAAGCGGCTATCGAAGATGACGACGAGAACTGAGCAAAGGATATCGCCATGAAGGATCTTATCGGCCTGATGGGCAAGGCGAAGGAAATGCAGGCCAAATTCCAGGCCATGCAGGAAGAAATCGCCGGTCTCGAAGCCACCGGCCAGTCCGGCGGCGGCCTGGTGCAGGTGACGATTTCGGGCAAGTTCGAGATGAGATCGCTGAAGATCGACCCGTCGCTGTTCAAGGAGGACGATGTCGAGATCCTCGAGGATCTGATCCTTGCCGCGCACAACGACGCCAAGACCAAGGTCGAGGCGATCATGCAGGAAAAGACCAAGGCGCTGACCGCCGGGCTGCCGATACCGCCCGGCATGAAGCTGCCATTTTAGGTGTATTGATATTCAGGTGATGCCGGCCTGCAAATGTCGGCTTTCTGCGCTTCCGGTACTCGCGTACCTGAACGTACGCTCCGTTCCGGTTCTCGAAATCCGCCATTTTCGGCTCGGCCTGACCTGAATCTCAATACACCTAACTCAGCTGCCGCTGCATCTCGACCGCCGGAAGAACCACGCCCGGCCCCATCTCGACCTCGATCGAGCCTATCCGGCGAAAGCCCGCCGCTGCGTAGAATTGCTCCGCCGGCAAGGTCGACTGGCTCATCATCACGCGGATGCCCGCCGCGCGGGCCTCGGCAAGGCAGTGTTCCAGACGCAGCCGGGCGACGCCCTTGCGCAGATGGGCCGGATGCGTGGCAAAGTGTCGGATATGCCCGACGCCTTCCGCGATTTCGCCGCTGCCAGGCTTGTCCATCGTCCAGCCGCCGCAGCCCGCGGCCGCCCCGTCGATTTCGGCGATATAGTAGCTGCCGCTGGCCAGCAGTGTTGGATTTGCGCGCGACATCAGCGGCAGCGCGGCCGAAAGCGCTTCGGAATCGTACGAAGCTTGAGCAAGTTCGCCATAGGCGGCTGCCAGCAGGTCCGACAATACCTTCTCGTCGTCGGGAGTGGCCGTGCGGATGATGATATTGTCCCTACTCATGAACCGCCTTTCCCGCTTGCCGCCAACGCAAATCAGCATAGCGCCAGGCAAAGCCGGCGCTACCCAATTTCCACCTTTCCCGCTAAACCAACGCCATGTCGAAACGAGTCGCCGGTCCCGAAATCGAACGCCTGATCCAGCTCCTGGCCAAGGTGCCGGGGCTCGGGCCGCGCTCGGCCCGACGCGCGGCGCTTCATCTGATCAAGAAGAAGGAGCAGCTTCTGGCGCCGCTCGCCTCGGCGATGGGAGAAGCTGTCGAGAAGGTCCGGGTCTGCTCGAATTGCGGCAATGTCGATACGGCCGATCCATGCATGATCTGCACCGATCCGCGCCGCGACCAGTCGACGATCATCGTCGTCGAGGATGTTTCGGACCTCTGGGCGCTGGAGCGCGCCACGGGCCTGAACGCGCTCTACCATGTGCTCGGCGGCACGCTGTCTCCGCTCGACGGCATCGGTCCGGACCAGCTCACCATCCGGCAACTGGTCGACCGTATCGCCGCGGGCGAGGTCAAGGAGGTGATCCTCGCCGTCAACGCCACGGTCGAAGGCCAGACCACGGCCCATTACCTCACCGACCAGCTTGCCGAGTTCGGCGTCAGGGTGACGCGGCTGGCGCATGGCGTGCCCGTCGGCGGCGAACTCGACTATCTCGACGAGGGAACGCTGGCTGCGGCGCTGAAATCGCGCACGGTGTTTTGATTCCGATTGGAGGTGTGATGCGCCGCACTCTACGTTGCCCCCCTCTGTCCTGCCGGACATCTCCCCCACAAGGGGGGAGATTGGCAGCTTGGTCCAAAGTTCTCTTTTGGCCCCCGTTGAGATTGGCGAAAGCCGATATGACAGCCAATCTCCCCCCGTGTGGGGGAGATGTCCGGCAGGACAGAGGGGGGCAACATAGAGCATCGAAAGCAAAGGTTCTGGCGTTTGTCGGGCTGACATTTCTGGCATTCTCTTCACCCGCATCCGCCGCAAAGATCGACGAGCAGTTCCGGGCATGGCTCCAGAACGATCTGTGGCCGCAGGCAAGCGCCAACGGCGTCTCGCAACAGACTTTCGAGGCAGCGTTCGCCGGCATAAAACCCAATCTCAAACTGCCCGATCTGGTGATGCCGGGGCAAAAGCCGAAGACGCCGAAGAAGCAGCACCAGGCCGAGTTCGGCTCGCCCGGCAGCTATTTCGGCCCGATCGGCGGCGTGACGTCCGGCGGCAGATCGCGAGCCGGACAGCATGCGAAGACGCTGGCCGCGATCGAGAAGCGCTACGGCGTTCCGGGTGAGGTTGCGCTGGCGATCTGGGGCCGCGAATCCGGCTTCGGCACGGCAAAAATCCCGAACAACGCCTTCGAGGTGCTGGCGACAAAGGCGTTCATGTCGACCCGCAAGGAGATGTTCCGCAAGGAGGTGATCGCCGCTCTGGTCATGGTCGAGCGCGGCCTTGCCAGCCCGAAGGCGATGAAGTCGTCCTGGGCCGGCGCGCTCGGCCAGCCGCAATTCCTGCCGACCTCGTTTCTCGACCATGCCGTCGATCTCGACGGCGACGGCCAGCCCGACATCTGGAATTCCGTGCCCGACACGCTGGGCTCGATCGCCAACTACCTCGTCAATTACGGCTGGGTGAAGGGCCGAGACTGGGGTTTCGAGGTGACGGTGCCGGACAGCGTTTCCTGCGCGCTCGAAGGTCCGGATCGGGGGAGAAAAATATCCGAGTGGGCGGCGATGGGGATTTCGCGCGTCGGCGGCAAGCCGTTTCCGGCGCATGAGGCCCGCTCCGAAGGCTTTTTGTTGATGCCGGCCGGTCGCAGCGGCCCGGCCTTCATCGTCACGCCGAACTTCTACGTGCTCAAGAAATACAATGAGAGCGATCTCTATGCGCTGTTCATCGGCCACGCCGCCGACCGAATCGCCAGCGGCGACAGGAATTTCGCCGGCCGCTGGGGCAAGGTCGGCGGGCTCTATCGTTCCGATGTGGCCGCGCTGCAGCGCAGGCTGGAGCGGGTTGGCTACGATGTCGGCGGCGCCGACGGCCTGCCCGGCTTCAAGACTCGCCGCTCGATCGGTGACTGGCAGGAGAAAAACGGCCGCGCCGCGACGTGCTTTCCGGACAAGGGGCTGGTGGAGGCGTTGAGATAAGCTTTTCCTTCTCCGCCTTGTGAGACAGGAGAGAGGCGCATGTTTCATCATCGCCACGCTGCGTTTCCGCCCTGGCCATTGTCAAAGAACGCTCCCTTTGCAGGGAGAAGTCGGGAAGCGGGGCGCGAGGCCAACGCCTTCCTAGTTTTTATACGTGGCGCGAACTCCGCGCCCCGCCGGTGATTTTTCAGCCCCCCGTTTCCCAGCCTGCGGACCTGCCGACATGCGCCGGTGGTTTGCCGTGCCAGCGCGAGCGATATACGGCGCCTCGTGCCCGTCTTAGCGGACAGTCGTGGAAACTCTGGACGACCTTCCGCTTCCGCGGCCACGTTAGCCGCTTTCCCGGAACACCGGTTCCTCCCCGCAAATCACCGTCATGACCGGCGTTCCCGCGGGAGAAACTGCCGGGGATTATGCGGGCAAAGCAGGCGATGATGGACAAAAGTCGACGAAAGATTTTTCAAGAATCTTGCATCCCCTTGATCCGTAAGGCGGATTTCTTCGATCGGGCCAGAACGAGTGCGGATTTTATCCACTTTTGAGATGCCAACGCTCCCCTTGGCGTTTCCAATCAGGTGCTCCGGGACTAGCCGCTCGTAAGCTTGTCCCGCACGAAAACAACCCTGCTTTCGCTGCCACTACTCCTGACAGAAAGCTGTCAGGAGCCCCCTGCTAGTCTATGGTCATTGGAGGCGCACTTCGGCGCCAGGGAGGGAGAACAGCATGAATTCGCAAGTGCAGGACGGCGCGGCCGGTTTCGATTTCATAATCGGAAGCTGGGCGATCGAGAACGAGCGGCTGGTGGAGCGGTTTGTCGGAAGCGACGAGTGGACGCGGTTCGCAGCCATTTCGACCTGCCGCAAGATCCTGAACGGCGCGGGCAATCTGGAGGAGATGACCATCCCCGGCAGCGCCTTTGCCGGGCTGGCCCTGCGCATATTCAATCCCGCCGACGGGCTGTGGTCGATCCACTGGGCCGACAATGACCGCCACCGCGTGCTGCCGCCGATGGTCGGCCGCTTCGAGAACGGGATTGGCGTCTTCTACGGAGACGAGGAGCATGAGGGCCGGACGGTGCGGGCGCGTTTCACCTGGATGCCGTCGGCGCAAAGCCCGCGCTGGGAGCAGGCGTTCTCGCAGGACGGCGGCAAGAGCTGGGAAACCAACTGGGTGATGAAGTTTTCGCGGATGGGGTGAGGCGAAATGGGTGGGGAAGCGCCGGGGACAGTTTACTTTTGCCCCTTGCGCGGACTCTCCGCTGCCGACGCTTTTCCTGGGCAAGAAAGTAAACCGTCCCCTGAGCTAAGCCGCCTGCGACAACTCCCGGTGCGCGTCGGCCAAAATCTCGAACGAGCGCAGCCGCGCGGAATGGTCGAATATCTGCGCCGTGACCATCAATTCGTCGGCGCCGGTGCGGCGGATGAAGGCGTCGAGGCCGCTGCGGACTGTTTCGGGCGAGCCGACGATCGCGCAGGACAGCGCCTGGTCGAGCATCGCGCTGGCCATCGGTTCGATCCGGCTCCTGTAGCCGGCGACCGGCGGCGGCAGCGGCCCCGGGCGGCCGCTGCGCAGATTGACGAAGGCCTGCTGCAGCGAGGAAAACAGAAGCTCGGCTTCCGCGTCTGTGGCCGCGGCGATGACGTTCAGGCCGAGCATCACATAGGGCTTGTCGAGTTGCGCCGAGGGCTGGAAGCGCGAGCGGTAGATGTCGATCGCATGCTCCATCTCGGCCGGCGCGAAATGCGAAGCGAAGGCGTAGGGCAGGCCGAGCATGGCGGCAAGCTGCGCGCCATAGGTCGACGAGCCGAGTATCCAGACCGGCACATTCTGGCCCTCGCCGGGCACGGCGCGGATGCGTTGGCCGGGTTCGGCCGGCTGGAAATAGCCGATCAGCTCGACGACATCCTGCGGAAAGCTGTCGACGCCGGCATCGAGATTGCGGCGCAAGGCGCGGGCCGTCGCCATGTCGGTGCCCGGCGCGCGGCCGAGGCCGAGGTCGATGCGGCCCGGATGAAGCGCCGCCAGCGTGCCGAACTGCTCGGCGATGACCAGCGGCGCATGGTTGGGAAGCATGATGCCGCCGGCGCCGACGCGGATGGTGGAGGTGCCGGCCGCGACATGGGCGATGACCACGGAGGTGGCGGCGCTGGCTATGCCCGGCATGTTGTGATGCTCGGCAAGCCAGTAGCGCCGGTAGCCGAGCCGCTCGGCATGGCGGGCGAGGTCGAGCGTATTGGCGAGTGATTGCGATGCGGTGCCGCCTTCGGTGATCGGCGACAGGTCGAGAACGGAAAGGGGGATCATGGGACGGCTTCCGGGGATCGGAAACCGGATATGGGGAGTGAGGTCCACTGCTGCAAAGCCTGGACCAACAAACGACCTAACCGGCGCCGGTAGGCTCCGACTGTTCCTCCGGTTCTTCCACCGTCTGCTGCGCCGCCAGGAAATTGCCGACATGGCGCAGGCTTTCGAAATGGTCGCAGAAGACCTTGATAACGACCAGGATCGGCACCGCGATCAGCGCGCCGACGAAGCCCCACAGCCACGACCAGAAGGCAATCGCGATGAAGATGGCGACTGCATTGATCTCGAGGCGGCGCCCGACCACCAGCGGCGTGACGAACTGGCCTTCAATGATGTTGCACAAGGCGACGAAGGCCGGAGCCGCCAGCGCATAGGCCAAGCTGTCGAAGCTGATGATCGAGATCGCCGCGACCAAAAGGATGGTCATCACCGCGCCGATATAGGGCAGGAAGTTGAAAAGAGCTGCGAAGACGCCCCAGACAAACGGGTTTGGCATGCCGATCGCCCATAAGCCGAGGCCGATCGCGACGCCGAGACCGCCATTGATCAGTGCGACTGTGAGCAGATAGCGGGAAATCTCGCGCTCGACATCATAGACGACGCGCAGCGCCCGCTTCTTTTCGCTCATCAGGGCGAAGGACTGGATGATCTTTTCGTAAAACATCGTGCCGGAGGCCATCAGGAACAGCGACAGCACGAACGTGATCGCGACCGTGGTCGCGGCCGACAGTAGGTTGCCGGCGGCCTGGGAGACAATGCCTGGCTGAGCCACGACGACCTTCTGCACGCCCGGCTCCTGTGCGGTTTCGGCAACTTCTTCGACTTGGCGGGAAACCTGCATCACCCGGTCGAATGGATGGCGCAGCTCCGCAAGCCGCTCGGTCAGCTGGCGGCCGATCGCCGGCGCATCGTTGACGAGATCCATCACCGGGCCGCTCATGAAATAACCCGTGCCGCCGATGCCGATGACTGACAGGAGAACGAGAAGCGTCGCGGAGATGGATTCGGGAACGCCGCGCTTGCGCAGGAAACGTACGATGGGCGTCAGCATCAGAGCGAGCATGAAGGCGAGGATGACCGGCATGAAGAATTCGCGGGCGAAATAGAGCGCATAGACCGCCATGAAGATGAAGATGCCGATCAGCAGCGAACGCATAAGCCTCGTGTCGGAAGCGGTTCGAATGGCTTCCGGCGTCGATTCACCGGGTGGCTGGGCCGTCATGGTGGTGTCCCCCGACTTTCGCTGTATCTGGCCCCCATGGCCGCGCGAAAATCCTTTCATCGCAACAATGCGCAGCCAAAGCCGATGTTCCGCCGGCAAGTGAATGCGAGCTATGTCGGCGGCAGCGTTTTCAGTCGGCCGTCGCAGATGCCTTCGCGGCCGCCGTTTCGCGGCGGACGAGCGGCGCGACTTTCGTGCCGTAAAGCTCGATCGCCTTCATCAGCTTGGCGTGCGGCATGGTGCCGATCGCCATTTGCAGCAGGAAGCGGTCGTTCCCGAAGATGCGATGGTGGGCGACGATCTTTTCGGCGACCTCTTCCGGATTGCCGACGAAGAGCGCGCCGCTTGGGGACCGCGACTGGTCGAAATGCGCCCGCGATGTCGGGCCCCATCCGCGCTCGCGGCCGATACGGTTCATCACTTCGGCCTGCGGCTGATAAAAATCGTCGGCGGCCTGTTGGGTGGTCTCGCCGACGAAGCCGTGCACGTTGATGCTGGTGGCGAGCGCTGCGGGATCATGGCCGGCGCGGCTTGCCGCCTGCCGGTAGAGGTCGAAGAGCGGCGCGAAACGCGCCGGCTCGCCGCCGATGATGGCGAGCGCCAGCGGCAGGCCGAGCACGCCGGCGCGGGCGACCGAATTGGGCGTGCCGCCGACCGCAATCCAGATCGGCAGCCTTTCCTTGAACGGGCGCGGATAGACGCCGCGATCTTCGATCCGCGGCGTGTGCTTCCCGCCCGGCCATGAGATCCGCTCGCTTTCGCGCAGCTTGAGCAGGAGTTCGAGCTTCTCGGCAAACAGCGTGTCGTAGTCGTTCAGGTCATAGCCGAACAGCGGGAAGGATTCGATGAAGGAGCCGCGTCCGGCCATGATCTCGGCGCGCCCGCCCGAGAGGAGGTCGAGCGTCGAGAACTGCTGGAAGACGCGCACCGGATCGTCGGAGGAGAGCACGGTGACGGCGCTGGTCAGCCTGATACGCTTGGTGCGCTCCGCAGCCGCGGCAAGCGCCACGACCGGAGCGGAGGCGGCATAGTCGGGCCGGTGGTGCTCGCCGAGGCCGAACACGTCAAGCCCGACCTGGTCGGCCAGTTCGATCTCCTCCATCAGGTTGCGAAGGCGCTGGTGCGGGGTGACAGCGCCAGGCCCCTTGTCGAGGCTGACGTCGGCAAAGGTGTAGAGGCCGAGTTCCATGGATTTTTCTCGCTATGTTGCCCGCCACAGGTAGCGGCGCGGCGGGCGCGTCGCCAGTGTCCATCCGGTGAACAGTCCATTTCGAGGATGCCGCGAAAGCGTTCCCCTGCGGCAACATAGCGGGCCATTTCATGGCTGGCATGCCCATTTGACGCTTGAACTCTCGGCTATCGCGCGTATGTAAGCGGCGCAATCGACGACAAGAATTGAAGGCGGACATTGGCTATCTATAGAGAGAAAGACATTTTCGAGCGGCGCAACGCGGCGAACGAGGCAAAAAAGGCGCTGCTGGAGCGGTTCAAGTCAAAGCCGGCCCCGGACGACCCGCAGGTGCTGGCCAAGCAGGCGGAACGTAAGGCTATCCTCGAGGCGCGCGAGAAACGGGCCGCCGAGAAAGAAAAGCTGAGGCAGGAAAAGCTGGCGCGCGAAGCGATCGAGCGGGCCGAGCGCGAAGCGGCGGCGGAAGCCGCACGTATCGCGGCGGAAGAGGCTGCGCAGGCCGAGGCGAAGGCCAGGGAAGCTGAAGAGAACGAGCGCATCGCCCGTCTTCTGGCGGATGAAGCCGAACGCAAGGCCAAGCGCGACGCGCGTTATGCGGCGCGCAAGCAGCGCAAGCGCTGAACTCATAGCCGGGCCTCAAGCGACCAGCTTGAGGCCGATGATGCCCGATACGATCAGCCCGATGCAGACCAGCCTGATGACGGTGGCCGGCTCGCCGAGCAGGTATATGCCGAGCACCGCGGTGCCGACGGTGCCGATGCCGGTCCAAATCGCGTAGGCAGTGCCGACCGGCAGCGTCTTCAGGGCGAGCCCGAGCAGGCCGAGGCTCACCACCATGCTGGCGACGGTAAGCAGCGTCGGCGTGAGACGGGTGAAGCCGTCGGTATATTTCAGGCCGATCGCCCAGCCGATTTCAAAAAGTCCCGCGAAGAAAAGATAAGTCCAAGCCATTTTGGCCCTCATGGATTCGGCGGGCCGTCCCAGCCGTTGTCGCAAGATGCAGGGCCGTCCCAGCACCGCCAGAGGGATTCCGGCATCTCCTTCAGCACATCACTCCGAAAAACCGGTTCGGAAGATCACGCGTAAACACAAGTCCCGAGCGTTCTTGCGCGGCAGGGACAAGGCAGCGCGAATACGGCCGGCATGATGTCGCGCCGGCCGCGCGCTTCGGTTCCTCCGAAGGCTATTTCTTTTCCTTCAGCTTGGCTGCGGGAACCGGCGCCGCCTTCAGCGCAGGCGCGGGCGCCGGCTTCTTGGCATCCTTCTTCGGTTTTCTCGCTTCCTTGTTGCTGCGCAATTGACCCTTGGCCATGATTCGCTCCTCCGGCTGGCTGGCGGATGAGTGAAACAGGGGAATCGGACGAGGGCAAGAGGCGCTTGAGGTGCGACGAGAGCCGCAGTCATGCGTCGGCCTCGTCAACTACCCGCAAGCGCAACTGTCCGGTTCTGGAATCGGCGCTGCGGACGGCAGCGGCCGGGATCGGCGCCTCGGTCGACTCCGCACCGGGCGTCCCGAATTCCAGCGCCTCGATCTTCTGGCCGCGTTTTGTCACCTTCGAGGAGGAGACCAGAATGTCGTCGATATCCTTCGATGCCTGGCCGAAATGCGTCTGCAATTTGCGCACCCGGTCGTCGAGCCGCGAAACATCCTCCATCAGCCGGATGACCTCGCCCTGGATCAGATGCGCCTGCTCGCGCATCGAAGCATCCTTCAGGATCGCCTGGATGACCTGGATGGAGAGCATCAGGAGCGAGGGCGACACGATGACGATGCGGGCGCGGTGCGCGCGCTGCACGATCGATTCGAAATTCTCGTGGATCTCGGCGAAGATCGATTCCGACGGCACGAACAGGAAGGCGGTGTCCTGCGTCTCGCCATTGATCAGGTATTTTTCCGAGATTGCCTTGATATGCACTTCGAGATCGCGCCGAAAGGCTTGCGCTGCGTACTTTTGCGCTTCGGAACCTTCGTTGTCGGCCGCGGCACGGATCGCGTTCCACGCTTCCAGCGGGAATTTTGCGTCGATGACCAGCGACGGCGCACCGTTGGGCATTTTCACGACGCAGTCCGGCCGATTGCCGTTGGAAAGAGTCGCCTGGAACTCGTAGGCGCCATGCGGCAGGCCGTCGGCCACGATCGCCTCCATGCGCGACTGGCCGAAAGCGCCACGCGTCTGCTTGTTGGAGAGGATCGCCTGAAGCTGCACGACCTGGCCGGCGAGCGACTGGATGTTGCCCTGCGCCGTGTCGATAACCGCCAGCCGCTCCTGCAATTTCGCCAGGCTCTCATGCGTCGATCTGGTCTGCTCGGTCATGGTCTGGCCGATGCGGCCGGTCATGGCGTCGAGGCGCTGGCCGATGGACTTGGTGAGTTCGGCCTGCCTTGCGCCGAACACCTCGGCGACCGCGCCGAGCCGGCCCTGCATTTCGGCCTGCGCCTGCAATATGCCGGCCATGCGCGCTTCGGCGTCGCGGGCATGGTCGGCTGCTTCGGCCGCAGCCGCCGCACGCGCATTCGCCGCGCGCCACAGCGCAGCAATCAGCGCCACCAGCAGGACAAGGAACAGCGTGGCGGCGACGGCGAGCAGTTGGCCGAGCGTGACGGTGGACGCGCCAAGTCGCGCAACGGGAGCCGAGAGTATTGAGCTGAGTTCGTTCATGCCGCGCACGATACGCGATTCGGCGATAGATCAAAACATGAACATTTGCGCAGCTGTCGCGGTTGACGGGATTGAGGCGAGCGATTACGTGGAAACGATGTCGATCAAGCCCCTCATCATCCTTCCCGACCCCGTGCTGCGCCAGGTTTCAAAGCCTGTCAGCCAAGTCGATGCGCCGCTGCTCAAGCTGGCCGACGACATGCTGGAAACCATGTATGACGCGCCGGGTATCGGCCTTGCGGCAATCCAGGTCGGCGAGCCGCTCAGAATGCTGGTGATCGATCTCGCCAAGGAAGGCGAGAAGCCCGCGCCGCAACTCTTCATCAATCCGGAGATCGTCGAGACCGGCAAAGAGCGTTCCGTCTATGAGGAAGGCTGCCTGTCGATCCCGGATTATTATGCCGAAGTCGAGCGGCCCGCGACCGTTCGCGTAAAATATCTCGACCGTGACGGCAAGCTGCAAGAAATCGACGCAGAAGGCCTCCTTGCCACCTGCCTGCAGCACGAGATCGACCATCTCAACGGCGTGCTGTTCATCGACCATATCTCCAAGCTGAAGCGCGACATGGTGGTGAAGAAGTTCAAGAAGCTGGCCAAGGACCGCCCGCCGAGCCGGATGGTAGGGTAGGCGATTTTCGGATCGACCGGATAGCTGTCGTCAATCCGCAGCGCTCGCCAGGCCCCGTTCTACGTCCTGACGAAGGTCAGATAGGCCGGGATGCGGTTTTCGCGAATGGCCTTCGCCTCGTATCTGGTCCGCACCCAGGTCTCGTAAGGCCGGCGCCAATCGTCGGCGTCGCGCGCCTGCCATTCGAACGCGCCATGCGCCCGGCAATGGAGCAGCGTCCAGTTGACATAATGGTCGATGTCGGAAGCGAAGCGGAACTTTCCGCCCGGTTTGAGAACGCGGGCGAAGCGGTCGAGATTGGCTGGGCTGACGAAGCGGCGCTTCCAGTGCCGCCGCTTCGGCCATGGGTCGGGATAGAACAGATCGATGCCGTCGAGCGAGGCCGGCGGAAGCCAGTCGAGCACCTGGGTCGCGTCGTCGTCATAGATGCGCAGATTGGCGAGCGGCTGCCGGTCCAGCGCCACCATCATCTTGGCCAGGCCGTTGATGAACGGCTCGATCCCGATGAAGCCGGTATCCGGATCGGCCGCGGCGGCATGGCGCAGGTGCTCGCCGCCGCCGAACCCGATTTCGAGCCGGAGCTTCGACACGTCCACCGGAAACAGCCGTCGAAGGTCGGCCGGAGCCGGCTGATCGAGGTCGATCCGGTATTTCTCCAGGCCGGCCGCCAAGGCCGAAGCCTGGGCCGGCCGGATCGTCTTGCCGTGGCGCCGGCCGAAGAAAGCCTCCGTCGACCGTTCGCGGCGCTCGCCCGTCATTGGGGTCAGGCTGCGACCGGCTCCTTGACGGTGACAGCTTCCTTGAGGGCCTTGACCAGATCGGTTTTTTCCCACGAGAACGAGCCATCGCGGCCCGGCTTGCGGCCGAAATGGCCATAGGCGGTGGTCTTTGCATAGATCGGCTTGTTCAAGTCGAGATGGCGGCGGATGCCCGAGGGCGACAGGTCCATCACCTCGCGCAAGGCGCTTTCGATCGCCGACGCTTCCACCCTGCCGGTTCCGTGCAGGTCGACATAGACCGACAGCGGCTGGGCGACACCGATCGCGTAGGAAAGCTGGATCGTGCAGCGGTCGGCGAGCTTCGCTGCGACGACATTCTTGGCGAGGTAGCGCGCGGCGTAGGCAGCCGAGCGGTCGACCTTGGTGGTGTCCTTGCCCGAAAACGCGCCGCCGCCATGCGGGGCCGCGCCGCCATAGGTGTCGACAATGATCTTGCGGCCGGTCAGGCCGGCATCGCCATCGGGCCCGCCGATGACGAACTTGCCCGTGGGATTGATGTACCAATGGCAGTCCGGCGCGATCTTCAGATCGCCCAGCGCCTCGCGGATGTAGGGTTCGACGACCTGGCGGACTTTTTTGGAGTCCCAGCTTTCGTCGAGATGCTGCGTCGACAGCACGATCGAGGTGACGGAGGCCGGCTTGCCGTCGACATAGCTGACCGTTACCTGGCTCTTGGCGTCGGGTCCGAGCTTGCCGACATCGCCAATGCCTGTGCGGCGGGCCGCCGAGAGCACTTCCAGGATCTTGTGGCTGTAGTAGATCGGCGCCGGCATAAGTTCCGGCGTCTCGCGGCAGGCATAGCCGAACATGATGCCCTGGTCGCCCGCGCCTTCGGCATTGCCGTCGGACGCCTTGTCGACGCCTTGCGCGATATCTGCGGACTGCGCGTGCAGCAGCACGTCGATCTTGGCATGCTTCCAGTGGAAGCCGTCCTGCTCATAGCCGATGTCGCGAATGGCGCGCCGGGCGACGGAACGGAATTTCGACGGATTGACGACGACATGGCCCCGGGCGTCGAGCAACGGCTTGCCGACCTTATCGGTCTTGAGCAGTGTCGGCGGAACCCGGACCTCGCCAGCGATGACCACGCGGTTGGTAGTGGCCAGCGTCTCGCAGGCGACGCGGACGTCCCACGGATTCATTCCGGTCTTCTTGGCCTCGCGATATACCAGATCGACGATCTCGTCGGAAATACGGTCGCAAACCTTGTCGGGATGGCCTTCGGAAACGGATTCCGAAGTGAAAAGATAATTCTGCCGCGTCACGGGTGTCCCCTCTCGAAGTCTTTGATCGGCAGAATGCCGAACCTAGGCGGGACAGGTGTTAGCGAAGCGGCACGCCCGTCGTCAAGACACAGCTTGCCTCAATATCGCATTGGCTTCCGCTTTCGCGCACTGTGAGGCCTGCCGGCGACGCTTTCGCAGCGACGGTTTCGGCCGGAACCTTCGCGCCTATTCGCCGTCGTCGGCGGCGAGCGCCTTGACCAGGTCGATGACCTTGCGCCGCACCTTCGGATCCTGGATCTTCACGAACGCCCTGTTCAGTTGCAGGCCTTCGGTGCTGCTGCAGAAATCCAGCGTGAAACTCGCCGCCTGGTCTTCGGCGAAACCCTTGCCAGCCGTGGCAGGCTGGCCGGGCGCGTCCTCGAACAGGAAAGAAACCGGCACACCGAGTATGTTGGAGATCGCCTGCAGGCGACTGGCGCCGACGCGGTTGGTGCCCTTTTCATATTTCTGAATCTGCTGAAAAGTTATGCCAAGACTTTCACCGAGCTTTTCCTGGCTCATGCCCAGCATGTTTCGGCGGAGGCGGATTCTGCTTCCGACGTGAACATCGGTCGGGTTCGGCTTTTTTTTGTTTTCCTTGTCCATTTCTTCCTCGCCGTCTCCCGGCTAACGAATTTCGAGTCGCTGGCGCCGGGAACTCCCGTTCAGATGACCTTCGACGGGCAAATGCGACGCTTACAGTATGAGTTTCTAATATACATTCTGTCAATTCGAACGGAACTTCTGCCGGAGTTTCATTCCAAGCGCCAAAGCCGCGAAACCAAACAAAATTCCGACACCGATAAAGCGGGAGGGAAGACGGGCCACCGTGTCAGGCGACCGGAACGGGATGGTCACGTCTATTACACCCCGCGCATCGACCGCCAAGGCATCGACGACACTGCCCCGCTCGTCGATGACACCGGAAATGCCCGTATTGGCGGCGCGCACGAGCGGTAGCCCTGTCTCCACGGCACGGACCTGAGCCTGCCGGAAATGCTGATACGGGCCGGGTGTGTCGCCGAACCATGCATCATTTGTGACATTCACAATAATATCAGTTGACGCAAGGTCAACGGCCACCAGGTCGGGGAAGATTATTTCGTAACAGATAAACGGAAGGGCGCGGATACCGCCTGGCAAGGCTATCGAATGCCTTTTGCTGCCGGCCGTGAAATCCATCGGGCCGGTGACGATTTTTTCAAGCCCCAGCCTGCTTAGCCAGTCGGCGAAGGGAAGGTATTCTCCGAACGGGACGAGATGCACCTTGTCGACTGCATCGACGATCTCGCCGCTACCGTCGATCGCCACGACGGAATTATAGTAGCGCGTGCCTTCCTGGCCGCCGGCGCCTTCGGAACGGACGGCGCCGGCGATCAGGATCTGGCCGTCCGACAGCATCTCGCCCAGCGCCGCCAAGGCATCCGGCCTATCGGTGAACAGGAATGGCACCGAGGTTTCGGGCCACAGGATGAATTGCGGCTTTGTATCGCCGCCGGCCGGCGGCGCGCCGCTCAGTTCGACGATCGATCCGAAGACGCGGTCAGCGACAGCGGCGTCCCATTTTTCCGTCATGGCAATCGAGGGCTGCACGATGCGCACTGCCAGCGTGCGTTCAGGAGGTCCCATTGGCACGGAAAGCCGGACATAGCCGAAGACGATGTGCGCGGCGACTATCAGAGCGGCCAGGGCGAAGCCCAGGCGGGCGCCGCCTCCTCCGGCGAGCAGGGCCGGCATTGAAAAGACGAATACGGCAAGCGCATTCATGCCGATCAGGCCTACCACCGAAACGCTCTGCATGAGCAGAGGCACCGGCATGGCGACATAGCCGATTGCCGCCCATGGAAAGCCGGTGAACAGAATCATGCGCAGCCATTCGGCGACGCCAAAGCCGAAGGCCAGCGCCGCGATGCGGCCGATATTGTCGCTCCAGAGCAGGCGAGCCAGCGCCGCCGCAAATCCGTAGAACAAGGCCATGAGGACGGGAATGCCGACCACCGCCAGCGGCAGCGCCCAGGCGAAGGCCTCTGCCTCGACAAGAAGCGCGTTGCCGATCCACCACAGACCACCGAGGAAATAGCCGAAGCCGAACCACCAGCCGATGGCGAAGGCCGGAGCCAGGCGCCTGAACAGCCCGGCCGGGCCGGAAACGGCAGCGCCGTCGAGCAGCCAGACCAGCACCGGGAACGAGACGAAGCAGGCGGCGAAGAAATCGTAGGGCGCCTGGGCAAGCACGGCGAGCGCGCCGGCAAGAAACGCCGTCAGGGCGCGACGCCACCCCCACAGCAAGATAATCCGCCCCGCCAGGCGCTCCATGCACAGCCCCTCGTCCCAGAATCACGCCGGCACGTTCTAACAGGACGAAGCTTCTGCTCCAAACCCGGCGCTTGGAACAACCGACCAGCGTCCCATGACAGGGCCGCACCGGCCTTACGTCAAGACATGCCTCCTGACAGTGGGCTGTCAGCAGAGATGTGCGAATGTGCCTCTCACGATCGAAGGAGGGAATCCCCTTTCGGGTTCTCGAACGTCGATAGTTCAGCGCTCATGTCGATTTGGGCCTCGCTCAAACGTCAATAGACGAGAGTACCGCGCCTACGGCGACACAACCGAAGCAAAGCCCGCGATGGGCATGGAGATTTGGCATGACTGCCCTGGCAGCCGAACCGCAGGCGACGCGGCGCGAATGGATCGGCCTTGCGATCATCGCGCTTCCCTGCATGCTCTATTCGATGGATTTGACCGTCCTCAACCTCGCCGTGCCGCAACTCAGCGCGGATCTGACGCCGAGCGCCTCGCAGCTGCTCTGGATCGTCGATATTTACGGCTTCATGATCGCCGGGTCGCTGATCACCATGGGCACGCTGGGCGACCGGATCGGCCGACGCCGGCTGCTCCTGATCGGGGCTGTCGCGTTCGGCTTCGCCTCGGTGCTTGCGGCCTTCTCCACCAGCGCCGAAATGCTGATCGCAGCGCGGGCAATGCTCGGCGTAGCCGGCGCAACGCTTGCGCCTTCCACCTTGTCCTTGATCCGCAACATGTTCCTCGACCCGCGCCAGCGCACCGTGGCCATCAGCGTCTGGATCACCAGCTTTTCGGTCGGCGGCGCGCTCGGGCCGCTGATCGGCGGCATCCTGCTTCAATATTTCTGGTGGGGTTCGGTCTTTCTCGTAGCCGTGCCGGTTATGGTCCTGCTCCTGATACTCGGCCCTGTGCTGTTGCCAGAATACCGCGACCCGGACGCCGGGCGGCTCGATCTCTTAAGCGCCGCCCTGTCACTGGCGGCCGTGTTGGCTGTGATCTTCGGCCTCAAGCAGACAGCCGAGAACGGTTTCGGATCGCTGCCGGCGATATCGATCCTGGCCGGACTGGTCCTCAGCCTCGTCTTCCTGCACCGTCAGCGGAAACTGGCCGACCCGCTGATCGACCTTGCGCTTTTCCGGAGCCCGGCCTTCAGCACGTCGCTTGGCGTAAACATTTCGGTGTTCTTCGTGTTCTTCGGCTCGTTCCTGTTCATGGCGCAGTATCTGCAACTGGTCATCGGCCTGCCGCCGCTGCAGGCAGGTCTCTGGTCGCTACCGTCGACCATCGGCTTCATCGCTATCACCATGTCGACGCCGGCGATCCTGCGCAGGGTCCGCCCAGCCTATGTGATGGGCGCCAGCCTTGTCGCCGCCGCCGTTGGGTTCGGCTTGATGACGCAGATCGGCGGCGACAACGGACTGGCTGTGCTGGTCGCCGCATCGATCATATTCTCGATGGGTTTGGCGCCGGTGATCACGCTCGCGACCGACATGATCGTCGGCGCAGCACCGCCCGAAAGGGCAGGCTCGGCCGCCGCGCTTTCGGAGACCGGTTCGGAATTCGGCGGCGCTCTCGGCATCGCAGTGCTCGGTAGCGTCGGCACTGCGATCTACCGGAGCCGCATGGCCGCCGACCCGCCGGGCGACGTCGAGCCGGAATTGATCGAGATCGCCAGAGACACGCTCGGCGGCGCGGTGGGAGTGGCCGAAGGCCTGGCCGCCGACCTCGCCGGGCCACTGATCGAGGCAGCGCGCGACGCCTTCGTCCAGGGTCTGCAGTCGGCGGCGGCGATCAGCGTGGTGGTCGCGCTGGTAGCGTCAGTTGCAGCCGTAATGATGCTGCGGCACATCGAAGTCGGCGCGGATCATGGCGAGTAGCGCGCTGCTGGCGCATGTGGTTCGACGAGATCACCATGTGAGTTGCTGCGCCACCCTGCGGCTCAGGGCAGCCGCATCACCCGGCGCGCGTCAGGCCTGCTCAGCCCTGACCGCCCGGCGGCGGCGGTCGCTCTTCTGGACATTGACGATGCGGACGCGCTTGACCCGGCGCGGATCGGCGTCCAGCACGTGGAATTCGAAGCCGGGTATCGCCTGAACCACTTCGCCGCGCACCGGCACCCGGCCGAGCGTGTTGAAGATCATGCCGCCGATCGTGTCGACATATTCGCCATGCTCGCCGGCGGCGAAGTCGTTGCCGATCATCTTGGCGACATCGTCGATCTCGGCCCTGGCGTCGACCACGAAGACGCCGTCGCCGGCCTCGGTGATCAGCGGCTCGTCCTCGTCATGCTCGTCCTCGATGTCGCCGACGACCATCTCAACAATGTCTTCCAGCGAAACCAGGCCGTCAGTGCCGCCATATTCGTCGATGACCAGCGCCATCTGGGTGCGCGAGGCCTGCATGCGGGCCATGAGGTCCGAAGCCAGCATGGAAGGCGGCACGAACAGGACCGTGCGGATCAGGTTCAGCTCGCCGATGGTGCGGGAAAGGTCGACATTGGCGAAATCGAGTTGCACCGGGGCGGGCTTCTTCGGCTGCCGACCTTTCCGGGTGCGCGCAAGCTTGGTGATGTGGGCCAGCACGTCGCGGATGTGGACCATGCCGCGCGGATCGTCGAGCGTCTCGGCATAGACCGGCATGCGCGAATGCCCCGACTGCTCGAACAGGACCATAAGTTCGCCGAGCGTGGTGGTGATTTCGACCGCCTCGACATCGGCGCGCGGCACCATCACGTCCTCGACGCGAACTTCGCGCAGCCGCAGAATGTTGTGGAGCATGGCCCGCTCGGCGGGCGAGAAGGAAGCCGCGCCGGTTTCTATCTCGGCGAGCGCATCCGTCAGGTCGTCGCGGAGGCTCGATCCGTTGCGCGGCCTGAACAGGCTGGCGAGGCGCGCCAGCAGCGAAGGTCGTTCGGCAGGAGGTTCGGGCGCGACCGCGCCATAGGCCGTACTGGGACTAGGTCCGTCTTCGGCGTTGTCGGAGGGCGACTGGGTACCGCCTGCGTCATTCCTTGCGGCGGTCTCGGGTATCTCGTTCATCATCGTCCGTCGGTTATCGTTCTCTGTTACGCGTAGGGATCGGGAATGGCAAGCCTCGCGAGCGCCCGGCGCTCCACCGCTTCCATCTCTTCCGCCTCTTCGCCGGTCTCGTGATCATAGCCCAACAGATGCAGGAAGCCATGGATCAGGAGATGCGTAATATGATGCCGGACCTCCTTGCCTTCCAGTGCCGCCTCGCGGATCACGGTTTCGAAGGCGATCACGATATCGCCGAGAAGCGGCGGCAGGGGCGCGCCGCGCTTCGGCGGAAAGGCCGGAAAGGACAGCACATTGGTCGCTTTGTCCTTGCCGCGCCATTGCGCGTTGAGCTCTCTTACATGCTTGTCGTCGGAGAAGACGACGCTGAGTTCTGTGCCCTCTTTCGCAACCGCGCCCGTTTCGGCCATGGCCGCGGCGACCGCCTCATGCACCATGGTCTCAAGCTCGGCCTCGGGCGCCCAGTCGCCGCCCTCGACCAGCAGATCGATCTCGACCGGAGGCGGCGCCGACATGCCCCTTCCATTGGATCTTCCGCTCATGACGTCCGGCCGGTCAGTGTTCCGATACGTCGAGGCCGCGGGCGATCTTGCCATCGCGGTCGTAGGCCTTGACGATCTCGGCAACCAGCGGATGGCGGACGACGTCGGTTTCATTGAAGCGGACCGTTACCGCGCCCGTAACGCCGTCGAGAATGCGAAGCGCCTCCACCAGCCCGGACTTGGTGTTCGGCGGCAGGTCGATCTGCGTCGGATCGCCGGTGACGATCATGCGCGAATTCTCGCCGAGACGTGTCAGGAACATCTTCATCTGCATCGGCGTGGTGTTCTGGGCCTCGTCGAGGATGACGGCGGCATGCGCCAGCGTGCGTCCGCGCATGAAGGCCAGCGGCGCGATCTCGATGACCTCGGCGGCGATCGCCCGCTCGACCTTGTCGGCCGGCATCATGTCATAGAGCGCGTCATAGAGCGGCCGCAGATAGGGATCGACCTTCTCCTTCATGTCGCCGGGCAGGAAACCCAGGCGCTCACCGGCCTCGACCGCCGGCCGCGACAGGATGATGCGCTCGACCATGCCGCGTTCGAGCAGCATCGCCGCATGGGCGACCGCGAGATAAGTCTTCCCGGTGCCCGCCGGGCCGATGCCGAACACCAGTTCGGCGCGTTCCAGCGCGCGCATATAGGCGTCCTGGTTGAGCGAGCGGGCATAGATGGTGCGTTTGCGCGTCGCGATCTGCGCGGCGGCCATCTTGCCCTTGCGCTCCAGCGTCGGCAGCGTCAGCTGGTCGTCCGCGGCGATCGCCATCCGAACCGCGCCGTCCACGTCGGACTGGCCGATGTCGGCGCCCTTCTGCAGGATGCCGTAGAGATGATCGAGCGCGCGGCGCGCCTGCTCGGCCACCGAGGAACTGCCCTTGATGGTGACCTGATTGCCGCGCGAATTGATGTCTACGCCGAGCTTCTGCTCAAGCCGCGCGAGATTTTCGTCGAACTGGCCGTAAAGGGCGCTGGCAAGCTTGTTGTTGTCGAAGGTGAGTACGATGTGCGCCATGTCGGAGGCCCCGGAGGGCTGGTTCTTCAGGTCTGCGGTAGCGCTCAACCGTCTCTCCTCATCCCGACCGGCGCTCAGGCCGGCTCCGCGAACAGGCTGGTCTGTCCAACCTTGATGATTCGCGCCTTTACAATGTCACCGATTTCGCCGGCGGTTTCATCAAGAATAACCGGCTGAAGCCAAGGCGACCGGCCGACGATCTGGCCAGCCTGGCGCCCGGGCTTCTCGATGAGCGCATCGATCGTCCCGCCAACGAGGCTAACGGCGAAAGCGCCCTGCTGTTCCATCAACAGCGCCTGCAGGCGCTGCAGCCGCTCATCCTTGATGCTTTCCGCGACATGAGCCTTCATTTCCGCGCCCGGAGTGCCGGGCCGCGGCGAATATTTGAACGAGAAGGCCTGGGCGTATCGCACGTCGCGGACGAGTTGCATCGTCGCCTCGAAATCGGCCTCGGTTTCGCCCGGGAAGCCGACGATGAAATCGCCGGACATGGCGATGTCGGGCCGGGCGGTGCGGATGCGCTCGATCAGGCGCAGATAGTCGGCGGCCGCATGGCGACGGTTCATCGCCTTCAGGATGCGGTCCGATCCCGACTGCACCGGCAGGTGCAGATAAGGCATCAGCGCAGGCAGATCGCGATGCGCGGCGATCAGCGCGTCGTCCATGTCGCGCGGATGGCTGGTCGTGTAGCGGAGCCGCGCCAGACCCGGAATTTCCGCGAGCCGGAACAGCAGCCGGCCGAGACCCCATTCGCCGCCGTCCGGCCCTTCGCCGTGCCAGGCATTGACGTTCTGGCCGAGCAGCGTCACCTCGCGCACCCCGGCTTCGGCCAGTCTTTCGGCCTCGGCGACGATCTGGGCGACGGGGCGCGAGACTTCCGAGCCGCGCGTGTAGGGTACAACACAGAAGGTGCAGAATTTGTCGCAGCCTTCCTGCACGGTCAGGAACGCGGTGACGCCGCGCTTGATGATCTCGGTCCGCGCCGTATTCGGCAGATGCTCGAACTTGTCCTCGAGCGCATAGTCGGTTTCGACGATCTTTTCGCCGCCGCGAGCGCGTTTCAGCGCCTCCGGCAGCCGGTGATAGGTCTGCGGCCCGATGACCAGATCGACGGCCGGCGCGCGGCGAATGATCTCGCGTCCCTCAGCCTGGGCAACGCAGCCGGCGACGCCGATCAGCGTCTCGCGGCCGGAAGCAGCCCTTTCCGCCTTGATATCGCGGATGCGGCCGAGTTCGGAATAGACCTTTTCCGCCGCCTTTTCGCGGATGTGGCAGGTATTGAGCAGCACGAGATCGGCGTCGCCGATCTCGCTAGTCGGGGAATAGCCGTCGGCCGCCAGCGCATCGGTCATGCGCTGGGAATCGTAGACATTCATCTGGCAGCCATAGGTTTTGACAAAAACCTTCTTGGCCGCCGGAGAAGCCACCATGGCCTCTTCCGGCAGGCTGTTCGCCGTCGCTTGAGAGATGTCGTTCAAATCCATGCGGGGCTTCTAACGCCTTTCAGTGGCAAAAAACAGACGATTCTGCCCGTATCGCTCAGTGCGGGCTGCGCAGCGCATCCTGCATCATCGCGGAGACGCGCTGCTCGACAAGCTTTGCGGCTGCCTTGCGGCTCGTGCCGGCCGAAAATTCGAGCGGCTCGCCGAAGCGGACTTCCACGTCGACAGCGCCCTCGGCGAGCAATTCGCCGATATGCGGCACCAGATCCTGGTCGCCGATCCACGCCGCAACCCGACGGTGCTGACGGCCCATCGGCAGGCCGTGCAGCCTTGTATAGGCGATCGCCACCGGCTGGATGAACACATGTTCGACCGCGCCCTCGCCGATCGCCATCGCCGCCGCGCCGAAAAGCGTGCTCTTGAACGGCAGCAGCAGATTGCCGTCGCCGGTCGAGCCTTCGGCAAACAGCACCATCACGTCGTTTCGCGCCAGGCGCGCGGCGATCTCGCTCGCCTGCTCGCCGGATTTGCGCTTGCGCTCGCGCTCGATGAACACCGTGCGCTGAAGTTTCGACAGCCCGCCGATCAGAGGCCAGCCGGCCATTTCGGATTTCGCGATGAAGGAGACGTCGACAATGGAGCCGAGCACCATGATGTCGGTCCAGGAAACATGGTTGGAGGCGATCAGGAGCGGGCGTTTTTCCGCCATTGCTCCGCTCACGTGGACCCGGATTCCGAGCGCGGCGAGGATCATCCTGTGCCAGAGGCGCAGGACCAGGTTTTCGCGGTAGAGCCCTGTCTTCATCGAAAGAAGCTGAAGCGGGACAAGGATGAGTGTCGATATGGCGACGAAGAGCAGCGCGACAAAAATGCGGATCCTGCCGATCATCGCCGCTTCCCCGCAAAAACTTCCGGCTAGCGGAGGTCGCGGCGCATGACAAGCGCGCCTCGGTCGGACTGGTAATAGCCCGGCCGCTTGCCGACCTCCCGAAAGCCCATGCGCCGGTAGAGCGCGATCGCGCCTATATTGGCTTCGTCGACTTCGAGGAACAGCGCCTCGGCGCGCTGCGCGTGCAGTTCGCGCAGCACCGCATCGAGCAGTTGCCAGCCCAGCCCTTGGCGGCGGTGACCGCGGGCGACAGCGATGGTCAGTATCTCGCCCTCTCCGGCGACTAGCCGCGCCAGCACGAAGCCGACCGGGTTCTCATTACCGTGGCCGATCTCGCGGGCCGCATAGCCGAAAACCGTGTCCTGCTGGAGCAGCGCCTCGAATTCCCCGTCGGACCAGGGCCGCACGAAATCCTCCTGGTGCAGGAGGGCGACGGCCGCGCTGTCGGCGACGGTCAGCGGCTCCAGCGAATATTCCCGGCGGCGCGGCGTGATGAAGGGGATGCGCATTGGCTAAACGCCGCTCCTCGGCAGGATAAAGCCGGCCTGCGGCTTGGCGTCCGGCTCGCGCAGATAGACGGGCGCCGGCTCCTTGCCGGCCGCACCCTTCTGCGCCGCGACGCGCGCATAGACCGCGATATCGGCGGTGGCGCCGAGCGGCCCGGTGTCGAACGCCTGCGACGGAACCGCGCCGGCAATGATGTTCGCCGCCGTGCCCGCAAGCACCGGTGAAAATTTCGTGGCCAGGTCGGCAGCTTGAGACAATGTGATCACGGCGGGAGCATACACCAACGCTCCGAATTCATCGTAAACAGCGGCCTGGATTTCGCCGCGCCCGCCATCGAGCGCGCTAAGCACGGCCCGCGCGCCGAATACGTCCCGCGCCTCGGCGGCGAGCGCTTCGAGCGTGGTGACGCCGATCGCCGGGACTTTTAGCGCCAGCGCGAAGCCGCGTGCGGCCGAAACGCCAACGCGAACGCCGGTGAAGGAGCCCGGCCCGACCGAGACGGCAACCGCGCCGAGGTCAGGGAAAGCGATTCCAGCATTTTTCAGCGCATCGCCGACAACCGCCATAAGTTTTTCGGCATGGCCCTTGCCGAGGTCGAGCGCCGCGCGGCCGAGTTCCTTGTCAGCCTGCACGTCATAGACGCAAGCGGCGCACAGGCTTGCCGAGCAATCGATGGCGAGGAGTTTCATATCCTGAAGCGCCGGCGTTCCTTCGCGCCCCCCTCTGGCCTGCCGGCCATCTCCCCCACAAGGGGGGAGATCGGACTGCCGCGGCGCGGCGCGTTACGTGGCAGCGTTGGAAATTGAGACCGGGCATAGATGAAGGAGCAATCTCCCCCCTTGTGGGGGAGATGTCCGGCAGGACAGAGGGGGGCAACGTCGGGCGTAGCCGTACCTTTGCTACCGCTCAGACAGGAATTGCTATGAGCGCTGCCCACTACGCGATTACCCCACCCTCTCCGCAGCCTTCAGCTCCAACCTCCGCGCATGCAGCACCGGCTCGGTGTAGCCATTCGGCTGGGCGCGGCCCTTGAAGACGAGATCGCAGGCCGCGAGGAAGGCGATCGAGTTGTCGAAATCCGGCGCCATCGGCCGGTAAAACGGATCGCTCTCGTTCTGGCGGTCGACCACGTCGGCCATGCGCTTCATCGTCTCCATCACCTGGTCCTGCGTACAGACGCCGTGATGCAGCCAGTTGGCGATGTGCTGCGAGGAGATCCGGAGCGTGGCGCGGTCCTCCATCAGACCGATATCGTTGATGTCGGGCACTTTGGAGCAGCCGACGCCCTGGTCGATCCAGCGCACGACATAGCCGAGGATGCCCTGCGCGTTATTGTCCAGTTCGTGCTGGATCTCGTCTGGCGTCCAGTTCGGCCGAACGGCGACCGGCACGGAAAGAATATCGTCGAGCTTCGCCTTGGGCCGACTTTTCAGGCTTTCCTGCACCGCTTGGACGTCGACCTTGTGATAGTGCGTGGCGTGCAGCGTGGCCGCAGTCGGCGAAGGCACCCAGGCCGTATTCGCGCCGGCCTTGGGGTGGGCGATCTTCTGATCGAGCATCGCCGCCATCAGGTCGGGCATCGCCCACATGCCCTTGCCGATCTGGGCATGGCCGGAGAGGCCGCATTCGAGCCCGGTGTCGACGTTCCACGCCTCATAGGCAGAAATCCACGCCGCCTGCTTCATGTCGCCCTTGCGGATCATCGGCCCGGCTTCCATCGAAGTGTGGATCTCGTCGCCGGTGCGATCGAGGAAGCCGGTGTTGATGAAGACAACCCGCTCCTTCGCCGCCCGGATGCACTCCTTCAGATTGACGGTGGTGCGGCGCTCCTCGTCCATGATGCCCATTTTGAGCGTGTTGGGCGTCATGCCGAGCACCGCCTCGACACGCGAAAAGATCTCGACGGCGAAGGCGACCTCCTCCGGCCCGTGCATCTTCGGCTTGACGATATAGACCGAGCCGGCGCGGGAGTTTTTCCGCCGGCCGTTCGGTCCGACATCGTGCAGCGCAATGAGGCTGGTGATCATCGCATCCATGATGCCTTCCGGAACCTCGTTGCCGTCGCGGTCGAGGATCGCCGGGTTGGTCATCAGGTGACCGACATTCCTGACCAACATCAGCGAACGGCCGGGCAGCGTCAGCTCGCCGCCGTTCGGCGCGATGTAGGTCCGGTCAGGGTTGAGCTTGCGGACGAAGGTCCTGCCGCCCTTCTCTATCTCTTCTTCGAGGTCGCCCTTCATCAGGCCGAGCCAGTTGCGGTAGACGAGAACCTTGTCTTCTGCGTCGACGGCTGCGACCGAATCCTCGCAGTCCTGGATCGTGGTCAGCGCCGATTCCAGGATTACATCGGAAATGCCGGCTGGATCCGTCTTGCCGATCGCGCTGGTGCGGTCGATGACGATCTCGATGTGCAAGCCGTTCTTCTTCAACAGGATTGCCGAGGGGGAATCCGGATCGCCGCGATAGCCGGCAAACTGCGTCGGGTCGGCAAGCGCGATCTGCTGCAGCTCCTCCTCGCCGTCACCGACCGAACGCTGAACAGGCGTGCCGGCGCCGAGCACTAGCGCGCCGTCCGCCACTTCGAGCCTCGTCACCGCGCTCCACGAAGCGCCTTCGAGCGGGACGGCCTCGTCCAGAAATTTGCGCGCCCAGGCGATCACGTTCGCGCCGCGCGCCGGATTGTACCCCTTGCCCCGTTCGGCGCCGCCCTCTTCCGAAATCGCGTCGGTCCCGTAAAGCGCGTCGTAAAGCGAGCCCCAGCGGGCATTCGCGGCATTGAGCGCATAGCGCGCATTCATCACCGGCACGACCAGTTGCGGCCCGGCGACGATTGCGATTTCCGGGTCGACATTTTCTGTCGTCACCTGAAAATCCGGCCCCTCAGGCAGGAGATAGCCGATCTCTTCAAGGAGCCGTCTGTAGGCGGTCATGTCGACCGGCGCGCCGTTTTCCCGATACCGGTGATCGATGCGCTCCTGGATATCATCGCGTTTCTGAAGCAGAGCACGGTTTTTCGGGGCGAGATCGTGAACGATGGCGGAGAAGCCAGCCCAGAAGGCGGCGGGGTCGATCCCCGAGCCGGGCAGCGCTTCGCGCGCCACGAAATCATGCAGCGGGCGCGCAATCCGCAAACCGGCGATCTCGACCAGATCGGTCATCATCTCTTCTCCAAAAGGCATCGGGACTTCATGATTTTCGCGCCTTTGACCATGCCGGGCGGAACGGGTCAATTCACCCTAAGTTCCGGATACGCACAGGATAACGCCGGGACCGCACCCCGTGGACAAATCGCCGGCTACACCGCGATGCGCGGGCGGCCGGTGGCGACGGCGAGAATCTGCGCCTCTATGAACATGCGCTGGCCCTCGACCGTCGAGGTGCGGAACTCGCGAAGCACCTCGATTTCGGCCGTGTCGGTGCCGGCGGCCCTGGCGCGCAAGGCTGCGATCTCGCGCACATCGGCTTCCGCAACCGCGATCGCCTCGGCCTCGCTTGTAAAATCGCGCACGGTGTCGCCCGACGAGACCCGGAATAGCCCCTCCTTCGGCTGGCTGACCCCGGCCTCGGCCGAGACGCGGACCTGGCCGACGACGGCGCCGAGCGCGTTGGCGACGTCGGTATCCTCCGGCACCACGCAGGCGTTGCCGACCAGCTGCGGCAGCCCGGCATAATGCAGCGGCGCCGACGCGCCGAGACCGATCACCGGACGATCGAGCGCGACGGTGAGCCGGGCGATGCCTTCATGGCCGTCGACCGAGCGCTGCACCAGCGCATGCGCGACGGTCGCCGCGCCGTCGAGACCGTCCTCGGCGAAGGCGGTCTCGAGGATCACTTCCGCCGACCAGCGGGTGAGCGCGGCCAGCACGCGCTCCGATAGAGCCTCCGGGCTCGCCGCGATCGGCTGGCCGCGGCCGTCGCGCTTGCGGGCGAACAGTTCCGCGCCCAACCGGGCGGCGGTGGCGTCCCAGTTGGACTGCCTGCCGAGCGTATGGGCGGCATCGGACGGGGTGAAGCCGACGACATGCACCAGCCCCCGCGCGACCAAGCGGTTGAGCGTTGCGTTCTGCGCGTTCGAGGTGAGCAAGGCGTCGAGCGGCAGAGGCTGCGCGCCGATCGACTCGTAAAGCTTGGATTCCGGCCCGGAAAGGCCCGCAGCAAGCCGTTCCGGCACGCCGGTTCGGATCGCGAAGCGGCCATCCATGCGGCCGGGATTGGGCGCGCGCAGCTGTCGTTCGAGCTGGCTGGTGACCACCTCGCCATGCACCATTCCGGCCAGCGCCAAGGGCACGAGGCGGCGGGGGCCGAGCAGGAGGCGCGGGCGCAGCCCGCCATCCTCCAGCGAAATTTCGGAATCGCCGCCCAGGCCGAAGGTGCGCATGGCGACCGCCTCGACCATGGTGCGGTAGCCGCCGACAGTCGCGCCTTCCGGATCAAGCCGGGGCCGGCCTTTGTCCAGCACGGCGACGTCGGTGGTGGTGCCGCCGATATCGGAGACGACGGCGTTGTCGAGGCCGGTCATGTGGCGGGCGCCGACGAGACTGGCGGCCGGGCCCGACAGGATGGTCTCGATCGGCCTCGCGCGCGCGAAGGCGGCAGAGACCAGCGCGCCATCGCCGCGCACGACCATCAGCGGGGCTTTTATCTTGCGGTCGGCGAGAAAACCTTCGGTGGCGGCGACGAGGCGGTCGATCATCGAGATCAGCCGGGCGTTGAGCAGCGTGGTCAGCGCGCGGCGGGGGCCGCCGAGTTTGGCGGAAAGCTCGTGGCTGGCGGTGACGGGGAGGCCGGTCCTTTCGCGGATCAGATCGCGGGCGGCGATCTCGTGGGCCGGGTTGCGGGTGGCGAAATAGGCGCAGACCGCGAAGCCCGAGACGCCCTTGGCCAGTTCCGGCAGCGCCGCCTCCAGCTCCTCCAGCATGAGCGGTTTGGCGTTGCCGTGGACGTCGTGGCCGCCGCCGCAGAACACCACAGGGTCGGCGCCGAGCGCGGCCTTCAGCCCGTCGCGGGCAAGGTCGGCCTCGGAAAAGCCGATCATCACCAGCGCGACCCGCCCGCCCTGCCCCTCGACCAGGGCGTTGGTGGCGAGCGTGGTCGACATCGACACCAATTTGATAGCCGCCGGGTCGACTTTTGCCTTTTCCAGCACCGCGCCGACCGCGCCGGAAATGCCGACCGCCAGATCGTGCCGCGTGGTCAGCGACTTGGCCTTGGCGGCCACACCCGCCGCCTCGGACCAGAGCACGGCGTCGGTGTAGGTGCCGCCTGTGTCGATGCCGAGGAAGAGCGGCGGGGCGGGCGGTGTTTTCCGGGCGATCATTCTAGGCGGCATTCCAAGGGCGTGGATATTTTTCTCCCGCGCCCTTTAGACTACCCGCCGCCGGAATGGAAACCGGCCAGCCGCGCTATTCGGCCATGGCAGTCTCCTTGCGCGCGGTGGTCTCCGCGACCTGCTCCTCATCCTCCGAACGGGTCTCACAGATCCATTTCAATGCCTCCTGCGCGGCGACGCGATAGGTTTCGATGATGTCGATGTCGATCGGTATGCAGGGCGGGAAGATTGCGAAGGAAATTGCAATCTTATCCTCGTCGCGGCGCCCGGAGCAGCGGCCGCGCCGGCGGCAGGCGCGCACGGCGCAGGTCTCGTGGTTGCCGATCACGGTGCAGATCTGGTGCATCAGGCAGAGATAGATGGCGTGGACCACCGTGTGGTGCTCGATGTCGCGCCGGTAGGCCGCATATTGCGCGTCGGTCTCGTTGCCCTGTGGCTGGAGGCGCAGCTTGAAGCTCGGCCAGCGCGGGTCCAGCGTCTCGTAGAGATATTCGCTCATGGTGACGCAGCCGCTGTGGTCCGCCAGCGCGCTTTTTTCCGTGAGCGGACGCGGCCACATCCTTTCGGGCGGCACGCCGCGCGCCGGGGTCATATCCACGAAGACCGGCGTCAGGTGAGGCGGGAACGGGTTGCCGGCCTGGGAGAGAAGCGGCTGGGTTTTATCGTCGGTCATGTTTTTGCTCCTGGGGTGATTTTGCACAAGCGTCTCCGTTCCCGCGCCGTGAGGCCGAGTTGGTGAAAAAGGTCCGGGAAGACGGGCGGTCGCGGGATCGCTCATCTTTATGTATGTGCGATCTCGCGACCGCCCGTCCGGCGATTTCTGTCCCCGCCCGTTCCGCTGCACCCTTAAAACCTTGCGGCTTTCAGGGCCTGTGTGCTCCTCCAGCACGCCGGGACCGTATTGTCCCGAGGGGAACCACTGGACGGGACCTCCCCGGCCCCATGGCTTCGTCGGCCGTGGAACGGAGGCGCCGGTCCTCCCCCGCTCCACTGTCGCGATTGGCAGAAGCGATCAGGGATCGGCTCTCCCTTCTCTCCTTGAGGGAGAAGGGAGATTGGCGCGAAACGCCAAGCGGGGTGTTGGAAGGAATGCAGGCGTCTCAGACCCGTGAGGCAGCTCTCCGAGTTCACCCCTGCAGGATCGCACTCCGTGCAGCACCCCTCATGGGATGGGGCCGTCGATAGACACAATTTACGATTGTGTCTATCGACCCTTTAGTTATCGCAAAAATGGTAAAGAAATATAGTTAGGATTCGGTTGATTCTTCGGATTCCATCCGTTATATATGGATTCGAGAACGGTGAATCGCGAAATATAGCCATTAAATGCGAACTCTTGAAAACGATTTAATAATCCCGGCACTACAGATACTCGCGGATTCCGAGCATCCGGAGATGGGAATGACCACAGCCGACTTGGCCACTAGGTTGCGTGAACAGATTGAACCCACCGAGGAAGATCAGGAGAAGCTTCAGGGCCGAAAGGATGACCGGCTAAGCCAAGTCATCCGCAATCTGGTGAGCCATCGCACGCTGGAACGCCGCGGCTTGGCTACATACTACAAGGATCCTCGTACTGGACGCGGCCGCTATCGCTTGACTCCAATGGGGATTCGAACCTTGCAGGAACGATCAGGCACTACTCCTATATCTAAATAAAAGGAAGCGGGCGGGATGTCCCGTGCAACACGGTTTAGGGATCGCAAAAACCCGCCTTGTGAGCGTCATCGGCACGCACGGCATCGCGGTCGCACGCACAATCGAACAGAAGATTGCTGTCGCCGGGCCATACAACCAAAGAGTCAATCCACATCTGATCACGGCGGCGCGAAACTACCTAGTCAAAGCGGGCGTGATCGCTGCGCGCAGGGTAGGCGCAGTAGCATGGTACCATCTGCCAGACACCCCGGAGGAGCACCTCGTTCAGAGGCATTCCGAGCAGGAACCCACATACCGTGAGATAACAAGCGGCAAATTGACGAAGCGAGTCGGGCAGACACTTGAAATTGCTGTCCAGCGCGCCCTTGAGTCGGGGACCGGCCTTGACCACTTCGGTAGATTCATTGACCTAAGCGAACACGACGACAGCAGTCTCTACAGAAAAGAAGAGCCTCCCTCACACATCGGGACCCGGTGTCTTTCGGGTAAGCAGAAGCTTGATTTTTTGGTCCGTGCCCACGGCAACGGCGCTCTTTGGGTCGGAATCGAGGTCAAGAGCACCCGTCCGTGGGTTTATCCACAGCAGGATGAGTTGCTTGAACTGCTACGAAAGTGCGCAGCATTGGACATTGTACCCGTGTTGATCGCGCGCCGCATTCCATATGTGACCGGACACCTCTTCCGACGGTGTGGTTTAATCACTTGGGAGACCCTGCGTCAGCGATATCCGGCATCCGATGCCGAACTCGCAGAACGCGCTCGCCACAAGCGGATTTTGGGGTTTGCGGATATCTCACTCGGTAATGAACCAGATGGGCCGCTACTTAACTTCATTGGAAAGAATCTTCCAAAATTGATTCCAGAAGCTCGTGAACGCTTCGATGAATATAAAGATCTGCTGACCTCTTATGCATTCGCGGAGATCTCATACAACGAATTCGCCGCTCGCGTTAGGCGAAGGTCGGATGGCCAAAACGAAGATTTCGACCTCACAGATGAGGATTGGTTAGAACCTCCTTGGTAAAAGGCCAGCCGGCTGCAATCGGCGCGCGCTTTCTGCCAATCGCCGGGAGCCAGAACCTTGCTGGCGGAGAGGATTTCGATGCCGATCACCCTGCCCTCGGCGTCCACATCATAAATGAACGGCCGGCTTCGGCTTGCAGGCGCTGGCCCCAAACCTCGTGGTTCGACAGGCTCACCATGAGGTTTGGGGAGACGCCGCGCCATAACTCTGAGGCCCCCGGGGGGCGGGGGCCTTTCCCCCTGCATCCTGGAACGTTGGCGGCTAGCGAGCGAGGCGTTTCAGTAGCCCTCATGGTGAGCCTGTCGAACCATAGGGCGCTTGGCGCCAACGGCATTTTTCCGCTTGCCCCAAACCTCGTGGTTCGACAGGCTCACCATGAGGTTTGGGGAGGCGCCGCGCTTCATAGTGCGCGATGAGGGATTTGGGGTGCCGCGCTCCGCCATGAGGGTTTGGGGCCAGCCATGGAAGTCACCGTCTATATTCTGCGCTGTTCCGATGGCTCCTACTACACCGGGCTGACCAAGCAGGAGATCGAGGCGCGGGTGTGGGAGCACAATGAGGGCATTTATGACGGGTATACGCGCAAGCGGCGGCCGGTGGTGCTGGTGTTCACCGAAACCTATGACCGGATCGTCGATGCGATCGAGCGCGAGCGGCAGATCAAGGGATGGAGCCGGGCGAAGAAGGAAGCGCTGATAGCGCTGGATTATGAGGGGTTGCCGGAACTGGCGAGGAACAGGCAGGGTGGTGGGTATGTGAGGCGGTGGCCGCCGGTGGCGGGGTAGGGTGCCAAGCGCCCTCGTGGTTCGACAGGCTCACCATGAGGGCTACTGGATGGTCGCGTTAATCGTCATCGCTGTGGCAAATGCCAGTTCATAGGCAGGCGTTCGCGAGATTAGCTCACTGGACGGGGGAGACTAGCGGTGCCTATCAGTAGCCCTCATGGTGAGCCTGTCGAACCACGAGGGCGCTAGGAGCCGGGCAGCCCGCTGGCTGTCACCCATCTTCAGCGCTTCGATGAAAGCCGCCTGGGGGATGTCGACCTTGCCGAACTGGCGCATGCGCTTTTTGTCCTCTTTTCTGCTTTTCGAGCAGCTTGCGCTTGCGGGTGAGGTCGCCGCCATAGCTCACTCCGCGGCGTCGGCGGCACTTCCCGGCCGGCGGGCCAATCGCCGGGAGCCCTTGCTGGCGGAGAGGATTTCGATGCCGCGCCTTCGACGTGCATATCATAGATGAATGGCCCGGCTTCGGCGGTTTCGACGATCTTGCCGCGCCGAGATAAATGTAGGCCGCGTCGGCTCCCGGATCGTAGGTCGTACATCGGCCGCTCCTGGCGCATGACGAGCCGGTTTGCGGCGATGAGGCGTCAGGCCGCTTCGTTCAGCGCATCCGCCGGCAGTTGGGCTTTGGCGTCGAGCAGTTCGATGCCGACGATCCTGCCTTGATCGTCATAGTCGAAGATCACGTCCGGCGAGACTTCGGCGCTTTCCAGCACCTTGGCCGAAAGCCTGATATAGGCGGCATTGTCCTTGGGCCGGTATTTGAGGGTCGGGGTCATGCTGGCCTTCTCGCATTGCGATCGAAGAAGACGGTTACTATACGGATTTCACTCGCTGTTTCATAGCAGGCGACCCGCAGGATGCGTCCGCCAAACTCGGGAATGGCGCGAAGCGGCGCTCGACACCGGGGCGCCTGGGGTCGGGCACGGTCCAGGATGGATCGCGGACTGCCCTCTCGATCCAGTCCAGGTCAAGCTCGCGCTCGATGAGGGCGTCCTCGGCGTGTTCAGTCAGGACAAGTTCTTCATTGCCGGCAGGACCCCTCTCCGTCGCGCCGCGCGCGACACCTCTCACCCAGAGGGGCGAGGAACTGCGCCGGCGCGCTGCCGCACCACCCCCACCCCGGCCAGCAAAGCTGGCCGACCCTCCCCTCTCCTTCGACAAGCTCAGGATGAAGGGGGAGGGTAAGAGGCGCTAATTGTCGCCCATCTTCAGCGCTTCGATGAACGCCGCCTGTGGGATGTCGACCTTGCCGAACTGGCGCATGCGCTTTTTGCCCTCTTTCTGCTTTTCGAGGAGCTTGCGCTTGCGGGTGACGTCGCCGCCGTAGCACTTTGCCGTCACGTCCTTGCGCAGGGCGGAGATGGTTTCGCGGGCGACGATGCGGCCGCCGATCGCCGCCTGGATCGGGATCTTGAACATGTGCTGCGGGATCAGCTCCTTCAGCTTCTCGCACATTGCGCGGCCGCGCTTTTCCGCCGCCGTGCGGTGGACCAGCATGGACAGCGCATCGACCGGCTCGTCGTTGACCAGGATCGACATCTTGACCAGGTCGCCCTCGCGGTAGTCGGTGAGCTGGTAGTCGAAGGAGGCGTAGCCCTTGGAGATCGACTTCAGCCGGTCGTAGAAATCGAACACCACCTCGTTGAGCGGCAGGTCGTAGATGAGCATTGCGCGCCTGCCGACATAGGAGAGGTCGACCTGCACGCCGCGCCTGTCCTGGCAGAGTTTCAGGATGCCGCCGAGATAATCGTCGGGGGTCAGGATGGTGGCGCGGATCCAGGGCTCCTCGATCGAGGCGATCTTGACCAGGTCGGGCATGTCGGCCGGGTTGTGCAGCTCCTTCACCGAGCCGTCGATCAGGTTCATGCGGTAGACGACGGACGGCGCGGTGGCGATCAGGTCGAGGTTGAACTCGCGCTCCAGCCGCTCCTGGATGATCTCGAGGTGGAGCAGGCCCAAAAAGCCGCAGCGGAAGCCGAAGCCGAGCGCGGCGGACGTCTCCATCTCGAAGGAGAAGCTGGCGTCGTTGAGGCGCAGCTTGCCCATGGCGGCGCGCAGATCCTCGAAATCGGCGGCATCGACCGGGAACAGGCCGCAGAACACGACCGGCTGCGCCGGCTTGAAGCCGGGAAGCGCGGCAGCGGTCGGGCGCTTGTCCTCGGTGATGGTGTCGCCGACGCGGGTGTCGGCCACCTCCTTGATCGAGCCTGTCAGGAAGCCGAACTCGCCGGGGCCGAGCTCGTCGACGGTGACCATCTTGGGGGTGAAGACGCCGGTGCGCTCGACCAGATATTTCGCGCCGGTCTCCATCATGCGGATGGTCTGGCCCTTTTTCAGGCGGCCGTCGATGATGCGGACGAGAACGATGACGCCGAGATAGGTGTCGTACCAGCTATCGACCAGCATGGCCTTGAGCGGCGCGTTTATGTCGCCTTCGCGCGGCGGCGGGAGCTGGTTGACGATCGCCTCCAGCACGTCGGGAATGCCGAGGCCGGTCTTGGCGGAGATGTAGACGGCCTGGCTTGCGTCGAGGCCGATGACCTCCTCGACCTGCTCCTTGATGCGCTCCGGCTCGGCGGCGGGCAGGTCGATCTTGTTCAGCACCACGACGATCTCGTGGTTGTTGTCGATCGCCTGGTAGACATTGGCCAGCGTCTGCGCCTCGACGCCCTGCGAGGCGTCGACCACGAGCAGCGAACCCTCGCAGGCCGAGAGCGAGCGCGACACCTCGTAGGCGAAGTCGACGTGGCCGGGCGTGTCGATGAGGTTGAGGATATAGTCCTCGCCGTTTTTGGCGCGGTAATTCAGGCGCACGGTCTGCGCCTTTATGGTGATGCCGCGCTCGCGCTCGATGTCCATGGAATCGAGCACCTGCTCCTTCATGTCGCGCAGCTCGAGCCCGCCGGTCGACTGAATCAGGCGGTCGGCAAGCGTCGACTTGCCGTGGTCGATATGGGCGACGATGGAGAAATTGCGGATGTGGGAGAGGGGCGTTGTCATTCGCGCGCATGTAGCAGGGGCGACATGCGCGGGCAAGCGCGGCGCTTTGGCGGGCTCAGCCCTTCGGCAGGCTCAGGATGAGGGGGGCGCGGCAGCCGCATGACGTATAGGTTGTATCCAAAATGCTAATGCAATCTATAGTTGACTTTCCCTTAAGTGAGGAACACCATGGCGGCGGGGTTGGACATCGGTCCAGGGGAGCGGTCGCGTGCAGGGGTCGAAGGCCTATGCGGATCTGGAAAGGGCGCTGCCGGGCGGCGGCGACGGGCGGATCACGATCGCGGTGCTGGACGGGCCGGTGGATCTTGCGCATCCCTGCTTTGCAGGCGCGCGGCTGACGGAACTGCAAACGCTGGCGGCGGGAAGCGGCGGCGGGCGGGCGCTGGCGCACGGCACGCATGTCGCCAGTATCATCTTCGGCCAGCCGGGCAGCGCGGTGCGGGGGATCGCGCCGGCCTGCCGCGGGCTGAACGCGCCGATCTTCTGCGATGGCGGCAGCGGGCTGACCTCATCGCAGCTCGACCTGGCGCGGGCGATACTCTTGGCGGTCAAGCACGGCGCGCACATCATCAACATCAGCGGCGGCCAGCTGACGCCGTCGGGCGAGGCCGAGCCGATTCTGGCGCAGGCGGTGGAGACCTGCCTCAGGCGCAACGTGCTGATCGTGGCGGCGGCCGGCAATGACGGCTGCGACTGCCTGCACATTCCAGCCGCCGCGCCCTCGGTGCTGGCGGTCGGCGCGATGGACTATCTCGGCGCGCCGCTCGCCTCCAGCAATTGGGGCGCGGCCTATCTCGCGCAGGGCGTGCTGGCGCCGGGCATGGCGGTTTTGGGCGCGGCGCCTGGCGGCGGCACGGTTTCGAAGAGCGGCACGAGCTTCGCCACGCCCTACGTTTCGGGCGTGTGCGCCCTGCTCGCGGCGGCGCAATTGGCGAGGGGCGAAGCGCCCGACCCGCACGGGATACGCGCAGCGATCCTGCGCAACGCGAAACCCTGCCCGGAAGGCGCGGCCATGGGCTGCGAAAAATTCCTGGCCGGCAGCATCGATATCGAAGCAACCATCAGAGACCTCGGAAGGGGACACGACATGAAGACCGACATGGATATTTTCGCGGAGCGGGACATGGTCTCGCAGGCGCCGGCCGAAGCCTTCCGGCCGTCGGCGATCGCACTTTCGGCGGCGGGCGGCGCGATCGCGATGTCGAGCGAGGACGCGCCGGAAGCGGCGGAGGAGTTCCCGCAACCGCCTGCCGTGACGGCGTCCGGACAGATCGAGCCGTCTGACTGCGGCTGCGGTTGCGGCGGCGCGGGCAAGAAGAACGGCGAGGAGCACAAGGACTGCGGATGCGGTTGCGGCGGCAAGGGTGGCGACGCCAAGAAGCCGCAACTCGTCTATGCGCTCGGCAAGCTCGGCTATGATTTCGGCACCGAAGCGCGCCGGGATTCGCTGGCGCAGGCGATGTCCGGCGAAGCCAACAATCCGCTGCTGCCCGACCATCTGCTCGCCTATCTCGACGCCGCTCCCTACGACGCGTCCGCGGTGATCTGGACGCTCAATCTCGACGCGACGCCGATCTACGCCATCGTCCCGATGGGGCCGTTCGGGGCCGACGCCTATAAGCGCCTGCGCGAGGCGCTCAGGGCGCAACTCAACGAAGGCGTCGAGCTGATCTCGGTGCCGGGCGTGATCTCCGGCAGCATGCGGCTGCAATCCGGCCAGGTGGTGCCGATCATCGTTCCGGCGATCCGCGGCATGTACAGCTGGGCGACGCAGCCGCTGGTGACGCATGTGCTGGGTGAAGCGCCCAAGGCGGCGGCCGAGCGCGAGACCTATGAGCGGTTCTCGGCGGGCCTCACCAACTTCCTCGACCGCGTCTACTACGATCTGCGCAATCTCGGCGTGACCGGCGAGGAGCGCGCGATCAACTATTCGGCGACCAATGCGGTGCAGATCGCCGACGTGATCCGCAGCACGACCAGGGACCAGCTCGACCTCGACCGGCTGGCCGTGAAGAAGAGCCCGGTCTGCCGTCCCGATTCGGACTGCTACGACGTGGAACTGTCGTTCTTCAATCCGAACAACACCAACGTCGCCAACAGGGTCTTCCGCTTCACGGTGGACGTGAGCGACGTCATCCCCGTCACCGTCGGCGCTGTGCGCAGCTGGACGCGGAGGGCGTGATGTCCGCGCAGAACGCCAGACGACGCCGCACGCCGCGCAAGGCCGCCCCACGAAGCGGCCTTGCCACGCGGCTGCCCGCCCAATTTCAACCGGTGTTTCGGGGCGTCACTGCCGACCCATTCCGTATGCACGTGGGCGCATCAAACGTAGATTGCACGCGATGTCTTCTCGCATGCAGCCGGATCGGAGGCCACCTGCAGTCGATCTGCGAAAGCCTCTGCGCGGCAGTCTGCAACAGATGAAGCGTGGCGCCAGCACACAGCATTTTGCATCAGGCATGAAACCGAGAAGGAGAAACAACCATGAGACTGCCTAACCAAGCACGGACCGTCGTTCGTGGCAGAAGTGCCGATCCATTCAATGGTGCGGTAAGATCGTCGGGATGTGACGTCTTTAAGGCCATCAGGTGCGCCGCCTCCGTGGCCGCATGCGTCGCCACATGTGCCGCGGGACCGCAGGCCTGCATCGCCTGCTTCGCAGCCCTCGGTGCAAGCGACTGCATCGATTGTCTCTAGCTTGAATTTATCGCTGCGGGGGCGATATCCAGACCCCTTCCTCAGTAGGGTCTCGAAGCAAAACCGCGCATCCCGAGCCGGTCCAGAGGAGAACTGCCATGAAGTTTCCAACCCAGGCCAGGCCGGTTGCCCGGCAGACGAGCAAGGCCCGCGATGAGAGTGCAGGCATTGCACCTTCCGACTGCTGCGGCGCGGGCCGGTGCTGCGTGGGCGCGTGTCTGCCGTTCGGCGGCGGCTGCGCCGGCGTGTGCGTGCCGAATATCGGCCAGTGCTAAGGCGTAACCTCGCCGGAGCCACAAGCGCAGCGGGCGGATCCCATGCCGCCCACTGCGCACACGCCCAACACTCAACGGCGGGCATAATCAGCCCGTCGCCCGGCAATTCTGGCTGATGCGCCGCGGATGAATTGTGGCAGCCTACTCCGCCGCTACAGCGACGGCGGCTGGGCGCGGCATTGCGGCTTGCGCGGCCGGAGTGAACAGCACCTTCACGAAGCCGCGGAAGGCGAGGATCTGGCGCTGCAGGACGCCGGGGTCGCCGATTGCGCGCGACATGATGATGCCGCCGTCGACCACGCAGCAGAACATGTCGCCTACATCGTTGATGTCGATGGTATCTCGTGGCGGATAGGCTTCCGCTACGCCTGCAAGGGCCGCGCGGAAGCGCTCGCTCCACTTGCGAACCGTATCAGTGGTCAGCTCCCGCACCTCGCGGTCGAACAGGCGTTCCTGGTAGACAAAAGTCGCGACCAGACAACCCGGATGGCCGTTGGGCAGGTCGTTCATGAGTTCGGCCAGCAGTTTCAGCGTGATCAGGAAGGCCTGCAACGGGTCGTCCGACAATTGCCGGCCGCGATGGAATGCCTCGTCGAAAATGCGATCTTCCATCTCGACATAGCGCAGCATCAAAGCGCGGGCGAGTTCGTTCTTGTCCTTGAAATGGTAGAAGAAGCCGCTCTTGGTTATGCCGGCTTCGGCGATAATCTCCTCGATGGAGGTAGCGCCGAACCCCTTGGCGAGCACCGAGGACTCGGCGATCTCCAGAATACGTTCGCGGGTTTCCTCACCTTTGCGCATGACCAAATCCCCTCGAATTTACTGTACCTGCGGTACGGTTTCCGGCCGGCGAACAGTGAACCGGCAATGACGCGGACCGTATCGGGTCCGGCTATCCGTCTGTAATTTCAGCGGTCCCCGCTACGGCGGAACTACCGGACCACAAGCTTTCTAGTTCACGGGTGGCCCGTGCGGATAAAACACAGCCATTCCGAACCGGCCGCAACCAACGGCGCAGAAATTATCCTATCACTGGAGACAAGCATGGCCAAGTACCGCCAGAATCTGCCGCAACTCGCCAACAGAACTTTCCTGAGCGATGGCGGCATGGAAACAACGCTCATCTTTCACGAAGGCATCGATCTTCCGCATTTTGCTTCCTTCCCGCTGATGGCGACCCCGAAAGGACGGCAGCAGCTCAAGGAGTATTATGTCCGATACCTGACGATCGCCCGCCAGAGCAGGACAGGCTTTATCCTCGACACGCCGACCTGGCGGGCCAATCCCGACTGGGGAAAATTGCTCGGCTACGGGTCGGAGGCGCTGCGCGTCATCAACGAGGATTCGATCGCGCTGCTGCTTGAATTGCGCCGGGAATTCGAAACGCCCGAAACGCCCTGCGTGATCAGCGGCGCGATCGGACCGCGCGGCGACGGCTACAAGGCCGGCCAGATGGAAGCCGGGGAGGCGCAGGCCTATCACGCGGCGCAGGTCGAGAGTTTCGCGCGCACCGACGCCGACATGGTGGCGGCCTATACGATGAACACTGTCGAGGAGGCGATCGGCATCGCAAGCGCGGCAAAAGCGGCGCGGATGCCCTGCATGATCTCCTTCACCGTGGAGACCGACGGCAAGCTGGCGACCGGAATGGAGCTTGAACGGGCGATCACCATGACGGATGAGGCCACGGACGGCTCGCCGGCCTACTACATGATCAATTGCGCGCATCCGACGCATTTCATGCAGGCGCTGAAGAAGGGCGAGAAATGGCTCGACCGCGTCTATGGCGTGAAGGCGAACGCCTCCGCCAAGAGCCATGCCGAACTGGACGAATCCGAGACGCTCGACGCGGGCGACCCGGATGATCTCGGGCGGCGCTACAGCGGGCTCAGGGCTTCGTTTCCGACGATGCGCATACTGGGCGGTTGCTGCGGCACCGACCATCGCCATGTCGCTGCGATCTGCGAGGCCTGTGTGCCGCAGGCGGCGTAGCGCGAAAGAGCCAACCGAACAGGCCTGACCTGGCACTGGAGCGCTGTTCTGAACGGCATGCAGATCGACTTCGAGGCGTTCAAGGCCGAATTCGGCGGCGACTGAAGCCGGCGAAAGACGATCCCCGGCACATTCCGGGGATCGTCATTTGCTCAATCGTAGCGCAGGTCCGACGCCTTTCCGCCGAAGACGCTGTAGGCATAGAAGGAATAGCCGATGATGACCGGCAGCACGAACAGCGTGCCGGCGAGAATGATGGCCAGACTCTCGGGCGCTGATGCTGCCTGCCAGATGGTGAGCCGGTCGGGCACCACGAACGGGTAGAACGACCAGGCGAGCCCAGTGAAGCCCAGCGCGAAGATGGCGGCGAGCGTCAGGAAGGGCAGCAGGGAGTGGCGGTCATTGGCCTTGGGCAGATGAAAGGTCTGCCACCAGAGCCAGGCGAAGAGCACGGCCGAGAGGATGGGCAGCGGCGCCAGGTAAATCATGTCGGGCAGGACGAACCAGCGGTCGAAGATGCGCGGGCTGGCGAGCGGGGTGGCGATCGACACGGCGGCCATGCCGAGCGCGGTGAAGACCAGCGCGGAGCGCAGCCAGAGCACAGCCTTCTGCTGCAATTCGCCTTCGGTCTTGTAGATGAGCCAGGCCGAGCCCATGGCGGCGTAGGCGGCGGCAAGGCAGAGCGCCACCAGCGCGCCGAAGACCATGGCCGGCAGCCCGGTTGCGAGGCCGAGCACGTAGACGCCGAGCATATAGCCCTGCGCCAGGGAGGCGATGAGCGAGCCGGCGAAAAAGATGCGGTTCCAGCGCTGCTTACGGTGGGCCGGCACCTTGGCGCGGAAGTCGAAGGCGACGCCGCGCAGGATCAGGCCGAACAGGAGCACGAAGACCGGTAGATAAAGCGCAGTCAGGATGACGCCGTGCGCCAGCGGAAAGGCGACGAGCAGCAGGCCGACGGCGAGCACCAACCAGGTCTCGTTGGCGTCCCAGAACGGGCCTATCGCCGCGATCATCGTGTCCTGCTCCTCGTCGCCGGCAAAGGCGAAGAGGATGCCTATGCCGAGGTCGAAACCGTCGAGGATGACGTAGATCAGGATTGCGAGGCCCATCAGGCCGGCGAAGATGAACGGGAGAAGGATCGGCCAGTCGAGGGTCATCATATCTTTCCCTCATGCTGCAGCGGTTGCGACAAAGGCCGGCCAAGCACGGAAGGCAGCGGAGACTCGTCGCCGTCCTTCGCGGCCTTCAACGCCAGATGGACCAATGTGGCGAGATAGGCAACAATCAGGACGGCATAGAGGATCAGATAGCCGGCGAGCGTCATCGCCACATGGCCGCCAGCGACCGGGCCGAGCGCCTCGTGCGTTTTCATGACGCCGGTAACCAGCCAAGGCTGGCGGCCGATCTCGGTCGTGTACCAGCCGGCGAGCGTGGCAACCCAGCCGGAGAGGGTCATAGGCACCAGAAGATAAGCCAGGAGTCGAGGCAGGGTCTGCCGCTGCCACAGGAAGTAGGCGGCGCTCCAGGAGATGACGAGCATCAGAATGCCGGCGCCGACCATGATGCGGAAGCTGAAGAATAGCGGCGCGACCGGCGGATGATTGCCGACAAAATCGTTGAGCCCGGGAACGACGCCAGCGGAGTGATGGGTCAGGATAAGGCTGCCGGCATTGGGGATGGATATCTCGAAGCGGTTTTCGCGGGCGGCCTCGTCGGGCCATGCAAACAGGATCAGCGGCATGTTCGCCTGCGTCTCCCAATTGGCCTCCATGGCCGCGATTTTCTGCGGCTGGTGTTCAAGCGTGTTCAGGCCGTGCTGGTCGCCGGCGAAGATCTGGATGGGGATCAGGATAGCGGCGGCGAAGACGCCGGTGCGCAGCGCCTTCCACATCGATTCCGAGCGGTCGCCGACGAGGAAGCGCAGGGCGGAAAGCCCGGCGATGAAGAAGGAGACCGTCAGGCCGGAGGCCAGCAGCATATGGACGAGGCGATAGGGGAAGGACGGGTTGAAGATGACCGCCCACCAATCCGTGGCGTGGGCGACGCCGTCGCGCATTTCGAACCCGGCCGGCGTCTGCATCCAGGAATTCAGCGCCAGAATCCAGAAGGCCGACATGGTGGTGCCGAAGGCGACCAGGAAGGTCGCGGCGGTGTGGACCTTGTTGGAGACGCGGCGGAAGCCGAACAGCATTATGCCGAGGAACACCGCCTCGAGGAAGAAGGCGGTGAGCACCTCGTAGGCGAGCAGCGGGCCGGCGATGTTGCCGACATGCTCCATGTAGCCCGGCCAGTTGGTGCCGAACTGAAAGCTCATGGTGACGCCGGAGACCACGCCCAAGGCGAAGGACAACGCGAACACCTTCACCCAGGTGAAATAGGCGCGCATCCAGGCAGGGTCGGAAGTGGAGTTGTAGCGAAGCTTGAAGAAGAGGAGCATCCAGCCGAGGGCGATGGTGATCGCGGGAAACAGGATGTGGAACGAGATGTTCGCGGCAAACTGGACGCGCGACAGGATGAGCGGGTCTGCTTCCATGACCTGTGCCTTCCCGGCTGTTGCAACCGAAAGGTAAGCGGCGGCGAGCGCGCGGTCAAAGCGGCGCTATGGCGCAGCCCTTCGGCAGGCTCAGCCCTTCGGCAGGCTCAGGATAGCGGCGGAGTGTCGCAGCCTGCGGTTGCGGAGTCCGTTATTGCGCCGGAACCACCCGCCAGACCTTGTTGCCGACATCGTCTGCGACGAGTAGCGCGCCGCGGCGGTCGATGGCGACGCCGACCGGCCGGCCGAGCGCCTTGTCGTCGGCGCTGATGAAGCCGGTGAGAATGTCCTGCGGCGGACCGGACGGCCTGCCGTTCTGGAACGGCACGAAGATGACCTTGTAGCCGCTGCGCGGGCGTCGGTTCCATGAGCCGTGCTGGCCGACGAAGGCGCCGCCGGCAAATTGCGGGCCGAACAGATCGGCGTCGTAGAAGGTGAGGCCGAGCGAGGCGGTGTGCGCGCCGAGCGCATAGTCGGGCACGATCGCCTTTTCGACCAGGTCGGGACGCGGAGGCTGGGCGCGGTCGTCGACATGCTGGCCGAAATAGCTGTAGGGCCAGCCGTAGAAGCCGCCCTCCCTGACCGACGTCATGTAGTCGGGGACCAGATCGCTGCCGATCTCGTCGCGCTCGTTGACGACGACCCAGAGCTCGTCGGTAGCGGGGTGCCAGGACAGACCGTTGGGATTGCGCAGGCCAGAGGCGAAGAGGCGCGTCTGGCGCGTCGCCAGGTCGATTTCGAGCACGGCGGCGCGGTTTTCCTCGGCCTCCATGCCGTTTTCGCCAACATTGCTGTTGGAGCCGACGGTGGCATAGAGCTTCGAACCGTCCTGGCTGGCGATGACGTCCTTGGTCCAGTGCTGGTTTATCGGCCCGGCCGGAAGGTCGGCGATCTTTTCGCCGGGCGCGTCGATCTTCGTCGCGCCGTCGGTATAGGGGAAGGCGACGATGGCGTCGGTGTTGGCGACGTAGAATGTGTCTTCGAACAGTGTCATGCCGAAGGGCGAGTTCAGGCCTTCGAGAAAGGTCGAGCGCGTCTCGGCGACGCCGTCGCCGTCCGCATCGCGTACAAGCGTGATGCGGTTGGCGCTCGGCACCTCGGCGCCGGCGCGGGTCAGGACCAAGCCCATGATCCAGCCGCGCAGGCTGAATTCCTCCTCGGGCTTGGGCGGCCGGTTGGTTTCGGCGACCAGCACGTCGCCATTGGGCAGGACGTGCAGCCAGCGCGGATGATCGAAATCGCCGGCATATTCGTTGACGGCGAAGCCAGGCGCCGGCGTCGGCATCGTGCCCTCCGGCCAAGGGCTGGCCGGAGCGATGTTGATGGTGGGGATGAGTGTCTGGTTGGGCTCGGGCAGGGTCGGATTGGCGCCGTAGCCCTCCTCGACCGGCACTGTGGCCTCCTCACGCGACATGAAGAAGACGGCGACGGCAGCCAGAATGGCAAGCACGACGAGTATGAGGATGGCGATGAGGATTCGTTTCACGGCGGCCTGCTCCGATCCGATGAAGTCCTGGCGCATGATCCGGCCGGAAGGTTCGTAACTTTTCGCTGCGGGACTTCGGTTCGAGATCACGCTTCTCGCCTAACAGCGAGCAGGGAACATTGTTGCAGGCGGCGAAGCGTCAACCGCCTGTTACATCGATTTGGTGATGCCGCCGTCGATGCGGATGTTCTGGCCAGTGATGTAGCTGGAGCGGTCGCTGGCCAGAAAAGCGATGAGCTCCGACACCTCCTCGACGCGGCCATAGCGGCCCATCGGGATGCGCTCGCGGCGCTCGCCGGTTTCGGGCAGGCTGTCGATGAAGCCGGGCAGGACATTGTTCATGCGGACATTGTCGGGCGCGTATTTGTCGGCGAAGAGTTTCGTGAAGGAAGCAAGCCCGGCGCGGAACACACCGGAGGTCGGGAACAGCGCTTCGGGCTCGAAAGCGGCATAGGTGGAGATGTTGACAATCGAGCCTGATTTCTGGGCCTGCATGACAGGCGTGACCAGACGGGCGACGCGGATGGCGTTGAGCAGATAGATCTCCATGCCGAGATGCCAGTCCTCGTCGCTGATTTCGAGGATCGGGGCGCGCGGGCCATGAGCGGCGCTGTTGACCACCGCGTCGATGCGGCCCCATTTCTCGATCGTCGCGTCGACCAGGCGCTTCAGATCGTCATTGGAGCGGTTGGAGCCGGTGACGCCGATCCCGCCGAGCTTTTTGGCCAGCGCCTCGCCCTTGCCGGAGGAGGACAGGATGGCGACCTGAAAACCGTCTTCCGCAAGCTTGCGCGCCGCATCCGCGCCCATGCCGCTGCCGCCTGCGGTGATGATTGCTGTTTTGAGTTCCGCCATTCTTTTGATCCTTTCCTCATGTCAGCGCCCGCTGGACCTTGCGCGATAATTCGAGCCATCACGAGAACTAGCCACGCCGGCCCGGCAGGACAAGTCGCTGGTCTAACAGGTAGTCATAGCTCGACTGCTCCGCAGTGTTCGGGCAACCGCTGTCGGTGCTGCCCCTCATCGCCCTGCCGGGCAGTTCTCCCCGTATCCTTCGACAAGCTCAGGATTTCGACAAACTCGGGACGAGGAGAAGGGGCTGTCGAAACGTCTCGCCATCTTGACGGCAATGCCGCTTTGCCGGAGAGATCGCGCCTGCGCTTGCCGGCAGCAACGCGTGACGGGGGAGAAACTGCCTTGACCTTATCCGGCTTGCTTCAGCTTGGCCTTTCGACCGTGATCTTCCTCCTTGCCGCGACCGTGGCGAAATACTGGGCGCTGGCGCCGAGCATCCCCAAGCTGCTTTTGACGCTGGCGCTCTATTCGCTCGGCAACCTGATCATGCTCAGGCTGGTGCGCGAATTCGGCATGGCCTCGGCCTTCAGCCTTTCGGCGGTGATCCAGCTCGTCGCGGTTAACGTGATTGCGCTGGCCTATTTCAGCGAGCGGCTGAACGCACTGCAAAGCGGCGGCATCGTGCTGGCGATCGTGGCGGTGGGGTTGATTACGCTCGGGCCGGCGATCAGCGGCGGGCGGTGAGCCTCTTCGCAAACTCTACTTCGCCGGACACAGGACGGAGTTTCTGCGCTGAGTTTAGGATGGCGATCTAACGCTAGCGCTGCCCCTTATCGCCCTGCCGGGCACTTCTCCCCGTATAGTGACGGGGAGAAGGAGGCTGGCCGCAACGCTGGCGACCCCTCTCCCCGTCCTGAGCTTGTCGAAGGATCACGGGGAGAGGGCAAGGGTGAGAGGCGGCGCCGACTTAGGTGATTGCTCTATACACCGATCTTGCCGCCGCCCTGCTTGGTAATGGCAACGACGGCGGGACGGACCGGCATGTCGTCCTTGAAGTCGGGCCAGCGGGTCGAGAGATCCTCGTAGTAGGATGGGCGGCCGAAGCCTTCCCAATCCTCGCCGCCATCGGCCGGGTGCTGCACGGCGACAAAGGCCGTCTGGTCGTCCGGCGTGAACAGCGGGCCGCACAGCTCGGCGCCGATCGGCACGCGGAAGAACAGCTTCGACGTGGCGCGCGCTTCGCCCTCGGTGTCGACCGCCCACAGGCCATCGGTGCGGCCTGTTTCTTTCGGACCGTTGCCGTCGGTCGAGACCCAGAGCCGGCCGGCGGCATCGATGGCGCAGTTATCAGGCATGCCGAACCAGCCATTGGCGGTTGTCGAGGTCGAGAACGACGCGCCAACGTCGGCAACCGCGGGATCGCCGCATTTCAGCAGGATCTCCCACTTGCCCTTGGTCGCAGCGAAGTCGCCGCCGTCCTCGATCAGTTCGATGATGTGGCCGAAGGCGTTTTCGGCGCGCGGGTTGGCGGCGTCGACCTGCTCGGCCTTGCGCTTGGTGTTGTTGGTCAGCATGACATAGACCTTGCCATTGGCGGCGTTGGGCTGGATGTCCTCGGGGCGGTCCATCTTGGTCGCTTCGAGCAGGTCGCCGGCGCGGCGGGTCTCGATCAGCACGTCGGCCTGGCTGGCAAAACCGTTCTCGGCGGTCAGCGGACCCTGGCCGTGGACCAGAGGCAGCCATTCAAAGGAGCCGTCCTCGGCGAATTTGGCGACATAGAGCGTGCCTTCGTCGAGCAGGTCCATATTGGCGGCGCGGTCGTCGGGGTTGAATTTGCCGGCGGTGACGAATTTGTAGACATAGTCGAAGCGCTCGTCGTCGCCGAGATAGAAGACAACGCGGCCATCTGGCGCCACGATCGACTCGGCGCCCTCATGCTTGAAGCGGCCGAGCGCGGTGCGCTTCTTCGGCACCGAGTTCGGATCCTGCACGTCGACTTCAACGATCCAGCCAAAACGGTTCGGCTCGTTGGGTTCCTTCGACACGTCGAAGCGGTCGTAGAAATTCGCCCACTGATAGGTTCCGTCCGGAACGCCGACACGTTCGTAATTGGCGGCTTCGCTGTGATCGGCCGGCAGTTCGCCGGCGAAATAGCCGTGGAAATTTTCCTCCGCCAGGATGTAGGTGCCCCAGGGTGTGACACCGCCGGCGCAGTTGTTGACGGTGCCGAACACCTTCGTGCCTGTGGCGTCGGCATTCGTCTTGACACGGTCATGGCCGGCGACCGGGCCGGAAAGCTGCATTTCCGTGGTGGCGGTGATGCGGCGGTTGAGCTTGCCGTCCTTGACGACCTGCCACTTGCCGCCTTCCTTCCTGATCTCGACGATCGAGCCGCCATGGGCGGCCATCTCGATGTCGACGCGCTTCTGGTCGGCGTCGCTGACCTTGATCTTGCCCTCGGAGATCGTGACGATGCCGGGGAACATCAGATGCTCGTTGGTGTATTCGTGGTTGACCACGAGCAGGCCGTGTTCTGACGAACCGTCGAGCGGGATGTAGCCGACATAGTCGTTGTTGTAGCCAAACTGTTTGGCCTGGGCTTCCGGCGTCTGGTTGGCCGGATCGAACTCCGGCGCATCGGCGAAGATCGGATCGCCCCAGCGCAGCAAGATGTCGGCGTCATACCCGGCCGCGACATGGTGCTTGTCGTCGATGCCGGCTTCGACTTCGTCGAAGCTGAAGACCGAACCCGATGCGGCCCGGGCATTGTCGGCGGTTATCAGCGCGATCGGGCTGACGGTGGCCGCGATGGCCGAAACAGCCAGCGAGCCCTTCAGAAAGCCGCGGCGCGAGAAGCGCGCGGCGATGATCTCGCCCATCGTTCTGTTGGCGGTCGGATTGTGGCCCGGACCGTCATTGTCCTCGAGCAGGCTGGTGCGGAATTTGGTTTCGGGGGAGACGTATTCGTTCATCGGACTGACCTCTGGCTGACGGCTTGAGATGAGCGATGGCTAGTGCCGCCCTATAACAGGAGGATGACAGTTTGCGCCTGGCGGACTTGCCGGCCAAGGCGTGGGGCCTATAGGTCTAGCGCGGTTGGAACCACGCCCGCACACATCCTCAACGAGAGACCCCATGCCGTTTTTTCCCGATTTCCTGAAGAGGATCGAGTTTTCCGTGCTGATGGCGGCGATGATCATTGCCGGCGGCGCCTATGGTTTCGTCGAACTCGCGGAGATCGCGCGCGAGACAACACCGCACACATTCGACACGCGCATCCTACTCGCCTTCCGCACGCCGGGCCAGCCCGACAATCCGATCGGCCCGTTCTGGATGGAGGAGGCGGTGCGCGACATGACCAGCCTGGGAAGCGCCGCAGTGCTTATTTTTTTCACGGCAGTCGTCATCTTCTATCTGATGATCGTCCGCAAACCGGCGGCCGCCCTGTTCGTGTTCGTTTCCGTCGCCGGCGGCCAGTTGCTGAGCAGCGTGCTCAAGCTCGGCGTCGACCGCCCTCGCCCGGAACTCGTGTCGCATCTGGCCGACGTGCACACGCTGAGCTTTCCGAGCGGGCACGCCATGATGTCGGCCGTGACCTATCTGACGCTCGGCGCGCTGCTGGCCCGGATAATGCCCAACACTGCTCTCAGGATTTACGTGCTCGGCGTCGCCGTGCTGGCGACATTCCTGGTCGGCGCCAGCCGTGTCTATCTCGGCGTCCACTGGCCTTCCGACGTGCTGGCCGGCTGGTGCGCCGGAGCCGCCTGGGCAATGCTTTGCTGGCTGATCGCGCGGCTGATGCTCAGGCGGGCGGGAGAGATCGATAATTCTACTCCGGCGGACACCTGACGGGGTTTTCTCCCGAGCTCCATTCCTGCGGTGCCAAAAGATGATGCTTGAAACATCATAATGGATGTATGATACATTCATCTCGCAGACTCAGACAGGAGCACTGTCCGTGATCACCGCAGCGCAGATGCGCGCCGCGCGGGCGCTGGCCGGCATAGACCAGAAGACGCTCGCCGAACGCGCCGGCGTTTCGCTTCCCACCATCCAGCGGATGGAAGCGAGCGACGGCGTCGTCAGGGGCGTCGTCGACACTCTGGTCAAGGTCATCCACGCGCTGGAGATGTCAGGCGTGGAGCTGATCGCGGACAACCAGGCAAGCATCGAGGGCGGCAGGGGCGTTCGCCTGCGCCAGCCCGCGGGGCAGAACGGGCAATCCGGCTGAGTCCGGCAGACCAAAGTCGCGACGGCGACGCCGACATTTTGGTGGTGTTGAATCGGGCGATGCCGGCCTGACCGGTGATCCGACACATCCCAGCCGACGATCCCGCCGCCCTTCGCGCCGCGAAAGGCAGACATGAAAGCAGATCTCAATTCCGGCCGGGCGACGAGACAGCCGACATTCCGGGAGCTCTACACCCCCAAGCTGGTGACGGTGCTGCGCGAAGGCTACGGCCTGCCGCAGTTCCAGGCCGACCTGCTCGCGGGATTGACGGTGGCGATCGTGGCGCTGCCGCTGTCTATGGCCATCGCCATCGCCTCGGGGGTTTCGCCTGACCGCGGCCTCTATACGGCGATCGTCGGCGGCTTCCTGGTCTCGGCGCTTGGCGGCAGCAGGTTCCAGATCGGCGGCCGGCCGGAGCCTTCATCGTGCTGGTGGCCGCGACCGTGGCGCGGCACGGCGTGGACGGGCTGATCCTGGCCACGATGATGTCTGGCGCATTTCTCGTCGCCGCCGGCTATCTGAGGCTCGGCACCTACATCAAATTCATCCCCTATCCGGTGACGGTCGGCTTCACGTCCGGAATCGCGGTCATCATCTTCGCCAGCCAGCTCAGCGAATTGTTCGGCCTGACGCTGCCTGGCAAGGAGCCCGGCGAGCTGATTGAAAAGCTGGTAGCGCTGGGCGAAGCCGCCGGTACGGTGAACCCGGCAGCGGTCGGCGTCGCTGCCCTGACGATCGGCGTCATCCTTGGGCTGAAGCGCCTGCGGCCGACCTGGCCGGGCATGCTGATAGCCGTTGCGGCGGCCTCCATCGCGGCATTTGCATTCGCCATGCCTGTCGAAACGATCGGCACCCGCTTCGGCGGCATACCGCGCTCGCTGCCGCTGCCTTCGCTGCCGGAATTCGGCCTTGAGAAAGTGCAGGCGGTGTTTCCGGACGCCGTCGCCTTCGCGCTGCTCGGCGCGATCGAATCGCTATTGTCGGCGGTGGTGGCCGACGGCATGACCGGGCGGCGGCACCGCTCGAATTGCGAACTGGTGGCGCAGGGGTTCGCCAATATAGGCTCGGCTCTGTTCGGCGGCATCTGCGTGACCGGCACGATCGCGCGGACCGCCACGAATGTGCGGGCGGGCGCGCACGGCCCTGTTTCGGGCATGCTCCACTCGGGCTTCCTGCTGCTCTTCATGCTGATCGCCGCGCCGCTGGCGAGCTACATTCCGCTCGCCGCGCTTGCCGGCGTGCTCGCGGTGGTGGCCTGGAACATGGTCGAGAAGACCGCATTCGCCGCGCTCATCCGCTCGTCCTGGGGCGACGCCATGGTGCTTCTGGTGACCTTCGCGCTGGTGATATTCCGCGACCTGACCGAGGGCATAGTGGTCGGCTTCGCGCTCGGCTCGGTGCTGTTCATCGATCGCATGTCGAAATCGATCGCGGTCGACACGGACGTGCCGATGGTGCGCGACGATGTCGCGGACGACCGCAATGGCCGCCGCACGAGCTACGATCCGGAGAAGGCGAGCGATCCGGACACAGTGATTTACCGGATATCGGGGGCGTTCTTCTTTGGCGCGGCCACGACTGTCGGCACGGTGCTTGATCGCATCGCCGACCAGCGCAAGAGCTTCATCCTCGACTGCTCCGGCGTGCCGTTCCTCGATTCGACAGCGGCCAATGTGCTGGAAGGCGCGGTGCGCAAGGCGAAAAGGGCGGGCGTGCGCTTCTTCATCACCGGGGCGACGCCCAACGTCCGGCGCATGCTGTTTACACATGGGGTGAAGCCGCCGCATGTCCGCTACAAGGCGACGATCGAGAACGCGCTGCAGCAGCTGCGCCACGAGCGGGTTTGACAAAAAAATTCACAGCGCTGTCGGATTTCCGTTTGATAGTTCGTCCTA
>NZ_JAAKZF010000129.1 GCF_011045125.1 Allomesorhizobium camelthorni | reverse complement strand
TGAAGGCCGTGCGCTCATGGCGCAGAACGACCAAGTGCGGATGATCTCGCCGGGCGATATGATCCTCGTCGACAGCGCCCAGCCTTCGGAGTTCACCTTCTTCAGCACCTACAGCCGGCAGCTCTCGCTGCACCTGCCCCGGATCGAGATGTGGGCGCGGTTCGGCGACCAGATCAGAGGCGGCCTCTTCCTGCCGCGCTCGGACCAGACTGCGGTCGCCATCTGCGCCGTCCTGTCCAAGGCGTTCACCCGGCCGGCTGGCGACGCCCAGAGTGGGTTCCTGCGCGAGGCACTGTTCGGACTTATCGGCGCCATGCTGCACGAGCGCGCCGAGGGAGATCGCGTGTCCGCCATAGAGGCTGACGTATCTGGCGCCCAAGTGCTCAAGCGCGGGCTCGCCTATATCGACAACCGCTTCGGCGATCCGGAACTCACAATCCCTGCGATCGCAGACGATCTCGGCGTATCGGTGCGGCAATTGCAGCGTGGCTTCGCTCTGATCGGTACCACGCCCACTGCCTATCTGATGCAGAAACGCATGGAGCACGCATGTTCGCTGCTGTTGGCACGCGGGTCAAACGGCGCGACCCTCTTGATCTCGACCATCGCGATGGACTGCGGCTTCAGCGACATTTCCTATTTCAATCGCCTGTTCCGCAAGGCCTTCGGCTGCGCGCCAGGCAATTATGGTCGCAATCAGGAGCCGGCACCCGACATCCGGTGATCAATCAGCAGCGCCAGGCCACTGCGAGCCCGGCCCCGTAGCCGACAAACCCGATTTCTGCAGCACCGCCGTTGCCTGTGGCGGACTGTCACTACATTGTCGTCGACTGTGCGAGAATCCTCCGCTGGACAAGCTGGACACACTCGAACGGATCGGGTTTCAACGACACCGCGACGGGCTGACGCCGAACCGCTCGCGGAACTTGCGCGAGAAATGAGCGAGGCTCTTGAAGCCCCACCTGTAGGAAACGTCTGAGATGCTCGCGCCGCTGCCGTAGCGCAGCAGGTCCGAGCGGGCGCTTTCAAGCCGCTTTGCGACAATGAATTCCATGAGCGAAAGTGGCTCGTCCTCGAACAGCCTGTTCAATTGGCGAAGGCCGATTCCCATGGTCGAGGCGATCGAAGCGGGACAGAGATCCGGATCGTGCAGGTTCTCCGCAATATGCCTGCGCACGCGCCGCAGGGTCTGGGCATGATAAGTCGACCGTGTGCGGCCGCTCACGAGGGAACAGGCCGTTTCCATCACCTCCCAGATCTCGTCTTCGATAAGGCCGGCGGTGTTCTCGACGCTCCAGTTGGACGTCCTGGCCGAATGCAGGACATTCTGGAGCGCGATCGGAACAATGCGACCGGGATTGGTCGAGCCGCCGAAATGCACAAGCTCTCGCAGGTTCCAGTCCGCGAAGCGGTCGCGGAAGTCGTCTCCCGGGATCTCGAAGATGACCTGCCGGCCATGCGCGGGAAAGCCGTGCATGTAGGCGTGATTGGTATCATAGAGGACAACGTCGCCGGCCTCGGCCACGGCGCATTGGCCGGCGCGGTTGACGAAGACCTTGCCACTGAGGATCAAGGTGAGGAACGCGCTGTCCTTCTCGCGGCGACGCAGGAGATAAGGCGTCCGCTCGACGAAATGCTCGTCAGCGGCGATGTCGATCATCTTGATCCGTCCGAAGTCGAAATAGTGGTAGCGCGCGGTGAGGCCGTTCTCCGACAGGCAGGAGCACCGGAGGCCTACGACCCTTTCGGCGCAATGCTCCTCCCAGTAGTCGATCCTCTCATGCGGCGCGACGACGCGAGTGTCGAACGTCACCGCCGGCGGGACAACGCTTGCGCTGCCCGCCGTAGCGTTGCTGCGTTTCACTCCATCCTCCCTGTCCCGACACTGACATGGACAGCAAGCGTCGGGTCTGGAGATTGTGACAAACCGCAGGTCTCCCGTCAAATTCTGCACTCAAGCCCACGGAGAAGTGTCGCAATCGCTTGCGATTCGCTCCAGAATCCTCGCCTTTGCCTGCGTGTAGAAGGTCAGGGAGCGCTGACGCTAGACCGTGAGATATCCGCCGTCGACGGGTAGAACGATGCCTGTGACATACTCCGCCGCCGGGCTGGCGAGAAAGACGATCGGCGCGGCGATCTCTTTCGGCTCACCCCAGCGCCCGAATGGAATTCGCGCGAGAATTGGGCTGGAGGCTTCCCGATCGGCGAAAAGTCCTCGCGACAAAGGTGTCACGATCCAGCCTGGTGCTACCGCGTTGACGCGGATGTCGGGGGCATACTCCTGTGCGAGCGACTTGGTGAGTTGCACCAGCGCGCCCTTGGAGGAGGCGTAGGCTGGGCGGTCGGACGAGCCGAAGGTCGAATACATCGACGCGATGTTGATGATCGAGCCGCCCGCGCTCATGCGGGGCCGCGCCGCCCGGCACGCAGTCATCACCGAAAAGAAGTTGATGCGCATGACATCGTCGAAGCTGTCCGACTCCCACTCGTCCCGGTCGCGGCTTATCCCGGCGCAATTGATGAGGACGTCGATTCGATCGAACGAGCGGATATAGTCTTCAAGCGAAGATTCGGAACGCACGTCGAGTTCCCTGCGAATGGCCTCGGCCGGTCCCCCATTGGAATCAGCGTTCAGGCCGGCCGCATGCGTCTCGGCGCCGAGCGCCGAGAACGCGTCGGCAGTGCCGGCTCCGATACCGGAGGTGCCGCCGATGACGACCACGATCCGGCCTGCGAAAAGCGTTTGCGAGAATGTCATGTCTCTTGTCCTGAAGGGTTGCAGTGAGGCTCCGGCCGCGCGATCATGGCGCGACGAGCACTTTCACGTCTTCATTGGGCTGCGCCAGCTTCTCGAAGCCCTCCGCAACGGCATCCTCAAGGCGGATCTCCCGCGTGACGATCAGCGACGGATCTACGACGCCCGCCGCGATCATCCCGATCAGGTCGGGGTAGACGTGCCGGTAGCCGCAGGATGGAATGATCTCCACTTCCCGGTTGACGAGGTCGAAGGCATCGAAACGGGCGGTTGTGCCGAAGAGGCCGACGAGGACGACTTTGCCGCCCTTGCGAACCGAGCCAATGGCGTCGTCCAGGGTAGCCTGCATCCCCACGGCCTCGAATGCCACGTCGACACCGGCGGCCACCGCCGGCAGACTCCGCGCAGACGAATTGACGAGTTCGGTAGCGCCGAGCGAGCGCGCCTTTTCGAGGCGCGCGTCGGAGATGTCGCTCGCCACGATTCGTCGCGCCCCGGCCACGGCCGCAAGCTGGATCAGCAGCAGGCCGATCGGTCCGGCACCGACAACGGCCACGCTCTGGCCTGCCGCGAGGCCCGATCGCCTCAAAGCATGAAGCGCGACGGCGGCGGGCTCGAGGACGGCGGCCTGGCGATCGCTGACCTTATCCGGCAGCGGGTGGAGCATGTAGCGGGGGAGCACGGCTTCCTCCGCCATTCCGCCATGCCCCATCAGCCCCGCGAAACCCATGCTCTCGCACAGATTGTAGTCGCCACGCCGGCACGCCGCACACACGCCGCACCGGTATTCGGGCTCGACGGCGACGCGCTGCCCGAGGGCGAGGTCGGAGCCGCTCCCGGTTTCGATCACCACGCCGGAGAACTCGTGCCCAATCACCAATGGAGCCGCAACGCCGGAGGCCCCGTGCGGTACCTCGACCGGGATGGCGTGCGGGCCGTTCAGATATTCGTGCATGTCGGACCCGCAGATACCGCATCGGGTAACGCGAAGCCGGACTTCTCCCGGACCGAGGGCGGGACGCGCCCGCCGCTCGATTCTGATGTCGCGCGCCTTGTGCCAGAGCGCCGACAGCACGCCGATGTCGTTGGGTCGATCCGTCACCGGAACAGCCTGTTGATGTAGTCCGCGCCGATGCCCACCTTGTCGTAGTGCGCGCGGGCCAGGGCGATGTAGTCGTGGACATCAAAGGTCCCGCTCGGGTTGCCGTTCTCGTCGAGCCAGATCAGCGGCCCGGTGACCTTGAAGTGCACCCGCATCGGCTCGTCGCTCTCGTAGGCGACCAGCGTGTGGCCCTCGCCGGGCGTTTCGTAGACGAAGTCACCGGCAGTCGCCGTCCAGTCGTGCTCCAGATAGCCCCACTTGCCCGAGATCGTGTAGGCGAAGACCTCGTGCGGATGGTAGTGCCGGTTCACCAGACCCGCCTTCCTCGCCAGCAGGATGTCACACCACATATTGCGCTCAGGCGAGATCCAGAGCGGCCGCGACGAGACGGTCTCGGTGAAGGGCACGTAGTAGCGGTCGTCGTCCGTCGGTGCGTTCTGCAGGTAGACCTCGGGTTTCGCGTCCGGCTTGAAGACGTTCTCGATCGGTTTGATGTCTCGCCAGAATTCGGTCTTGGCGGTTTCGGGCATTTCAATGTCCTCCCATCGGATCCCGGGGCGCGAGCACCCCCCGCCGCAAGGATATTGATCCGGCGCAACTCGGTTTGACTGAGCGGGACGTTTGCCTTGACCCTCAACGACAATTCGTCCCCGGGCCTGGGACAGACGAAAATGCCCCGTCTAAGCTTCCGGCAGTCGTCCCCGAGCGGCGGCTCAATCGCCGAGGCTCGGAGGGCGTGGGAGCATCGGCGCGGCTTTCTTTGGAGGCCGCTGGACGCGAATGTAATGGGCAAGGGAGGAAACCACATGACCCATCCGAGTAGCACGGGAATTTCACGCCGCACGGCGCTCAAGGGCATCGCCGCGGGCACAGCCCTGCTTTCCATGCCGGCATATTTGCGCGCGCAGTCCTCACAGACGATCAAGATCGGGTTCATCAGCCCGCAAACGGGTCAGATGGCTCCTTTCGGCGAGACCGACGCTTTCGCGCTCGACTTCATCCGGACGCACCTTGCCGGCGGACTGGAAGCAGGCGGCAAGACGTACAACATCGAGATCATCGAACGCGACGCGCAGTCGAACCCAAACCGGGCGGCCGAACTCGCGGGCGAACTCTGCCAGAACGACAACGTGCATATCCTCATCCCCGCTTCGACGACGGACGTGACGCTCCCGGTGTCAGAGCAAGGCGAGCTGTTCGAGGTTCCGACGCTGTCGTCCACGGCGCCGTGGCAGGCGGTCATCATGCCGCGCGGCGGTGCCGACCAGGCCTTCAACTGGACCTATCATTTCTTCTGGGGCCTGGAGGACATCATCCAGACCTTCGTCAACATGTGGAATGGCGTCGACAGCAACAAGAAGGTGGGCCTCCTCCTGCCCCGCAACGCCGACGGCGAGGTCTGGGGCGACGACACGATCGGGCTGCCGCCCGCGATGCGGGCCGCCGGCTTCGAGGTGATCGCACCCTCGAAGTTCGAGGTTCGCACCAACGACTTCTCCGCGCAGATCAACGCGTTCAAGGAGGCAGGCTGCGATATCCTCGGCGGCCTGGTCTTCCCCGCCGACCTGCGCACGGCGACGATCCAGATGGCGCAGCAGGGCTATAGCCCGAAGATCATGACCGTAGCCGCGGGCCTGCTGTTCCCCTCGGCCGTGGAGGCGATGGGCGCGCTCGGCGCGGGGATGTCGACTGAAGTCTGGTGGACGCCGGCCTTCCCCTACAAGTCCACGCTGACCAGCGAAACCGGGGCGGAGCTCGCCGCGAAATGGGAGGCCACCACCGGCAAGCAGTGGACGCAGCCACTGGGCTACAGCCACGCGATGTGGGAAATCATCGTCGACGTGCTCAAGCGCGCGGCCGACCCGATGGACCGCGCGGCCATCCGCGACGCGCTCAAGGCCACCAATCTCGAGACCATGGTGGGCAAGATCAACTGGTCGAACGGCCCCCACCCGAACGTGTCGAAGACGCCCATCTTGGGCGGCCAGTGGCGCAGGGGGCAGAAGTGGCCCTACGATCTCGTGATCGTGGAGACCCAGCTCTACCCAATCATGGAGCCGCAGAGCGCTCTGGAGATGAAGACTTGGTAGCAGTTGCGACCGAAGTGCTGGGGGAGGCCGCCGTTGGCGGGCCCCTTCTTTCCGCGCGCGGTGTGTCGAAGAGCTTCGGCGCGCTACGTGTGGTCGACGACGTCAGCTTCGATCTCGCGGATGGGGAGGCGCTGGGGATCCTCGGGCCGAACGGCGCCGGCAAGACGACGCTCTTCAACCTGATTTCGGGGGACACTGCCCACGATGCCGGATCGATCACATTGGCCGGCGGGCGGCTCGACGGCGTGCCGGCATTCAGGCGGGCGGGGCTGGGTATCGGGCGGACCTATCAGATACCGCGCCCCTACGCGAAGATGACGACGTTCGAGAACCTGCTGGTCGCATCGCGGTTTGCCGCCGGTCGAAGCGAGCACGAGGCCTTTTCCACGTGTGCGCAGTTGCTCGAGGAATGCGGCCTGGACGGCAGGGCCAACCGCGCCGCCGGCAGCCTGACGCTCCTTGACCGCAAGCGGCTGGAACTGGCGCGCGCGCTCGCCGGCGAGCCGAAGCTCCTGCTTCTCGACGAGATCGCCGGAGGCCTGACCGATGCCGAATCCGAACAGCTGGTCGCGCTGGTTCGCCGAGTCCGGGAGCGTGGGGTGACGATCATCTGGATCGAGCATGTCCTGCACGCCGTGATGGCCGTGGCCGAGCGGCTGATGGTGCTGAGCTTCGGCCAGAAAATCGCCGAGGGGCGCCCGGATCAAGTCATCAACGACCCGGAAGTGCGTCGCGTCTACCTGGGCATCGACGCATGAATTCGTCCCCTCTGCTGGCCGCCAGGGCGTTGAGCGCTGGATATGGCGACTTCCAGGCCCTGTTCTCGGTGGATTTCGACGTCTTCGCCGGCGAAGTCGTAGCGCTGATCGGCGCGAACGGCGCCGGCAAGTCGACGATGCTGAAGTCGTTTGTCGGTTTGGTACCGATCCGAGCGGGAACGGTAACCTTCGACGGACGCGACATCTCGAAGATGCCTGCCCACGCCCTTGCCTCGCAAGGGCTCGCCTTGGTACCGGAGGGGCGGCGGCTCTTCAGGGGCATGACGGTCGAGGACAATCTGCGCGTGGCTGCCGACCGGGCTCGCCGACTCCCGGCAGGCGTGCCTGCATGGACCCTGGAGCGGCTGTATGACCTGTTTCCGATTCTCGGCGAGCGGCGCGGGCAGGCGGTCGAGAAACTGTCCGGCGGTCAGCAGCAGATGGTGGCCATCGGCCGCGCGCTGATCACCCAACCCAAGCTTCTGCTCTGCGACGAGATCAGCCTCGGCCTGGCGCCCAGGGTAATCGGGGAAATCTATGCGATGCTGCCCGTCATCCAGCAGTCGGGGACCGCCATCCTCCTCGTCGAACAGGACGTGACCCTCGCCAGCAGGAGTTCCAATCGCATCTGCTGCCTCCTCGAGGGCCGCATCGTGCTTAGCGGCAGATCATCGGAAATCTCGCGCGAAGCGATTGCGAAGGCCTATTTCGGGGTGGGACATGAAGTGGGTTGACGCCGTCATCCAGGGGCTGCTCCTCGGGGGCCTCTACGCTCAATACGCCATCGGCATGTCGCTGATGTTCGGCGTGATGCGGATCGTCAACATCGCCCATGGCGATCTGGTCGTCCTGCTTGCACTAATCGGCATCTCACTGGCCGCCGTGTTCGGCCTGGGACCGGGTTACATCATCCTGATTCTCGTGCCCATCGGAGCCCTCATCGGCTGGATTCTCCAGCGCGGAATTCTGAACTGGGCGGTGGGCGAAGACCCGCTCCCTTCGCTGATCGCAACCTTCGGCCTGTCGCTCGCGCTCCAGAACTTCATGCTGACCGTCTGGCAGGCAGACACCCGCTCGCTCGACGCCGGTCCGCTCGTCGTCCAGTCCGTCGATCTCTGGAGCATTCGCGTCGGCGTGCTGCCGCTGGTCATCTGCGGCGTGGCCCTGTTCCTCACCTGGGCCCTGCACATGGTTCTCAAGACCACGAAATTCGGCCGCGGGCTGCGGGCGGCAGCGGCGGACAAGGACGCCGCCACCCTGTGCGGCGTCGATACCAAGGCGATCTATGCGCAGGCCACGGCGATCGCCGTCGCAGTACTCGGAATCGCGGCTGTGTTCCAGGCCGCGCGTACCACCGTGGCCCCGTCGGACGGCGGCGCCCAGCTGATCTACGCCTTCGAGGCGGTGATCATAGGCGGGATGGGATCGATCTGGGGCGCATTCGTGGGCGGGCTGATCCTGGGCGTCGCCCAGGTCGTGGGCTCGCGCATCGATCCGGGCTGGGGCATCCTGATTGGCCACCTGGTCTTTCTCCTGGTGCTCGCCTGGCGGCCCCAGGGTCTCCTGTCGCGCCATTGAGGAGACCGCCGATGAGCCCCTCCCAATTCGTCGTGCGCCGACATACGGTCTCCAGCAAGATCGCCATCGCCATCGCCGTCCTCCTGCTGCTCGCGATTCCGACCATGCCCTTCTGGGCGACGGGCGGCCAGATACGCCTCGTCGTCGAGCTCAGCTGTCTGATCGCCATCGCGCAGATGTGGAATCTTCTAGCGGGCTATGGCGGCATGGTGTCCGTCGGCCAGCAGGCCTTCATCGGAGCCGGCGGATATTCGCTGTTCGCGCTCTCCGCCTTCGCGGGGTTCAATCCGTTCTGGTCCGTCCCGCTGGCGATGGTTCTGCCGGCGCTGCTCGCCGCACCTTCCTATCTGCTCCTGCGAAAGCTGGACGGGCCGTATTTCGCGATCGGCACCTGGGTGCTCGCTGAGACGTTCCGGCTGGTCACCGGCAACCTCGACGTCGTCAATGCCGGATCCGGCATGACCCTGCGCGCCATGTCACAGTTCAGCGCGCATGAGCGCGCGGTCGGGCTGACCATCCTCTGCTCGCTGCTGCTGCTGGCGACCATCGGCGGCACTTTCCTGATGCTGCGGTCTCGCCTCGGCCTCGCCCTGACCGCCATGCGAGACGATCCGGTCTCGGCTGCGAGCCAGGGCGTCAATGTAGGCCGGATGCGCTTCTGGATCTTCGTGATCGCCGCCATGGGCACCGGGCTTGCGGGCGCCATCTATTACATGGTGCAACTGCGCATCTCGCCCGGCAGCGGCTTCGACCCCTACTGGTCGTCGATCTGCATCTTCATCGTCATGGTCGGAGGCATCGGCCGGCTGGAGGGACCGATCATCGGCGCGCTGATCTACTTCTTCGCCACGCGGCTCTTCGGTGAATACGGCGCGACCTACCTGATCGTTCTCGGCATCCTCACCCTGTTCGTGGCGCTGTTCGCGCCGGGCGGGCTCTGGAGCCTGATCAGCAAGGTGCGCGACTGGCCGTGGTTCCCGGTCGGGCACACGCTGGAGCGACGGGGCGGAACGGAAGAGGCGCGCGGCTGACGGCCGCCGCCTGGAGGCCGTCCTGCCGCTCCTGGCAAGGACGCATCGAAAGCCGGCGCACCCATTAAGTGCCGAAGTCGACCTGAACGGTCGCGTTCTTACACACAATAAAGTGCAAAGCGACACTCGCTGTGGTCGCCTCAATGCCGCCTGCAAGAAGCCACCAATGGTCGTGGCCGCGATCGCACGCGAGATAGCCGCCTTCTTGTGGGCCATCGTTCTGACGCGCAACGGTCGCCGGTAACCCGACGATCGCGATCTTGGGGGCAGGAAATCTTCGCGATGCCAGCGCATCGCCAGAAGCACG
>NZ_JAAKZF010000128.1 GCF_011045125.1 Allomesorhizobium camelthorni | reverse complement strand
GTCTCAATTGAACAGGAACCCAAGGTTCTTCAGCCAACATTTAGTCGCGGTAGAGCAGCCTGGTAGCTCGCCAGCCTCAAAAGCTGGAGGCCGCGGGTTCGAATCCTGCCCGCGCAACCATATCAGGTCGGCAATTCGGCTAATGTGTTCTCGATCGCGGCGATGTTGAGCTCAAGATCGGCCACGCGCTGAATCGTGCTGAGGCTTGGCAGCGTCGTAGATTCCGCGGCAGCGAAGAGCAGCCACTGCTGTTCGTCTTTGAGCCGCTTCATGAGTGCTGATAGTTGTTCGCGCATATAGGTCCCCATTGCCACGGCGTGCCTATATGCCACCGTCGCGCCGGTTGTCCATTGCCAGGCTCTCTCCTTGATCAGTTGGCCCGGCCACCCCTCGACTGTACCATGTCGAGGAACTGCTGCAGGCTCTCGACCATCGATTGGACGCCTTCCTCGTTGATGGCAAACTCGAAGGTCAGTTCGCCTGTCTGAAGGGTGAGAAAGGCAACCATGGTCCCGCCATCTTCGGACATGGCCATATCGAGGGCGAAGCCGGTGACCAGCATAGGGGTATCGCTCATCGTGGTTCCTTTCGGCCCAGGCGGCGGGCTAGGCACTGGCTGCGATGGGCGCATGGCTTGGCCTTTTAGTCGACTGGCGTGCCGTGCGTCTGCTCCCATACGGCATCGTTCTGAAGGGCGATGTATGCGCCTCGAAGGCCGCGTTTTCGAACTTCAGATAGTGCCTTTGTCAAAGCTTGCTCGGTGCGGCTAGCTCTTCTTAAGGCACGTCTAGGGTTTGGTTCGTTCGACCAGAAGAGCGGTACAGGAACCGGTCCCGTAGCTGCTAGTTTGACACGCCTTTGAGCGCTCGGAGTTAGAATAGCACGTCCCCAACCCCGGCACGGGTTGCGAGGAGGTGGACACGCCATTGATTTCAAGCCGTCCCCGCTTCCTGAACGAGCACCGCTTTTACTCCCGATGCCCACAGAAAATACGTTACCTCTTTGGCCGTCTGGCTGACATGACTCACAATGCATCGCTCGTCATCGGTTACAGCGAAACTTTGCACCATCACGCACCTTACGGATGCAGCAAGATAGCCTTGGGAAAGGCTACTGCTCAAGGAAAGCGCGCGACATGCTGTCGGTGATCGGCTTGGCGAGATAGGAGAAGAAGGTGCGCTCGGCGGTCTGGATCATGATTTCGACGGGCATGCCCGGCGTCGGCGCAAATCCGGGTACCCTCGACAATTCGCTGACCGGAAGATTGACGCGGGCCAGATAGACTTCCCGCTTCGCATCGCCAGCGGGATCGGGCAGAGCGTCCGCGGAAACGTAGTAGACTTCTCCATTCAGCACCGGGGTCGTGCGCAAATTGAGCGCTGTCAGCCGGACCGTGGCTTTTTGCCCGATCCTGACATTGTCGATCTCGGTACGCGGAACCTGCGTTTCGATGATGAGCGGCACATCGGCGGGAAGGATTTCCATTATGCTCTTTCCGCTTTCTATGACGCCGCCGGAAGTATGGTAGTACATCCGCACGACGGTGCCCGAAACCGGCGCGTGAAGAGTCGTTCGGCCAAGCACGTTTTCCGCCTCGCGCGACTGTTGCCTGACGCTGTCGAGTTCGGCCTCGACGCTTTGCAGTTCGTCGAGCGCGGCCTGTTTGTAGGCGGCGAAGGTCTGCTCCATCTGCTGGTGGTGTTTTTCGATCTGGGCGCCGGTTTCGGACACTTCCGCGGTGAGCTTGCCCATCTGCCCCTCCGCATCGGCCATGGCCCGCTGTATGGCCTTGATCTCGGTCTTGCGCAGAAGCCCTTTTTCCTCAAGGATTTTCTTTCCCTCGTATTCTTCCTGAAGAAAGGCGAGTTGGCGTCCCATGGACTCCAGTTCCCGCTGATAGCCGTTCGCCCGGAACTCGAGCGCCTTGATGTTTTGCGTCAGCAGCCCGATTTCACTGTCGAGCTTGCTCCGCGACGCCTGGAAATTGAGCTCCTGGCTGGCCATTATCGCGGCCACGTCGTCGTCCTTCCGGTTCTTGAGAATAACTTCGGGAAACTTGACCTCGGTCAGTCCCGCGGCTTCCGCCGACAAGCGCGCCACGATGCCCTCGAGCCGGACGCGGCGCAAGAAGAACTGACGTTCGTTGACCCGCGCCGCAGTCTCGTCAAGCTTGACCAAAGGCTGGTTGACCTCCACGTAGTCGCCCTCGCTGACCAGCAGTTCGCTGATCAGGCCGCCTTCAAGATGCTGCACGATCTTATTCTGGCCGGTCGCCACGAAGCTGCCTTGCGCTATCACCGCCGCGGCCAGCGGCGCCGTCATGGCCCACACCCCGAACCCGCCGAAGCTCAGCCCGAGCAGGACAAGTCCGGCAACCGTTTGCTTCAGGATGGAGCGGGGAACATCCGAATACCATTCGGCGTCATGATGTGTGGCGACAGCGCTCATCTTTCACCCGTTCGGTTTCATTGCATCGACAGGGGGCCGCTGGCCCCGGGCGGCGCCATGCCCCGCGCCGCCAGCGCCTGCAGGACTTCCTGGCGTTGACCGAACATGGATACGGTTCCGTTGGTAAGCAGGAGGATCTTGTCGACGCTCCGCAAAAGCGCGGGTCTCTGCGTAATTGTGATGACGGTTATCTTTTCGCGCTTGGCATGAGCCAGGGCGCGGGCGAGCGCGGCGTCGCCGGCGCTGTCCAGATTGGAGTTCGGCTCGTCGAGGATGACCATCCGCGGATTGCCGAAGAACGCGCGGGCAAGCGCGATGCGCTGCTTTTGGCCGCCCGACAGGGGGGCACCATCGCCCGCGACGAAGGTTTCATAGCCTTGCGGGAAAGTGGCGATCATCTCATGGACATCGGCAAGCATCGCGGCCTGATAAATGTCGGCGTCGCTCGCGTCGTCGCGCATGCGCGCGATATTGGCCTTGATGGTTGCCGGGAACAGCTGCACATCCTGGGGAAGGTAGCCGATGTTTTCGCCGAACTGCCGCTGATCCCAGTTGCGCAGGTCCATCAGGTCGAGGCGCACATTTCCCGAGGTCGGCAGGATCGAGCCAACGAGCATCTTTCCCAGCGTGGTCTTGCCGGCGCCCGAATTGCCGATGACCGCCAAGGAATCGCCGGGCGAGAGCGAGAAGGTGATCCCGTTCAGCACCACCCGCTTCGTCCCCTGAGGCACGAACAGCAATCGCTCTACATCGAGCCTGCCTTCCGGGCGCGGCAGGTTCAGGCGTTCGAAATTGAGCGGCGACGACTGAAGCAGCGCCGCGATACGCCCATAGGCGGCTCGCGACTGCACCACCTGGTTCCAGCCTTCGATGGCGCCTTCGATGGGCGCAAGGGCGCGGCCGGCGATGATCGAGGCGGCGATCACCATGCCGCCGGTGATTTCGCCTTCGATGGCCAGATAAGCGCCCCAGCCCAGCATGGCCACCTGTGTCAAAAGCCGCGTAGCTTTCGACGTGGCAGCCGAAACGATATTGCGGTCCTGAGCGATAACTTGGGCCTTGAGCGATCCGGCGGTATCCCTCCCCCAGATTTTCACCGCCTCGGGGATCATGGCCAGTGCGTTGATGATTTGCGAATTACGCGACATTGAATCGAGGTGAAGGTTCGCCTTGCTTTGATGGACATTGGCCTCGCCAAAGGGCGCGGCTGTCGCTGTCTGGTTGATCCTGGCGATCACCAGCAGGGCGAGAGCTGAGCCGACAACGATGAAGCCCAGATGCGGATGCACCAGAAACACCGCCAGGATGAAGAACGGCGCCATCGGCGCGTCGAGAACCGCCAGCAATGTCCCCGACACCAGGAACGAACGAAGCTGTTGAAGATCACCGAGCGTCTGGTATTCGCGGCCGTTGCTGTGAAGCGAGGCTCGAGCCGCCGCGCTCAGGATCGGGGTGCCGAGCTGGGCGGCGACCTCGACGGCTGTTCGCATGAGGATGAATCGTCGAATGGCGTCGAGCATGGCCTGGAGCAGGACCGCCCCCACGATGACGACAGTCAGCATGATCAACGTGTCGAGCGACCGGCTGGTCAGCACGCGATCGGAAATCTGGAAGAGATAGATCGGGATCGCGAGCACCAGGATATTGGAGGCGACGGTAAAGATCATCACGACAAGCAGGTTCGACTTGACCGCGCGCAGTCCCGCCTGGAGGTTCTGGGCGAAGTTGATCGGGCCCAACCGCCGGTGGAATTGTCCGCCGCCGCTTCCACCTCCACCACCACCGCCGCCATTGTTCGCGTTGTTCACACCGCCACCGTTGGGCGATCGGTTTTCCACCTTGATCGGCTCGCGATCGCCCTCGATCGTCAATCCGCCTGGCGCCGCGGGGGTGATTTTTGCTTCCGGAGCGTCCCGTTGGCGAGGCTCCACGCGATCCGTGACCGGGGCAGAAGCGACAGGTTGCGCCATTTCGTCAGGCAGGGATTGGGCGGGCGGCAGGCTCTCCATCTCGGCGCGTGGCAGCGCCGGCGCCGCCTCTGAACCCTGCGCGTCTGGAGCCGTCGCCTTGCCGGACGCCGCCTCACCGATTTCGCCCGACGCCATTAGATCGGTTCGGGCGGCCGCCTCGACGGCCACCTGTTGTTCGGGCAGCGGGCCTTCGAGACGCAAGTGCTCGATCGCCGGCGCCTCCGGTTCCACCACCGCGCTGTCCGCCTTAGCGGCTTCGGTCCAGTCGGCCTCAGCAAGGCTGACTTCGGTCGTTGGCATCGCGACCTCCGACACTTTTTCGGCGCGTTCTGATGGCTCGGCCGGCCGCACTCCGGTTTGCTCGATCGTGCTTACGTCTGCCCCGGCCTTTGCAGTCTCGGTTTTGGGATTCTCCGGTTCGCCGTTTTTGCCTCGATGCTCCAGTTTCGGACTTGCCGTTGCCTCGGACACAATCGGCTGCTCGAGCGGCGGGCTGCTGGGGTGGCGCTCCTCACCGCGCGCCTCAGCAGACAGTTCGCCGGCGGAGGATGCCGGGCCGGCTGAACCAGCCCCGGCGTCTTCGTGCAGCTGGCTGATCACGCGTTCCAGCGCGGCCGCGGAGCGGTCGACGACTTTGCCCTGTTCGTCAAGCATCTGCGCAAGCCCGCTCACCGGATCCATTTCTGCCGATCTGGTAAAGCCACGCTCGCCTTTTTGGTCAACGAAAGGTCGCCAGGTGCTGGCACGATCAATCTTCATATTATTTCCTCGGTGGTTTCGCACTCACGCAAGCATCGTCTGCATGAGGTCCGCGTGCGAAGCATCGTGACTGGGCTGAAGGACGGACGCGGTATGGTCGTCGCCTGGACCTGCGATATCGTCATCAAGGAAGGCGATCGCCTCATTGACCAGAGCGTCGGGGTCCTTGCCGCCCAGATCGGGATTTGCGGAGACGAATTCCGCCTGGATCAGGATCTCGTCGGAGTAATGGTTCGCGCCGACATAGGTCTTTCCGGTCAAATCGACGTCGACAATTTGGGCGGCGTTGATCAGCGCATTGGAGCCGGTCGATATGGCCCAGTTGGCATTTGGGAAGCTGTCGTCGATGCCGTTGAGCGCCATCGCTACCTGGTCGGAATCGCCCAGGATGTTCGTCTGCTTGACGTATTGCAGATCGAAAATGCTTCCGGAGACGTAGAGGACCTTGAGACCCGCCAGACCTTCAAAGGCTGGGTCGCGCAGAATATCACTGGGCAGGTCATTGCGGCCGGCCCCGAAATTTTCCGCCGCTTGCTTGTAATGCGCCGGTAGGGCTGCGAAACCGCCCGTCCCGCCGACGGTGACGATCTCGGCATGATTCCAAAGCAGATTTCCGCTGGTGGACAGCGATGCCTCACCAGTCGTCCCGAAACCTTTGACTCCGCCAACCAGGTCGTTGTCGAGAAGCACGTTCATCTGATGGATGAAGTTGCCGTCGTAAATGTTTCCGCCAACAATGATAAGGTCGTAGTACAACCCCAATTCGGCGAGCGAGACGTCGTTGAGCGTCGTGTTGCCGCCGGTCGTTACCATGGTGGTGACGCCTGAGGAGGACAGGACATGAATGTCGTTGTCGGTCACGAAACTGAACTGTTCGATCCAGTTCATCGAGATCAGGTCGCCGTCTATCTTCGTGACGGCCCAATGCTTGGGGAAATCACCTGCTGATACGCCGTCGCCTGGCACTCCTTTTCCCGCTGCCGGATCAACCCGCGCGAACATCGCAATGTTGAATGCCTTGGTTGCTTCGGCGGGATCGAACTTCCAGCCGCTGACACTGGAGCCGATGGCGTCGCTATCGCTCCAGGCATTGACCTGCACGATGGCGTTGATCTCCACGCAATCCCCGACGGCCGCCATGACTGCGCCGCCCAGCCAGCTGTTGGTGAGGACCGCGGAATTGACCATCGTGTTGGAGCCGGCCACCAGATCGACGGACGCTTCCGTTTCTACGGCCCCGGTCCCACTCACGGAATCGACCGGATCGGGCTCGTTCGCCTCGTCTTCTTCCTCATCGGGAAGGTGATCTGCCAGTATGGGGAGTTCCGTTGCAGGCGTTCCGTTGACGAACGAACCTTCGATCACCTCCTGCGACACAACGAAAGCGTCGTCATCTGCCTCATCGTATCCTTTCGCGAAGGTCGTCAGGGCCGGTCCGGCTTGAAGGAGGAAGTCCTCGATTTCCTCGACGGAGCCCGGCGCGTCCAGGTTGGCGAATGGCGCATGCCGCGCCGCACCGTGCAGAAGCGCCGCCATCTCGGCGCCGTGATCGGTGGTCGGACTGAATTTCAAACCATGCCCGCCTGCGCCAACATAGTCGTTGTCGGAAAGCCTGATCTCCTGATTGATGCGAACGGCGATCGAGCCCGGCGGCTCGATCTGCAGTCCAGGGTGGTGCGAAGACGCGCCGCCGCGAAGGCCTAGAAGGCCTATTCCTGGAATAAGAGCAGCCTGATTGCCGGGAAATGCCGCCGCCAGTTCAGGAATCTGGGGAGGCCTGTAGTCGACGTTGGACCATGCGGTCTCCGGGACCAGGCCAGGCACGAGCGGCTGGTAGAGCAGGCCCGGATCCATGCCAATGAGATCGTACGGAGCGCGGCCCTCGACCGTGACGTTGATGAGATCAGGCTGCTCGCGCTCCAGGGCGCGCTGCGCCTGAAACTCATCGTAGTCCTTGCGTAAACGCGCTTCCTCGATGGCAATTCCAAAAAGTCCGATGAAATGGGCGATGGTTTCGGTGATCTTATCCATAAGCACGGGGATCGCCTCCTTCTTGACTTCAGGCCCGCCCAGGCCTGGTTAGCTTTTGCCCCTTTCGGAAATCTGCGCGGGGATGATCCCCGCGCAGATCCAGATTGAAGTCCGCGAAAGCGGAGGACTGTGCTTAAACGTCTTCGCCGGTGAACGTGCTGGTGAGATCGCCACCGACCACGGTCATGTCGATCGTGTTGCCCTGCAGGTTGGCGCCCATCACGATACTCTGGTTGAAGGCGGTCAGATCGATCGCCGCTTCGGCGTGAGCTTCGGAAATACCGTTGACGATGCCGTCATCGCCGTTTCCGGAGCCCCACTGTCCGCCAGCACCGCCGGCGCCGCCGAAACCAGTCGTCGCGATGCCGCCATTGCCGCCATTGCCGCCGTCGCCGCCGAAGGCGAAGCCGCCAATCGCGCCGCCGCCGTTTCCGTCGCCGCCCAGGGCAGCGCTCAACGCGTTGCCGCCGGTGCCTGCACCGCCCGTGGCGTCGCCGCCGTTGGCCGCGCCGACCGTGGCCGCGCCGCCAGCACCGCCGTCGCCGCCAATGCCTGCGCCAAGGCCGATACCGGTACCGACGCCGACGCCTAGGCCAGCGCCGAGGCCGCCATCAGCATCGCCGCTCGAGCCACCGGCTCCACCAGCGCCGCCGCTGCCTGCGCCACCAGCGCCACCAGTGCCGGTTCCGCCTGCGCCACCCGTGCCTGCGCCGGCATCGCCGCCAGGCCCGTTGCCGCCTGCGCCGCCTGCGCCACCTGCGCCGCCCGCCGCCGCGCCTACGGCCAACGCCGCGGCATCAGCCGACGAAAGGATGGGGATAACGGGAACGGCCGCGGCCACCGCGATCGCGCCGGCATCGCCGCCTGCGCCACCGGTTCCACCGGCTCCGCCGGTGCCGTCGCCTGCATCGCCGGCTGTTCCTGAGCCGCCTGCACCGCCTGTTCCGTCGCCACCTGCTCCGCCTGAGCCTGCGCCGCCTGCTCCGCCAGCGCCGCCGTCACCGGTCGTGCCGCCATCGCCGCCAGTGCCGACGCCAACGCCGAGACCGCCAAGTCCGACGCCGAGGCCGGTGCCTGAGCCGCCGGCTGCTCCGGCGCCGCCCGTGGCGCTACCGCCAGTAGCCGCACCACCAGCCGCCAAACCGCCGACGCCAATGCCGCCGAGCGCTGCACTGTTGGCCGCGCCGCCGATACCCTGGCCGCCGATGCCCTGGCCACCCGTGGCGTTGCCGCCGGCAGCTCCGTCGCCGCCGTTTGCCTTGGCGTAGCCGCCGCCGCCGCCGCCGCCGCCGGCATCGATGCCTTCGTCAGCGTAAGCTACGCCGCCATTGGCGTCGCCATTCTGGTTGAAGTCGGCGTTGTTTTGGACCCAGGCGCTTTCGAGCGTATCATTGTCTTCGAGGTCGGCGACCTGGTTCTGGATGAACGCGCTGTCGTTTCCGGCTCCGTTCAGGGCTCCGTTCAGGATGTCGTCAAAGCTGATGTCGTCACCGGGATTGTAGTGGATCTCGCCGTCGCGATTGACGAACAGATTGCCGACCGACGAATTGTCGTAGACGTCGATGTCGGCGAAGTCGTCGTCGGATGGCTGCCAGCCTTCCAGGTTCAGGCCCACACTCACGTCGACAGTCGTCGTGGATGTGTTGGTGTTGGAATTGGCGTTGGCGTTGGCGTTGGAATTCGCATTGCCATTCAGGTTCAGGTTGCCGTTACCATTGGCGTTGCCGTTGGCGTTTCCGTTGGCGTTGCCGTTGTAAGACACGCTTTCCTGATACTGATCCTGGCCCTGACCCTGGTCCTGTGCTTGGCCCTGACCCTGACCCTGCCCTTGACCCTGACCCTGAAGCTGAGCCTCCAACTGGGCTTGCCCCTGGAGCTGAGCCTCGAACTGTGCCTGATCCTGCTCCTGATCCTGGCTATTGGGGTCCCACGGCAACCCGATGATACCCTGCTGCTGTTTGCTAGACATTACACTTGTCCTCTAGTTTGTGCCGCAGCCAGCTAACCACCATTCATCTGTTACGGGGTTTTGTGCTGCCAACGGACGGTTGAGATTGACTGCTATGCTAGTTCCATTGCCGGTACATGCCGTTGGATCCCGGTACCCTGGAGCAGCCGGATTCCAACTCTGGGCGCGAACGGAGGCGTGCGGTCCCATTCCACACATTGACACACGGCGCCGTACGCCTCCGTCTGAGCTACACACGCGGTATAAGCAGTACCGCTATCCCCCGGAGCAGCTCAGCCCGCGCCCAGGCCAAAACTGTGTGCCTGACGGGTCCGATTGAATAGCTGTCAATTCGAGCTACTCGTTCTAAGTCCTTTGGGGCCCGCTCTTGCTGGCGAGGTTACGGGTTTCGGCTGCGGGAGCGCCTGCCTTTCGGGCTATGCGATGAAGCGATCACGCCGGCCGGTGAAGCAAAGGTCGCCGTCCGATTGCAGACCCGGTTGGCGGGAGTGACGCCTCAAAC